>CAZBLM010000009.1:0-54819 GCA_964492675.1 uncultured Sulfurovum sp.
AAAGCCCTTGCTATTGCAGTACGCTGTTTTTCGCCTCCAGATAGCCTGGAGGCCAGATTCTCTTTTTTATGAGCTATATTTGCAAGCTCGAGTGCCATATCTACTTTTTCATGGATATCATTTATCTTCATCCCTGATGGTATAAGAGGAATGGTGACATTTTCATTGACAGATAAATGTTCAAAAAGATTAAAGTGCTGGAAGATCAACCCTATCTTTTTAGCACGAAGCTCTGAGGCAAAAAGATCAGGTAGTTTAGAGATAGGTTCGTTCTCTATAAGAACTTTACCTGAAGTAGGTTTATCCAAACCTGCAATAAGAGAAAGCAGGGTTGTTTTACCTGACCCACTTACACCTTGCAATACAACACACTCACCTTTGTCTATATCTAGATTGATATCTTTCAGTACAGGCATATCATTTCCTGCATGGGAAAATGTTTTATAGAGGGCTTCTATCTGAATCATCATAGCATAGCCTCTTTTGGATTAGTGACAGAAATTTTCCAGACCGGTATCAGCACTGCAGCGATGAAAGGCACTGCATAGAGTAGAAAGATAGAACTAAGTACTGAAAAGTCAAGTACAGGTACAAAAGAGGGTGTATTATGTAGATTCTGACCACCTAAGAATACCTCTTTAAGTAGAGGTGCACCCAAAAGGAACACATACATATAAGCGATAAAGATACCTATGATAAAAGAGACAAATATGATGATAAGTGTCTCCATAAATTTTAATTTCAACACATCATTGATACTCCAACCTAAAGCTCTAAGCAGACCAATATTTCTCTTTTCAGAAGAGTAGACCAAACTATAACGCTGATAAAGTATAAGTGTAAAAGTACCTAAAACGATCAAAAAGAGAATCAGAAAGAGTCCTCCTTTATAATTATAAAGATTTTCATACGATCTTTGCACATCCTTTTTATTAACCACATGCAGATCATAGTGCAGTCCAGAGAGTTTGGCTGTCATCAATTCCCATTCATCAGGGTTAGGTACAGTAAGTGTAATATCAGAAACTTCTTCCTCCCCATAACCCAATATTTGACGTGCCAAGTCTATAGGCATGATCATCACATCATTGGCTATAAGTTTACTATGCCCTGGAAGTATGTTAAAGATGTTTACATTTACGAATTCCCCTTTAGGAGTCAAAAAATTATAAGCATTGTTATAAAAGTGCACTTGCAGGTATTTATGTACTCCTTCACCCACAATCATTTGGTTACCATCAAAAAAAGATTTTATATCTGTCTTCTCTATGAGTTTTTGAATATCCCTATGGCTCTGTTCTTCTAAAAAATCCACACCTACAATCAAAAATGACTCTTCTTTTGGTGCAAAATAGTAGCGACCATATACACGAGGCGTTACCTTGCTGATACCATGGATCTCAAGTAGTTCGTCTCCCCAAGCCATAGGTGTAGCAACAGCATTTCCTCCTTGTATTCTCGAAACTACAAAGTCAGGCTGTGCCTGTAAAGTCTCTTCCAAAGAAAAACGAATAGACGAAGATATAAACAGTATAGATGCCAATAAAAAAAGTATCATCACAGAGATGACGATGATACCTATATGTTTTGCACGTTCTTTAAAGAGTTGAAGGGTAAGAAAGTGCCAGAATGCATTAACGTTCATATACAAAATCCATTCTGCCTAAAGCAGGCATTTCAGGGTAAGAGGCATTAAACGTTGAGTCATCATACGCTAAAGATAAAGAGAGTTCAGAGATTTTTGTAAGTTTAGTGAAACGTTGTAAAGATCGCGAATGTTCATCATAGGGGTAAAAAAGCACATGTACCCCCATACTAAAAACCATAAGTATCAACAATGATGCTAAGAATGCAAACGACTTTATCAAGATCTACCCTATATTATTGTTGTGGATATTCTATCCCATCAAGTCCCATAACAAGCTTTGGTGTGATCTCATCAAACATAATGATCTGATGACCACTGTGATCTTTCATAAAGTTTTCTGCTGCATCTTTGCTTAGAAAAGGTATAAGCTCGTTTCCCATAGGACCAAATACATCAGAACCCACAACATAAAATGCTTTTTTGGCATCTATAGCTTTAAGTGTATAAAAGTCTGTCACTTCAATATTTGATATCTTAGATCTATCATATGGAAAGTCTACATCAAAGATGTAAAACTTCATCATATCCTTTACCCCGTCAAAATAGTGTGTATTTGTATCCTCTGTAATAAGTGCCGCCCATTTAGGATACTTGGCGACAAACATACCACAAACTGGACATTTAACCTCTTTAGGTACTTGCATTTGATCTTTGACATCAGAATGAGTCTCAGAGGAACCTGCCAGTAAAAAATAGGCTAGGGCTTCTTTATTTCTACTATTGAGTGCTAAACAGGGATTAACCGTATCAATTTCTTGAATGATCTCTCCAACTGTTTTACTTTTAATGTGAGAGAGTTTTGTTTCATCACACAGTTTTAGAGCTATTTTCTCACCTTTTTGTACAAGTTTGGCATATTTAGCAGGGGAGATACCCTCTGCATATACTAAAGCTGACAGAATAAAAAGAGTTAAAAATAACCGTATCATCTCAAACCTTATTTGCTACGTGAATTTAAGTAGATACCAATGGCTTGGAGTTGTTTTCCTTTGATATCACCACAAGGCTTTTGAGTTTTTAAATATGTTTTAGCCTCAGCTACTGAATTAAACTTTGCATCTACAGGCTTACACATTTTGTTATACATCATTTCACCTTTATTAGCCATCATTCCTTGTTTTTTACGGATCATAGCTGTCTCTTTGGCTAGTGAAGCTTTTACAGATGCTAAAGTGTCTTCAAAACTCATCACTTTTCCACCAAACTCTTTAGCAAAAGCATCTGCATCTGTTTTGTTGGCAAAAGCATATTTACTTGTTTGACTCATGGTACCTGCTTTTGAAGAACCAAATACATAACTTGCACTTGATGCATCTATAAATTTCAACGTAGCATTATCAACCACTTTAAGGTCTGTTACTTTTCCACCATTTTCCATAGTCTCTGCTAAACAGTGTATAGAACAGTACTGCTCCTGTTTGCCATCCACATGTGCTGCATGGTTTGTCTTGTAGAACATTGGAAGTGTCATCCCACATCTAGGACAATACATTTTTGCATCACCTTCTTGCAAGATCTCTGCTTTATCCATAGATACAGCTTGAAAACGTGTAGGCATCTTTTTACCTGTCATAGCCTTCATCTCTTGTGCTAAACCATTTGAACTTACCATTACCAATGCTGCTAGAGCCAATACAATTTTTCTCATTTTACATCCTATTTATTTTTTAGAATCCACTAAGTATTCTATAGCTTTATATTATAGTTGCTATGTTAATTATGTGTTAATATCAGGTAACGAGACTTATGACATTCTCATTAAAGCATCATGCATATCAAAATAAGCAATGAAAAATTCAAACATCATCCTCCAAAATATCTCCATACATAAAAAACATAATACAAATATGACAGATGCATATATACGTTGTTTCAGAGTTGTTCTTTTTTTTATCTCTTCCTTAACTAACCCCGAGACTTGGCTTAAGTACTTTTTATAGATCCATGATACAAGATACCAACTGAGTACGGGTATAAGTACAGCACCAATATAATAAATAATTAGGAGTAAAGAAGGGGTGACAAAAGTTTTAAAAAGAAGAAAGTCTTGCATCGTTTAGTCCTTTTAAGTTCCCATGCAAAGCATGGGAATAAACGTGAAGAGAAGTATTAAGAAGCGGTAGCTTCCGTATAAAGGTGTTTTGCCTTTTGAACGTGGAAATTAAGACCTATCTCTTTTTCTGTACATCCAAGGGCAAGGGCAACCATTTGAGGCATGTGAAGAACCGGAAGTTCAACACCACGCCCCATCACTTTACCGATGCTGTCTTGATATGTATCCATTTTAAGATGACAAAGTGGACATGGTGTGACCATGAGGTCCGCATTATTATCTACCGCGTCTAGTAGGGCATTTCCCGCAAGTACTTCAGATGTATGGTTCGCTTGAAGTTCCACATGGAAACCACAACACTTATTTTTACTCTCATACTCTACAGGATTACCTTCTAAAGCGTCTATAAGATTATCAAGTGATGACGGCACATATGGGTTTTCATGTCCATTCGCATCTTCATGTAATTCAGATGGTCTGATATTGTGACATCCATAGAATGGTGCTATATTAAACTGAGAAAGGGGAGTTGTTACTTTATCTTTTATATTATCAAGTCCGTATTCATCAATGAGTGTATAGAGGAAGTGTTTGATCTCAGAAGTACCTTTGTACTCAAGTCCTACTTCTGCAAGTTTTTCATTGACTCTTGCTTTAAGTTCCGGATCTGTATCTAATGCATGTTTTGTCATCGCAGAATTAAGCTGACAGGTATTACAAATGGTGATCATCGTTAGTCCCAGCTTTTCTGCATAACAGATATTTCTAGCATTTAGAACATGTGCTAAAAACTCATCAAAATCTTGTAGGTGGCTTGCACCACAACAAGAAGCCTCTTCTAATATAGTGATCTTGATACCTAACTTATCAGCTACTGCAAGCGTAGATGAAAGTAACTCAGGTGTAGACTGCTTAGCCGTACATCCTGTAAATAATGCGTAGTGTAATTGTTCGCTCATCTTTTCTCCTTACAGCTTATTTGTTTGTGAAATTTCGATGAGTTTTTGTACTTCATCAAGATTTTTAATTTTTGGAATACTATTGATAAACGGTATTCCTGAATGCCAGTGAATCTTACCGACCATAAACATCTTTCTTGCAGTGTTAAGGTGTTTATACATACCCAAATACCCCTCAGAGTAGGTTACAATATCCGCTTCATCAAGATAACCAGTCTTCTTCATACCTCTTAGGAAACCTTCAGCATGTTTGGTCGCCACATTTGGTATAGCAACACCATGTTCAAACTGCATGTTGTGAAGTTTACCGATCTTTTCAATAGGGTTAACCTCTTTAGGACACGCTTCTGCACATTCAAAACATTTTACACAATCCCAAACACCTGAACCGGATTCAAATGTAATTTGAAGTCTTTCTTCAGTTGCTTCATCTCTTGTATCTGCTGTAAATCTGTAAGCCGCTGCAAGCGCCGCAGGCCCAAGGAATGCATCATTGACTTCAAGTGCTGGACAGGCATAGTGACATGCACCACACTGTATACAAAGGTCTGAATCAAGCAGTGCATTAAACTGAGCAATAGACTGTTTAGACTCAGCCTCTGGTCTAGGATCAATATCTGCAACCACATATGGTTTTACAGCAGCATGTTTTTCCCAGAAATCAGACTTGTCAATGATCATATCTTTTACAGCACGTTTTTTGCTTGAAGGCTCTAACGTAATATCATTATCAAAAAGATCAAGTAGTTCAATAGCATTTTGTTTACAGGCAAGTACAGACTTACCGTTTACTTTGATCGCACATGCCCCACAAATACCGTGTCTACATGAACGTCTGTAAGAAAAACTTCCATCATGTTCCCATTTGATGCGGTTCATAAGGTCAAGTATAAGCTCATCTTTCCCAACTTCCATAGTATACTCTTTTGTATACGGGAGGTAATCAGTTTCAGCGTTAAAACGCCATGCTTTTATAGTTACTTTTCTCGTATCTTTTACTACACTCATCATAACCTCCTTAATATGTTCTTTCTTTAGGTTCAAACTTGCCAAGTACTACTTCACCCCATTCTTGGGTCATGTTGAACTCTTTGTCCATGTACGCATAGGTATGTTTGAGGAACTTTGCATCATCTCTTGTTGGGAAATCTTCACGGTAGTGACCACCACGACTCTCTTCACGGTTGAGTGCACCATATACAATGAACTTAGAAAACTCTAACATATGACCAAGCTCTATGGCTTCTTGAAGATCAGTGTTAAAAGTATCGGACTTATCATCTATACGAATGTTGTTGTAACGACCAAGAAGTTCATCTATGAGTTTAAGTTGTCTCTCTAAAGACTCTTTTGTTCTAAATACACCGGCATCAGCAGTCATACCTGCTTGAAGCTCTTCACGGATTCCCGGTACTGTTTCATTACCGTTAGATGTTTTGATCTTTTCTATCTCTGACAACATAGTCTCAGCATCTGCTTCTGATGCAGGGTATAGTTCGATACCTTCATCGATCTTTTTAACCATATTTTCTCCTGCATGACGTCCAAAGAGCAGGGCTTCAAGTACTGAGTTAGCTCCTAGTCTGTTTGCACCGTGTACAGATACACATGCACACTCACCAGCAGCATAGAAACCTTCTGTCATCTCTGTAGGTGACTTACGTACTTCACAATTAATGTTCGTTGGGATCCCTCCCATGGAGTAGTGTGCAGTTGCAGAGATGTGGATAGGCTCTTTGAGCATATCTTGACCCTGGAACGCAATAGCAAGTTCACGAAGTTCCGGAAGACGTGTTAAAATGATCTCTGGGTCCAAGTGTGTAAGGTCAATATTTACCGACTGCCCATCTTTACCTACACCTCTACCTTGACGTACCTCTTCCATGATCGCTCTAGATACAACGTCTCTCGATGCAAGTTCCATTGCATTTGGTGCATACTTAGACATAAAACGCTCACCTTCAGAGTTAAAAAGACGTCCACCTTCACCACGTGCTGCTTCAGAGATCAGTACTCCTGAACCACCAAGTCCACTTGGATGGAACTGAACAAACTCCATATCTTCAAGAGGAAGACCATGACGCGATACAATAGAGAGTGAATCACCCGTGTTTGCATGTGCGTTTGAGTTAAACCTGTATGCTCTACCATGCCCACCCGTAGCAAACATCGTTACCTTTGCATTAAAGATTGCAGGCTTAGAGTTACGGATATCATAAGCAGCAACACCATATGCTTTGCCATCTTTATACAATAGGTCAGCTGCATACCATTCATCAAAAACCTCTATACCTGCTCTGTCAGCTTGTTCATAGATAGCCTGAAGTAGTGCAAGGCCTGTTCTGTCTTTCGCGTAACAAGCTCTTGGCTTAGATTGTCCACCAAAAGGTCTGATCGCAATGTTACCTTCTTCATTTCTTGAAAATGTTGCTCCCATTCTCTCAGCCCATCTAATAGTCTCAGGTGCTTTGGTACACATAAGCTCAACACAGTCCTGATCTGCTAAATAGTCAGAACCTTTTACTGTATCGAACTCATGAAGCTCTGTAGAGTCTTCAGGTCCTATTGCTGCATTGATACCACCTTGCGCTGCACCTGAGTGTGAACGCAATGGGTGAAGTTTTGTGATGATCGCTGTTTTCTTTCCAGCTTCTGTTAGCTCTTTGGCAGCTGCCAATCCTGCTAAACCAGAACCAACGATAACAGCATCGTATTCGTAGATTTTAATATCTGAGTTTTTGCTCATAGAAGTCTATCCTTTATGTACATAATGCTTTTATTATATCTTTTTAAGGATTAAAATTTGTTATAAATAGGGGAGTTTTTAGGTCTTAGTAGGGAGAGATGTTACTATATCCTCGTTAATCTACGAGGATAATGATTAATTAGGCTTCTACAGAAGAAACCTGTGCAATGAAGTCTTCAGAAGAGATAAGTTCTAAGCCTATCATTTGTCTACCTATAGTTCTTTCAATAGCAGAAAAGTTCTCTATGAACATGTCAAGTGTATCAAGATCTTCTACTACCAATACCTCTGCCCCGGCATCAAATGCTTCTAAGAGTGTTGCACCGGCCTTTTTAAAAGCCAAATCTTTGTTGGCTTCTATAATGTCAAGACCTGAAAGTTTATTTACTCTGGAAAAATGGACTTCTCTTATGTTTGTATCATGCATAAATTCATGCATTTTACCATGAGATGAGAGACCTGCATAATGCGCTACAGTTTTTGTTTCAAGGTCTTCTATAGTCACTACTTTTCTCTCAGGTACAACAACTTCTTTTTCTACTTTTTCTTTACCTGTGATCTTTGTCATGATCATAGAACATAAAGAGGGACCATCTTCAGGATTAGCCAATTTCTTTAATGCTGCGATCGTTTCAGTATGATCTTCTGCGTTAAAGAGATTATTTTCATATTCACAATCCATAAGACCTGACTCCACAGAAGTAATAGCAGCAAGTATAGCCTCTTCATTCTCAGGATTATTTTCTATCATCTTGTGTGCAAGAACAAGTACAGCATCACCTATGTATGCACGGTCAAAATTTGAAGATTCAGATGCATAATGCAAAGCATACATTTTTTTATACTCTTTAAGATCAGCTTCTGAAGCATAAGGTGCCAAAAGTTCAAAACTTTGCATAAAGTCAGTATCATTGATCTTGAGTCCATCATTCGAACGGTACGAGCTTACAGGGTCTATCTTTAACTCTGTACCTAAACGTTCAACGATAGCACCTACCTTCTCCTTTGCTTCAACAACCAGACCATTGATACGAAATACTAACAGCTGCTTAGGATAAGAAAAATTCTCATTTTGATCTTGGATCTGTGCGAGCAACTCTTTCACTGTTGCAGCCGAGTCCATGGTGATACTAAAGTTTTTGTAGTATGGTAAGTAATCTGTTTTTGCATTAAAAAAGAATGCTTTTATTGTAAGTTTATGTGACATGGTTTTCTCCATAATTTTATGTATTGAGTATAGCTTATGTAGCTGATAAATTTATACTTTACAATATATAAAGATAAAACGATGTAAGTATGTTACAATTTTGCCATGATAAATAAAAAAACAAATATAGATAAAGAACAGTACCTCATCAATTCACTAAACTCGAAGCATATCGGTGACGATGCTGCTGTCATTGGAGATACACTCTACAGTATGGATGCTTTTTTTGAAGATGTACATTTTAAACGTGAGTGGATGAGCATAGCACAAATAGGACGAAAAGCCATGCTTATCAATCTCTCTGATGCCATTGCAATGAATGCAAAGCCTAAATATGCACTTATCACAGTTTCTCTGCCTCAGGATCTTAGTGAAGCAGATATAGATGAATTGATGCAAAGTATGGAGTCCACTGCAAAAGAGTACAACTGTGAAATTATCGGTGGAGATACCATAGGTGGGGATAAACTGCATCTTAGCATCACTATCATTTCAAAGAGTAAAAAACCGCTGCTTCGTACTGGGTTAAAGCAGGGTGACCTTCTCGCATTTACAGGCACTTTAGGTGAGAGTAAAAGAGACTTGGATGCACTCTATCAAAATGAAAAAATAGCTGATGATTCACGTTTTTTAGAGCCAATACTAAGAGCAGAATTCATCTCTAGAACAAGAGAGTATTTACGTACAGGTATGGACATTTCAGACGGACTCTTCTGTGACACAAACAAGCTACTAGATATTAATAAATATGGATTTGATTCTTTTGAGGATATCGACGATGTAGTAGGGCTTAGCGGAGAAGAGTACGAAATGTTGGTAAGTTTTGCTCCTGAACATTATGGAGAAGTAATGGAGTTGGCAGAAGTGACCAATACTCCATTAACAGTATTTGCTAAAGTAGCCAAAAACAGTAACAGGTACCCTTGTAAAAGTCATCATTTTTAGATACTGATTAGGCTGAGAATATTTTGTCTTTATCGCATTACCTTGCCAAAAACTTTTCTAAGTTCTTTAGTTGTTTGATGTACCGGATTTGTACGAATCATTTTTTCTGATTGTCCTATCATAAAAAAGATAGCATCAATGGTATGGTCGGTTACATACTCTTCTATGTTCACACCATCTTGTGGGATATACTTTTTTACACCTAACTTTTTTGCCATTCCCATAAAGTTAGTCACTTTAGCAAAAGATTTCATCATAGGGTCAGCGACTTTTTTTACAGCATCGTAGTATTTGTAGACTTTGTTTGTTTTCATCTCTTTTATAATAATAGGTGTAATGAGTTTTTTAAGATCTTCTCTTGTATGCCTTTTAAAGTAATCCGTTGCAGGACTCCCGTCCATCATTAAAATATCCGCAGCATCATTAAAAGACATATCATCAATAGAAGCGACAAATATGCCTGCTGTTTGTGGTGCAGCTCGGGCAGCTGCTCTATTCATAGAAAGAACAAATTCATCAATCATATCACCACCACCTGCTGCTCGAATCATCGTCTCCATTTGAGAAAATGGTGGCGGAAGAGGGATTCGGACAGCTGCATTGTCCATGAATCCACCTTTTTTTCCTAAAGTATCAACAGCTTTGTTCACACCAATTTTTAAGGCTTGTTTAAATGCTTTAGTGATGAGATCTGTACTTAACACTCCCATCGTCATTGTTTCCACAACTTCTTTTGCACTCATATCAGAAGGATTTCGAAACTTTTTAAGATCTTTTATAGACTTCTTAGCTTTATCTTTAATATCATCAAAACTAAGTGCTTGAACTGAAACGCTACTAGTGAGTATTACAGTTGCCAAAATTATCTTCTTCATATTATTTCCTCATATCCAGCATTTTATTTTAACGATTTTTTAGTAAATTTAATTGGATAAAATAACAAATTACGCCTGTAAACACTATTCTAGCATCAAACACTGAAAAGATTCTACCATTAGACACTGAAAGTTCCTGAAATTATTGATCTTTTAGCATAGTTTTCAAAAACATTTCTCTATCTTCAATGCCCAGCATCTTTGCCTTGGTAAGATCAGGGTAAATGCCTCCCAGACCTTTACCGTCATTTCCATGACAACCACCACAGATACTTGTATAAAACATAGCAGCATCTTTAGGGTAGGGAGAGGAACATTTTTTACCTGAAAGCTCCATCGTATAACAGGCGATCTTTTCTGCATCAGAGGAACCAGCAAAACCACCTTCCATCACGCCACCTTTAAAGTCCAAAATATCAGAGCCGTGATTAATGACCTTTATGATGTACTCTTTGGTATATTCATCTGTATTGATACGTAAAAGTTCATCTGCATAATGTGTAGTTTTATGTGATTGAATGTGTTCTTTGTAATGTTTATGAGTTTTTGTATCTACTTTTTCAGTATCACGAAATTGTGCGTTATAGAAGGCATACAGAAGAATGATGAGTATCGAAAAAAATGGTACAACATTTTTCATTTTATGAGATCATTTCCTTTTCCATCTTCTGTTCATTTTTCTTTGTAATGCTTCTTTCACTTCTGTTATAAGATCTCTTGCCTCACTATCAAAAACAAATGTCCCTTCATACTTTTGTTCAACCTCTTCTATATAAGCCTGTAGTTCTTCTTTCTCATGATCTGTTTGGGGAGGTGTAAAAAGATATTTCATGCCACTATCCTCATTGTAACCCTTACTTGAAGATTCAATGTAAATATATGAGGATTTTTTGACTACAGCATGATCTTCTAACATTTTATAATGTGTTATACGTGCACCATAAGGTGCATCATCGATTCTTCCCCTTTTGTCCCATAAACTATAAAGCATGATATCTGTGCCATTGATCTCATAGGCACCTTGTTGTATTTTTACAATGGAGCAAGTTCCTGTATTGTCTTTAAGAGTAAGACCCAGTATATAAGTCAACTTACCATTACTATCTTCTTTATAAAGCTTCATCACTTCACCTTTAGAGTTATAGATATCGTAAGTCTCCGTGACTATGGAAAAGTTTTGCTTGCCTATAGTAATTTGCGTTAAGTCTGAAGCAAAGAGAAATTGCGTAAAACCGATAAAGAGAAGAGTTAGTATTTTCATACTCTTATTATACCATTTAATTTGCTCTTGATACAGTTCTGTTCGCCAACTGATAAGGATAAGCTCTTTCACTTGCGATCAACTCTGCACGTTCTTTTATCTCAGTCTCATTAAATGCTATACTATGTTCAAATTCTCTTTTGCCAAGCATAGCTTCATCTACATATCCCAATGCTATCAATTGCTTGTTTATCGCATCGATCATGTCTAAAACAGAAGAGACTTTTACTATCTCACATCTAGCATAACGTTCACGGGGAAAAGAGACTTCAGCTACACGTAAAGTCGGATCATCTCCAGGGATCTGCTGTGCACCAAAGAGAGGTTTGGATCCAACCTCTGCTGTAGAAAAAAAAGGGATGAACTGAGATAAATGTTTAATAGCAGAACTAGTACGTTCTATGGTCTCTTCTTTTGTCCAGGACTTGTCTATCTTCTCAATAAAATTTTGACCCAATTGTGGTTGGCAACTCACAGCAGTGTTAGCTACTAAACCATCTTCATAGAGTGTAATGTCTTTTGTCATGCCATGTAGTTGGAAATAACCACCCGGGTAAGGGGTAAACTGTCCCATACCTTGTGGTGTACCTCTTTGACCATGAAAAATAATCTCAGGGAAACATGTATCATCAGATGTATCCCACTGACTTATATATGCTGCCTTGAACTCTACCATCGCTTTACATGGAGCACCTAAGAGATCGTCTATTTTACCCGTTCTAAATCCTGCTGCATTAATGAGATAGTCAAAATGCTCTTGATGACTTTTGTCATGTTTAACATAAGATACTATCCACCCATCATCATTACAAGCTTGTTGTACATTATGTACGATACTTTGAGTATGCAGTGTTACAGATGACATACTTTCCAGACCAAGTGCAGTACCTGCAGCCAGTCTAAAAAGATTCAAACCATACTCTTGTACCATTATAAGTGGGAACTGTACTTTATCAAGATCTAAATTTTTAGCAACAGGTATCATCCACTCATCACAACTTGCAGGTTTTTTTACTATATCTTTTTCTTTAAAAGCTTCTATATGTGCTCTGTCATAACTTTTATAGTAGTCTGCACTTTCACCCAGCACTTTGTTTTTCATGTCATTACGGATGAGTGTCTCATATTCACGCGTGAGCAGTTCTAAACGTGGAAGTAATGCTTCTGGTGTAGCATTATCTGTGGCAGGAAGTACAATGACAGTAGGACGATAATCTACAATGAAAGGATAAAATCGTAAAAAATCGATCGACTGCTTAAGCAGGGTTACACACTGCTCATCTGAAATTTCACGGTAGAGGTTACCACCGGCATGTAAATGACAAAACGGTGGTCCGGAGATAAGGCTAGATTCTTTTTCTATCAGTGTTATATCCAACCCCATTTGCCCAAAATAAAGTGCAGCACTTGCCCCTGCAACACCACCCCCGACTATGGCTATTTTAGCTTTTTTATCTATCATAGTGTTTCTAACAGCTCTCCAAAGTCATTGATGATGAAATTAGGTTCATAGATACCTATATCTTCACCATAGTTATATCCGTATGTTACACCTACACTCTGCATCTCACATGCATTTGCAGCTAAAATGTCATTTCTAGAATCTCCAACCATTACACAGTCATCTACAGAAACTTCTAATTTTTCACAAACATACAATAAAGGTGCAGGGTCAGGTTTTTTCACACTTAAACTATCTCCACCCAAGATCAATTCAAACAGATCATCTATACCCAAACCTTGTAAAATAGGTGATACAAAAGCAAAAGGTTTGTTAGTCACGATAGTTAAACGGTAACCCTTTTCTTTTAAAGTTTGAAGTGTAGCAGGAACATTTTGATATGTCACCGTTTCATTACATAGATTTTGAGCATAAAAATCAAGAAAGATATCTAAAGCATTTTCAACAAGTTTTTCATCTAGATTAACCTCTATATCTCTATCACCTGATAAAGCACGTTTCACCAGCATTAAAGCACCATTACCCACCCATTCGTGAATGATCTCTTCTGAAAATGTACTACGATCCAATTGTTCTAACATATAATTGACAGCATGAGCCAGATCAGGAGCGGAATTAATAAGTGTACCATCAAGATCAAAGATTATGACTTTTTTGTTTTGAAGTTTCAAATTAAATACCCTTATTCTATAAATAAATGCGATTATACATTTTTTATTTTAAAGTCTATAACTCAATGTTTTATATGACAGTCAGATGAAAAATCATCTTTTATTTCTGGTGCTAATCCAGATTTTTCAACTTCTCTTTCAATCCATTTATAGGTAAGAGCAATACCCTGTTTTAGTTCTATACTTGGTGTCCATCCTAATTTCTCACCAATTAATTTATTATCAGAATTTCTTCCTCTTACACCTTCAGGTCCAGGTATATGATTAATATGAAGTTTTTTATTTGCTATATCCATCGTTATATTTGCTAACTGATTAATCGTTACCATCTCTTCTGAACCGATATTAACAGGACCCGTAAAATTGGAACGCATTAATCTAGTTGTGGCTTCGATACAGTCGTCAATATATAAGAAAGAACGGGTTTGTTTGCCATCACCCCACATTTCAATAGTGTCACCATCTTTTTTTGTTGCAACTTTACGACAAAATGATGCAGGGGCTTTTTCTCTTCCCCCATGCCATGTGCCAAGTGGACCAAATATATTATGATATCTGGCAATTCTTATTTCCATGCCATAATTTGAACCATACGTTAAATATAATCTCTCACTAAATAATTTCTCCCAACCATATTCACTATCAGGTGCAGCAGGATAAGCAGAATCTTCTGAACATTTTGGATTATCTGGGTCTAATTGATTGTATTCTGGGTATATACAAGCAGAGGATGAATAAAAAACTCTTTTTATATTTCGCTTATGACATACATCTAGTATATTTAAATTTATCATTGCAGAGTTTTGCATAATTTGTGCATCATTATCACCAGTAAAAATGAAACCGGCACCTCCCATATCTGCGGCCAACTGGTATACTTCATCAAATTTAGTATCTATGATACGTTCACATACATTTCGATCTCTTAAGTCACCTATAACAAAGTCATCAGCTTGAGTCTCTTCATATTCATGAAATTTCAAATCTACACCTCTTACCCAATAACCTTCTTTTTTTAATCTCTTAACAAGGTGCCCGCCAATAAAACCACCTGCACCACATACCAATGCTTTTTTCATATTATCTCTTTCCTGTTTTTGTGTGTAAATAACTTTTTTATACTTTTACGTAGTGTTCGAAGATTATTTTTCTGTAGATAAACTATACCAAGCAGTATATACATTTTAAAATAATTCCAATCCCCGTGTTTTTTAATGAGTAAAGCATTTGTTTCATAGCTTTTATATTCACTTTTATATTTTATATAATATCCTAAATCTTCATTGTATTTCCCACTACTCCACCGTGTATGGCCATCTGTAGACCTAACACTGTACATAGTATATGGAAAACGTTTTATTTTTGATACAAGATTCATTTCTTTAAAAGAGAATTTAATATATTTTTCTAAATTCCACTTAGATGTAAATCTCATTTTAGCGTGTAACTCAACAGGTTGCGTAACGATTTTATCGCTAATAGATAGCACAGGTATTAAATCTTTTTTATGGACAACTATATGACGATCTGTGTATCCGCCATAATCCTCACCATAAGGAATCCAAATATACTTCGGGTCTAAAAGACTTAAGGGTATATGTGGAATCTTATGAATAAAATCGGATCTGGTAATTATAAATCGGTCATATTTATCCATGATATTGTTTTGTAGAATGGATTCTTTTAAAAAATATCTAAAAAATAACAAAATACCTGCAGATCCAGGATGTTCCTCAGGACCTTTAATACCACCAAGCCATTGATCTTTAATTTCAAGAACTTTTCGCCAATTACTATCTAAATCTTTTTTCTGCTGCATATCATCAAAAGCAGCACCCCAGTCATCTGGTTCATCATAAGTCCAAATATACTTTGCTTCTTTATAGAAAGGATTAGAAGTCTCTTCTCTATGATTATTGGCTACACAAAGAGCTAAGTCTGCATTCATGACATTAAGCATATTTTCTTTAAATAGATCAAATGTATGTTCAAATGCACGTGTTTCAGATAAGATAACTATCAATACCGATTCATTTTTTGATTGTTTATTAATTTTCATTTTCCATTTTTTATAGTATATTTGATTGAAATAAAGTATATCATAAACATACATCAAAGATTCGTTTTAATATGCTTTCAGATAAAATACTACGCATATCAAAGTGAAAGAAACCCATGAACCTAATCTATCCCCTAAACGTCAAAAATGAATTTGTATTTAACTCCTCTCCCAGAGACTTTACTGTTGAAGAGATACCTTTGTATGAATTTACAGGTGAGGGCGAGCATCTAGTACTTCAGGTACGTAAGAAAGAGATGACCACATGGGAAATGTTAGATGCCATTTCAAACCATGTGGGTATACGTCGTCGAGACATGGGATATGCCGGTCTCAAAGATAAACATGCCATGACTATCCAATATATCTCTGTGATGGCTATACATGAAGAGAAACTAAAAAACTTTGAACATGAGAAAATAAAAATACTCTCTACAGTACGTCATAACAACAAGATACGCGTAGGGCACTTAAAAGGAAACCGTTTTAAGATCCGTCTTAAAAAAGTACTTGGTGTACAAAAAGACAAACTGGACTCTGTACTCAAATGGATAAAAAAGAATGGAGTCCCAAATTACTTTGGAAATCAGCGCTTTGGAACGGATGGCAATAACTGGGAAGATGGGAAAAAACTTGTCGAAGGTACACTGAAAATGCGTGACCGAAAGACAAGAGAGTTCTTGATGGGATCATACCAGTCCTATCTCTTTAACAACTGGCTCTCTAAACGCATGGAGCTCAATCATCTGCTAGAGCAGTTCTCAGAAGCAGAAACTGAACAGATCATGAAACTTCCTGAAGGTTCACTCAAAGGCACAAAGACACAACCAAACTTCTTTAAACTTGTTGAGGGTGATACCATGATGCATTACCCTTATGGTCGGGTCTTCAATGTTGAAGATCTAGAGGAAGAAGCCAAACGTTTTGAGACGAAAGACATTGCACCTGCGGGATTGCTTCCCGGTAAAAAAACAAAACACTCTACAAGTACAGCAGGGCTTTTAGAAGCTCCATTTACTGAAGAGATGAACCTCAATGGTGCCAGACGCTATGCCTGGATACAGGTTACAGAGATAGAAAAGAACTATGTCGAAGAGAAAGCCCACTATGAACTTTCATTTGTCTTGCCTAAAGGGTGTTATGCCACGAATGTTTTAGATGTATTAAGAGGTAGCTCAAAGTAAACTCACAATGATTCCACATTTCTTCTATACTATGGTAAAATAAAAATAAAAGGAAAGTAAGATGTTAAGAAAAAAACTCAAACATATCACAGCGATAAGTCTAGTTACCTCCGCTTTGCTTGTAAACGGATGTACTCCTCAAGAACGTGCATTTGCAGCCGGCATTGGTACAGCTGCAGTAGTTGCATCAGTTTACAGTTACCCTTATTATTATGATCAACCATACTATTATTATAGTGGAAGATACTATTATGGCGGGTATTATAGTGGTGGGTATTATCATTATAAAGGTCATAGATATCGTCATGGGCACTACTACCATAGAGGTTACAGATACTACAACGGTAGACGATACAGAGCTATAGTAGGGCACCATGGTCATTATAACTCCAGAAAACAATACC
The DNA here is from genome assembly GCA_964492675.1 of uncultured Sulfurovum sp. GTDB lineage: Bacteria > Campylobacterota > Campylobacteria > Campylobacterales > Sulfurovaceae > Sulfurovum. The sequence goes on from CAZBLM010000009.1 coordinate 17,475, forward strand.
GTAATAGACATCAATATAGAAATGAACGTAATGTTTATAATATCAATAGAGATAGACCAAGAAGATATAAAAATGATAATTATGTAAAAAATAATAGACCGTATCCTAATACAACAAGAGACAAATATAAACACCGATATGATCGCAATGAAAGAAAAGAGCGAAACTATAACAATAGATCACGAACTAGAAATGAGCAAAATACACGAAAAGATAACAAGTATAACAATACATCAAGATCTAAAAATAGAAACCAAAATGAAAATAATAATGTAAAAAGAAAAGAAAATTATAATAAGACGTCAAAGTCTAAAGATACAAATAGTAATAAAAATGATCAAAATTATAACAGGTCAAGAAATACACACAGATCTTATAATAATGAAAATAGAACAAGATATAGATAAATAAGCAGCTATCTTAGAAACGATACGGGAAGAATGTTTCCGTTGGTAGTCGGAGAACAAATTTTTTCTAAAAGGAGGAAGAATAAAAAATTATATCATTCCTAAGATATGGTCGAAATTATAACTATCTTAACCTAAAATTATACTTAAAGAAAAACTTATAACTATAATTTGTTTAAATTATTTAATAGACTAACCAATTCTCCATCTTAAATATGTCCTCCGTAGAGGGCATACCTTTCCATCCATTTGATTCCAAATACATCATTTTATTACCAAAATAACCAACAATATATTTTTCTTTATAGATAGGAAAGGTCCCCGAATTGAACATAGCAAAAATATCTTCATGTGTTTTAGCCGTTTCATAATAAGAGAAATTAAAACTATGTAGAGATATCAGTGCAGATTGTAGCATATCGTTTTGATACATAGTTGTACTCAAAATATAGTATGCAGGGTAAGGTACAGCCGGATCATCTAATAATTCTGAGATAAATAATTTTTCTTTTTTCTTTTGATACATAGTGGTATTATAAAGTAAAAAATTGAATTATCAGAAAAATATGTCAAATTGTAATACTTTAGTTTGTATAATACGTATCTATAAATACTCAAGGGATGGTAGTGAAATACATAGTATATATTTTTCTCTTAATTAGTTTATCTCAAGCTGAACCGATAACTCCCCCTTGAAGCGATAAAAGGATTGGATCAAGATAAAGTGAAACTTGGTAAAAAACTCTTTTTTGACCCCATCTTATCAGCCGATAACTCTGTATCTTGTGCAAGCTGTCATGATCTTCAAAATGGTGGTGACGACGGGCTTAAATTCTCTGTAGGTATCAATGGACAAGAGGGAGATATTAATACACCAACTGTTTTAAATGCTGCATACAACTTTAGACAGTTTTGGAATGGACGTGCTGACACGCTGCTTCATCAAACCTGGGGACCTATTGAAAATCCGATTGAGATGGGCCATACGTTTGATAAACTTATAACGATACTTAAACAAACATCTTATAAAAAAGAGTTTGATGCAATTTATGAAGACGGGATCACCAAACACTCCATAGGTGATGCTATTGCAGAATTTGAAAAAACACTCATTACCCTCAATTCACCATTTGATAGATATTTAAAAGGTGATGAATCTGCTATCACGCAAGACCAAAAAGATGGATATCGTTTATTTAAATCAGTAGGTTGCATAGCTTGTCACCATGGTAAGAATGTAGGTGGCAACCTTTATAATAAATTTGGTGTGATGAAAAATTCAAAAAGCAAACGTCTTGGTCGCTATGAAGTGACACAAAAAGAATCAGATAAATATTACTTTAAAGTATCATCACTTAGAAATATAAACATGACAGGACCATATCTTCATGATGGAAGATATGATTCTCTGGTAGATGTGGTTAAATTCATGGCCCAATATCAACTGGGACGTATCATATCTGAAGAAGAGGTCAGAAAAATAATAAGCTTTTTAAACTCTCTCAGTGGAGAAATTCCTTCAAGTATAAAAAACTAATGCGCAAAAATCAATGGAAATTTAAAAATATTGATGCTATCACAATGCTACTGTCATTTTTTATACTTGTCATTATAATACTTTCCTTATATATTATTAATACAAACAAACATATTGAAGAGTTTTCTAATTATGATGATGCTGTGCATCATTTAAAGAGTATAAACAAGGACTTTGATAATTTATTACTGCAAAAAGGGAAATTTTTAAATTATGACATAATAAATGAAAGCATTATTAAATTTAATAAAGAGATAAAATTTTTAAACACATATAAACCACATTCTAAATCTTTATCTGAGTATAAAATGTTAATCAAAGAAGTAAAAAAGCAGTATGACCTTAAATTGGATGCTATCGAGTCTTTCAAATCTTTAAATTCACAATTCTTATATTCTATACATTACCTTTACGCTGTCAATACGTCCATATCTAAATCCAATACACTTAAGAAAAGTAGTATATATCTTTCAAATAAAATTCTTTTAAGTATCGTAAAATATTTTATGTATATTGATATAGATATTCAAAGTATCTTAGCTGATATCAGTGCATTAAATCAGATAAGCGATAAAGAACATCCTCTCATAAAACTATACTTGGATCATGTAGATATAAATATGAAACGTATAAAGAAATTTAATACTATTTCTGACTTTCAAGAATCACAGAAAGTGGAAATTTCATTGGATAACTTACATGTTTTTTTAAATGACAATTATCAAGAAAGTATTTTTATTGAGAAAATTGTCATTATCATTTTATCTGGTATAGGGTTTATTATTATGATCTTATTATTTGAAATGAATAGACGTGCATCGAAGCTCAAAAATGAGTTGCTAGGCTTTAGAGCAGCTATTGATAACAGTTATAATTCTATCATTGTGACCAATCTTGATAAAAATATAGTGTATGTCAACGAAAGAGCCCAAATTGAGAGTGGTTATTCAAAAGAGGAACTCATAGGTAGTAATCCACGGATATTAAAATCCGGGATGAACGATGAAGAACTTTATGAAGGTTTACATACTGCACTGGCTGCTGGAGAAAAATGGGAAGGTGAATTTATAAATAAAAAGAAAGATGGTTCACTCCTTTATGAAAAAGCTTCTATCATGCCAATTTATGAGCATGGCGAAATTGTTAATTACTTAGCTATTAAATTAAATATAACAGATTACATAGATGAAAAACATAAAGTTGAGTATATGGCTTACCATGATGCACTGACCTCATTACCAAACAGGCTGAGTGCAGAAGAGTATTTGAAGAAACGTCTTCCTGTTGCACAACGGAACAACATGAAAATAGCTATTTTGTTTATTGATCTTGATAGGTTTAAAATGATCAATGACACATTAGGTCATAATGTGGGTGATGAGCTACTGATCGAAACTTCAAAACGTATAAGAGAAGTACTAAGAGACTCTGATATTTTAGCAAGGGTGGGAGGTGATGAATTTATCGTTATTATTGAAGATCTGGACAATCAATATACTGCTGCACATGTATCTGAAAAGATCATCCAACTTTTTACCCAATCAGTTCAAACAAAGTCACATCTACTCAATATTACACTAAGTATCGGTATATCTATCTATCCTGATGATAATACAGGTATAGATTGTCAACAACTCTTCAAATATGCTGATATTGCAATGTATAAAGCTAAATCTGAAGGCAGAAACACATATAGTTATTATAAAGAAGAATTATCACTAGATGCACATGAACGACTTAATTTGGAACAAAACCTTAAAAATTCACTTAATAATAATGAACTATATTTAATGTATCAACCACAATACAATATAAAAAAGAGAACTGTTATAGGTATGGAAGCATTAATACGATGGGACAGTGCTAAACTAGGCAGTATTAGTCCTGAAGTATTTATACCAATTGCTGAAGATACCGGCTTTATCATTAATATAGGTCTTTATATATTTGAACAAGCATGTAAAGATTTTTTAACATTTCAAAAACATACAAATACACTACAGCATATTTCTATAAACATCTCTGCGGCACAACTATATCAAAAATCATTTATTGATAAATTTCTAAAAATAACGACAGATATAGGTATAGATCCCAAATATATTATATTGGAAATTACAGAAACACATATCATGAAAAATATTGTACAAAGTAAAAAATTACTTAAAAATTTAAAAACATATGGTTTTGGTATCTCCATTGATGATTTTGGGACTGGACATTCTTCTTTAAAATATTTAAAAGAGTTCCCAATTAATGAACTTAAAATTGATAAAAGTTTTATAGATGATCTACCTCATAATAAAAATAATTTAGCCATCATCAAATCTGTTTTAGCATTGTCTGAAGCTATGGGCTATGTGAATGTAGCAGAAGGTATTGAAAATGAAGAACAGGAACAGTTTCTGAAGGAAAATAATTGTCATATAGGACAAGGGTATTATTTTTCAAAACCCTTGACAAAAGACAATCTCATCCAATTTCTTCAAACCAATCAATGATCAATATCTATAGTAAATATTGGGAAAATTGCTTATAAATTTCTAATATTAAAATATTTTAAACTTTTATCTGCTAAATAAGCATAGTATAAATAAAAAAAATCTTATAATAATACTTAAAGGTTGATTCATGAAAAAAACACTCCTATCAATATTATTTGCAAATACGTTGCTATTTGCTAATATCAATATGCCCGATATACTTTTCCACAGTAACTATTCAGTCTCAAAACAAACAACGGATTCTCAGCGTGTTGACAGAGCTTATAAAGGATATTGTATCTATCTTCTTTATCTTCAAAACGACTATGTAGATCTTAAGTTACTTCATGCAGAATATGAGATCAAAGCACTTGCTAAAAATGATAAAAAAGTTGTGTATGAGGCATGCAAAAAAGCACTTGATATATCACTTCTAAAACCTGATGATTTTAAAGGTACATTAACTCAGATAATCAAAGGTTTATAAAAAGGCTACCAGGAGCCACCACCTCCACCGCCGCCTCCACCGCCGGAGAATCCACCTCCACCTGAGAAGCCTCCTCCTCCACTTGAGTTAGATGGAGGTGTAGCAGCACTATCGACAGAAGCACTAAAACTACCTAAATGATTTAGATCACCATGATACCAAAGAGGTGTTTGTACACTAAGTAGTGCAAAGAACGAGAGCCAGTGTTTTGTTTCACCAAACAAAATAGCATAGGGGAGTAGCTTTTCAAGATAAAGTGGATCTAGATCTAGTCGTCTTTTGATCTCATCTTGCTTTACCCGTGAGATGAACTCTTGGAGTCCAAGAAGATGTTTACGTGTATATGCACCTTTTTGTGTAAATCTTCCAATCTTTTTATACGTATAAAATAGAGCCCCAGCCAGCATGAACACTACACCAAAAGGACCAAAGAAGAGTGTCTCTATGCTCATGCCATCTTTCATTAACCCTATAATCGGAGTAAAACCACTTAGGACAAATACCGCACCAAATATCTTATTTGCCAAACCACTTTTATTGAGTGCGACTGTTAATCCTGCAATTCCAAATACAATAGGAAAGATCAACATAAATATAACTTCTGTACCGAACTTCACATAAAAACCATAGAGCATTAATGCCACTGCAGGAAGTAAATACAATATACTTTTTATCAAAAAGTCTTTACGTATTCTTTGAGGATTCTCAAGCATATAGCCATCGGAAACAACCCATTTATAGAGATTGTCATTAATCTCTTTAAAGCCTTTCTGTAATGCTTTGGCTTTAGACTCAGATCCTTTTATAAAGGTGAACATATTTTTGGTTCCTTTAAAAAGGATATGATCAAGTAAATACTTTTGATCCATACCTAAGGACTCTGTTGTTTTTGTTGTTTGTTGCAAAACAGGTTCTGATGATTTGCTGGCTTGATGTATCTCTATATACCCAAGTTCAGCTAGTTCGATCACTGCTGCAGAGAAGTCTTTATTGTCAGCAAATTTATCTAAGACCAATCCAGCTTCCAAAATACTCATATCTTTAGGGGGATAGTACCGTACAGCCACAGAACGTTCATCTACAAAGCCGGTATACTTTTCAAACATTTTACGAAAGTAGAGTAAATAACCAAATAAAGCACCCCAGTGCCAGTTTAGCAAAAACCAGTCTATAAAAGTACCCTTGGTATTATCAAGTCCATTTTGATCTAAGATACCAGAAGGGTATGCCAACTCAACTGTCGCACCTTCATAAGGTTTTAAACTTCCTATATTTACCACTAAATGCTGAGCGTTTACCCATGCAGTTTTTGCTGACGAAGACTTTTGACCATATCTTCCAGTATAGGTAGAGAGTGCGATATCATGTTGAGATAGAGAAGTGGGTAAGTAGAAGTTTGCCTTTATATTTGTGATAGCTACATTCCATCCTGTACCTATAATATTCCATCGAATTGCGTCATTCTCTTCATTTTCTGCTGCTGGAAGAACACCTTTTTTAACGTGATAAGCAACTTTATAAAGATGTTTCCCTGTAACATAACTGTCTGCTGAACCTATCTTCAGTCTTATGGTCTTTCCTGCATTAGTAGAGTTAATAGTGGACTTTTCCCATTCAACAGGACCACCGTCCATCTGTACAGAGAAATCATACAACTCAAGATCTATAATGCGTGAATCTTTTTTTATAGTAAAAGGTATATCACGAAATATTCCATGTTTTCTTTGTTTTTCAAAATCATAGCTTATGGACTCTGTAATGAAGAGTTCTCCACTCTGTGCTACAGTAACATCTACTCGATAGTTAGAAATTTTTTCGGCGTGAAGTATAGTACCTGCACCCCAAAAAAGGAGAAAAAATACAAGAACTTTCTTAAACATCTTAAAGATCTATTTTAGGCATCTTTTGAACAGCATCTGCTTCCGAACTCTCTAATTCAAAATAGTTACGTGCAGTAAAGTTGTATTTTTGTGCGATAATTAAATCTGGAAAAGACTCAGTTTTGGCATTGTAGTCTCTGACAATGGCATTGTAGTAGCGTCTTGCATTTTGTATAGCATCTTCTAAGGTAGAGAGTTGATTTTGAAGATCTAAAAAATTTGTATTTGCTTTAAGATCAGGATAGGCTTCTGCCAAAGCAAATAATTTTCCAAGTGCACCACTTAAGACATTGGCTGCAGCTGCTTTCTCATCCATAGTTCCTGCAGATAATCCCTGTTGACGTGCTTGTATCACTTTTTCAAGTGTTTCTGCTTCATACTCCTTATATCCTCTTACAGTGTCTACAAGTGCAGGTATGAGGTCATAACGACGCTTAAGTTGTACATCTATATCTGACCATGAAGCATCAATTCCTGCTCTTAATGATACAAACTTGTTATATATCGCGATTAAATAACCGATCACAGCAACAATAATGATCAATACTATATTTCCAAAACTCATACTTCTTCCTTATAAATGTTTTTTACATTATATCAAAAATTATTCGTCTTCAAGTTCTTCTTTATTGTGTTTAAGCGCATAAATAAAAGTATCTACATCCATCTCATCATACCTCTCTACAGTTACTTCTGTACGGACAAACTCTGCACCTTCAAACTCATCCAAATATTCCCAGTTATCTTCAAGATTATGTGAGTAGAATAAAAAGCCGTGTACGGTATCTTTATCTGAGTCTATCTTTATACCAGGATACCCCATAGATGCTGACCAGCCTGCAGCAATGAGCTCACCAGTCACTGTTGCAGGGATGAATTTACCTGTAATGTTCTCAAGAACGTGTCCATTAGGACAGTTAGGCATAAGTGTGCCGTAGACAAAAAGTGTATCCATTATTTGAGTCATCCTTTGATTTAATTCCAACATTATAAGTAAAACTGACTAAAATAACATAAAGAAAAGGAAATCCATGGCATATGACCTTCATGACAAACTTGTTATCGCTATCTCTTCACGTGCACTCTTTGATCTTGAGGAAGAAAATGCCATATTTGATAAAGAGGGTTTGGAGAGCTACTACAAACATCAACTGGAAAACCTTGATAATCCTTTATCAAAGGGATCTGGATTTAGATTTGTACAAAATCTTCTTTCAATCAACAAAAAATTTAACAATAAACTTATTGAAGTCATCATTCTCTCACGTAACAATGCAGCAACAGGTTTACGCATAGGTCGATCCATAGAACACTTCAATCTTGATATAGAAAGAACAGGATGGACGGCAGGAACACCCGTAGCCCGTTACCTTGAAGCCTTTAAAGTTGACCTTTTTCTTTCTGTTTATGCACCCGATGTAGAAGAAGCTGTAAACTCTGGTGTAGCAGCAGCAACCATACTCCCGCATACTTCCATTAGCTCTGAAGAGTCAGATATGGTGAAAATAGCCTTCGATGGAGATGCCGTGATCTTTGGAGATGAAAGTGAGAAGGTCTACCAAGAGGGTGGTCTTGAGGCTTTCATAGCACATGAACGTGAAAATGCCAAAAATCCTCTCAGTAAAGGACCTTTCTTTAAGTTTTTAAAAACCATATCTGAGATACAAGACAAATTTCCTATGGAATCTTCACCTATACGAACAGCACTTGTTACAGCCAGGAACTTTTCAACACATGAACGTGTTTTAGGAACATTAGAAGGGTGGGGTGTACGTGTTGATGAAGCCTTTTTTCAAGGTGGAGTACAAAAGTATGAAGTCATTAAAGCTTTTGGTGCAGATATCTTTTTTGATGATCAGGATGCTCATTTGAAACATACTTATAAAGACACACCTTCTGCAAAGGTCCCGTATATACGATAAATAGTAATTAATATCAATATACCATATACCTAAATATTTCCATAAATTCTTATATTTTATTCTTATTTGTTATAATTTGCAATAAATAAAACATGTATTTATGTATATATGAAGGAATATTAATGTCTAAATTACAGTATATAGGTCCACGAGTAGAAGTTTCACACCATGGTATAGATTATAAAAAATCTAAAGAAGATAAATATGTATATATTCCTTCTGCTTTAGAGATTCTCAAAAGTGTAAATAATGATTATGAAAAAAAACCATTTCATAGCCATCAGTTTGATTATAAGAGTCTAGATGAAGAGAGCTTGTTTGCAGTCTTGAAACAACATGAATATGATTTAGAAGACTGTACAACAGAAGAATGTAAAATATACAAACAAAAGATAGAAAATAAAATAGCCTATATACAGACCATACCTCATATTACCAGCATTGAGAAAAAAGTTTGGATAAAAAATATTGAAATGATGAAAGAGTACAAGATACAAAGAGCAATGAATAAAATATATTATTTTCATTGTATCGACAATATTGTATATTTGATACAACATAAAAGAATAAAACAGATCACTGTTCCTTTTAATAAAAACTTTTTTCATGTTTTAAATACTATTAAAGGGGCACTCATTACAGGTAAACCTTCACTGGATGCGAAGGTAATAAAACAACATGATAAAAATAATCACATGATCGCAAAATTGACTATTGGATAGAAATTAATATCGAGGTACTTATATGAAAAGAGTAATTAATTTAATTAAAACACAGGAAGAAAAGCTTCGAAAAGCTTCTATCCCATGGATCATGTTATTGGTCAGTTCAACAGCACAGGCATCTGCTTGTACCAAACTTGCGAAATTCGCAGGGATGAAACAAAGTAATTTGGAAAATATTGTTGAAAAACTTGTAAAAATAGAATCAACTACAGGTAAGTATCATGTCAAGAACCATCGTTCAGGTGCCTATGGTCGTTATCAGATCATGCCTAGTACGGCGAAGTACTATGCAAAAAAACTCAAAATACCAAGACATTTGTGGAAAAAGCCCTATAATCAGGACAAAATATTTCGAGCCATTATGAAAGATAACATTAAAAGTCTAAAGAAGCGCGGATATAAAGTTTCTGCATTTTCTCTCTATGCTACACATCAACAGGGAGCAGGGGGCTTTAACGCCATTATGAAAAACAAAAAACTTACTAAAAGACTTGAGAAGAACTTACGTCAGAATCTTCCTTCAAATCTTAGAAAAGTAAAAAAATCAAAACTGAGAATTACTTGGATCAATTACTGGAAAAATAAATTAGCGTAGTTTTACTTTTTTCTCTTCTCATAAAACTCAGCTTTAAATGCTTCAAACCTATTTTCCAAGATAGCTTCTCTCATCTCTTTCATTAAATTGAGATAATAATACAGATTATGAATTGTACCGAGCCTAAAGTAGGTCATCTCTTTTGCTCTATAGAGGTGACAGAGGTAAGCACGAGAGTAGGTTTGGCAAACCATACAACCACATTCGGGATCTAATGCTCTTTCATCCTCCTTAAATCGTGAAGCTCTAATGTTTACCTTTCCGTAAGAAGTGAAAAGTGTACCGTTACGTGCATTCCTTGTAGGCATAACACAGTCGAACATGTCAATACCTCGTGAAACATTTTCTACAAGATCTTCAGGTGTTCCTACACCCATGAGATAGCGTGGCTTATCTTCGGGCATGAATGGCGTCGTCCACTCCACTGTGTCATACATGTCCTGGTTTGCTTCTCCTACAGAGAGTCCACCTATAGCAAAACCGTCATAATCTAAAGCACAAAGCTCTTTGGCTGACTTTTCACGAAAAGCTTTGTCTGTACCACCCTGAATAATGGCAAAGATATTCTGGTCAATCCCTATACCTTTTTTTTGATTTTCTCTATGATAGTTTATGGATTCCTCTGCCCAACGTGTTGTACGTTCGATACTGGCTTTTATACGTTCCTGTGTAGCAGGAAGAGCAACTAGATCATCAAGTATCATCATAATATCTGAACCAAGGTTATTTTGAATGTCTATGACTTTTTTAGGGGTAAAATAGTGTTTACTTCCATCTATATGACTCGCAAAAGTAATACCACCTTCATCTATCTTGACATTATCAGAAAGAGAAAAAGCTTGAAATCCACCAGAATCTGTAAGAAAACTCTTTGGGTACTGAGTAAAGCCATGCAGTTTTCCCATCTTCGCAATGATATTATCTCCAGGTCGTAAATATAGATGATAGGTGTTTCCAAGGATAATTTGAGGATCTAAAAACGTTTTAAGATCAGTAGCATCCAATGTTTTTACAGCTCCTACCGTACCTACAGGCATGAAGACCGGTGTTTGTATGGTAGAATGTGCTGTTTTTATCGTACAGGCTCTGGCTTTGCCATCAATTTTATCTATCTGAAATTCCATTGTGCTATAATTGCTCCCTGAATGATTAGACTTCTTGCAAAACTCAAAAAAGCATAGTTTCCTCATTGTACATCATATTTCACCTTAAAGCATTTTGAATTAGCTTTGCTAGTCCTTCAACGTTTTAAGCTAAAATCTAATGCACACTGAGAAATCTCTGCACTTCCTGATTTTTGCAAGAAATCTATTTACGTAATTGTATCTAAATGATAATAGGACATGAATGAAAAACATACTTATTTTAGCAAGTGGCAGCATAGCAAAACAATTTATTGAGTGGGTAAGTACAAACAGGGTTGCAGAAAACCAATACTATGTAACATGCTATAAGTCAGGTACTACACCCTCAAAAATGGGTAAGAACATCACACTGATAGATGCAGACCCAAGCAGCTTTTCAAAACTTGACCGTATCATGTCCACTACAAAGTTTTCCAATATTTTCATTGTCATGGAAGATAAAGAAGATGCAAAATATGTCCTTAAGAACCTTGCACTCATTGTTAACAAAGTACGTATCGTTCTTGTAAACCAATGGGATGATGATGAAATAGGAAAAGATCAGGACAATATTACTCTTGTCCATAGTGACAGACTTATTGCAGCACACCTGTATGATCAACTTCCAAATGTACCTTTAGTTGCACAAAATGTTGGTTTAGGTCAAGGTGAGATCATGGAAGTGCATGTTCCTTTTGGCTCTTCATATGCCTACAGACATATAGGATCCATACTCCAACGTAAATGGAAGATCGCAGCACTCTACCGTGATGATAAACAGATCCTTCCAACCAATGCTACAATGATACGTCCCAATGATACACTGCTGATCTTAGGTAAACCTATCGTACTTGATGGCGTCTATAAAACGATCAATAAAAGAATGGGACTATTTCCTGAACCCTTTGGTAAAAACATCTATTTAATTTTGGATTTCAGACATGATAAAGAAAATGCACTTCGTTACTTAAAAGAGAGTCTCTATCTACTGGATAAACTGGAAAATAAATCGTTAATCGTTCGTATACTCTACCCAAATGATTTTGACCTACTAGATGAGATCAAAGCATATGAATCATCCAACGTAATGATCTTGATCTACTATAAAAATGAAGATGTTAATACACTTGTAGAATATGATATACATGAATACAATATAGGTTTGGTAATGAATTCGATCCCGACCTTTGAAGCTGATGATCTTAAAAACACACTTTATGAACTCAAGAAACTGGTCTATATATTTGGAGCTAAACATCTCTATGATATTCATAAGTCTGTTGTACTCATGAGTGAAGATGATAAAATGGAATCCATCTCTTCTACCGCTTTTGATATATCTGAGACACTGGGATTAGGATTTACATTAGCAAACTTTGATCCGGATGGAGATTTTGAGAGCAAGAAGATGATCATTGAACATTATGAAACACTTACGCATATTTTCAATATAGAAATGAACCTTGAAGAGAAGGCGGCAAACCCTATACGTGAACTTTCAAAAATGAGTTATATCCTACAGGTAGCACCTTTTGAAAAACGTTTTAATACTGACAGTATTAAAAAACTGGTCTCTTCCAAAGTGGAGGACTTTATTCTCACAACAAATAAGCACCCTAAACTTTTGGTTCCATTTGCCATTAGTGAAGGCTAGATAGGGCTTTTTAAGGGCATATAAGATAAAATAAATCAAATTATAAACTATATTATATACTAAGGTTTTATTTATATGATCGTTCCTATTAAATTAGCTGATACTCCCAGCATTACGTACAACATCACTATCGATGCATTACCTGAACTTACTTTTGATACCAATGTTGTGGTCGTAACCAATCCTACAGTTGCTGGATACCATCTAGATACACTTCTTTCACGTATATCCGCCACACAACTCCATGTTGTGACCATACCTGATGGAGAAGGGTATAAAACACTTGAGACAGTAGAAAACATACTGGGTGAATGTTTTGAGTATAAACTTGACAGAAAATCTCTTCTCATTGCCTTTGGTGGTGGTGTTATAGGTGATATGACCGGTTTTACTGCATCTTTATACCAAAGAGGTATAGACTTCATTCAGATCCCTACAACCTTGCTTTCTCAGGTAGATGCTTCTGTAGGTGGAAAAACCGGCGTAAATAATAAATATGGGAAAAATCTTATAGGGGCGTTTTATCAGCCTAAGGCTGTTTATATAGACCCAACATTTTTAGAAACTTTACCACCAAGAGAATTTGCTGCAGGTGTGGCTGAAGTCGTGAAGATGGCAGTCATGTTCGACAAAGACTTTTTCAAGTATCTTCAAAGTGCAGATCTTACAAATGTTGAAAGTATAAAAGAGATGATACGAAGATCTGTAGAACTCAAAGCATGGGTAGTGAACCAAGATGAAAAAGAAGCCGGCATACGTGCGGTATTGAACTATGGACATACTTTTGGGCATGTTGTTGAGAATGAAACAAACTATACGACATACCTGCACGGTGAAGCAGTAGCTATCGGTATGGTCATGGCAAACGCTTTGGCTGTAGAACTTGGGCTCCTTACAGAAGATGAAGCAGACTTAATAAAAACAGTTTTAGAAAAATCGAATCTGCCAACTACCTATACCATTAAAGACGTTGACAGCTTTTATGAACATTTCTTTTTAGACAAGAAATCTGCAAAAGGAAGCATAAAGTTCATCTTACCACACGGAATAGGTGGATATAAAATGGTAGCTGATATTGGTGAAGACATTGTAAAAAAAGTCCTGCAAAAGTTCGGAGAGTAAGATGATATTCAAAACAACTCTTATAACACTTGCCTTTCTTTCGTCAACACTTCTGTTTGCAGAACCCGTAATGGTTGAACAAAATAGCAGTGTAGATTCAAGCAAAGTATCCATTGTTAAAACAGTACCTCTTAACACAGTAGAGATCAAACGTCTATTGGTTGAGAAAGAAAATATAGAAAAAGAGTTAATAGAAGATAACATATGGTCAAAGATCTATAGTAACTACCATACCTATAAAGTACTAAAACGTCAGAAAAGATCACTTGATGCACAGATAGAGCTTTTAGAAGGATCTAAACAACTTACAGCGGATGCAAAAAAGTTACTTGAAGTAAGTCAAGCTGAGAGAAAAACACTTGTGGGAAAACTGGAGCTTCTTAAAGAATATGAAAAAGATCCTTTTAAAAAGTTTTTAACCCCTCCTGTCATTGAGATCATTCCTACGGTTACAAACCCTTTTGCTGTGATAAGTGCTTTATCATACTTCGAAAAATTAAACTCTGATCAGGAAGAGTATAATAGTTATTATGAATCTTTATTTTACATCGTTGAAAAGCTCAAAGAGAGACAAACACTTGTTAAAAAGCTTCAAGTACTTGACCCCAAAAATACAACATTCGAAACAGATTTAAAAGATATAGAAGATCAAATAGAAGCATTTGTCCCTGTATTGGAAATTTTTAAAACAAGTAACAATGTCTACACTAAGAAAATAGATGAGATCAAACTTAATCTACAGCATGATATTGAAAAAGAGATGGGAAAAACGGTGAACATCGGTGCGATCATACTTTTCTTTCTCTTTTTACTTTTTTTCATAAAATATCTGGTACGTAAATATATGTCAGATAATGAACGTTTTTACACCATCAATAAGGCGCTTAACGTTTCATTTGTTACCATACTTATATTTATACTCTTACTTGCCTACATTGAAAATGTATCTTACCTTGTAACCATTTTAGGATTTGCATCAGCTGGTATCGCCATTGCGATGAAAGACTGGTTTATGTCTTTGATGGGATGGGCAACCATTGTACTTGGTGGTTCTATCCATGTAGGCGATAGAGTTAGATTTGTACGAGAGGGTGTCGAGTATGTAGGTGATATCGTAGATATCTCAATGCTGCGTATGACTATGCATGAAGATATCAACCTAACATCCTACCTGACAAATAGAAGAGCTGGGCGTATGATATTCATACCGAACAACTACATATTTACCGATATGATCGCTAACTACTCTCATTCCGGGCTAAAAACAGTATGGGATGGGATAGACTTTGTTATTACATTTGACTCTGATGCACATAAAGCTTCTTCTATTGCCAAAGAGATCACTAGAAAATACTCTAAGGGTTACACTGAGATCACAAGAAAGCAGCTTAACAAACTTAGAAGCAAGTATGGTATGAGAAACACAAATGTTGAGCCTCGTATTTTTACCCATATCGAACCTTACGGTTTAAAAATATCTGCATGGTATCTTACCAACTCGTATGCTACTATGACACTTAGAAGTACAATTTCCATTGAGATAATTTCACGGATTCAAGCAGAAGCAAATATCCAACTTGCTTTCCCTACACAGTCTATATATATGGATAAAGATGTTCCTAAAACAGCACCGAATATGAGTGATATAGAGTCTGAAACAGGATATGATTAATGGAAAAAGTCTATTTTAAAACCTTTGGATGTCGTACTAACCAGTTTGATACACAGGTGATGATGTCTAAAATTAAAGACTATGAACTAAGTCTTGATGAATTTGATTCAGATATCATCGTGGTAAATTCATGTACAGTTACCAACGGTGCTGACTCCTCTGTACGTAACTATATCTCCTCTATGAAACGTAAAAATCCTCATGCCCGCGTGGTACTCGCAGGGTGTGGTTCTCACTCCAAGGGAGAGACTCTTTTTGAAGACAAAAAGGTCTTTGGGGTCATAGGACATTCTGAAAAAGAGAATATCAATGCTGTACTAAAAAATGATCAACCTTTTTACCAGATAGGTGATCTTGAACATATAGACTCTACCATTGTTGAAGAATTTGTAGGTAAAAGCAGGGCATTTATCAAGATCCAGGAGGGGTGTGACTTTAGATGCTCTTACTGTATCATCCCTTCTGTCCGAGGTGATTCCCGTTCCCATAAAGAAGAGACTATTTTAGAACAGGTTACTAAACTTGCAGGCAATGGCTTTGGAGAGTTCATCCTTACAGGCACCAATGTAGGTTCTTATGGCCAGGGTCACAATACTTCTATGGCGAAACTACTTAAGAAAATGGGTCAGATACGTGGTGTACGACGCATACGTATAGGAAGTCTTGAACCTATACAGATAGATGATGAATTTATGGAAATTTTAAACGAACCCTGGATGGCGAAACAGCTGCATATTGCACTGCAGCATACTTCAGATAAGATGCTGAAGCTTATGAACAGACGAAATGAGTATAAAACTGACCTTGAACTTTTTCATAAAATAGCCGCGCAAGGTTATGCCTTGGGTACGGACTACATCGTAGGACATCCAGGAGAAGATGAAAAAGAGTGGGTAGAAGCGATGAATAGAGTAAAAGAGTTGCCTCTAACGCATGTACATGCATTCTCCTACTCAAAACGTGACAACACTGTCTCTGCTACAATGAAGCCTGAAATAAGAGGAAATGTTGCAAAAGAGCGACATAAAGAACTCACAGCGATCATTAATGCAAAGAACTTTGCATTTAGACGAGAGCATAGACAAGGTCTTGAAGTGTTACTTGAGGGTGGGAAAAACGGTGTCTACCATGGCTTTGACCAGTACTTTAACAAAATATTTGTCAGTTCTGATGAAGACCTCACTTCAAACTGGGTATTTTTAAACGATGTGGAGGTAAGTAATGAAAAAAACAAAGCGCAACTTTAAAATGCCAACCTTACATCATAATAATATAAAAATAATGACTATTCTACTTATATCGCTAGTCTTACTTCTTACTTTTGCATCACTTAGAGATACGGACAAGCTCATCACACATAAAGAAGCAAATTCACTCTACAGCAAAGATAAGATCAACAGACTTATTATTGATGGTGAGTATATACGCCTACAAACAGATACTGGTCAGTATAAGATATACCAAGGTGCTATTAATAAAACAGCTTTTTTTACCAAATACCCAATAGAAGTACGTAAGGACAACAGTGATCTTTATGATCTTTTCTCTTTACTTATCATCATAGCTGCCTTCATTTTTCTTTACAGACTTTTACAACAAAACAGGCTTCAGCAACTCAAACACATTAGAGCAGCAGGGAGATCAGAAGAAGCGAATGATGTTGAACCTGTACAAGCACTTACTTCAAATATAAGATTTTCAGATGTTGCAGGTATCAAAGATGTAAAAGAAGAACTTGAAGAGATCATTGATTTCCTGAAGGCACCTCAAAAGTATCGTGATCTAGATATACGTTTACCTAAAGGTGTTTTACTTGTAGGACCTCCCGGTGTAGGAAAAACACTTATCTCCAAAGCAGTTGCAGGAGAAGCAAATGTACCTTTCTTTTATCAAAGTGGTGCTTCTTTTGTGCATATTTATGTAGGTATGGGTGCAAAGAGGGTCTCTGAACTTTTTAGAAAAGCCAAACAAATGGCACCAAGTATCATCTTCATCGATGAGATTGATGCTGTAGGTAAAAGCCGTGGAGAGTTTAGAAATGATGAAAGAGAAGCAACACTAAACCAGCTTCTTACAGAGATGGATGGTTTTGAAGACAGTTCAGGAGTCATCATCATAGGTGCTACAAACAAAGTAGAGATGCTCGATGAAGCTTTACTTAGAGCAGGACGTTTTGACAGACGTATACATATCTCATTACCAGACCTTGAAGATAGAAGCAAAACACTTGAATTATATTTAGCGAATAAACCACATGAGGTACATATAGAAGAGGTTGCCCGCATGACAGTTGGATTTAACTCAGCTGCTCTTGACACACTTACCAATGAAGCTGCTATCTATGCAATGAGAAACGACAGAACAACGGTAGTGACTTCTGATTTTGAAGCAGTAAAGGAGAAAGTGTTACTGGGGAAACATAAGTTACTCTCTTTCACGGAGGAAGAGCGTGATATACAGGCTGTCTATCAGGGTGCAAAAGCGGTGATAGCCACTTGGCTGGATGTTGAGTATGATAAAATAGGTATAGTTAATACCAGACTTCTAAATACAGAACATGAGATACTTTCAAAAAGCCAACTTCTTTCACGTATTAAGGTCTATCTTGCAGGGAGTATTGCCACTAAAAAACGTTATAGTGAACAGTTTACCAATGCTGCGGGTGATATATCACAAGCCAAAGAGATCGTTGCTAAGGTAGTCTATGAGTATGCCATGAGTGATAACTTCATAGTTACATCGCAACAAGAAGAAGACCTCCTGCGTGAATCTGTCTCAGAAGTAAACGCACTACTGGAAACTTTAGATGGAGCATTAACTGAAGTTTCTGCTTATCTTTTAGAACATGAAAATATCACTGCAGAAACATGTAGAGATATTTTACGTAAGATCTTTTAACTCATGAAATACTTTAATGGATTTTCTCTTCAAAATGAAGAAGAAATATTTAATGAATATTTGACAAAAAGTGCACACACAGTTGCCGGATTTTCTTATGGAGCTCAACAGGCATTTGAGTATGCCTATGCTTCAAAAGAACGCATAGATAGACTCATCTTACTCTCACCGGCTTTTTTTCAAACACAAAAACCCTCTTTTATACGTACACAATTACGTTATTTTGAAGCAGGGCAGGAAGCCTATGTACAACAGTTTCTTTCAAATGTTTCATACCCTTCAGACATAGACTTATCTGAGTACTTAAAGGTTGGAACAAAAGAGGAACTTAATGCTCTACTGACTTACACCTGGGATGAAAATAGACTACAAGAACTAAGAAATAGAGGTACTACCATAGAAGTTTTTCTGGGAGAAAAAGATAAGATCATAGAATCAGAAACTACTTTTGATTTCTTTTCATCCTTAGCAGTAACTTATCTGATAAAAGGTGCAGGACACCTATTGAATATACATAAGAAACAAAATTAGTATTGGAAAATAAACATGAAAACCGGACAGAGTAACTTACTCAACTCAATATTCCCGCTTGTGATCGTATTCTTCATCATTACTATCGTATTAATACTCTCTTTCATATATGATGTACATAAATATCCTCTTTGGTTTAACGAAGATGGTATTATTGAATCACTGTCTGCATATGGCTATTTTGCAGCTGCTTTACTGATAGTTTTCATAGGAAAATGGTCTTACTTAGCAAGATATTACTATTTTTTTATATTGATTATTTTGTTTGGGTTACGTGAATTAGGTTTTCATAAAAAATTCACAACCATGGGAATATTTAGAATTAAATATTATTTGAGTAATCATGTACCTCTCCTTGAGAAAGCTATTGTTATATTATTTGTAATCTCTCTCATATTATATGTTTTTGTACCTATTATTAAAAATCATTCAAAAGGTTTTTTCATTAAAATAAAACAGATATCTCCCGTTCACATGGGTGTACTGATCACTTTTCTTGTTCTGCTTTTTACAAAAAGCATAGATGGTTTAGCCAGAAAATTAGCTAAATTAAATATTGTGATCACTGAACAAACTTCCATACACTTTACAGTCATAGAAGAAGTCTTAGAAATGGGGGCTCCACTCCTGATCATAGCTACACTGATCATATATTTTCAACAGAACAAACATGACGTTTAAAGTTTTTTTATAAGAATCATAGAGGAGTAGATAATGACAAATATTGTGATCACAGGATGTTCTACAGGGATAGGACTTGAGACTGCAAAGTACCTGAAAGATAGATTTATAAATGTCTATCCGACTGCTCGTTACAAAAAAGATGTTGAGATGCTAAAAAATCTAGGCTTTGAGCATGCAATGCAGCTAGATGTAACTAAGCCCGATACAATTTCCTCTGTCATTGAAAAAGTACTTGAACTTGATGGGAAGATAGACGTATGGTTCAACAATGCAGGGTATGGACAACCTGGAGCAGTTGAAGACATTACACTCTCAGTACTTCGTAAACAGTTCGATACCAATGTCTTTGGACTACATGAATGTACACGTCAGATAATACCTGTCATGAGAGAGCAAGGCTATGGTAAGATCATACAACACTCTTCAGTACTTGGTATCATCTCTCTTTTTGGCAGAGGCTCATACAATGCAAGTAAATATGCCATTGAAGGATTAACAGATACACTAAGACTTGAACTAAAAGATACAGGTATCTACCCCGTACTCTTAAATACTGGACCTATAACTAGTCATTTTCGTAAAACAGCTGTAAAAAAACTGCAAGAAAATGTAGATATTGAGCACTCTGTGTTTAAAGACAAATACCATACTAGTATTAACGGTACACAAAAAAAAGTACCTTTTAATGAAGAGGCAGATGCAGTTGCAACAGTTGTCTACAGGATCATTGCAGCTAAAAAACCAAATCCTCGCTACTATATCACTAAAGCGACCTATTTATTGGGATACTTTAAGAGGATTTTGAGTACAAATATATTAGATAAAATATTAGTAAAACTAGGATAAAGTATATGCATAAAATTAAAATTGGTGTTATCACCACAAGTGACAGAGCTTCTCAAGGAATATATGAAGATATCTCCGGTGTAGCCATTATGGATACGATGAAAGAATATCTGCTCAATGAATGTGAGTATGAGTATAGGTGTATTCCTGATGAGCAGAGTCTTATTGAACAGACACTTATTGAGTTAGCAGATGCAGACTGTGACCTTATAGTCACTACAGGAGGGACAGGGCCGGCACCTAGAGATGTAACGACTGAAGCTACTGAAGCAGTATGTCAAAAGCTTCTTCCCGGTTTTGGAGAGCAGATGAGAGCAGTAAGCCTTCAGTATGTACCTACAGCCATTCTCTCACGTCAAACAGCTGGTATCTGTAATGGTGCACTTATCATTAATCTTCCTGGAAAACCAAAATCTATCCGGGAATGTTTAGATGCTGTATTCCCAGCAGTTCCATACTGTATCGACCTTATTGGCGGTTCATTTATGGAAGCTGATGAAGAGGTTATTAAAATATTTAGACCCAAGTCAAAGTAAGTAATATAAGGACATACTAATTAATATGAATATTAACTTTATAGAATCTAAAATGGATGAAATAATCAAAGAGTTAGAGGAGGAGGTTATGTCTGTACTCATGGATGAGAGTTTAGATAAAAAACAGACTAACCTACATATGAAACCACTTACATCTACTAAAAAGATACTCAATAATGCTCTAGAGAGTATAAAAATGGTGGATAAGCTTGGTAAAGAGGACTTAGAAAAATGATACAAATACCTCCTTATCTTGCACTCATACTTTTTTTACTCATCCTGGGACTATTTTTTTGGGGTGTTTACAAAGCTGTAAAAACACAGAAAAAGATCTATCTTTTTGCTATGGCACCCTTTGTGCTTCTTTTAGTGGGGATGTTCATTATATAACTCCTACTCTCGGGTAGAGGTCATACCTGCAGAAAGCCAGTCTTGCATACCTCCACGGTACCATTTTAGTTTTTCACTGGGATAACCTGCCTTCATCAATGCAAATAGCATATCTGGAGACTGGCTGCACCAAGGACCATTACAGAAGACAACCATCGTTTTTACGTTATCAAAATCATAATCACCATCTTTATCTTTTACTGCACCCAAGAACTTCATAGCATACTCATACTCAAATTCATGCTCTTCATTGTCTTTAAAATAATTAAAAGGCATATTAATTGCTCCTGGTATTGTCCGGTACTTAAACCATGGTTTTGTACGACTATCAACAAGCACTATATTTGGGTTTGTTTTCATCTCTTTAAGTGTATAAAGTACTTCAAGTTCACCATAAGTCTCTAGATCTACATCTAATTGCATGGGTAATAATCTGCCTTTAGTATGTACATAGGTAGATTTACAAGCTTCAGGCACAGATTTATGTGCAAAGTTTCCTGTCCACAGTGTATCGTTGTTAATAAGTACTTTTTTACACTCTGCAGGGATATGTCTATTTACCCTCACTTCATAAGGTTTCCCATGCTCATTTTTCATCGTTATCAACACACCCTTTTCTTCAAAGGTAAAATTAGCAGAGAAAAGATAAGTTGATAAGAGTAGTGAAAGTGATAATAAAAATTTTAGCATTCTTTTTCCTTTAAAATATTAATTAATTATATAGTATCATAATAAATATTTAAATTATTTTCTTCTATCATATTAAGTTTGGTTTTTTTACTATAAACTAAAAAAAGGTTCAAATGAAGTATTTTCTTATCATTGTTCTTTTTATCCTTATTGGTTGTTCTGATCGCATCGCAGAAAAACATATCAAGAGTTATGAAAAGCACTACAACCTTATTATAGGTGCAGAAAAGCGTGCCACTCCTGCAGCACATAAGGTACTTAAGAGTACTCGTCATATGTCACTCGATCGTGAAGTGATCAGAGGTGGATGCTGGGATTATTTAGACAGAGCATGGACTAGGGCAGGATATCCGTACAACAAACGCCATAAGATATACTCCAAAAGCAAAAATGGACCGTATGCACCTACCTATCTACTCCAACCCGGTGACTGGGTCTACCATATTAACCACTCCTATCATGGTATAGAACACAGTGGCATGTTTATTGATTGGGTAGACAAAAAAAGAAAAATCGGTCTAATGTTAAGTTACGCTGGAGAAAAAAGAAGTGAACCTGCAAGATATAAGCGCTATGATCTTTCAAGTGTCTATAGTGTGATGAGGGCAGTTGAATAGTTTCTTTTGCTGTGCAAGAAACACTAAGTATAAACAAAGTACATAATATTTTACTTCTATGAAAGCTTTAATTTTTGTCGAAATAATGCTGAAGACATTACTTTTTTCTGATGTAGGGCTATCAACTCATGTGTTTTGTTAAGTAATTGTGCATTACTAGTGGGTAGTTTTTTATTGTTTTGATAATCCCATAAGTTATCTTCCAAACCTACACGTACACCATAACCCATTGCAATGGCTGTGGCATTAACAGAAAATTGTACTTTTCCTATCCCTCCAAATGAAACAAGTGAATCACTGGGAAGTAACTCAACAAGGTGTGCCATATCATTCAAACTTGCTGAAGCTGTAGCCACATTACCAAAAATTAAATTGAAATAATAGGGTGATTGTAAAAGCTTTTTTTCAATCAGATACTTCGCATAGTGGATCATGCCTGCATCAAATACTTCAAGTTCAGGTTTAACCCCTTGTACTAACATTTTTTCAGCTAATGTGATAATGGTTTCAGGCGTGTTAATACTCGAGGAATGTAAAAAATTCATAGAACCGAGTGTCAGGCTTGCCATATCTGGTCGTACATTTTGGTCAAGCATAAGTGGAGCATACCGATGTTCTACTTCTTGATGATATCTTCCCGAAAGTGATGCACAAATAACCAGTTCAGGAGCAAAACGACGTAGTTTTTCAATGACAGAGGCATAGAGCTTTGGTGTCAATGACGGTTTCCCAGTGACCTCTTCACGTACATGTAGATGTACACTTGTTATGCCTATTTCTACAGCTTGTAATACATCTTCTACAATTTCGTTGATACTGATAGGCAAATGTCTGTTATCTTCTTTCCCTGCAACAGCACCGGTGGGTGTAAAGCTTATAATGACATCATTTGACGATAACATTTTTACCCTAGTTTTTTAATAGCTTTGGCTGGTGCACCATAAGCAAGTGTATATTCAGGTATGTCTTTGTTTATTGTAGACCCACCACCTATAACACTATAATCACCAATACTTATATTGTCAAATACAGAGGTACCTAATCCTATGGTAACACTTCTCCCAATTTTTGTAACTCCACCAATATTACATCCCGGGTTAATTGACGAAAAAGAGCCAATGTGATCATGATGACCAATTGAAACATTTCTATTGACAGTAACAAAATTTTCAAGGGTAGTATATGGTGCGATAATGCTCCCTGGACCGATAAGTGTTCCATTTCCAATTTTACAGCCGTGTCCTATAATAGCACTAGGATGAATAAGAGAACTTATATCACTAGCATGAATTCCATACTTATCTTGAAAATCTTTAAAAATAAGTACTTTTGATTTAGGAGATGTTCCTGAAAGCATAATAAGATCATTTGTACCAGATACTATATTTCCTTGTTTTTTATTGGTCTGTATCACTGTCACATCTAACTCAAGGTGCATAAATGGCAAATGAAAACATTGGTTTTCTTCTGGGGAGATATTATTATAAATTTTTATTGCATACTCTTTTGCATATTTAAGATAGATAATATCAAGCATGACCCCAAGTGCAACGTTATCATGCCCCAATATATGAATTGTTTTCATTTAAACTCCACTATAGTATGATATAAAATAATATTAGATTATGACTAAAGTAACCATAAGTGTAAATAAAAAAAGATAAAATAGATTAGTATATATGGAGTAGAAACTAAAAATGAAGAAAATAGCCATTTTACAATCAAACTATATTCCGTGGAAAGGTTATTTTGATCTTATTAATATGGTGGACGAGTTTGTGTTGTATGATGATGTACAATATACTCATAGGGATTGGAGAAATAGAAATAAGATAAAAACATCACACGGATTAAAATGGTTGACTATCCCCGTACGCCAAGAAAGATTTGAGCAAAAGATCATAGAAACTAAAGTAATAGATAAACGCTGGAATACTAAACACTGGAAGTCGTTAGTTCAAAACTATTCAAAGGCAAAATATTTTAATGAGTATAAATATATTTTCGAAGAACTATATCTAAATTGCGATGAAACATATTTAAGTCAAATTAATTATAAATTTATCATCACTATTAATAAAATACTAGGGATCACAACCGAAATACAACAATCACAAGAATTTAAATTAGCTGAAGGAAAAACAGAGCGAATACTGGATATTTGTAACGATTGTAATGCAGACATATATCTAAGCGGTCCGGCAGCTAAAGAGTATTTTGATGAAAGTCTTGCCAAAAAGGAGCATATAAAAGTAGAATGGATGGACTATAGCAATTATCCTGAATATGATCAGCTTTATCCACCATTTGAACATAGGGTAAGTATTCTGGATCTTATATTTAATGAAGGGCCACAAGTAACAAAGCATATGAAAAGTTTTGGAGTAAATCATGAAAATATCATTTAACAAACCTTCTTCGACTGGAAATGAAGAGAAGTATGTTTTAGCATCTATAAAAAGTGATAAGCTCTCCGGTGACGGACATTTTGCAAAGCAATGCCATTTATGGTTTGAGTCAACATTGGGGTGTAAAAAAGCACTATTAACACCTTCTTGTACACATGCACTTGAACTAGCTGCCATACTTATTGACATACAACCCGGTGATCAAGTGATCATGCCAAGCTATACTTTTGTATCTACCGCAAATGCATTTGTATTAAGAGGTGCTACTATAGTATTTGTAGATATACGTCCAGATACCATGAACATAGATGAAACAAAGATAGAAGAGGCTATTACCTCAAAAACAAAAGCCATCGTATCGGTACATTATGCCGGGGTTGGGTGCGAGATGGAAACTATCATGAAAATTGCAGAAAAGTATGATCTTTTTGTGATAGAAGATGCTGCACAGGGTATGACATCACGCTACAAAGGTAAGTCTCTAGGGACAATAGGTCATATAGGAGCTTTCAGCTTTCACGAAACTAAAAATTATACTAGTGGAGGAGAGGGTGGTTTATTGATTGTAAATGATGAAAGATTTGTAGAACGTGCTGAAATAATACGGGAAAAAGGAACAAACAGAAGTCAATTTTTTCGTGGAAATGTAGACAAATATAGTTGGAAAGATATCGGGAGCAGCTATCTTTTAAGTGATATTCAGGCGGCATACTTATGGGGGCAGCTGGAAATGCTCAATGAGATAAAACAAAATAGGTTGACTTCATGGAAATATTATCTTGATGCATTTTACAAGTTAATTACTCAAGGAGCTATAAATATACAAAATATACCTTCTGAATGTGAACATAATTCACATATATTTTACATAAAAGCAAAAGATCTTACACAGAGAAATGAGCTCTTACGTTACCTAAAGATCAATGATATTGAAGCAACATTCCATTATGTGCCGTTACATAGTTCCACTGCCGGGGTAAGATTTTGTTATTTTAAAGGAGTAGATCAGTATACAACACAAGAGAGTGAGCGTCTAATAAGATTACCATTATATTATGGCTTGAAAAAAGAAGAAATTGATTATATAGTGGAGAAAGTATATGATTTTTTTCATGAAAGTCATTAGAAAAAAAATTTAAATTGAAAGGGGCATTATATTAAATATGAAAACTAAAATAGTACACATTATGAGATCAGAAAAATTCATGCCACCTTTTATAGATTTTATTGATAAACATTTTGAGATATCAGAACATAAGTTTATTTATCTAGATAAAGTAAAATATGAGTATGGTCTTACAAAAGATCATCCTATTATCTGGATTAGTAAAAAAAAAGACATACTTCAGTTCCTTTATGAATTGAATTGTGCAACAAAAATAATAATACATGGTTTATTTTCAAAAAGATTAATGCAAATCTTATTTATTCAGCCTTGGCTTTATAAAAAATGTTACTGGGTAATGTGGGGTGGAGATTTCTATTTTCCTGAAAAACAAACTTGGCTTAAAAAACAAACAATTAAAAGATTAGGTCATTTAGTAAGTATGATACGGGGTGAGCATAAACTTGCTGTAAAATGGTATGATACCAAAGGTGCCTATAATGAGGGCTTTGTTTCTATATATCCAAGTAATCTCTATAAAGAATACTATATAAAAGATAAAATGCATAGTACTATTAATATATTGGTAGGAAATTCTGCAAATCCAACAAACAATCATTTGATAATATTTGAAAAACTTTTAAAATTTAAAGATGAAGATATAAAGATCTTTGTTCCACTTTCTTATGGCGATCAAATATATGCCAAAATGGTTATAGAAGCAGGAGAAGAAAAATTTGGAGATAAGTTCATCGCCCTTACAGACTTCATGCCATTTGAGCAATATTTGGATTTTTTGGCAAAGATCGATATAGTAATTTTTAATCACAATAGACAACAAGCATTGGGTAATACGATTACATTACTTGGACTAGGAAAAAAAGTGTATATGCGTAATGATGTTACACCTTGGAAAATGTTTCAAGAGAAAAATATAAAGGTATTTGATGTTTCTACTTTAGACCTTACTCTAATCGATAATGAAACAAAAGTACATAATAGAAAAAAAGTAAAAGAGATTTTTTC
Organism: uncultured Sulfurovum sp.; assembly: GCA_964492675.1. GTDB lineage: Bacteria > Campylobacterota > Campylobacteria > Campylobacterales > Sulfurovaceae > Sulfurovum. The sequence continues at coordinate 44,814 of CAZBLM010000009.1, forward strand.
AGAAGAAAACTTAATTAAGCGGTTAAAAGAACTATTCTGAAATACTAGATATCTTCTCCTATCTATCCTCTCGTTCCATAAAGAAAAATATAGAACGAGTTTTTGTATTTTCAAAAAGAAAAGCTATATGTTCGTAGCAACTTTATAAGTAGGGTCATCCTCTTCATAAGTACAGAATGGTCCAGCAGAGTGTAGTGTCTTTTTACAATCTTCAGAGAGATGTCTAAGGGTAAGTTTCTTACCTGCCTGTTTATATTTATCAGTTATTGCATCAATAGCCTCAGAACCTGATGAGTCCATCACTCTGGCATCTTTAAAGTCTATGACTACAACTTCAGGATCATTTTCTACATCAAACTGTTCGTTAAATGAAGTTACGGAACCAAAGAAAAGAGGACCATCAAGTTCATAGATCTTTTTGCCTTCATCATCTGTACTGCTTTTAGCGTGTATCTTTGCATGTTCCCATGCAAAAACCAATGCAGAGATGATAATACCTGCTATCACCGCCACTGCTAAGTCTTCGAAAATAGTAATGATAGTCACAGTGATAAGTACAAAGGCATCTGAGCGGGGCATATACTTGATACGGCTAAGTGAAGAGAACTCAAATGTTCCGATACTTACCATAAACATGATACCTACAAGCACAGCCACAGGAATAGCTGCAATAACATCTGAAAAGCTTACTACCAATATAATGAGTAACACGGCAGCTGTAAATGACGACAAACGCCCAAGACCACCAGAAGTAAAGTTAATGACGGATTGTCCGATCATCGCACATCCTGCCATACCGCCAAAGAGACCTGAAGTAGTATTACCTACACCAAGGGCAACACATTCTTTGTTACCTGAACCGCGTTCTCCACCCATCTCATCAAGTACAGAGAGAGTAAGGAGTGATTCTATCAGTCCCACAAGTGCAACTATTAATGCAACAGGCAAGATAATAGCCATAGATGCCCATGTAAAGAGTTCTGTAAGAGGAGGCACAAAACTAGGCATAGAAACATTTGAAAGGTCAGCTAGATCACCTACTGTTTTTGTTGCGATATCACCAAAATAGACAACAACAGTTACAACAACGATCGCTACAAGACCTGCGGGTACAGCTTTTGATACCTTTGGTAAAAACTGCATAGTTGCCATAGTGACGATAACGATAATATACATGATGTAGTTTTCAGAGAATGAAGCTTTGATGATATCTAACCAGTTTCCACCATACTGTGCTATATTTGCAGGTGCCAAGAAAGGTAATTGAGCTAGAGCGATAACAATAGCCAAACCATTTACAAAACCAAAGAGAGCAGGTTGAGGCACTAGACGAATGAATTTACCCATTTTTAATGCACCAATGGCTATCTGTATAAGTCCTGCTATAATAGAAGTAAGTAGAATATAATGCAGTACCATCATTGAAAGGGCCTCTGTTCCTAACTCCGGATACATATTCTTTACAGAAAGTCCAAGTCCTACAAATACCACAGCAACGGAACCTGTCGCACCTGAGATCATACCTGGTTTACCACCAAGTAGGGCAGTAATAAGACCGATAATAAATGCACCATAAAGCCCAACCACAGGTGAAACACCCGCGATAAAAGAAAAGGCTATCGCTTCAGGTACAAGTGCCACTGCAACCAATGCACCCGAAAGAACATCATTTTTGATATTCTGCGTAGAATAATTTTGAAGATTAAACAAAAGGGTTCCTTTATAAATAGTTGTCGAATTTTACCATAATGTTTGAAATGTCTGATTTAAAAAGATTTTAGAGAATTGAGTGTGACTTTAGATCACACCCATTAATGTGTAGATTTATTTACTAAATGGAATAAATGTATTACCATCATTTTAATCATGGTTTAGAAGTTTTTCAACATATATTGGAATATTTGGTCTTAGTACTGATTGGATGGGAATAGAGCTTCCTCTTTCATCTATCGAGACAAATTTAAACTGTGCTGTAGTAACTTTTGTCTCTTCATATGTTGTATGATTGATCACATTCACTTCTACATCTATAGTGATGGAACTCTTGCCAAGTGAGACAATCTCCGTATAAATTGTAAAAATATCGCCATTATAAATAGGTTGTTTAAAATTTATTTCCGAGACATGTACCGTAACAGCTTTCCCTCTGATAATGCTTTCAACAGCTATACTTGAAGCTTTATCCATTTTAGACATCACCCATCCACCAAATACACTACCGTTGTGGTTTAGATCTGAAGGAAACACTCTTCCTTTAAATGAAAGTTCTTTCATCATTTATCTCCTCATTTATGAAATATTATACACAGGAAACCTGATACTCGACCATCTTTTTAAAAGGAAGTAAAAAATTATCTAAACTATCTTTATCTAACTTTTCATCTTGATGATCATTAAGTAGTTCAAGTACACAAAGTGTAGATTCCATAGTACTTAAACAGTACTCTTGTGGTTGTCTTTTAAAATCAAAGGCAGACACTTTAGTATGTGTGAAACTTACTTTTTCCAATGCATCCAAGTTTGGACTATGCACTAACATACTTTTTGAGCAGGGCCATGTGGCATCTATGAGAAATAAAACAGTGTTTTTTCTCTCTTCAGATATACTGGATATATTGAGATTTATACTATTATCAGATGGATAGATCACATAACATACATTATCTGGATCAGAGAGTATTTGATTAATAGTAGTATTTTCACTAAAGTCAACACCTACATGTATTTCGCAGTTTTTCAAAGACAAGTTTGTAAAATGACCAGTACCATTCTTCGTTTTTTTAAACTCTTTTGGGTGCATCAGTATAACAAAGCGTGTTTGAGTCTCCAAGGGCTTGATATATTTGCACATACAAGAGGTAGCAGGACGATAGCAGTCATAACATACATGACGTTCTATATGTGTATTACTGATAGATTTTTTACCCATACAATTTACCTGCTAAATACCCGGAGGCAAATGACCATTGCAGGTTATAACCACCACATGGTCCGTCAAGATTCATCACTTCTCCACAAAAATAAAGTCCATTAAGTTTTTTACTCTGCATAGTATAAGGGTCTATCTCTTTTAAACTTATCCCTCCACGGGTAATCATCGCCATTTTAAATCCATCATGCCCATTAATGGTAAGCGGCGTCCATGCAAGAAGTTTAATAAGCCTGTCTCTAGCCACTCCTTCTTGTTTACTCAATGAGAGGGCAGGTTCAACCTCTGCCAACTTACAAAGTTCTATACTAACAGACTCAGGAAGCAGGGTTCTCATCAGGGCTAATGTATCACGATGAGGATCTTTTAGTAACTCTTTCTTGAAGTGTTCACGTACCTGTTCTTCATTCATCCCTTTGGTTAAGTTAGCCAATACCGGCACTTCATTAAATTTTGACAGAAGAGGGGTGATCTCACGAGAAAAGTCTAACACAACAGGACCACGTATACCGCCTTTTGTAAAGATAAGGTCACCCTTGGCTGAAAGTTTTTTATATTTTTTCATATCAACGTGTATAGCTACTTTTGCTATAGTATCAGCTCTACAGTTCTCTACCCATTTTTCTTTCACTTTTAATGGCATCATAGCGGGGAAAAGTTCTGTTACATTGTGTCCTACAGACTCTGCCATAGGGTAACCGTCACCTTCAGCTCCAAGTACAGGATAACCCAATCCACCACTGGCTATCACTACTGCATCACCTTGAAATGTATCTGTTGCCGTATGTACTCCAGTAACCTTTACCCCATCATGATCTAAAGTCTCAACCTTTTGAGAACAGAGAACAGTTACACCTACATTTTGCATCTCTTGAGCCATAGCATTAATGATAGTAGAAGAAGAGTGCGTAATGGGAAAAACTCTAAATCCATCAGGCGCATGGCTTTCAACACCAATATCTTTAAAAAAAGCCATAAGACCTTTATGGTCTAAAGCTTCAAGGGCAGGAGTCATAAATCGTCCATCACGTCCAAAATGTGCCATGAACTCTTCGTTTGAAAGGGTATTGGTAAGATTACAGCGTCCACCACCTGTAGCCTTTAATTTTGCACCTATTTTTGAAAGCTTCTCAAGTAAGAGTACAGATTTACCTTCACATGCAGCAGTTATAGCAGCCATCATACCCGCAGCACCAGAACCGATAACAATGAGTTGATAGGGTTTAGTAGACATGACATTCCTTGAGTTAATTACGTAATCATACCAAAAAGTATGACAATTTGTACCCAAAGGGCTTTCCTCCCTTCGGTCAGGGCACAGATTTTAAATCTTTAACAATCAAATTTAAAAAAATATGACAATTTGACAGATTTTTACCGTAGTGTGAGTTTGTATGTTATGCTCTAAAAAACAAAGGAGAGTAAGATGAAAGAAGAAATGAGCTGGATAACGATATGGATACTTGCAAATACAATGATGGCAACATTGAGCTTAACGTACCTTTATTTAAATCATGAGCTGTCTATGTTTGGCGTATGCGTAGGAACAATTTATATTCTTTCTACACTAGTTCCATATCTAGTATGGAAATATAATCAAATTAAATTTGTTGATAAAAGTAATATAGCCATCCAAATCTTAAAAGATTAGACCTGACGTTATAATTCACACTTAATTCATACTATAGAGTTATAATCCTACTAATCCTTCCTACTAGACAACACTTATGTGTCTCCTATATCATAAGTATTTCTCTTTTCCCCTTTTATAATTAGGAAGGATACTTCAACAAAATTCCAAAATTTAAATCTTTACTTCTAATCTGATGATAAAATTATTTTACTATAATATACTCCATGATTTAAAGGTTCATACTATATATGAAAATACAAAATGAGTTTTCACAAAATGCAGAAAACTATAACACTTACAATATTATACAGACCAAAGTAATAGAAGAGATCATTCATACAATATCTGATGATAAACCAAAGTCACTTTTAGATATTGGTTGCGGAAGAGGGGGTCTATATAAGTCCATCCCTTGGTCCCTAACCAAATTTATTGGTCTTGATTTTGCACAGGGGATGATCGATCTGCATCCCAAAAAAGAAAACATAGAACTAGCTGTCAAAGATTTTAATGATCTAAAATGTTTTGATGATGTTAAAGCATCTACTTTAGATAGAATAGTTTCTGCCTCAGCACTGCAGTGGGCCATTGATCTTGATAAAACTTTAGAAAAGATATCAACCCTAAATGTCCCTGTTACCTTCGCAATATTTACATCAGGCACATTTAAAACATTGTATGAGACTGCATCCATCCCTCCATTACTTCGTTCTACAGAGGAAGTAACAAAACTCTCAAAAAAATATTTTAATGCTGACTATACAGTATTAAAATATAATTTGGAGTTTTCTTCTGTACGTAAAATGTTTCAATATATGAAAAAAAGTGGTGTAAGCGGGGCTAGAAACATTTTGAGTTTCAAGCAGATGAAAACACTTATGAATGAATACCCTTTAAACCATTTGGAATTTGAAATTCTTCTTATTCATGAAAAGTATGCTTTATAGGTCTAAATAAAAGTTTTGAAAGGTATTAATGACATTTAAATATCATACTATGCAGGATATACTTCCACTACTACAAAACAAACTTCACATAGATTCGACTGTTTCCTTTCAAGTACTTAATCCTGACTATAGGGAAGGCTATTATGCAGGGCATATAGTTAATATTGAGGGAGAAGACTATATCTATAGAGGGTACAAGGCATGGACTGACCTGGCTGAACTTCTTAAATGTAAGATGCTTACTCCTGAAAAAGTTGATACGCATTTTGTCAAAATCACTTTTAAAAAACTAAACCTTGACTCTTTTCATAGTGATAGTAAAGAAGTAGAGAAGTATGGAACAGAATCTCAGTTTGCACAAATACACAAAATGGAAGAACCTTCTTTTCTCTACTACTATCAAGAGGCTCTAAAGAATGTTAAAGTAGACAATAAAAAACGTATTTTAAACCTTGGTGTAAATAGAGGAGATGAGTTTGAAGTGATTAAAAATACTTTAAATATTAATAAATATAAATATATCGAGCTTATAGGTATAGACCATTCACATACAGCTATAGCACAGGCTAAAAGTATATTTAAAGAAGATAATGTCACTTTTTATGCACATGATATTAATGATCTAGCCAGCTTAGAACTAGGGCATTTTGATCTGCTTATAAGCATAGGAACACTCCAAAGTCCAAGTATCAACTTTAAACCTTTTTTCATGTCTTTAGTTAAAAATTACCTGGAAAAAGATGCTGCCATTATCTTAGGGTTTCCAAACTCCAGATGGATGGGGGGAGAGATGATTTATGGCGCAAAAGCACCGAACTATACTATGTCAGAACAATCATTGCTCTATAATGATGTAATGTTTTGTAAAAAATACCTGCAGCAAAAGAAATTTAGAGTAACCATTACAGGAAAGCAGTATGTATTTTTAACGGCAACTAAAATAGGGAGTTCTTAGTATATTTGTTACATATTTTATTTAATTTTTGGCATACTATCTCTAAAGAAATAACTTAGGTTAAGCGATGAAAGTAATCAAATACACACTCTTTGTAGTAATTGCCGTGACTTTGTGGATTACAGAACCTATTTGGATGCCAAAGTCAAAGTATCATAGAACAACACAAGAAGCAGAAAAAAACACAATTTCTAAAATACAAGATCAAGAACTGGAAGTACTGGAAGCTAAATTTGGTAAGAAATCATCTGTTATCCCACTGCTCAAAAAACATTGGGAGGATACATATATAGACTTTATTGAGTTTGAATGGCTAAAATGTTCAGAAATAAAAGCAGGGAAGCGGGGTTGGACAACAGTCTGTTCCTATAGAATCCAAGGGTTTATTCGAGAAAATACCTATATCATTAATAATGGCCAGGTATCCAAACAAAATTGATTAATCTAACTTCTTTAACGATGATAATTGTTTATTATGGTATTTTGAAAGAAGTAAAAGTGCAACTATTCCTCCCATAAGTGCATACATCATATCTGACTGTGTATCCCAGACATATCCCTGTGTACCTAAAAATGCTTCAGCATCCTCTCCTGTTCCCAGTGCTACCCACCATTCTATAAGTTCATAAAAGGCAGAAAATGCCAATATGATGTTCAATATAATGTAATTTAACCATATTTTTGATGCTTTAACTACCTCAAAACGTAACAAGATCTCTCTTGCAAGTATAGCTGGAATGAAACCTTGTGCCAGATGTCCTACTTTATCATAATTGTTTCTACTGTGTTCAAAAATTTCTGCTATATAGTCAAACAATGGTACTTCCGCATAAGTAAAGTGTCCTCCAACCATCAAAATGACCATATGAATTAAAATAAGTGTATTAAGTAAGGGTGTGAGGGGGAACTTTTTATAGGTAAAGGTCAAGATAATAAAACCGATCAGGGCTGGAACAACTTCCAAAAACCATGTGAATTGGTCTTTAGGGTTAATAGCTGACCAAATAAGTACAGTAAAGAAAACTGCTAACCAAAGATATTTCACACTTTCACTCCTGTCATTAAAAATACAGTAAATTGACGGTGAGGCTTGTTGATCGTACTTGCCAGATCAAACTTAATATCTTTAAAACCGGCTTCTATAGCTATGTTTTCAAGTAATTCTCTGTCAATACCATGATGAAAGACACCTGTATTATCATTATGGAAGCTTCCATCTTCAGTATCAAGGTCAGCAATGGCAATAAAACCGTTATCTTCCAACATATTATAAAATTTAACAAATAGGGCGCTTAAGTCTTCTAGATGATGAATGGTCATCGATGAGATAATACCGTCAAACTTTCTATCTATCGTCTCAGTACTTAGGTCTTTTTCTATTACCTCTGTCACACAGGAAAAGTCATCACACTTGTTTTTAAACTCCATTAACATAGAAGGGGAGTTATCTACAGCAACTATTTTAGCTACATGAGGTGCAACACAATAGCCTAAGAGTCCTGTACCTGCACCAAAATCCATAAGTTCCATAGTATTATTTAATTTTATATTTTTTACTATTAAATCTGCTATACTTTTTGCATTCTGTACTCTTTTTGAATTCATATCCCATGATTTTGACTTCTTTTCAAAGTGATCTGTCTTATCATTCATCCCATTTCCTTATATTAATTAACTTGAAGTGATAATATATTAATATTATTTAGTATGTTCCTAAAACAGCGTCTCTTGTTTTACTATCTTTATATTATCCCAAAAGAAATCTACATGCTTTTCAAACATTGAAACGACTGAAGAGGTCGATTTTTTATCTAATTTTAGCAAAGAAACCTGCATTTGATAGAAAAAAAGTGGTGAAAAGAACTCATTTGCCAGTAAAAGAGGGTCTGAAGACTCAATCATCTCTTCTTGCATCATACCAAAAAGCACTCCGGAGAGCTTTTTTACGTTTTCCTGGTAGAAATGTTCATTATATATCTCACGTATACGCTCATTTCTGTAGATCTCCTGCATAAGTAGCTTTAAAAGTGCCTCATTCTGCCCGTCAAAGCCTATAAGCTTAAAAGTAGTGGCAATGCTCATAAGTAAAGACTTTCCTTGTTTAATGAGCATTTCTGACTCTTTATCGTCAAATAAAGTAACTATAGCAGAGGAGGTTAGTTCTGCTACCAGTGTCTCAAGTATCTCATCTTTGTTTTTAAAGTGGTTATAGAGAGCAGATTGCTTCACTCCCATTGCTCCTGCTATATCTCGCACAGTAGTTGCCTTAAATCCTTTAGTAGAAAAGAGTTTAAGAGATGTTTTCAGTATTTTTGCTTTTGTCTTACTCCCTTTTGATAGGGGAGAAGTAACGCTCTCATCGGTCATATAGGCTCCTTTACTGACATTATAGTGAACAAGTGTTCATATGTCAATAGTAATAATATCATATTTATGAACAAATGTTCTTTAATTAAAATTTAGTATATTCTTTAAAAGAACACTTGTTCATTTAAATAGATCTTTAAGAAATACTATATGAACATATGTTCACCTATACCCACACTCTTGCCCATATAGCGTATGTATATAGGAATAGAGTTTATGACTTTCTATTTACTGGACAAGAGAGTGTGCATAATACTAATAAATATTAATTTTAGATGGTATTTCTATCTACATACAGTTTTGTATATGATCTTCATTTCTAAATAATCGTAAAGTTTTACATTTTTATGTAGAGTAATGTACTTTGCATGACTAATTTTCAAAATCACTGAACAATAAAAAAGTATGCATATTTTTCTTGTCATTTCTTTGGGTCAGTTATTTATATATTTATTTTACAAAGAGGTTCAAAAAAAATGAAGTACATTTTTTCACAGATATGAAATAATTAATTTTTAAACAATTACATAAGAACAGGATCAAAATGATAGGATAATGAGAATTTTGCTATTTTTACACTTTTTAAAAACCTCTAACTGAGCATATTAATACATAGAAGAGAAGAGATATTCTTTTTTAATAGAATTTATATTATGTTAACCATAATGTATTATTACAACTATCTACAGTTATTCATGTATCTCTACACAAATAACTGTTTGTTTATTTTTACCAGTTGACTCAGATGTCTTTTTGTACTTTCATCTAAAGATACTTGTTTTATCTTAGATACCATTCCAAGCATATTATCATAAGAATGAAAATCTATCTTTTGTTTATGCAAAGCAGCTGAACTTAGAAACTCTAATACTTCTTCAACTTTTACTATATTAAGCACTTCGAGATTTTGTATAAACATAGCCAACAATATTTCATCCTCTTCATTTAAAAGATTTGAAGCCATTTCCTCTGCTACATCTTTATCAATCCCTCTACTACATAAATGTGATGTAATATTTGTTGAGATCGATTGCTGAGTTATTTCACTATGTACAAAAGAATTCTGTATGGAGTTTGCAGATACTTGATTTAAAGCCAATCCGGAAATGATCAGTGTAATTGTCAATATATTATGTTTATTCCTGAAAAAAATATTATAATATCACGGTTCGGCA
>CAZBLM010000009.1:54829-55300 GCA_964492675.1 uncultured Sulfurovum sp.
ATGTTTATTCATTTTAAAACCCCTTGTAGAAAATCTATACAAATATGATAGGAAAATAAGGTTAACCAAATATTATCAATCCATTACATATACTTATTGGCATCACCCTCACCTTTATTTACATGACTGATCTGACTCAATACTTGCATTCAATCTAATTAAATTGTACAATTAAATAATACTAATGAAGGAAAGATTTATGGCAATACTTAATGAAAATGTATTAGGAGAATTGAATGTTTGGTTAAATATGCTCATAGATGCAGAAGGTGCAGATCTTCATATTAAAAGTAATAGCACGATACATGCTCGTGTAAATAATGACATTATTATTTTATCAAATGAAGTAGTAAATCATGAGACTATTAAAGCAATTGTCATGGATCTAACTGCAAAAGAATATGAAAAGTTTTATGAAACTGGAATGTCCCCTATAACCTAGACACTTTCTAATTCAGTAAAAGCCTCAGT
>CAZBLM010000010.1:0-50161 GCA_964492675.1 uncultured Sulfurovum sp.
GTAAAGCCCTGATATAAGGGCTTTAGGATACACTAAGAATTATAAAGATAGATAGACTAATAAGTTCGAGTCCTCTCATCCGCACCATCTACTTTTTTATTTCAATCAAAACTTACATTTCTAATTAACACATTTTTTAAAAAATAGTGTATACTCTCATTTATAAAAACTATAGTTAGGAATTTATAATATGGATAAAAGTTTTATTATTTTTATGGCTATCGGTATAAGTGCACTTTATTTGGTGACGAATTTTATTGGCGATATTCAAAGCGAAGATGAAACATACCGCAATACCGGATATAATGAAAAGAATAAATATAATAAATATAAGACTACAGACAGTATCGGACGGGATGTTCTTGATGTTACCACTGCACCTGCATCAACCCAATTGGACGCATGGCATGCTTCTTTATTGAAAGAGGAGTTTTTGGTTCTTTTCCCTGATTTTGCGGGTATGCAGCTTTTTGCAGAGGAGCGTGTAAGAGGTCAAGTATTAAAATCAAAGCTTAAAAGTACTATAAAGAGTGTGGAAGATGCTTATTTTTCAGGAGGAATGGATGCAGAGCAGGCCAAGCGAAAGCTTGACTCACTGTAGATAGTATTTATCTACACGGATCTGTCATATTGTTACTGTTTGCATAGAGATAAACTTCTACACGTCTGTTAAGCGCTCTGTTCTTTGCAGAATTATTTGGTACAAGTGCTTTATCGTATGAACAGCCTTTGGTGAATGGTCTACCATTCATTGAGAGAAGATTTGCAACAGAGTTAGCACGTCTTTGAGAAAGTTTCTGATTATAGTCATATCCTCCTGTACTATCTGTAAATCCTGCAACGCCTACAACTGTTTGAGGGTAATTTGCTAAAAGGTGTCCTACTTTATTTACCTTGCTTCTTGCTCTTGACTGTAGAGTAGAAGAGTTGACAGCAAACATCATACGGTCCCTAAACATGATCTTTACATACGCATTTGTCTTTGAAACAATGATGTCATTATTTGGATCAAGTGCTGCAAGAGGATCGTTGTTAACACCTGTACCAAGCGCACGTGCTACTTCATTTGCCTGTTCATCCATACTATATCCTATAGCACCACCAACTGCTGCACCTAGCAATCCACCGATGATGGCACTTTTGGCATCATGATTACCTGTATTATAACCGATCATAGCACCTGCTACAGCACCTGTTGCAGCACCTGTTTTGGTACGGTTATAACTTTCATCTTGTACTAACCCTGGTTGATTGTAACATCCTGCCAGCATAAATACGGCTACAGTTGATACAAGTGCATTTCTATATATTTTCATTTCATTTCCTTTATTATTGAGCCCTTTGAGTACCTTAGGTTAATCAGAGCGTTTTATTATTTTACTGCCATCCGCCTGTTTGTTGAGGAGGGTTAGTATTGTCTGCCGCATTCCCGATACCTGCACCTACAGCAGCACCAAGTGCTCCGCCCACAACAGCATTGGTACCTCTGTTGTTACCAGTATTGTATCCAATGACAGAACCTGCCAATGCACCCACTACTGCACCGGTTTGTGCACCACTGTTAGGGTTTGCCTGATTACTTGCACACCCGCTAAATAAGATAATACTACTAGAGAGGAGTAAACCCTTAAGTATATTTTTTTTCATACTTTTCCTTTCATTTTGGATTATTATAACATAGAAAAGTGTCAAAAATGTGTCAAGTTATGAAGAAGTTTTTATTTTTTCATGCCACTGCCACAGTGTTTTTTCAAAACCTATTTGATCTGTTTTATAAAATTGTAACGGCTTCTCAAGATAAGACTGTTTTACCCATCCTCCAAAATCATGAGGATAAAGATACTCTTTAGCGTGCGTTTTAATATGTGAAGGAATAGGGGTTATCTCCCCATTTTTGATTGCTTTTTGGGCATTGTTTATCGCCATATAAGCACTATTTGATTTGGGAGAGGAAGCAAGATAGATCACCAGTTGTGAAAGTGATATCCTGGCTTCAGGGTATCCTATGTGTTTGACAATATTTAGTGTGGAGCTTGCAAGGTTGAGAGCAGGGGGGTTGGCATTGCCTATATCTTCAGATGCCAGTATACTTAAGCGTCTGGCTATGAACTCCGCAGGTTCTCCTCCCTCTATAAGTCTGGCAAGATAATAGACAGCAGCATCAATGTCAGAGCCTCTAATGCTTTTGATCATGGCAGAGGTTAGTTCATAGTGACTTTCGCTTTCAGAACTGCCTGCCTGCATGGCATGGGGACGAATCTGCTTAAGTGTTTTGAGTGAGATAGGCGACTCTATGACTGAGGCACTCTCTAAGAGATTTAACATAGCTCTCACATCTCCCCCGCTTGAAAATACGAGATACTCTTTTGCTTCTTCTTCTAAGTCAATATTTTCATGTTGGAGTATTATTTCAATGTAGTTAAGCAGCTCCTCTTCAGAAATACTTTTAAGTTCAAAAAGATGTGAGCGGGAACGCATCGCTGCAGTGAGTGAATAGTAAGGATTTTCGGTTGACGCCCCAATGATCAATGCTGATTGATTTTCCATAAATGGTAAAAGTACCTCTTGTTGATTCTTGCTGAGACGGTGTACTTCATCTATGAAAATGAGAGGTTTTTCCAGGGCATTGGTATATGTTTTAAATATCTTACGAAGATCTTCTATCTTGAGGGTGGTTGCATTCATTTCATAAAAAGGTTTATCTAAAACCGAAGCGATAACTCTGGCTAGTGTGGTTTTTCCGCTACCAGGTGGTCCATAAAGAAAGATATGGGGGAGTGCATCTTGCAAGATAAGGGTTCGCAGGACAGCACCTTCCTTTAAAAGATGTGTTTGTCCTATAAGTTCATCAAGGGTTTTGGGACGGTATTTGAGTGCAAGATTTACCACGAATTAATCTTTGGTATTAAATTTTTTTTCTTTTTTCTTTTGATGTTCGTTTTTGCGTTTGTTGTCATCTGCCTGTTTTTGTGCATTGGCTTGGTTTTTTGCATCTGCTATGGCATTGGCACGTTTACGTTTCATAAACTTATGCACATCATCATACTCTCTACGTGTGAAGTAGCGTGTTTTGTTTTCAGGAAGGTTATTAAGGTCTATACCACCAAAAGAGACACGTTTTAAGTCTAGCACTTTGGCTTCAAAATGTGCAAAAAAGCGTCTAAGCTCTCTATTTTTCCCTTCTTTTATGGTGACACGAAGTTTGGAGAAATTTTTCCCTTCACTTCTAAGTTCAAAGTGTGCGAAAGGAGCAAACTCCATGGAGTAGATCTTAGACTTTTCATGGGCACCGGCTCTCGCATCATCAAGAACGAGACCCTCTTTCATCGCTTCGATCATCTCAGTTGAGACAGGTTTGTCTATCTTAAGATTATATGTTCTGTCTAAACCACTCTCCATGAGTGCTGTAGCTACTTCTACATCGTCCGTGAGAAGCAAAAGTCCTTCAGAGGCATAGTCCAGTCTACCTACAGGTGTAAAGTGCCTAAATTTGCCCGGTAACTTATGATAGATGGTCGCACGTCCTCTATCATCTTTTTTAGTGACAAGTACACCTTTTGGTTTATTGTAGACAATGATCGTTAGCTCATTTGTCACTTTAATAGCTTTGCCTTTCACGTAGATATGATCATCTTCCTGTACTTCATAGCCAAATTCTATGAGCGGTTTTTTATTTAGAGTGACTTCTCCTGCTTCTATAAGGGCATCTGCCTCACGTCTAGAATATTTTGTATTGTGTGATATATATTTGTTTAGTCTCATTTTTGTCCATTTTTCATTTACTTTGGATACCGGCATTGATCAGGTCATGTATGTGCAATGTACCGATAATCTTGTTTTGTGTATCTGTGATAGGAAGGAGCTGTATGCGGCCTTCCTCTATGATCTCAAGTGCTTCACTGGCAAGCAGTTCAGTGTTTGTATAGCTTCTGGGTTGTTTTGTTGCATACCTTATGGCAGGATGGTCTAAGCAAAAATCTTCTTGCATGAGTGCCCGTCTAAGATCTCCGTCACTTAAAATAGCAACAAAGGTTCTTGTATCATCTACGATGAGGACGTTCCCCAGTTTTCCTTCACTCATCGTTACGATGGCTTCTTTGAGGGTAGTTGTATCATTAATAATAGGTAAGCCTTCGGTTTTCATAAGGTCTTTGATGCGTACAAAAAGTTTTTTCCCCAGTGACCCTCCCGGATGAAAAGAGGCAAAGTCCTCTTGCTTAAATCCTCTCTCTTCCATCAGTGCTACAGCAAGTGCATCCCCAAGTGCCATTGTGAGGGTGGTAGATGTCGTAGGGGCTATCCCCAAAGGGCACGCTTCTTTTTCTACTGAGATATCAAGAAATACATCTGCATAAGAACCTAAAGAAGAGTTTTTGTTCCCCGTAAGGCCAATAAGGGGTATCTCAAAACGCTTGATATGGGGAAGAATTTTGGTAAGTTCCTCACTCTCCCCAGAACTGCTAATAGCAAGCAAGGCATCTTCTTTTCCTATCATTCCCAGATCTCCATGCAGTGCTTCTGTAGGATGCAGAAAGAATGAAGATGTACCGGTACTGGCAAACGTAGCTGCCATTTTGGCTCCAACCAGTCCGGACTTTCCTACACCAGTGATGATCAGTTTACCTTTTGTCCCTAATATAAGTGCAATGGCATCGAGGAAATTTTGGTCTAATCTTGCAGCAGCTTTGTGAAGTGCATCCGCTTCTGTATAAAATGTTTCTTGGGCTATTTTGATAAGATCCATCTGTTATCTTTAATTTTTCAATAATTATAGCATAAAGTACAGAGTAGGGAAGAGATGACCAATGGTCATCTCATTAAGAAAAGATTATTTGAAAGATTTTGCTTGGCTTACCCACAGGTCTTTAGTCGCACGGTGTGCAAAAGTAGTGTTGATTTCCAGCCACTTGATATTTGCTTCTGTCCATGATGCTATTTGATCCAAGTGATAGATCCCTGCTTCATTGAGCTGGTCTGCTACCTTTGGCCCAATACCTTTGATCTGTGTAAGATCATCTTTTTCACCATTACGTGCAGCATCAAGAAGTTCCGGCTTTTGGCCTGCTGCTTCGATCTCTGCTTTTGCAGCAGCTTCTTTTTCTGCTTTGACTTTAGCTTTTTTTTCAGCTGCTTTTGCTTCTGCATCAGCCTTAGCTTTTGCTGCGGCTTCCTTTTCTACTTTAGCTTTTTCTTCAGTTGCTTTTGCTTTTGCATCAGCTTCTGCTTTATCTGCATCTTCTGTTTCTTCCTTTGTCTCTTCGACTATTTCATTTTTTACAGATAGACTTTTGGCTACGATATAGCCAATAATAAATCCTATAAGTGCAGCGATAAGTAGACAAATGGTAATTTGTGAGGCGATTTCTAACATTATTTTTCTCCTTGGTTTGTTGTTTTCGGGTTAGTGACACTTTCATAAGATGCATCTCTGGCATCTATCAGTTCTATTTGATATTTTTCAAGTTCGACTTCATTTTTACTTCTCTCATCAAGTACAATCTTTCTCTCATTAAGTGCAACTTTTCTATCATTAAATACTTGCGTGAGAAGCTCTTGGATACGCGCTTCAACTTCATCTCTGTTCTTTAGCGCAATATCTCTGTTTTTAAGTGCCCACATGATGTAGTCAACGATCTCTTTTTCACCAGTGTTTTGTGTCACAGGCTCGACTTCATGAGTATTTTCTTTCGTCACTACAGGTTTAGGCGTAGTCATATCTTTTGTGATAACGGTAGGTACCGCTTCTTCAGGTACACTTTTTTTTGCAGAAAGAGTAGCTGTTTCTTTATCATTTTTGTTTTTCATCTCTTGATAAAATGACATAAGCTCTTTCATAGACTTTGTCTCTGTAGCTGTTGATTGTATCTCTACGGTTTTGTCAGTTTTTACAGCAGGTTTTGTTTCAGGCTCTGGATTTACTTCTGTATGTTTTGTCGGAGTATTTACCGAAACAACAGGAAGAATAGAAGTTTTTTCCTCTTTTTTCTCTATGGCATCTGTTTTTACAGTGCTTTCACTTTGTGCTGTAGTTTTTCTTTCTACTAGCGTGAGCTTTTTGGGAGAAGTAGAGTATATTGTATATGTTTTTTGATAGATACACGTAACGATGAGTACTGCCAATAGGATAAGCAGTGCCAATACAGACTTTTTCATAGTATAATCCCCTTTAATGATTTTATAAAGGAAAAATTATAACAAAATTTTAATTATAGATATATTAAACTTATAATTGTTATTAAAAAAAATGATTATATAGTTTCTTGTAAGCTAACCTCCTGCCTAAAGGCAGAAAATTAAATGATGAAGATAGTTGGAATGATAAGCGGGTATCTCTTTTTGGTACGAATCACATGCTTTCTGATAGAGTTTCTGATGTCATTTTCTATATCTTTATGATTTTTCAATGCTTCAGGTTTCATGTTAAGTAACATGGTCTCTATCATTACTTCGATCTCTTTTTGGAACTTCTTATCTTCTTTGTCAGGCACTAGCCCGTGAGTAGTGATCACTGGTTTTCCTACAAGTTTTTGGTTGCTTTGTGAGATCTGTGCCACGACATTTACGATACCGTCTTCAGCCAGCTTTTGTCTATCAAGTACTACATCATTTTCAATGGTCATGTTGTTTTGATTATCTATGTATGTTTTACCTGATTTGATCGTTTTTACTTTTTTGAGATATTTAGGGGTAAGTTCTATCTGGTCACCATCACTCATAAGTAAAATATTTCTTTCATCTACACCACAGGCAACAGCTGTTTTCGCATGTTGTGCGATGTGGTTGTACTCGCCGTGTACAGGAAGGAAGAACTTAGGTTGTACCAGTCTCAAGATAAGTTTTTGCTCTTCTTGTGCTGCGTGTCCAGAAACGTGAATATCTGCAAACTCTTTATAGCGTACGGTTACACCCGCTTTAATGAGCTTATTCATAAGACCTGAAACCGAAGCTTCATTCCCAGGGATAGCAGAAGCAGAGATGATAACCGTGTCAGATGGCTTAAGTTTGATGTGTCTATGTTCATCCGTTGCCATACGATTCAATGCAGCCATTGTTTCACCTTGTGATCCTGTTGTAACAACAAGTACTTCATGTTCAGCATATTTTGGTACTTCATGTACCTCAATAAAGTGTTTATCTTCGATGTCTACAAAGCCGAGTGCTCTGTTTGTCTCTACGTTACGTTCCATTGAACGTCCGATAACACAGATCTTTCTACCATGCTTCACACCTCTTTCCATTGCCTGGAAAATACGGTGTACATTTGAAGAGAAGGTAGACATGATCACTCTTCCCTTGGCTAGGTCAAAAAGTGTATCGAATGTTTTTCCAACGACTTTTTCACTTTTAGTGAAACCAGGGTTGTGTGAGTTCGTAGAATCAGAGAAGAGACAAAGTACACCTTTTTCACCATAGTAAGCATAACGACGTAAGTCCATAGTATAGTCATCCACTGGAGTATGGTCTATTTTGAAGTCAGCAGTATGCATAATGATCCCTGCAGGTGTTTCAATAGCCAAAGAACAGGCATCAATGATGGAGTGGGTATTGTGTAACCATTCAATTTTAAGGTCACCGATCTCATATTGTGTTCTCAGTGTTACAAAGTTAAAGTTTTTTGTATGTTGGCTAAGTCCATGTTCATTAAATTTATTCTCTATCATTGCAAGTGCAAGCGGTGTCGCATAGACAGGGAACTGTAATTCTTTAAAGAGGTATGGCATCGCACCAATATGATCTTCATGTCCATGGGTGATAATAACAGCAACTTTTTTACCACTCGCTTTCAATGTGTGCAAGTAAGAAAAATCAGGTACTAAGATATCCACACCGTGCATTGTCTCATCAGGGAAAGACATACCAACATCAATGATGATGGCAGTTGTTTCAGTTTCAAGAATAGCCATGTTTCCACCGATCTCACCAAGTCCGCCAAGTGGTGTAAAACGGATTTTACCTTTGCTGGCCATATCTATCTTTTTCCAAGGGTTCATTGTCGCATCTTTCATGCGTGCATTTTCCTCGATAGAAGCTCTCATTGTATCGTTTACAGTGGTGACATTTTTACGTCTGCCTCTATTTTTGTTTTTATTTCCTGTACCACTACGGTTTAGGTTTGGTTTGTTCCCACCCTGTTTATTTGATTGGTTTTGTCTTCTGTTCTGATCGTTTTTGTTACGGTTATCGTTATTTCTATTTTTATTTTGATTCGGGTTTGGTTTTCTGTTACCGTTTGGCGTTTCTTTATCCTGAATATTACCGTTTACTTCTTTATTGGGGTTTGGTTTTCTGTTCGGGTTTGGTTTTCTGTTTGCATTCGGGTTTGGGCGATTGCTGTTTCCCTCTTGATTATTTGGTCTGTTTTGTCTATGTGGGTTAGGTCTTCTGCTTCTTTGTGTTGGCTGCTCTTGACCTTGAGGTTTGTTTGGGTTGTTTTGCTCGTTGTTTTCCATCTAAATTATCCTTTAGTTCATTATATATGTGATGATAAATAGATGTCTCAGCTTCATGAGGTCGAAGATTAGTGTCTAAGTCTAATTTCTCGAACGTTTGATTTACAATATCTTTAGAAAAAACAGACGTTAGATTTTTAAAAAGTTTTTTACGTGGTTGCGAAAATGCAACTTTTAAAAACGCTTCAAACTTTTCATCATCCTGTGACTGATTTTTCTCTATTAAAAGCACCGCAGAAGTAACGTTAGGAGGAGGAACAAATGCTTCGGGCTCAACCTCGAAACAAAGAGTTGCTTTTCCTACAGAGTTTGCAAGCACAGAGAGAGCAGAAAACTCTCTTTGCGTGACACTTGCTGAAAACTTAACAGCTACTTCTTTTTGAACCATGACCAGTATGGACTGGCAATGTTCATCTTTAAATGCTTTTAAAATAATATTGGTCGCGATATAATAGGGCAGGTTGGCTACCAGATGATAAGGCTCATCCAATAGGCTTCCTGACTCCCAACGCTCAAGCACATCTCCGCACCGTAACTCAAAGCGCCCTTTGTGGATGGGTTCTTCAAATTCAGTTGTAAGATGCTCACATAATCTTTTATCAACCTCAAATGCTGTGACATTTCGAACTTTCACAAGTTCTTTGGTTAAATCACCTAAGCCAGGCCCAATCTCTGCAACTTTTAAGTTGTCATTGGGCATCGCTTGGATGATTTTATGAAGATAGATATCATTCTTCAAAAAGTTTTGACCAAATTTCTTAGAAGCAAATTCGGCTAAATTATCAATAATCATACTATAATCTACCTTTATATTATACACTTATCCTCTATTTGGGATAATTTTTGTATAATTCTACCATAATTAAATCCTAACTATGTCATAACATCACTAAATGAGTACAAATACAATTTTTATTATTGATGACATCGTTCAGTTAAATTGGAGAAGAATATGGATTATTTTGCAAAACGCATTATACCTTGCCTGGATGTAGATAACGGGCGTGTGGTTAAAGGTGTTAACTTTGTTGGTTTACGCGATGCAGGAGATCCTGTAGAAGTGGCATATCGTTATAACGAAGAAGGTGCTGACGAGATCACTTTTCTTGATATTGGTGCAACACATGAAGGACGTGATACGATTGTAGATGTGGTGAAACAAGTTGCTAAAGAAGTGTTTATTCCCCTTACGGTTGGTGGAGGGATCAGGGAACTTTCTGATATCTATAATTTATTAAATGTCGGATGTGATAAAGTAAGTATCAATTCTGCTGCTATCAAGAGGCCTGAATTCATTGAAGAGGGTGCAAAACGTTTTGGTTCTCAGTGTGTCGTTGTTGCAATAGATGCAAAACAGGTGAGTGATAATAAATGGAATATCTTTACCCATGGTGGAAGACATGACACAGGTATTGATGCTTTGAAATGGGCAAAAGAAGCGTATGACAGAGGTGCAGGAGAATTGCTTGTTACCTCTATGGATGCAGATGGTACAAAAGCAGGATTTGATAATGTCCTCAATAAAAAGATTGGTGAGCTTGTGAATATCCCTGTTATCGCATCTGGTGGAGCAGGAACAATGAAACATATGGAAGAAGCATTTACTTTGGGAAATGCGGATGCCGCTTTGGCAGCATCTATCTTTCACTTTAGAGAGATTGATATTATGGATTTGAAAAAGTATCTTAAGTCTCAAAATATACCGGTGAGAATTTAATGTTTATCTGTGCAGGGGAGAGCGAGAGTTTTGATTTCGCTACAGCAGTTGGTATAGGAATGATAGATGTTTCTATCAACCTAACCAAAATATGTATAGAGAACCCACCCCCTTTTATTCTCTTTGTTGGAACAGCAGGATCTTATGGAGAGAAACAGATATTTGAGATCATTGAATCCAAAACTGCAACCAACATTGAAAACAGTTTTTTTGGTGGAGGTTCATATACACCTATAGATAATGTGATCAGCACGGCAGAGGATGTTTCACGTGAAACAATGGTGAATTCTTCTAACTATATAACCACTGATGAAAAACGTTCCAAACATTACATCGCACAAAATATCCATCTGGAAAATATGGAGTTTTTTGCTGTACTGAAAGTAGCAGAAAAATTTGCTATACCTGCTGCAGGCATTTTTATAGTCACAAATTATTGTGATGAAAATGCACATGAAGACTTTAAGAAAAATCATGCAGACGCAATGATGAGATTAACTGAGTATATGAATAAGAAGGCAAACAGTTGAAGAAGATAATACAGGATTTAACAAAAGAAGAGTTGGCTGAAAAGATCAAACCTTCGTTTAGAGCAAAGCAAATATATTCATGGATCTACCATAAATATGTAGAGTCCTTTGAAGAGATGAAAAATCTACCTAAAGAGATGAGGGAAAAACTTAATGAAGAGTATACGCTTACTCCACTTAAGCAGGTAATGGTACAAAACTCAAAAGACGGTAGTCGCAAATATCTCTTTGAATTACATGATGGACATACAGTTGAAGCAGTACTTCTACTTATGAGAGAAAAAGAGTATCATGAAGATGGCTCTGTAAAGCATCAGGAACGTTATACAGTCTGTATCTCATCTCAAGTAGGGTGCAAGGTAGGGTGTGCTTTTTGTTTGACTGCAAAGGGCGGTTTTATGCGTAACTTGACTGCTGGTGAAATAGTGGAACAGGTACGTATGATAAAACGTGATAATAAGATAGATGCCAACCGTCGTGTCAATCTTGTTTATATGGGTATGGGAGAACCGCTTGACAACTTAAGTGAAGTTGCGAAGTCCGTAAAGATATTTGCAGATCCAGAGGGTATGGCAATCGCCACACATAGACAAACCATTTCTACTTCAGGACTTAGTTCCAAGATAGTGAAACTAGGTAAGATGGAACTGGGAATCAACCTTGCTATATCACTTCATGCAGTAGATGATGAACTAAGACAAACCTTGATGCCTATTAACAAAGCATACAACATTCAGTCTATTATTGATGCAGTGAAAAATTTTCCTGTCAATGATAGAAAGAGGGTAATGTTCGAGTACCTTGTCATTAAAGATGTCAATGACGACATCTCTGCTGCGAAGAAATTGCTTTCATTGCTTGATGGCATAAAAGCCAAAGTAAACCTTATCTATTTTAACCCTTATGGCGGCACAGAATTTAAAAGACCTACGGATGCAGATATGCATAAGTTTCAAGACTATTTGACAAAACGTGGATTACACTGTACGATACGTGAGTCTAAAGGATTAGATATCTCTGCTGCTTGTGGGCAGTTAAGAGAACAAGAATTAGAAGGAGGTATATAATGCCTGTAGTAGAAATAGTTATGTTGGGATTTCTTGCTGTTGTTGCAGTTGTTGGTGTTGGTTGGCTTATTTATGAGTCGCGTTCAGATGATGAAAAGTAGGGTGTTGTCTTTCGACAACATGTAAAAGTTTATTCATCAGTTACTTTATGGGGAACTCTCCTGTAGGGTGCGTTTGCTAACGCACCTTTTAATATATTTTCTTCTTTATTTTAAATTTCCTTTTAATTCATATCGTGGTATTGTTTCTCTCATCATTTTTTTAGAAAAAACGAAGCAAAAAATCGTCGCTGTTCTCGAATCGCTTTGCTTTCAAGGTCGTTCACAACAACACGGTTTCTTAAAAAATGACGAGGCTATCGCCAACTTCAAAATTTTTAATTCATATTACTTCAAATGAGTCACTAATCTTTTTTTTAATTAATTTAGAATCGCTTACGTTTTTTCTTTTTTGGTTACTTTTTTCACTTTTGTTGTAGTACAAAAAAGAAAAAAGTGACAAAGAAAAACAACATCACAGTTTGTGATTAAAAGGTGGATTAGAAAATTAGATAGAATAAAAATTATGATTTATTAAATACCCTAGTATCCTTCGGATATATCAAAGATTTCTGCGATCTGAAATCTTCTCTACTCTCTATATAAAATCGACTCCCATAAGTAAAAGAAAGACTCTGTGCATGCAGCATCAAACGTGGTGCACCATGTTGCATAAGTCTATCCTCTTCACTTTGTGTCATGTCTAGATAGTCATCCGCAGCTTCATAGCTAGCACCGTAGATAGGATCTCCTAAGATAGGATGTTTCACGTGAAACAAATGTATACGTATCTGATGAAGTCGTCCAGAGTGAGGGTAGCAAGCCACCAATGTAGTATCTAATACTTCATCATACTCCAAGGGTATAAAGTCAGTTTCTGCAGACTTTCCCTCTTCAGATATAAAGACTTTATGTTTTGTCTCATCGTATCCGTCTCTATTTACTTTTATAGGTTCGGTAGAGGTAAATGGTTTGGATAGTTTACCGTCAACCCACGCCAAGTAACTCTTCTTAATAGTACGGTTTTCAAATGAACCTTTGAGATAAGACTCAGCCTTTTTGTGTTTAGATGCCAAGAAAAGACCAGAAGTTTCCATGTCAATTCTATGTGTACCATTAGCATTGTCACCAGCTAAGCTTCTGACTTCATCAAGCATAGAATAGGGGGTAGACATAGTATTGGGATGTACTAAAACTCCAGAGGGTTTTTCAAAAAGCATGAAGTCTTTGTTTTGAAATGTAGGCCTTAGTCCTTTGCCTTTTGCCCGAAAGAAAACCATCTCAACATCACCTTTTACTTTTGCTCCAGTGTATGTCATAGACTCACCATCTATGAGTAATCGACCTTTTGCAATATGTCTTTGTGCTTGCCCTTGAGTGAAGTTCAGTGTACGCATGACATAAAGAAAAGCAATGGTCTCTTCTTCTATGTGGAATTTCTCTTTGACGAATGGCATATTTGTTTACCTCTTATATTATTTACATCACGCCTTTTGAACAAAGTATAAAA
This sequence comes from uncultured Sulfurovum sp., assembly GCA_964492675.1. Taxonomy (GTDB): domain Bacteria; phylum Campylobacterota; class Campylobacteria; order Campylobacterales; family Sulfurovaceae; genus Sulfurovum. The sequence continues at coordinate 13,313 of CAZBLM010000010.1, forward strand.
AGGCTATGTTGTCACTGAGACATACTACTCAGCATTTAGTACTTCGCTTGCACTGCATTTGAATACTTGTCTTAAGTAGTTGGCTCATATGACTAGTCGTATTTTTAACGGCTATTTGGGTAGAATTCTATCATAAATTACACATAGATAGGATGTACAATGGTTGAAAGATATGCTAGAGAAGAGATGACAAAACACTGGACACAACATGCAAGATATGCAGCATGGCTTGAGGTTGAAAAGGCTGCAGTCAAAGCATGGAACAAGATAGGGCTTATCCCTGATGAAGATTGTGACAAGATTGTAAAGAATGCTAGCTTTACAGTAGAGAGAATAGAAGAGATAGAAGCTGTCACAAAACACGACCTCATTGCTTTTAATACAAGTGTAAGTGAGAGTCTTGGAGAAGAGTCAAGATGGTTTCACTATGGGATGACGAGTTCAGACGCAGTTGACACTGGTGTTGCTTTACAAATGAAAGCTTCTCTTGAAATCATCATTGCTGATACAAAAATGCTTATGGAGTCTATCAAGAAGAGAGCAGAAGAACATAAGATGACTTTAATGGTTGGTCGTTCACATGGTATTCACGGTGAACCTATTACCTTTGGTCTGACGTTGGCAGTTTGGTATGATGAGATGGCTAGACATTTAAAGAATTTAGAAGAGACTATGGAAGTGATCGCAGTAGGTCAGATCTCTGGAGCTATGGGTAATTTTGCACATGCTCCACTTGAACTTGAAGAGTATGCTATGGCTGAACTGGGATTAAAACCAGAACCATGTTCAAACCAAGTAGTACATAGAGACAGATATGCAAGACTTGCAACTACATTAGCACTTATGGCTTCTTCTGTAGAAAAGTTTGCCGTACAGGTTAGACATTTACAAAGAACAGAAGTATACGAAGCAGAGGAGTTTTTTGCTAAAGGACAAAAAGGGTCTTCTGCTATGCCACATAAAAGAAACCCGATCCTTACAGAAAACATCACAGGACTTGCACGTATCATTAGAACATGTGTAACTCCTGCTATGGAAAATGTAGCACTATGGCATGAGAGAGATATCTCTCATTCTTCAACAGAAAGATTTTGGTTGCCAGATGCATTCATTACAACCAACTTTATGATGCACCGTATGAACAATGTTATTGCTAACCTTACTGTAATGCCTGAAAACATGATGAAAAACCTAAACCTTACTGGTGGGTTGGTCTTCTCTCAAAGAGTGCTTCTAGAGCTTCCTATCGCAGGGGTGAGTCGTGAAGATGCGTATCGTATCGTTCAGCGTAATGCGATGAAGGTATGGGAAGAGATACAGCAGGGTAAAGCGACAACTAATGAGCAGGGTGAATCACTCTACCTTCAGTATTTACTAGCAGATGAAGAACTTGGAGAATCACTTTCTGAAGAGCAGATAAGAGAGTGTTTCAACTTTGACTACTATACAAAGAATGTTGATGCAATATTTAAAAGAGTCTTCAAATAAAAGATAATGTGGATTTTATCCACATTATCCTGTTACTTTTTCTTCTAATTTTTTCTTTCTTCTTTTTCATAATTTCTAACTATCTCCCCTATAGACAGCGTTTAAAAACCCATCATTAAATCTTATAAAAAATATCTAAAAAAGTGATGGTGATTTTCAAAAATACACAAGGTAAATTTGAGTAAAATCAATCTTATTATCCCACATTAATAGAATGGGCTTTATACATCAGGAGAGAAGATGATCAGAGTTGTCAAACGTAATGGTAGAGTTGAAACTTTAGACGTAAGTAAAATACAAAAATATACAGCAGCAGCAGTGGAAGGTCTGGTTCGTGTAAGCCAGAGTGAACTTGAGGTTGACGCCAAGTTACAGTTCCGTGACATGATAAGTTCAACAGAGATCCAGACAACACTCATCAAAACAGCTGTTGACAAAATAGACATTGATAGACCAGATTGGACCTTTGTGGCTGCAAGACTTTTCCTGTATGACATTTACCACAAAGCAACAGGCTTTACAGGGTACAACCATCTGCGTGAACACTTTGAACGCGGAGAGAAAGAGGGGCGGATCGTTCTTGGTCTTAAAGAGAAGTATGACCTTGATGAGTTAAATGATTACATCAAACCCGAACGTGACCTGCAGTTTACATACCTTGGGATCAGAACACTTTACGATAGATATCTTTTAAAAGACAGAGAAGGTACACCTATAGAATTGCCTCAACAACTTTTTATGGGTGTGGCAATGTTCCTGGCACAAAATGAATTTGATTGTCAAACATGGGCGAAAAAGTTTTATGATATCTTGTCTAAGTTCGAGGTAATGGCTGCAACACCTACCTTGTCAAATGCAAGAACACCTAGACACCAGTTAAGTTCTTGTTACATCGGGTCAACACCTGACAACATTGAAGGTATCTTTGACGGATACAAAGAGATGGCACTACTCTCTAAGTTTGGTGGCGGTATTGGTTGGGACTGGTCTTTGGTTCGTGGTATGGGTTCATACATTGATGGGCATAAACATGCAGCAGGGGGTATCGTTCCATTCCTAAAGATCGCCAATGATGTTGCCATCGCTGTTGACCAACTTGGGACACGTAAAGGTGCCATAGCTGTTTACATAGAACCTTGGCATGTTGACGTAAGGGATTTCCTTGACTTGAAGAAAAACTCTGGTGAAGAGCGTCGTAGAGCACACGATCTTTTCCCTGCGATCTGGTTAAACGATCTCTTTATGCAAAGAGTAGAAGCAGATGAGATGTGGACACTTTTTGATCCTTTTGAAGTAACAGAATTGACAAGTCTCTACGGTGAAGCGTTTGAAGAACGTTACATAGAACTTGAAAACTCTGATGACAAGATTACAAGAGAACGTATATCGGCAAAAGGTTTATGGAAAGAGATGTTGCGTTCTTACTTTGAAACAGGTAACCCATTCCTTACTTTTAAAGATACAGCGAACAGAGCAAATCCTAACAAACATGTCGGTGTGATACGTAGTACGAACCTTTGTACAGAGATCTTTCAAAACACGGGACCAAATACCTATAAGACACAATTTACATTTGAAGATGGTTCCGTAGAAGCCTATGATGAAAATGAGATGTTAACTGTAGATAACGGTATGACAAAGCCAGCTAAAAAAGTGACTGCACTTGACAGTTTGAATGGTAAGCAGATCTGGATCGTAGATAAAGAAAAAACAGATGGTGATACAGCAGTATGTAACCTTGCATCTGTCAACTTGTCTAAGGTACATACGCAGGAAGATCTGGCTCGTGTTGTTCCTGTGGCAACAAGGATGCTTGACAACGTGATTGACTTGAACTTCTATCCGCTTGCAAAAGTAAAGAAGACCAATGAAAAGTCGCGTTCCATTGGTTTGGGTGTGATGGGTGAAGCACAGATGTTGGCAGAGGCAGGTATAGAGTGGGGAAGCCATGAACACTTTACAAAAGTAGATGAAGTGATGGAGTCATTCTCTTACTATACGATCAGAGAGTCAAGTAACCTGGCACTTGAAAAAGGTGCCTACCCAACCTTTGAAGGTTCAGACTGGTCAAAAGGTATCTTTCCTATAGACAAGGCAAACGAGAATGCATGTAAACTTGTTGACAGAGGTGGACTCTTTGGTTACAGCCATGATTGGCAGGCCCTTAGAGAAAAGGTAAAAACTGACGGTATGCGTAATGGGTATCTTATGGCCATTGCTCCTACGTCATCTATCTCTATCTTGACGGGAACAACACAGGCCATTGAACCTGTTTACAAGCGTAAGTGGTTTGAAGAGAATCTCTCAGGGCTCATCCCTGTAGTAGCACCAAACCTCTCAGCAGACACATGGCAATACTATACACCAAGTTATGACCTTAACCAAAATGCACTTATCAAAGCAGGGGCTATCAGACAAAAGTGGTTAGATCAGGGGCAGAGTTTAAATATCTTTATCACGCTTGACAAAGCTTCTGGTAAATACCTTAATGAGATCTATATGAATGCATGGAAGTTTGGACTTAAGTCAACGTATTATTTACGTTCTCAGTCGCCTGAAACTTCTGGGGATGTTGAGGATAGAAGTCAAGAGTGTGTGGGTTGTCAATAGTAATTCTCTTTCACAGTACCTTTCCTCGAACGGCTTCGTGTCGTTTGCTCACTTACTTATAAAATATTGCGAGAGAGATAATGTCTCAGTTTACACAAGAGTAAACTTTAAATATTATACATAAAACCATAAAGACAATTTTGCTAGAATAAAAAACATATTGTCAACACTTGTTGATATGTAAAGTTTTACACAGGGAAAAAGTATGAGTATTTTAAATGCATCCATTTTATTTTCAAGAGCTAACAATGTAAGAGCACAGTTAGATTATATATCTGGGCATGATAAGATCTCAGGAGAAGATCTGCTCATATTCAATAATTTGATCCGAGTACTTGACAAGATCTATATGTCTGAAAATACAAGAGCACATAGAACTGATCTGCAAAACTTTATTTTGTTTAATGGCGATGCTATCTATCATAAATATATGGAGTTAACAAGAGTATCTTTGCTTGGTGATAGTAACGATAGTGAAAGCTATACAATAAAATAGATATATGACCGGAGATACATTTTTCTTAATAAACATGAAAAACAAGCACATGTATTCTCTTATATTAGATGGAAATAAGCAGAAAATCACTAAAACACTAAGTATGCTATCTAGCACTTAAAATAACCTACTTTAAACCCTTTTTTAACCCATGGTATGGAAAATAAAATAAAAACGCTTATTTTATCCCCTGCAAAGAGGCTATTTTGACGAATAAAATATAAATTAAATCACTCGCCACTATAAAGTTGTCTAGGTCTGGCAATTTTAGACGTTTTGTCTTTTTTAAACTCTATCCATTGTGTTATCCACCCAACTGTTCTTCCTATTACAAAAATTGGAGTAAACATAGATGTAGGTATTTGAAGAGCTGTTAAAATGATACCAGTGTAAAAATCTATATTTGGGTAAAGATTACGTGAAATGAAATATTCATCACTCAAAGCGATCTCTTCTATCTTTTCTGCGATCTCCATAAGATGTGAATCCAGATGAAGTTCCTCTTTGAGTTGATCTTGCAGCTCTTTGAGTATTTTGGCTCTTGGATCGAAATTTTTATAGACCCTGTGACCAAACCCCATCAATCTAAAATCATCGTCCGGATCTTTTGCTCTTTGGATGAAAGCTTCTACATTATCTACAGAACCTATGTACTCAAGTTGTGCGATGACAGATTCATTGGCACCGCCATGTGCACGACCCCAAAGTGCAGAGATACCTGAAGATATTGCAACATATGGATGAGCTCCTGTAGAAGCTACACCACGTACCACAGTGGTTGAAGCATTTTGTTCATGGTCTGCATGCAGGGTAAAGATAGTATCAAGTGCACGCACCTCAACATCTTTTATATGCGCATGCCCATCTTTTGAGAGATGCATCTTTCCTCCAGGATAGGCACGCATCATGGTCAGGAAGTTTTTTGTGAAACTTAGATCGATGTCTGGTTGGATGAATGGGATACCTAGAGAGTGACGGTAGGCAAAGGCAGCAATGGTAGGAATCTTGGAGATGATACGATGGGCCATCTCTAAATACTCCTCTTCATGTTCCATCTCTATATGGTCATTATAGAAGGTAGAGAGTGCTGAAAGTGTTGCCATTGGGTGTGCATTCTCAGGAAAAGCAGCAAAAAGATGGCGGAGACCCTCATGCAAAAAAGTACGATGACGTATCTCTAGATCAAAATGCTTAAGCTCATCTTTAGAAGGGAGTCTACTGTTAAGCAGTAGAAAACATGTTTCTAAGTACGTATGCTCTGTGGCTAGTTCTCCAATAGATATACCTCTATATCTCAGTTCACCTTTCCCCCCATCTATGAAAGTGATCGTTGAGTTACATGCAGCGGTTGCAGTAAATCCTGGATCATAGGTGAACATGCCGCTGTCTGCAAAAAAGGTGCGGATATCTACTACAGAAGGACCTCTATTGCCTTCTAAAATGTCATATTCATAGCTATCACCTGTGGCATTATTGGTGAGGGTCATAGTCTTTTTTTTCATAATAAAATATCCTTCTTATTAGAGATTTTTTTAACTATAACTCTCTTGTGTAGAATGTGTGTGTATTTAGTCTGTTAAGTCTTTTAGAAATTGTGTTTCATTATATTCGAGACCAAGATGTTTCACAATAATCTTCATATCTCTCTCTGCATTACCTAAACATGAGGTGGCACCTGGGCTCGGGGTCATATTGAATAAAATACCGTTACCTGGATTGATAGAAGCTTCTCCCAGCATGAGCTTTTCTTTTTCTTTATCTAAAACCTGTGGTCGAACACCACCAAATCCTTCTGCATAGGTGATGTCATCAACACTGAGTGAGGGCACGATCTTTTTGGCATCTTGAACAAAAAGATTTTTATTGATAAGGGGTACTTCAAAGAGAAAGTTTTTAAAAATATAATTTCTAATATCAGAGTCTTTTAGTAGGTCCCAAAATATCTTGACGATATGAAAATCAAAGTTCAGTGTCTTAAAAAAGTCGAGGTAAGTTCCCGGTTTATATCGTTCAAGTTTTGGCAGCATGAGTGCCGTAGGGCCAAAGCGTGTTTTACCTTCTGACAATATGTCAGGATCACCATGCAGTGCAGCAAAAGGCAGCTTGTTATTTTGTACCATGTAGACTTTACCATTAAGAAAGTGTCCATCAGTCATGTAAAAGCTCCCTGCCATAGGAAGAGAACCCATATGTTTACCATAACCCATTTGGTGGGCCAAAAAAAGTGAATGTGCACCTGCATTGACAACGACAAAATCAGCAGTATAGATTTCACCATTATTAGTGGTGACCTCAAATGTTCTATCTTCTTTTTCTGTGATCTCTTTGACCTGTGCATTATAAAAAATGTCAGTGACAGCATCTGTGGCTTTTTCTGCTTGTTCCGCCAAAGCATTAGACATGGCACCAAAGTCTACAGTGGTGTATTGTGTAGCGGTTCCCATAGCAAGGATCGGTTCAGGACGTACTTGCGTTTTTTCTTTATCTGTATAGACCACTTTTGGTTCGAGTGTTTTTAGCTTTTCAACATCCCAGAGTTCCAGGTAAGGAAAAAGTTCTTTGAATTCATGATATCTGTTCTCTATAAAATGTACCTCTTTTTCACCTACACCCAAAGCCATTTTTTGGTGTGAGAACATGATCTTCTCTTCGAGGTTGTACTGTAGACAAAACTTCTCTACCATTTTGGCAGTACGTTTTGTGATCTTGGCTTTTTCAAGGGTATAATTGGTTTCTATGTCCCCGATATGAATGGTTTGAGAATTGCTGGTACCTTTTGAGTTTAGGGTAGAAAGGGCTTCATACTTCTCAAGCAGACAGAGAGATTTTACATTGGTGTACTTGGCTAGTTCATAAAAGATCGCTGCACCAGAGATACCCCCGCCGACGATAAGAACATCATAATGCTTTTTTTCATAATGATTATTTTCCACTGTTGTCTTCTCCATCTGTTTTAAAGTTCTTCTAATTGTTCTGCTATGTTCTTAGCAATGGTCACATAGTTTTTGACGTCAAGGAGTCTCTTTTGTCCTTTTATCCCCACCTCTGTAACTTCTTCTTTACTTAATGTAAGTAAGTACTCTATCTTCTTTGTGATGTCAGGTTGTGTAAAGTCAGAGAACCATGCATCTGTGTGATCTGTAAAGATGGTATTAGTATGATATGCATTGGTCATGAGACAAGGTACGGCAGAGGAGTAGTAGCTAAAGATCTTAGCAGGAGTAGAGGTATTATAGATGGGAATGTCAGGTAAAAGTGCTACACCTATATCTGCTTTGGCGATGAGATCAAGTAAGTCATCTTTGGTTTTTGCATAATAGACTTCTATATGGTCTTTTATTGATGGGTAGTTTTCCATCATCTCTTCTGCATAAGGGGTGTCTCTTGTGGAGATAAGGAGTTTCCATTTGTCATTTTTGACTTTTGAAAAGGCATCAAGGACGGTTTCAAACTCTCGAACTTTATCTAGTGTACCTGCATAAAAAAATATTTTTTCTTCTCCTGTATGCTGTTGGTTCTCATGCAGTGCTGCGGGGTCAATAGCAGGAGAACAGAGAATGGTGGGGATATTTACTTTAGGAAAAAATGTTTTATGCATACTTTTGGAGGTAGGTAAAAAGGCATCACAACGATTGATGACCTTTGTTTCTTGTTTCGTTTTAAATGGTTGCATAATGTCAGCAAGTAGAGTGTTCTTGTGCTCAGCTTTGTCACAGCATATTTTGATATTCCGTTTTGGGAAAGAAAATCTAAAAAGTGCTTTGTATTGGTACTTCTCTCTATATTTAAGTACGTGTTGCATTATGTTTAGATTATTTCTTACCATGACAAAGTCATAGTTCTCTATAGAAACATTATTTCTTTCTAGTTCATTAAGTAGTACATCTTTATATCTTGCAGGTACAGTAAAACGGTGGGTATCTTTACGTTCAAAGTCAGATTTGAATTCTGTAAAATAAACAATATCTATCACCATATGTTTTTTGAGATATACTTCAAATAGGGGAGCGATGAAGCTATGGTCAACATATTCATCCTGGTCAGTAATATAGAGTAGTTTTTTAAGAGTCGGCATTTAATGTCTCCCTGTACTGAATTTTAATTCTTGATTATCTTGTAAATTATGATTATATCTTTTTAATGTTGAAGGGATGTGTAATCAAATATTATAATATTAGTAGGCTTCTTTTATACATTTCACACATACTACACAATAAGAGTTTATACTAGCACTAAGAAAACCAAATAGAGGTTCCCCCTCCATATTTTACCTCATAGGTTTTCTAGGTAACTTTTTATTTATAAAGCATTAACTCCCCTTATTTTAAATGCTTCTCCTTTAATTTAATAGAAAAAAAGTTACCTGTTTTTACAGTATAGAACATAACCTCAGAAAAGTATATCTTAGTAAATTGTCACTCTAAATACTCATAGTAGTAGTCATATTCAAGGAGTCAAATCATATAGGAATTGCACGTAGTACTATTTATAATTTAGGTAGTTTTCCCACCCTCACATATGTTTGACAATCATGATATTATTCCCTATCTAAAAATCAGCCAAAATGTGTATAATATTTGATAAATAATTTATCTAGAAAGACTAAAACTATGGAAAGAAAAAAGATATATAACCCCGACTCTGAAGAAAAAACAAGTGAACGTAAGATATTTGGTGGAGACCCTACAGGGATATTTGAGCTTAACGACATCAAATATCAGTGGGCATACAACCTTTGGGAAATGATGCTGAACAATACATGGTTCCCTAAAGAAGTAGATATGACAAGAGATGTCAATGACTACAAACATCTTACAGATGCAGAGAAACAGGCTTATGATAAGGTTTTGGCACAGTTGATCTTTATGGATTCTTTACAAACGAATAACATCATTGATAATCTTAATCCTTTTATTACCTCTCCGGAAGTAAACCTGATCTTGGTCAGACAAGCTTTTGAAGAGGCGCTACACTCTCAAAGTTATGCGGTAATGGTTGACAGTATCTCTACTAATTCTGATGAGATCTATGAACTGTGGCGTAGAGATATGAAACTTAAACACAAAAATGATGCCATTGCAAAAGTATATGAAGATCTGACAGCAAACCCGACCGATACAAATATCGTAAAGGCAATGTTTGCCAACCAGATACTCGAAGGTATCTATTTTTACAGCGGTTTTGCTTACCTTTATACCTTAGCACGTTCAGATAAAATGCTTGGAACAGCACAGATGATACGTTTTATCCAAAGAGATGAGGTGACACACCTTCTTTTGTTCCAAAATATGATCAACTCAACTAAGAAAGAGAGACCGGAACTCTTTACCAAAGAGCTTATCGATGATGTCTATGAAATGTTTAGATCAGCTGTAAAGCTTGAGAGTGAATGGGGGTCATACATTACACAAGGGCAGATACTTGGATTGACAGATGAGATCATCGAGCAGTACATTCAGTATTTGGCAGATAAAAGACTGCATGCTGTAGGTCTTGAAAAGATTTATAATGTAGAACACCCTATCAAATGGGTAGATAACTTTTCACAGTTTAATGACCAAAAGACAAATTTCTTTGAGGGGAATGTGACAAACTACTCCAAAGGAAGTTTAGACTTGGATGACTTTTAGGTCTTTAGATGTTACCCTTAGTTAAAACCATGGAAGTTGTGACATTGCAGCTTCCCACTCATAAACGTTATCAAGACAATCTTGACAATCTTCTCTTTCATCTCCATATGCATCAGGATAAACATATAGTAGTGGCGCCTGAAGTCTGTTTAACGGCGTTTGACTATGAACACATGACAACCGCAGCAAAGTTTTCAGCCAACGCACTTAAAACACTTAAAAAAGAGGTGAACGAACAGATCGTTGTCTTGACACTCATACTTGAAGATGGAGATGAATTTGTTAACCAGGCTGTGGTCATACATAAACATAGGGTCATACATAAACAAAATAAGGTCAAGCTCTTTAAACTTGGAGATGAAGATCTCTATTTTCGTGCAGGAAAACCTAAAAAGATCAAACCTTTTGAGCTAAATGGAATTAAGTATGCCATACTGCTTTGTTTTGAGTTACGATTTAAAGAGTATTGGGAACAGATAGAGGGTGCAGATATCGTATTTGTTCCTGCACGATGGGGAAAGCCTCGTAAGACACACTTTGAAGTACTCTCCAGAGCACTTGCTGTGATGAACCAATGTTATGTTGTAACTTCCAATGCTTCAGATACAGATATGGCAAGCTCCTCTGCTATTATCTCGCCTTTGGGGGATGTAGTAATGGACGATACACAAGAGGCTATAGAAGGGACTATAGACTTTAGGGAAATTAAGAAGATGCGTCGCTATATAGTGATGGACTGATGGATTTTTTAACAAATAATGAACCTCTTTAAATTATTTTAGATAGAATTTCGCAACGAATCAAAGAAGAGCATAGATGATAAAAGCACGACAGAGACAGAATCTTGTAGCAGAAGTAGAGAAACACTTTGCATTAAATGACCATGTAAAAGAGGCTTTTTTGGCGGTAGATAGAGAAGCTTTTGTACCTACGCAGTTCAAGCATCTCTCTTACCAGCTTGATGCCCTTCCTTTGGCGGCCAGCCAGTGGATATCTTCTCCTCTTACCGTGGCAAAAATGACACAACACTTGGAACTGGATGGGGTAGATTCAGTACTTGAAGTAGGGTGCGGGTCAGGATATCAGGCAGCGATACTTGGACAGATCTGTCGTCGAGTGTTTACCATAGAGCGTATTGATGAACTCCTTAAAGAGGCAAAAAACCGATTTTCTGCTCTCGAAATGCATAATATCTTTACCCGTTTTGATGATGGACAGAGAGGCTGGAAGCAGTATGCTCCGTTTGAACGTATCTTGTTCTCTGCTACGGCAAAAGAAGTCCCTGAAGCACTTTTTGAACAGCTAGCTGAAGGGGGCATCTTAGTTGCTCCTGTGGAAGAGGCTGAGAATTATCATATTATTACGCGTTATTATAAAAAGAATGGTCGTATCACTTCTGAGACGATTGAACAGTGTCTGTTTGTTCCTGTGTTGGATGGAACGCAAAAATAAATTAAAAACATTTATTTAGGAGAGGATGATGAAAAAACTATTACTCATTTTGTCTATTGTCGGTATATTTTCAGTACATTCCATGGCCAAAGAAACGGAAGCCATAGATATGTATGAACATATGATAACAGCATTAAACGGGACATGGAAACTCTCTGATGAAAAGATGCAGACGGGGACAAATGCATATAAAAACAAACTTGTTTATCCTTTGGTAGGCACAGATATCACGGCCCTTTCATACAAAAGTATAGGGTTTGGTTCGACCTTACAGGAAGATTTGCTGCCAAATACAAAAAAACAGATGGTTACGATGTACCATTGTGATGACTATATAGACTGTGAAGAATTACGGGCCACACATTACTGTACGAAGATGAATCAGCCTGAGTTTTTATTGGACTTGAAAAACTCTACAAAAGAGAAGATCATCTTTAACTGTGATATGAGAACAGCTTTATGTCAGTCCAATGAAGACCACATACATCAAATGATCTTTGAGTTTTCAAATGGTGGAAAACATCTTAAATCATCTTACTTGGGCTGGACAGATCAAAAGCCAAACAAGAAAAATTCTATTTACCATTTTGACAAAAAGTGATAAAGTAAAAAACAAATGTACGTTTTTAATGATCATAGTACTCTCATAAGAGATATGTTCTCTGTCAACCTTTCATAAAACTTATGCTATGATTTACAAAATTGTAAATCATAGGGACAAATATGGAAAAGTTGATGAAGCCTGCGGAGTATGCGAAAGAACTGGGTATTTCTAGACAAGCAGTCTATGCGAAGATCAAACGTGGAATATTGACAGCAAAGAATGTAGAGGGGAAACTTTACATTGTTGTTGACAATGATGCAGAAGAGAGTAAAGTAGACTCTTCTCCTGCAAAGACAGCGCAAGTAACAAAGTCAACACCTCTTTCTCAAACAGCACCTAAAACTGACAATAAAGACTATAAAGCACTGCTTAAAGCCAAAGATGAGACTATTTCGGTGCTCAAGGACACAGTGAAAGATCTTAAAAAATCAAATAAACAGATATCTACGACACTCAAAGGAGAGATCGACCTTCTGAAAGATGCATTTCATGAGATGCGTTCACTTTATGTGCTTCAGTTAGAACAAAAAAAAGTCTCTGAACATGATGCTATAGATGTTGTCTCGGAAGAAGAACATGTTGAAGCAGAAGTTGAGAAGTGGATAGGTGTGAAAAAGTTTTTTAAACAATACGACATTAGAAAAGAGAAACAGCAGGAAAAAGTACTGAAAAGATTCAATAAAGCTTTTAAGTCAGGGGATGAACGTTTAATGAAGATAGAAAAAAAGCTCAAAATAAATCAAAATAAAAGCTATGAAGACATTATTAAGTAAAAAGTTTCATCAGTTTCCCTATCACTTCATCTTCTGTAAAGATCTTTACAGAACGAATGTCATAACGTGAAAAGTGCGCCATTAGTTTTTCATCATTCTCTTTTAATTTTGCGACATATTTTTCTATACTGCTACGACCAAAATAAGTATCGAGTTTTTCTCCGCTATGAGGATCGTTCAATGAGATCTCCCCTAATTTCTTAGGACGCTCTTCTTCCTGATGACGTATGATAATGGCTATGACTTCATGTTTTTGTGCAAGTAAAGAGAGGTCAACCTCTTTCAAGAAATCTCCAAGTACAAAAACAAGTGAAGGTTTGTGGACTCTTTTAAAGAGGTCCTTTATGGAGGTATCATGATCTAGTGTTGTATGAAGAAGCTGGGATTCATAGAGGGTTTGTGAAAACTGTTCTATATGATAAACTTGTTTGGTAGGTACAGTGGTATAGGTTTGTGTTTGCATATATCCTAAACCTGTAAAAAGGTCACCGCTGTGCTGGGCTGCAAAGCCAAGTATGGTTGCCACCTCTGTAAGCTTCTTTTGTTTCTCGTTTCCTGAACCAAAATAGAGGCTTGCCTCCATGAAAGCACATACAACAACTGAGAGTTCACGGTTAGCGTGTAACTCCTTTATATGTGGTTTTCCAAGCTTTGCTGTGATGGTCCAGTTTATCTTTCGTATATCGTCACCCATCTGGTATTCACGCAGTTCAGAAAAATCATATCCCTCCCCATGCAGTTTCGAGAGATTATGCCCCGAAAGCAGGGTATAGACCTGATGACGGGCTTTAAGTTGCAGGGCTTTTAAATGAGTGGTCATGGTATAGGTAAGGTCTCCACGATACTGGAGATCACTTCATCTGTTCTCATTCCTTTGGCTCTTGCCTCATAAGAGAGTACGATACGGTGACGAAGAACATTGTGTATCACCGCACCTATATCTGCAGGGGAAACAAAGGTTTTCCCTCGTAAGAAGGCGTGGGCCTTGGCTGCTTTATAGAGGTCGATAGAAGCTCTTGGACTTGCCCCGAACATAACACAGCTGGTAATGCTTTCAATACCAAAAGCAATTGGCTCACGTGTTGCTCCAATCAACTGTACAATGTAGCGTTCAAGTTCTTCATCTATATGTATATCATCAAGTTCTGACTGAAGGGCATAGAGGTCATCTCTATTCAGAACGGCTTCTACCTCTCCAAAACTTTTAGTGGCAGCTTTACGCATAATGTTGAGTTCATCTTCTTGGGAATTATGTTTGACGACAAGTTTCATCATAAATCTATCTAACTGTGCTTCAGGAAGCGCATAGACACCCTCTTGTTCTATGGGGTTCTGTGTTGCCATGACTAAAAATGGCATCTCTAGTTTGAAGGTCTCCTCTGCAATGGTCACTTGTCTCTCCTGCATGACTTCAAGCAGTGCTGACTGTACTTTGGCAGGTGCACGGTTGATCTCATCTGCTAAGAGCAGGTGGGTAAAGAGGGGACCCTTTTTAATACTAAAACTATGGTCTTGAGGATTGTATATCTGTGCTCCGATGATATCAGAGGGCAAAAGATCAGGGGTAAACTGTATACGTTTAGAGTCTAATCCTAAAGCTTTCGAGAGTGCATTGATAGTTGTTGTCTTTGCCAGTCCGGGTACACCTTCTACAAGAATGTGCCCGTCACAAAGCAGACCGATAAGCAGTCCCTCTATCATTGTTTCCTGTCCTACAACAGCTTTTTCAAGTTCTTTTTTCAGTTGTTCTATTTTACGATTCATATCAGATCCTGTGCTTCTTGTTTCACTATGTTTAAGTTGATTTTACCATCTCCATACAAAGAATTCTCTAACTTCCCAATGCATGATGCAAAACGGCTGTCATTTGTTGATATAAGTACTTGGAGTAGATCTTTTTCATTTTTGCATTTTGTGATCTTTGCATGTAAGGGATGAAGCGCTTTGTCTATTTTTTTCTTTTGCCATTTCCAAGCAAATGCAGTAAGATAACCGGCCCCGAATGTTATCATGTAACTTAGTAGCATTACCAGCCAGGACCAGTCCATAGAGAAAGGTCTGGGACTGTCTACCGTGTCAAGCAGATCTTTCTGAGATAGATCTGAGATCTTAAAATGCTGTGAAGGTACGGACAAGGTATAGCTTCTCTCAGTTTTTGGATCAAAGGCTTTTAGGTGAATAGCAGGAAGTGTAAAACTCTTAGCATGTGAAAGTGCCATAGGGTAGCGCACACTGTTCTGTGTACCTTTGGATGTGGCAATTGAGTTAACAAGAGGACGTTCTGTAAAACGCATAAATTCTCCTCCCTCAGGTAGAATGGAGTCAAGTATCGGAGGATATCCTTGCCCTTCTATATGCATATGAAAGGGAAAAGGTTCATAGGGTTTTGCTGTATTTGTTTTAAGTTGATGTGTTAAAGTAAAGTCTCCTACAAGAAGTGTCTCATCAGGTAGGTTTTTAACCTGTAAGGGTAATGGCGGAAGTGACACCTTTGTATCAATTGTGACAAGACCTTTGACATTGTCTCTGTCTCCTGAAAAACTGTAAGCAACACTCTCATCTGTGGTGACTTTTTTAAGTAGTTCAAACTCCAGATCTATTTCTCCTGCTTTAAGAGGGTATACAAGGTACTCATAGTGTATTTGTGCATTATGGTATGAGTTTGTTTCTTGAGTGTTTAGTCTTTGAAACTGATAGTTGTCACTTTTTTTGAGATCAAAGTTAAAGAGTAGAACAATGTCTTTGTTGGTCTGTTGAATGTCAAATGTAAGGATGACAGCTTCTTTGACATAAGGGTCTGTTTTGTCTACTTTAAAGTCATAGCTAAAGTCTTCTGCCTGTAGTGCTGCAAAAGCTAAAAGAAAAAGTATGGTTTTACCAAGGTTGTTTTTCACGTATATATCCTTTATTGATCAGTTCATAGGTTTTAGAACTTAAGGGGTGCTTTTCTTCTTCCTCACTACTGAGAAGTTGGCCCTCATCTTCGTCCTTCTTCTTTTTTTCTTCTTTGGATTTAGCTTCTCCTCCCCCACCGGAACCTGAAGAGGGCTGATCTTCACTTCTCCCATCCTCCTCTGCTTCCTGGTTTTCGCTTTTAGAGGAGTCAGAACTTTGTGACTTAGGATGGGCGATTCCCAGATCCGCACTGTCTATGTCGCTTAAGAGGGCTACTATACGCAGATTATGGGAAGCATCTTCATCAAACCCTAATTGTAAGGTTTTGGCATAATAACTTTTTGCTTTGTCATACTTTTTCAGTTTTGCATAGGCATTGGCTATGTTGTAGTAAAGTATCTGTTTGACAGTTTTAGAACGGGATCGAATCGACTTATAGGTCTGTATGGCAAGTTTGAAATGACCCTCTCTATAATAGGCACTTGCAAGCAGTATTTGGCTCTGTAAAGAACGGTTTACGATTTTCTTGAGATGTCTTTTACTTGCATTCAAGTCACTCTTATCATAAGTGCTATAGGCGGTATGAAGATGATAAATGTCAAAGAGTGAAGCCTCTGCTTGAACCCCTAAAAAAGTAAAAAGGATCAGTAGATATTTGACTGCTCTTGTGTGGACCATCAGAAAGAGTAAAAGGGCGATGAAGAGAGGGAGTTGATAAAACTCTTTATAGTGATGCTGCATTTTTTGTACTTTGTTCGCATTGTCTGTGAGTGCATTGTGAAGCTTGGAAGCAGTTGCCTCAGGGGTACGTGAAGGTATCAGGTAAGTACCTCCCGCTGCGTTTACTAAAGTCTCTAAAAGAGGGTTGATACGAGAGATAACAAGGTTTCCTTCTTTGTCTTTGAGAAGAGAACCCTCTTTGCTCTTTACTGTTGTCCCCTGTGCTGTTCCCAATGCCAAAGCACTCAAAGAGAGCTTGGATCGATGCAGAAGATCTGTTAACTCTTCCAGATTATCCTCTTCTCCTCCATCTGTCATCAGTATGAGGTTTTTATGCTCCGAGTGCATAGCAGCTAACTTCTTAAAAAGTTTCTCAAGAGAAGTTCCTTTTGTCAAGATGAATTCAGGATTAAGATTTTTTAGTGCGGTATTGATGAGAGCATGATCGGTGGTAGGAGGAGAGAGTAGTAGAGGGTTGGTTGTAAAGGCAATGAGCATGATGTTGTCACTGGGGCTTTGTTCGAGCAGTGCCGCAATGGTCTTTTGTGCAAAGTCATACCGTGTAGGTTTGATATCATTTGCCCTCATGGAGTAAGATACATCTAGGGCGATAATGATATCTTTCGCTTCGATGGCGGTTTCCTGAAGTGATTTCTCCTGGATGGGACGTGTAAGCGCAATGATGATCAAAAGTAAAACAATAAGATGCACCACATGCAAAAGGTTAGTTCGTTTGACCCACAATAATAGTACTAGAGGCACAAGAAACCACAAAAAAGAAGGGTAGAGGAGTGTCATAATGATCTCCTCATATTAAAAAGGACCCAAGATAAGAGTAAGATAAATACTAAGCCCAAAGGGTATATAAAAAGTAATTTTTGATTGAGGTAGTTTTCACTGCGAAGAGCGCTTGGTTCAAGTGTATGGATCTCCTTATATATCTTTTCAAGTGCTTCAGGTGAGGATGCTGCATAAGATTTAGCATCTGTTTTTTTAGCGATGGTCTCAAGCAGTGTAGCATCATAGTCAGATTTTTTTCCTAACCCTATGGTATACACCTTGATCCCCAACTCTTTTGCTTTTTTAACAGCCTCTTTAGGAGAAGTACGCCCGGCATTATGGTGACCGTCTGTAAGTAGAATGATAGCTTTGTTCTTTGCTTCTCCGTAAGAGAGTGTACGTATGGACTGCATCATAGCATCACCAATGGCTGTACTCTCTCCGGCAAGTCCTACATTGGTCATTTCAAGCAGGTATGTAAGAGATTCCAGATCATAGGTTAAAGGAGAGGCAGTGTAAGCAAAAGTTCCAAAAAGCACGATACCCATGTTGTCATCAAAACGATTTTTTATGAAATCCTTGGCAAGTTCAATATTGGTTGTAAACTTGATCTTAAATCTGTCTTTTGTGTCAAAACCACTCTGTGCCATAGAACCACTTGCGTCCAAAGCCAAGATGAGGTCACGTCCTTTTCTGTGATGATTAGAAGAGGCATCGTAGACAAAAGGTTTGGCAAGGGCTATGATCATCAGTGTAAAGAGCAGCATCTTTAACCAAGGTTCCCATGTGAGTAGAGGGCTTTGTCTTGTCACCCATGACAACTTCGGGAAGTAATAAGATTGACTATGCTGTTTACACCAGAGAAAACAAGGTAAGAGTAACAGTAAAACCAGTATGAATGGTGAACCAAATGTAAAATGCATAGAGATATTTTACCGTAAGTTTGCAGATAACCTATAAGAAAAAAATGTTTTAATTATATTATTTTGATATACTTTATAGATTAATCATAAAAGTAGGGAAAAATGATAAAGATTAAAGAGTATATTGTACGTTTATACATACAGACAGGGCTTGTTCTTATGCTCCTATTTACAACAGTTACACATGCAAATTCTGAGTTTCATGATGTCGCTTCAACAGTGATGATGAATTCACTTCAAACACAACCTAAAAACAGTTTTTTAAGAAACCTCTATACCCAACTTCTCTTTATGCCGATCTGGATCAAAGAGGAGTCGCTGTCTGCTTTAAGTGGAGAGCTTTTAGTGTTGATACAAAATGATAAAACGCTTTCAAAAAGTACTAAACTTTATCAAGATGCAGTACTTCTGGATCAAAAAGCTAAAGAGATATATAGTAATGGGACACTGTATCAAAAAGTAGATCTTGAGTTCAAACTCTCTCAACTCTATAAAGGTTATGCTGACTATACACTTTACGGAAGTATCAACTGGGGAGCATTTCAGGACAGACTGCATAATATAAAAGCAAAAGACATCATTGCCGGGTGGGTAACACATAAGCCTGATACAAGTCCTTTAACACTTATTGAAAGGGCTGTTTTTGGGGAACATTTAGAAGCACTTTTCGCGCAGGCAGAACCAAAAGAATATAGATATAAAGAGTTAAAAAGTGCCCTCATAGAGTATCTTGCACTGCAAGATCAGGGTGGGTGGCCATATGTGCCGTTAAAAGGTATATTAAGAGTAGAGAAAAGTAATGAACATATCCCTACTTTGAGAGAGCGTTTACGTGTGACAGGCGAGTATAGGAGTTGTTACACAGAAGAGACAACCCTCTATGATACATGTTTAAAAGAAGCTGTGATACGTTTTCAAGCCAAACATGGTCTTGTGGCCAAAGGCGTTATTGGACCTAAGACGATAAAAGCATTAAATGTTCCCATAGAGAAACGCATTGCCCAGATACGTTTAAATCTAGATCGTATAAAATGGCTAAATGAACGTCAGAGCAACCGACATATCATGATCAATATTCCGGCTTTTACACTCTTCTTTGAAGAAGACAATGCACTGCGACAACAGATGAAGGTCATCACAGGAACAAAAAAGAACCCTACACCGATCTTTTCAAATACAGTACAGACCATTGTGTTAAATCCACACTGGAATGTGCCAAAAAGTATCATTCAAAAAGAGTTGATCCCTAAGCTCCTTGAAGATTCCAATGCCATGGCAGAAGATGGGATAGAAATACGCACTGGATGGAGCAAAGATGCCAAGCTTGTGAGTGCTGACTCTGTAGATTGGGCACAATACCGTTACTCCAAAGTGATGCCTTTCCGTTTTGCACAGGTTCCCGGATATAAAAATGCATTAGGAAAGGTCAAGTTCCTGTTTCCAAACAAGTTTTCAGTATATATGCATGATACCCCGACGAAACATCTTTTTAAGAGAAATGTAAGAGCCTTTTCCCATGGGTGTATACGTCTTGCTCAGCCAAGAGAGTTGTTAAAAACTTTTTCAACCTTTAATGAAAATGTAGATTTTGAAAAATCTCAAGAAAAACTTAAAGGTAGAAAAAAAGGTTATCTCAAACTTGATAATCAGGTACCTGTAGATGTGATCTATTTAACTGCTTATGTGGATTATGATGGCGTCTTACAGTTTAGAAATGACATTTACGGGTATGACAAGATGCAGCTTCAGGCATTTAGAAAGTGGTAATTTGTGGCTTTTGAGTATGCCATTGCTTTAACAGGAAGTATCGCAACAGGAAAAAGCAGTGCTGCAAAAGTACTAACTTCTTTGGGCTTTGAGATCATTGATGCCGATAAAGTGGCACACCAAGTACTCAATGAACAGGCTCAAGCCATTTCTGATCTTTTTGGTGCAGTACTTGTCAAAGATGGAGAGGTAGATAGAAAAGCATTGGGAAGCATTGTATTTGCAGACGATATAAAACGCAAGGCACTTGAAGATCTTCTTCATCCTCTTATCTATGATGAGATTGAGAGGCGTGCTTTAGTGTTGGACAGAAAGGCAAGACCATATCTTGTAGATATACCTCTCTTTTTTGAAGGAGGACGCTATCCTATAGAAAAGTCTATTGTTGTTTATGCAAGAGAAGAACAACAGCTTCAACGTCTTATGGAACGAAATGACTATACGAGAGAAGAGGCACAGGCTCGTATAGCTACACAAATACCCGTTGAAGAAAAACGTACAAAAGCCAGCTATGTTATAGATAATAGTGGTACACTTACGCAATTAAAAATGGAATGTGCACGAGTAACAAAGGAGATAGTAGATGACAGTAACTAAATATTCAGCCAATGGCAACGATTTTGTAATGCTGATTGCTCAGGAGAAAGAAGACAGGTCAGCATTGGCTGCGAGACTTTGTCATAGACAAAACGGTGTAGGTGCAGATGGTCTGGTTGTGCTTTTACCTCATAAAAAGTATGATTTTGAATGGGAGTTTTATAATTCTGATGGTTCAGAGGCAGATATGTGTGGTAATGCAAGCAGAGCCGTAGCTCATTATGCACATGAAAAGGGCATCTCCAAAGACAATAAAGCAGAATTCCTTACAGAAGCAGGTGTCATACGAGCAACAGTCAACGGACTCTATGTGGTAAGTGACATGGTAGAACCGGAGATCCTCTCTGATGAGATAGAAGAGTATGGAGAAAAGTGGTGGCTCATCAACTCAGGAGTACCGCATCTTGTTGCTGTGAGAGAAAATATAGATGATTTCAACATAGAAGAAGCAAGAGTATTGCGACATAAATACAATTGTAATGTAAATATCTGTGCAATTAAAGATAATGTTTTGTATGTACGTACCTATGAACGGGGGGTAGAAAATGAAACACTTGCCTGTGGTACGGGGATGGTAGCATGTTTTATCCGTAACCATAAAGAGGGGAAGGTCTCTGATCAGGTCAAGGTACATCCTAAAAGTGGAGATGAACTGTATGTGAGTTATGAAGAGGGTGTGTACAGATTTGGTGGAAAAGTAACTAAGACATTTGTTGCTGAGGTACTCATTTAAAACGCGAAATGGACAAAGCCCATTTTTTGATTTGAAGGATTGCTAACGTTGTGTTTTCCTCAGCGAAAGACTCACACAACAAGTCGTGTTTTAGTAAAAGTGATTTTGATTATGGTATGATTTTGACAAGTTAATATATAAAGAGGATAAAATGAAAAGTATGATCATGTTTGCCATCATGGCATTTGGTTTGTATGCAAATGACTTTACCCAGGCAGTAGAAAATTATAACAAAGGTGAATATGAAAAAGCCTTTGATATCTTTTATCTTTTAGCAAAAGAGGGTAATGCAAAAGCAGAATACAATACTGGACTTCTTTATGCACATGGGAAAGGAGCTAAAAAAGATCTTGAACAGGCAAAAAAATGGTATGAAAAAGCGGCAAAACAAGGTAGTCCCAAAGCACAATATAATCTGGCAAAGCTCTATCATGAAGTAGGAGCAAATGATGCACATGCTTATGAAAAAGCAAAGTATTGGTATGAAAAAGCAGTGAAAGGCGGTATCATACAAGCCAATAATAATCTTGCATCATTGTACATAGATGGCTTTGGCGTAGAGAAAAATGAACAAAAAGCACTGAAGCTTTTAGAAGAAGCTGCTTCAAAAGATAATGCTTCAGCACAAGTGAATATCGCAGTGCTTTATGCTTGGGGAGAAGAGGTTACCCATGATAAAATGAAAGCCTATGAGAATCTAAAAAAAGCTTTAAAGTCAGGGAGAAGTGAAGCCAGTGGCTACCTTGATAAACTCTGTAAAGAGAGTGCCTGGGTCTGTCAAGACTAACCTTGAGAAGGGATGACCCCTCACTTTTAAGTATCTCTTGGTTATACTTCCGTCCTACATAATTTCACAGCTCTTTGCTGTTATGATCGCGTAACTCAGTTGGTAGAGTACCTCCTTGACATGGAGGAAGTCGTTGGTTCAAGTCCAATCGTGATCACCATCTTTTTATATCTAGCCCCTCTTTATTTAGTGCAATAAACATAATTATTTAAGCAAATTCGTTGTAATATTAATAAGAATATTTCTTTTAATATGTAGGATTATTGAATGAATTCTATAAGATTCTAGCAGAGCAGGAGTACTTGTGAGAGCGCAAAATATCTATTATATAGAAGAGAAAAAACATGCAGTTAACAGACTGGTTTTCTTGGTAGTGCTAACGTTTTTTAGTTTTATGTTTTTTGAACGAACAGGTGAAGAGGTCATCCCTAATCTTTTCCTTTCAAGTGTAGTACTTGGCGGGTTAGTTCTTGTTTCTTCGCTTCATTATGCTTTTATAGTACGTTATCCACATCGATTGCTTGTATACAGAAAAAGTTTACTTATAATACTGGACATTTTTGTATTGACTATACTTGTGAGTATGTATGAACAATATGGAATCTATTTTTTACCTCTTTATACGTGGATAGTCATGTTGAGTGGTTCACGTTTTGGTCTGGAATATTTTTATATCAGTATTATTGCGGCTGCTATAGCAGGCATAACACTGCTCTTCTACTCTCCTTATTGGTTGGAGCATTATGACATCCTCCTGGCTTTTTCCATTACAACCTTTTTGCTTCCACTTTTTTTCCTTAAAGATACGGTACGTATCCATCAGCAGAATGAAAAATTATCCCAAGAACTTACAACAACTGAAGTGGATGCGAACACAGATACTTTAACCGGTATAGCCAATAGAAAAGTCTACAAAGAGGAGATAAAAAAAGCTCTAAAAAGTAGGGAGTTCTTTGCACTTTTATTTATAGATCTTAATAAATTTAAAGACATTAACGACACACATGGACATGATGTGGGCGATGAAGTACTTAGAGAAGTGACACGCAGGTTTACAAATTATTTGGAAGAAGAAGATTTTTTTGCAAGACTGGGAGGTGATGAATTTGTTATTATTACCCGAAGAAAAAAGGTGTTCTTACCTAAGTTTATTCAAAAACTGGAACAAGTTGTGATCGGACAGCACAAGATCGATGACATTATTGTCAACATCTCTTTGAGTATAGGGATAAGTATGTGTCCTGATGACAATAAAACAGAGATGATGTTAAGTAAGTATGCAGACGAAGCAATGTATGCTGCAAAAAAGAAGAGAGGAACGCATCATGTCTTCTATAAAGATATCGCTCCTGAGAAGTCAGAAACGCCTATTATTTATTAAGGAGACTACTCTCCTAAATCAGCTTCAGAGGATATTTTCTAACTTTTGGCTATAATGACGGCATTTTTAACGCGGACAATGTAGGTTGCGTTTACATAAAGGGCTAATTTGAGCGAAAATCTTATAGGTTACATCGATGACCAGGGCAATATTATAGATACACAGAGTGCAGGAGAAAATTGCACAGCAACACCAATTGAGTATGACAATTCAGAGGCATCTTTAGAGATCGTACGTCACTCTACAGCACACCTTATGGCACAAGCCATTACGGAACTTTATCCTAATTCACAATTCTTTGTAGGACCTGTAGTAGATGAAGGTTTCTACTACGATTTCAGAGTCGATGAACAGATAGGTGAAAATGATCTTAAAGCTATCGAAAAGAAGATGAAAGAACTCATCAAGAAAAAGTATAAGATAGAAAAGTATGAAATGACTAAGGCAGAAGCTTTAGAAAAGTTTGCAAATGATGATCTAAAACAAAAAGTGATGAGCCGTATTGAAGATGATACACTCTCTATCTACAGACAAGGAGATTTTGAAGATCTTTGTCGTGGTCCTCATGTGCCGGCACTCCGTTTTTTACATAACTTTAAACTCACACGTGTAGCCGGAGCTTATCTTGGCGGTGAAGAGAATGCCGAGATGTTGACACGTATTTATGGTATTGCGTTTGCTGACAAAGAGTCACTCAAAGCACACTTGCACATGTTGGAAGAAGCTAAAAAACGTGACCATAGAAAGATCGGTAATGATATGGATCTCTTCATGTTCAACGAAGAGGCAGGAGCAGGTCTTCCTTTTTGGTTGCCAAAAGGAGCTAGACTTCGTAATAAATTAGAAGCCATACTGCATAAATCTCATCGTATGAGAAACTACGAACCGGTACGTGGTCCGGAGATACTTAAGTCACAAATGTGGCATACCTCAGGGCACTTTGCCTGTTATGGTGAAAATATGTATCTTACAGAAGTAGATGGTACAGAGTATGGACTCAAGCCTATGAACTGTATCGGACATATTCAGATATTTAAGGCAGCAGGAAAATCATATAGAGATCTGCCATTACGTTACTATGAGTATGGAACTGTACACAGACATGAAAAGTCAGGGGTACTTCACGGACTACTCAGAGTACGTGAATTTGCTCAGGATGATGCGCATATTTTTTGTACACCAGAACAGATAAAATCTGAGATTATGGATGTGGTAGAATTTGTAGATAAAACGATGGAAGTATTTGGGTTTGACTACTCGATGGAAGTAGCAACAAAACCGGAAAAAGCCATTGGTGAAGATGATGTCTGGGAGCTGGCAACAGAAGGCATTAAAAATGCACTCATTGAAAATGATCTTCCATTTACAATAGATGAAGGTGGAGGGGCATTTTATGGTCCAAAGATCGATATCAAGATCACCGATGCACTTGGACGTAAGTGGCAGTGTGGTACTGTACAGGTAGACTTTAACCTCCCATCACGTTTTAATGCTGAGTATGTAGGTGAAGATAATGAACGTCATAATCCAGTGATGATACACAGAGCCATTCTCGGTTCATTTGAACGTTTTATCGGTATCTTAACGGAGCACTATGCGGGAGAGTTCCCATTCTTCTTGGCACCGGTACAGGTTATCTTCGTTCCTATCTCAGATAGCCATGTAGAGTATGCCAATAAGCTTAAGGCTGAGTTGCTCTTTAATGACATCGATGCAGATGTTTATGACAAAAATGATTCTCTTAACAAACGTGTGCGTAATGCAGAAAAGCAGCGTGTACCGTATGTAGTCATCATTGGAGATGAAGAAGTGGAGAACAAAACTGTGGCAATCCGTGACAGACGCAACAAAGAACAGTATAATCTTACACAAGACGAATTTATGGTAAAATTAACCAAACAACTTCAAGAAGGTAAAATTTGAGTAGACAAAACGACAGAAATAACAGAGGAAGAAAGAAAAAAGATGATGTGATCATGAACGATGCCATTAGAGCAACAGAACTTAGAGTTCTTGGGTCTGATGGTACGCAACATGGGATCATTTCACGTGCAGATGCTATACAGATAGCAGAAGACGAAGGTCTTGACCTCGTACTTATGTCTCCAGATGCAAAGCCACCAGTGGCAAAAGTGATGGACTACGGTAAATACAAATACGAGCTGGAAAAAAAGAAAAAAGAAGCGCGTAAGAACCAAAAGAAAATTGAAGTAAAAGAGGTAAAGTTCTCTTGTAAGATCGCTGATAATGATATCGCTTATAAAGTGAAACATGCTAGAGAATTCCTAGAGAAAGGAAAACATGTAAAACTGCGTGTATTCCTTAGAGGACGTGAAATGGCAAACCCTGAATGGGGTGTAGATGTTCTTAATCGTGTCTGGCCAATGCTGGAAGATGTGGGGAACCTTGAGAGTAAAGCATCTCAGGAAGGGCGTTATATTAATATGTACGTCACACCGCTTAAAAAATAGTATCTAAATAGAATACCTTCTTACATATGGTCTTTCTAATGACCATATGATCTTTTTTCCCTTTAGAGACCCTGCAGTTCAAAATGCCAATAATTTGAACTGTATTCTCCTTTTAGCTTGATCTCATTTGCTACGATTGTCGGACCTTGTACTTCTGTAGGCGGAAGGATATAGACTTCCTCAGGAATAAAAAGCTCACGCTCTGTTTTTTTAAGTATGTCGCGGCTTGTGAACTCTTTGACCTTAAACTCTTTTTCGATCAGATCATAGGCATTTTTACTCTTTTTGTGGTATTTCAAAGCATCATTGCTCAAATACAAAGAGTCTTCAAGTGCCTGTTTGTTCCTCTCCGATAGATAGACGATCTGTTCATGGTTGGATGTATGGATCTGAAGAATATACATGATGGAGACAGAGAGTATAAGTACAGAGATCAGTATCTCAATGATAGTAAATGCCGGGCGCAAGGGTTTCACTAACAAATTTTCCATCAATAGAAAGCCCCACTGTCAGAAAGACTGCGACCTTTGTTCACCCAGTACTCTTTTGCATCTTCAGGTGAGTCAAAGCGCATTGGATCTGCAAAAAATGAAGGTAGGAAGTAAGCATTCTCTTTGTGTTCCAAGATAATCTGAGTGGAGCTTCCGTTTTTATAGAAATCCATGAGAAGACAAATTTTCTTGTCATTGTATCTTCCATACTCTATATCTACAAGCGCATCATTTTCATCTACGGTATAAGCTTTAATGTCTTGCAGATCAATGGCATTGTTGTAGGGTTGAAAAGGAGAGGAGATGTCTGACCTAAGATAGCAAGTACGGCATTTGTCAAGACACATAAGGGTTACCTGTTCTTCAGAAAGTTTTGATTTTAATATCTGTGTTTTGAGGTTCATGGGAGTAAGTGGCTTGGGTTTTGATGTACCAAGTTCAAATTCCTCGAATCCAAGAAAATAGACCAAGGAGATGATAAGTATGACAACAAGAAGTTCAATCAAAGAGAACCCCTTGCGCATGCTACATCTCATAGCGCTGATCATTTAGACCATCTTACTTTGTACATGCAGAAAATAAGATATCTTTATTGTTCTCTTCTCCGCCCTCTGCTCGGTCAGCAGCAAATGAGATGATCTCAAAGTCTGAGCCTTTACGTACATAGAGAAAAGGGGTCTTCCATGAGTCTTTAGGAAGTTTCTTCAAGTAGGGCTTAGCACGGTAACCAGGGTATTTGTCTGCATCAGGGTTACTTACCAGTGCCTGAAATCCTTCTTCGGTTTCCGGGTAGTTCCCATTATCAATTTTAAACATATCGAGTCTTTTTTTCAGGTCATTCATTTTTAAACATACTGTATCTCTTTTTGCCTGATCTGCAGAGTCCATCAGTCCGGGTGCAACTACAGCAACAAGTCCTCCAAGTATAACGATGACGATGAGGAGTTCTATAAGTGAAAACCCTTTTCTTAACTTCTGTGTTCTTGCCTTCTGCTTTTGGTGCATGTACATTCCTTTGCTTTGCTTGGGTATAATATTAGCAATTTTACTTTAACAGAGCTTTTAGATGGATAAAAAAGAAACTACCTTTGTCGCTTGTAAACAGAGAAAGGGCTTTGCCTTGCTGATCACTTTATCAGTACTTACTGCGATTATAGCACTCACAACGGTTTTATTGAGTTATCTTGATGAAGTAAGAGATGATGCCTCCCGCACTAAAGCATTGATACAGGCAAATGTCTATTATGCAGATATTACAAAGATATTTAACAATCTCAAAGATAAAAAAACACTTTTCTCTACACTCTACCTTGCTCCTTTTCCTATAGCTTCAGAAGATGGCAGATTTATGATGACTTTGGCATGTCAACCTTTGTCAAGTGCTGTAAATATAAATTGGCTTGGAGATGACAATAAGCCTGAAATGCGTGAGCATTATGTTTTGGCACAAACGGTCTTTGATTTTCTTGTACAGGAATATAACTTGGAAGATGGTATGAGACTGCAGGAGATGCTTCTTGAAGAGATAAAAAATAGTAAGAGAAAATACAGCAGACTTAGGCAAAAAAACGGTATTATATCATATAGACAGTTTACAGCCATTGTGAATCATTATCAATTTGAGGTGGATGATAAAAAAGTGGGTCAGATCTCTTGGGAGAAATATTTTTCTTTTTCTCCCTCATCCAAAGTGATTGATGTAGAGTATAGTTCACCAGAACTCATTGCTTTGATGTTTGATATAGATTTACAAAGTGTACAGGAATGGTTTGTTGATCTAGAAAAGAGCAGCTTGGAAACATTTGTTACAACATATGGTGGTGACTATGCTAAAAGAAAAAAGATCATAGCAGGTAAAAAATTTTTAGAAGAGAGTGAATGCACCGTCTCTTATGCAAGTGCAGGAAAGTCTTATAGTTTTGATTTTGAATATGTAAGAGGGGAAGCAAAATATTTTGAATTTTATGGAAAACAGTAAAGAACTTCTTCTTGTTCATCGCGAAATAAAACCTGTTTCGCTATCGGCAGCTGTCAATATCATGTTAACACCACAATTCTATACACTTAAAAAAGAAGTGTTGCCTGTAAAGTATACATACCAGGCAAAAAGACTAGCACCTTCGTTATTTGAAGGTTTACTTGAAAAGGAAGGGTCTTATGATTTTCTTGTATACAAAGAGGGAGAGAGTTGGACCTTTATAGCATATGATATAGAGAAGATAAGTGAATTCCTGCACTTAAAAGGGTTTCAACAGGGAGATGTCTCCAAGATCTTTTTTGCGCAGCAGTCAGCAGCACTCTTCCTTGGTCCTTGTATGCTAAATGAAAAAGATGCCCTGGTCGTTCTAGATGACACCGTCGTACTTGTTCCTGTAAAGGCATTGGGGGAAGAAGTATCTTCGCCTGTACACTTCGATAAGCATTTTACCCCCAAGAAAGGGATCTCTCTTGAAGGAGCATCGGGTTCACTCTTCACGATGCCTCAAACGATACTGTTGGCTTCGGTCTTCGTACTTTTTGCAATGATGTTTTTTGTAGAGGGGTCACGCTATGGAGGAGAGAGTCAATCCACAGAAGAGGCGTTACAGTCATTGTATGCGGACCATCCCTCTTTACAAAGTGCATATACACGTGAAGGGATCGTAACAAAATACAGAGAGATAGATCAAACAGAAAGAACAAAAAGAGAAGCGGTTAAAAGCCTCTCCTCTATGATCTTCAAAGGGGTCACGCTTACTACGCTTACTATTGATCAAAACAATGTGAAAGCAGACTTTACCTGCAGCAGTAAAAAGATAGCCCAGCGTGTAGAAAAACTGGGCAAAAAAGCAGCATTCAAAGTTTTTAAAACGAAAGGCAGCCATGATCTGCGTATGGAAGGTGCCTTATGAGTTTGAAACGCTACCAAAATGAACTGATAGTTTTAGGGGCATTTCTTTTGATGCTCAGTATGTACTTCTACAAGCAGCATGCTATATCTTCTCAATCAGGGGAATCTCAGAGAATCACACAGATAATAGAAGAGATCAAAGAGGTGGCGGCACTGAAGAAAGTGTGGGCAGATAAAAAGATAAACAAAAAAGTGGAAAAACTTAAAACGCTTGTCCCCGCATCAAAAGTGAAATGGAGTAAGAAAGGCAGCAAAGTTACAGCACTATATAAAAACTTAAAGCCCAGTGAACTCAATAAACTGACCACCAAGGTTTTAAACACACCTGTAGTGATAGAGAAGCTTAGCATACAAAAAACAGGATCAAGTTACACAGTGGAGTTCAAATGCAGATGGTAAAAAAAATAACTGCTATATTGTTTGTTGTTTGGTTTGTTCTGATCCTTTTTATGCCTAAAGAGGAGATCTATTTTAGAGTGGAGCAGGAGCTTGTTAAAAATGAAATAGTGCTTAATGAAGAGAGTAGAAATGAAGGATTGTTCTCTTTAAGTCTTAAAAATGTTACTGTATATGTGAAAGGTATCCCTCTGGTTACAGCAGAGGAGATCAACTTTTTTACGTTACTCTTTTATACGTGTATCAATGTTGAAACACTGATGATCGATGAGTCTCTTAAGACAATGACACCTACAGAAGTAGAGCATTTACATATATCTCAGAATATTTTGTCACCTTCTGATCTTAAGGTAAAAGCAGAGGGGCCTTTTGGCCAAGCAAGCGGGAGTGTAGACCTGAACCAACGTATGTTTCACATGGATATCAATGACACCAAAGGACTTGGCATGCTTAAGTCTAAGTTGAAACAAGGAGAGGAGGGATGGTATTATGAAACATCTTTTTAAACCTGATACCATGAAACAACTTCTCATCTTTCTTGTGTTGGCACTGTTCGTTAAAGTCTTATGGGTGGCAGTAGAAGTATTATGGTTGCCTGCAAGTGGCGTAGATCATGTGGAAGAAAAAGGGAATAAGGCTCTTTACTACAGAGTCAAGCTGACCCCCAATGAAGCACCTGCCCCAACCGTAAAGAAAAAGAAAGTAGTGCGTAAACCGGCAGGAAATATCAAAGAGATAAAGTTACTGGCGGTATACAATGCTTCAGACAAAACAGTGGTGACTGTTCAGTATAAATCAAAAACCAAAGTCCTTGCAAAAGGGGAGAACATTAATGGTTTTGTGCTGGAAGGTGCAGGAAGTGATCATGCACTCTTTTCTAAAAACGGTAAAAATTATGAAGTGCTTTTAGAAAGTGTGAAAAAGAAATCACAGCGTAGCAGAAGCACAGCAGAAAAAAAAGTGCTGCAAACAGAAAAACCGAAAGATACAGTACCTGAAGGTGAAGTGGTAGATGCCGGAGACCATAAGATCATCGATAAATCTCTGTTTGACCACTATGCGAACAACATGGATGATATCAAGAAAAATATCGGTATAACCGAGATCAAAGATGGGCAAGATGTAAAAGGGTTTCGTGTGAGTTTTGTAAAAAGAGGTTCTCCTTTTGCAAAACTCGGTATACAAAAGAATGATATCATTAAGTCAGTGAACGGGCAAGAGATAAACAGTTATAATGCCGCCTTTGGGGTCTATAAAAATATTCAAAATGTAGAAAATCTGACACTGGTGATAGAGAGAGGAAAAGAAGAAATGGAGTTAGAATATGAAATTAATTAAAATAATCCTGAGTACAATGTTAATATTGTCAATAGCCTTGCAGGCAGCAGAAGAAGAACGTGTAGATGTAAACTTCCGTAATTTGAATCTCCATGACTTTGTAGAGATGGTCTCCAAGATCACAAAGACAAATATCTTGATCGAGGGGGACCTTAAAGGCAAGATCGATTTTGTATCACAGGTACCTGTGAAAAAAAGTGCCTTGATCCCTTTGGCAAACTCTATTTTGAGCGGCAAAGGCTTGACCATGGTAGATATGGGAGAATACTACAAAGTAGTAAAGGAAAATACTGCAGCAGGTGAAGGCTTGGATGTAAGCTCAACTATTGAGGGAGTTACGATGAAGACCGTTCTGTTTCCTCTTAAGAGTACCAATGCGGCAGTCCTTCGTGCAAAGATCAAACCGCTTCTTCATAAAAGTGCAAAGGTGATCTCTTTTAAAGAGACAAATGTACTGGCCGTAACAGCAAATCCAAGAACATTGCGTACCGTTTCAAAGATCATTAATGCTGTAGAACAAAAGGGTGAAAAACAGTCTGTGACCATCAAGTTACAGCACTCTATTGTAAAAGATGTATTCCCAAATGCACAAAGTATGGCGAAGAAGATATTCCCTCAAACGATAGAGAGTGAAAAAATTGACCTCTTTAAAGATGAGTCTACAAACTCTTTGATACTTGTAGGAAAGCCTGACAACATAAAGCGTATGATAACGTACATCAAAGATCTTGATATAGAGGGGGAGAGTACTTCACAAAAAATGTATGTGATAAGACTCAAAAACTCCAATGTTGAAGAGATGGAGAAGATCATGAGTAAACTGATCTCCCAAATGAATAACGTAGCGCAAAAAGCACCTAAAAAAGGTGGGGCACCTGCAACGAAAGCGATGGTGGTCTCTGACATAGAGAGAAATGCACTGGTTCTTCTTGCAACAGCAGAGCAGATGAAGAATATCAGAGAAACGGTGCGAAGAATTGATATCCCTAAAGTACAGGTCTATGTGAAAGCCAAGATCATCGAGGTTGATAGCGATATGGCAAAACATGTAGGGCTCAAATATGGATTTAATGGTGGGGCGATTACAGAGAGTGGTCTCTTTACACTTGCAGGAAACATGGGTGCTTCAGCACTGCAAATGTCTCCATCTCTTTTAGGGTTTTTAAATACAAATAATACAACGACCGAGCCATCTTTTAAATTTGATGTAGTAGATAAAGTTTTTGCTTTAGGGGCAACACTTGACCTTTTGGAGAACAATGGCGCAGCACATCTTTTATCTGAGCCTTCTGTACTTTGTACAAACAATAAAGAATCAGAGATCTATGTAGGGCAGACCATGTCTATCTTAACACAGGGACAGCAGTCTACTACCGGTGCTTCGAACATTGTGAACAACTACTCCAGAGAAGACATTGGGCTTACCTTAAAAGTAAAACCAAGACTCTCTAGTAACAATCAAGTGACGTTGGAAGTAGAAGTGCAGATAGAAGATATCGATCCTACTTCAGCACAGCAGGCAGACAGACCGACTACCACAAAGAGAACAGTAAAAACAAATGCCATTGTTAAAAATGGTGAGATGATCGTGCTTGGTGGGCTTATCAAAAGAGTTGGGGGTAAAGGGAAGACAAAAGTACCTTACCTTGGAGAGATACCAATCTTGGGAGACCTTCTTTTTACCCAACATTCAGATGTAGAACAGGAGCAGAATGTTGTGATCTACCTTACGCCGTATATCGTGCGTAAAAGTGCTGATCTACAAGAGTTAAAGCGTATGTTGTCAGAACTTGATGAGGTACAGACAAGATACAACAAACTTGTAATGAATGCACTTGAAAAGAAAGGAGGCATCTCCTCTACAGAAGAGCCTCACCGTGCTAGTAACCGCATACGAAGAGCACCTAAAAATAATCTTGATCTTTTAAATGAGACTGAGGAGTTTTGATGCAGTTTCCTCGATTGACAGATGTAAATCTTGAACCTCTCTGGGAAGAAGAGATCAATCATAAACTGGCAATGAAGCATGCCCTGCTTTTTTCTCAAATTGATGGAGAGAAGCGATGCATTGTAGAAGAAAAAACACTGGGAGATGCACTGAACCATCTCGCTAAACTCTCTTTGGAGTATCCGGTGAACATCGTTGATGCAGAGAGTTTTGAAAGACTCAACAATAAATTTTTAGAGATCCAAACCGGTTCTGATTTTGAGGAGATGTCAACTACATCTGATGAACTTTTTGAAGTAGAATCAGATCTTTTGGAGTTCATTAGAAATTCTCAGGATCTGCTTTCAAGTGAAGAGTCTGCCCCTATCATTAAACTTGTAAACTCTTTGTTCTTTCAAGCTATCCAAAAAGGTGCGAGTGATATACATATAGAGAGTGCAGAGTATAAGGGAGAGGTACGTTTACGTATAGACGGGGCACTTAAAAAACATATTGATCTTGAAAAGAATATTATTGCTTTGGTGATCAACCGTATTAAAGTCATTTCAAATCTTGACATTTCGGAAAAAAGACTCCCTCAGGATGGACGTACTCAGATCAGTATATCAGGGAAAACGCTGGATGTGAGGGTATCCATCCTTCCGACCTACCATGGTGAACGAGTGGTCATGAGGATCTTGGCACAAGGTGATCACATTCCGACACTGCAATCTTTAGGTTTTCAGGAGGATGTCACACAAAACCTCAATAAACTGTTGAACCACTCTCATGGTATGATACTGGTCACCGGTCCGACAGGTTCTGGTAAATCGACCACACTGCATGCCTGCCTGCAGCATATCACAACACCGGATAAAAACATCATTACGGTAGAAGACCCTATAGAGTACAATGCTGACAATATCTCACAAATACAGGTCAACACAAAGGTGGGCCTTACTTTCGCAGCAGGTTTGCGTTCCATTTTGAGACAAGATCCTGATATCATTATGGTAGGGGAGATACGTGACTCAGAGACGGCAGATATCGCTTTACGTTCTGCTTTGACAGGACACCTTCTTCTCTCAACACTTCATACCAATGATGCCACCTCTTCTTTAAGTCGTCTTATGGATATGGGGATAGAAAACTTTTTGATCTCCTCAACACTTTTGGGAGTGCTGGCACAGAGACTGACACGAAAACTGTGTGAGCATTGTAAAGAAGAGACAACACTTGACAGGGAAATTGCAGAAGACCTGTCGTTACCTGCGCAGAACAGGTATTATAAGGCTGTGGGGTGTACAGCATGTGATTTTACAGGATACAAAGGAAGACAGGCCATCGGAGAACTCTTTGTTATCGATGATAAAGTAAAAGAGATGATGAAAGACGGCTTTAATGACTATCAGGTTAGAGAGGCAATGAAAAACAATGGCATGAAAACCATCTCAGATAAGCTTAAAGAGATGCTCATTGACGGAAAGACATCTTACGAAGAAGCAGTTCGTGTCGGATTGATGGACGGGTAAAAAATGATGTACAGAAAAGCATTTACCCTTCTTGAAGTTTTGATCTCCATAGCTTTGATGGGTATAGTGCTTGTGGCACTTTTCTCTTCGGTTGATATACTGCAAGACTCCAATCAACACCTTGCAAAACATTTAAAAAAATCAAAAAAAACAACCCAGGCCACAGAAGTACTCTATATGGATATTTTGAGCTCTGATGGAAACATTACGATCAAAAAAGATGAATTTACAAGGCTCTGCATGGAATCAACGGCAAACTCTTTGTATGCGCTTCCCCGTGCAAAAGTATGCTGGGTGGTGATGAAAGAGAGAAATCGTCTTGTGCGTATCGAAGGGAATGATTACCATTTACCTGTCAAATATGAAGAGCAAGTAGAGGTAGATACTGTGATAGAGGATATCGAACTGTTTGACGTCTATCTGGGTAGGGATAAAGTCCTCGTCTTGTTAAAAGAAAAATCTAAAGAGCCTGTAAAATTTATGGTACAGGGTATCAGAAAACCAAAACCTCCCAAAAAAAATAAAAAAGATGCAAATAAAAAAGAAACAGAGAAAACAGTGACCTAACAGTAAATCCCCCGGCTATAGAACATAATTTAAAGGAAAAGAGTATGAGTGAGACATATGAGAAGTTAGGACTTTTTTATCTGGGTAAAGATATAGATAAAAAGAGCATGGATGCTACAGAAGCACTTACCCTGCTTAAAAATAAAAACTTCACCACACATGCTGCTATTATAGGGATGACAGGTTCGGGGAAAACAGGACTGGGTGTTGGTATTATGGAAGAAGCAGCCATAGATAATATTCCTTCCATTATCATAGACCCAAAAGGAGATATGGGAAATCTCTGCCTCAGTGACCCGACATTTTCTTCAAAGAGCTTTCAACCATGGGTGCAAGATGAAGCAAATGCAAAAAATGAAGAGCCTGCTGCTTATGCCAAGAAGATGGCGGGAGTATGGAAAAAAGGTATAGAGAGTTGGGGGCAGGATAGTGCACGTGTTGAGAAGTTTCACAAGGTGGACAAGACCATCTATACCCCAGGATCATCAGCGGGTGTTGCCATTAATGTGATGTCCTCATTGGATGCTCCTCCTGAAGAGGTAATGTATGACAGTGATACATTTTCTTCGTATTTAAAGAGTACAGTGAGCAGTCTGCTCTCTTTTATAGGGATTGAGGGAGATCCTTTGGAGTCAAAAGAGTATATACTCTTAGCACAGATCATATCCAAATCCTGGATAGCAAAAGAGAACCTTAGTATAGCTACGATCATAGGCAAGATCATAGAGCCGTCTTTTGATAAAATAGGGGTGCTTCCTTTGGAAGATTTTTATATGAAAGAGAAACGTTTTGTATTGGCAACAAAGTTCAATGGCCTATTGGCTTCACCAAATTTTTCCAAGTGGCTTGAGGGAGATAATTTAGACATTCAAAAGTTGCTTTATGATGAAGAGGGGAAAGCGAAGGTAGCGATCTTCTCTATTTCCCACTTGAACGATGAAGAACGTATGTTCTTTGTCACGTTATTGCTTAACAAGTACATTGCATGGATGCGTAGACAAAGTGGAACTTCTGCATTGAAAGCATTACTCTACATGGATGAGATATTTGGATACTTCCCTCCTACAAAAAACCCGCCCAGTAAAGAGCCAATGCTGATACTGCTTAAGCAGGCACGTGCATTTGGATTGGGAGTGGTACTCTCTACACAAAATCCTGTAGATCTGGATTACAAAGGACTCTCCAATATTGGTACATGGTTCATAGGGCGCTTACAGACCACGCAGGATATCGATAAAGTAATAGACGGCTTGGGAGGAAAAGTAGGCTCCTCCTTTGATAAAAATGAGATCAAAAATATGCTTGCAAATCTTCAAAAGCGTACTTTCTTTTTAAAAAGTGCACATTTGGAAGATATTAGACTATTTTCTACACGCTGGGTGTTGTCTTATCTGAAGGGACCACTTAAAAAAGCAGAGATCAGTACTTTGATGCAAGCTAAAAAAGAGGCACAGGAGAAGCGTAAAGTAATTGATATTGCAGGTGAAAAGCCAAACAGTTTTGAAAGTTATCAAAATATAGATGACACTATCCCTCAGTACTTTGAAATGGATATTAGCGAGGCAAACAGTTACAGGGCTACATTGGGTGCAAAAGGAAAA
>CAZBLM010000011.1:0-49785 GCA_964492675.1 uncultured Sulfurovum sp.
ATGACCATAAGTCTCAAGAGGCTATCGGAGTATATACCTACATTAAGGCAAAAGCATGTAACTACCAAGATCAATACTTTCCTATGCCTTACCGTGATGTAATGAAAAAAATGACACCGGAACGTCAAGCCCTTATCTATGCTATAGCAAGACAAGAGAGCCGCTTTGTACCAGCTTCTGTATCACGCTCTTTTGCATTGGGGATGATGCAGTTTATGCCATTTCTTGTTAAACATGTTGCCAAAGAAAAAGGACACAAAATCGATCTAGATGATATGTTTGACCCTTATAGAGCCATAGAGTATGCAGACTTTCATTTGGATTATCTAACTAAATATCTTTACCATCCGCTCTTTATAGCCTATGCTTACAATGCAGGTATCGGATTTACAAAAAGACATATTAAGAACAAACGCCACTTTAGAATGGGTCCGTATGAGCCGTATATGAGTATGGAGACCATGAAAAATTATGAAGCAAGAGAATATGGAAAGAAAGTACTGGCAAATTATATCATCTACCTCAATAAGCTTGGTGTGGTTACACGTATCTTCCCTCTTATAAAACTTCTTGCGACACCTTCAGCAACAGATAAATTCAGAAAGTAGTTCTCTTCTCTAAGAGTAGTTAACTTACCTCTCTTTTAAAAACTTTTTTTTGTATAGACATACTTTGCTACTTTAGCAAAAGAGAACGTCCCTTTTCCATATTTTTCATTCTCAAAAATCAGTGTAAATTGTTTACTGTCTGTATGTTCAAATGTAACAAAATAATAAGAACCCCACTCAGTCACATAAGCGATATTTTTAAGTCTCTCATCATTTTTATTGAGTGCTTTGATCATTATGGCTTTCTTACCATTAAGTGTTAACCCATAATTTACTACAGTACTGTTAGTCTCTTTATTATCATTATTATTCGCATAATGTCTTGTCTCTGGTTCATCATTCTTATGCGCATCACCAAATCCTACAAATGTAGCTATATCGTCAAACAGTGAGTCAGGTACATATTTGGACTCTTGTTTCTTTTTATCCCTCATCTTTTGGATATCCTCGACATCACGAACACCCATCATATCCACAATATTCTCAACACCTTCATCTTCAAAATGAATACCAATAATAAATTCTTCATCTCTATTATCATTTTTTTCAAAATTTGGTTTATATAAATAAGTTGCCGTTAACACGATTGTGGTGACATTATTATCAAAAAGTTGTATTTTTTCTGTTTTTTGTAATTGTTTATGATAATCAACTTTTTGTTGATAAGACTGAACAAGTGCATCTTCTCTTGATGTAGTACAGCCAACAAGAAAAGCCATTGCAATAAGTAGTATCCCTAACTTGAGCACTTGCCCTCCTTATATTTATATTGATTTTAACATAGATTCAATAAATATTGATGTATAATTCTCCCAATTATATAGAAGGAAACTATACTATGAGTAAAAGAGTTGCCATAGCATTTACCGGTCCATCAGGCAGTGGGAAAACAACCCTCGTAGAAAAAATTTCTACTCATTTGATCAAAGAGTATAAAGTGGCTATCATTAAAAATGATCCAAAAGACAAAGCCCAGTTTGATGTAGAAGGGAAAGACAGCTACAAGTTCTCACAAACAGGAGCAGAAGTGGTAGTAACCTCTCCAACAAGGACCACCTACTTTTCAAAACGAGAAAAAACCCTGGATGACATCGTCTCTATGATCAATGATTTCGATATCTTACTAGTTGAAGGGTTAAAAACACTTCCCCTTCCACGTATTGCTATCTTTAGGAATGAGATTGATGAGAGTTATTTTAACTGTTCTGAAGCTATGGCTATTGATGACAGTATAGACAAAAACGAGTATACAATTCCTGCAAATATTGATATATTGGATTTGAACGATATCCCTCAGATCATAACATGGATACACAGCCATGCAAAACAGATATAAAAAAGGTTAATTATGCAAACTATCTTTGATACCATTAAAAAAGTAGCTATTAAGATCGATCATGCGATCAAAACAGAAGACCTAGGGTATGCTGACAGTGAAAACTCTTCAGGAGAAGACCA
Organism: uncultured Sulfurovum sp.; assembly: GCA_964492675.1. Lineage (GTDB taxonomy): Bacteria > Campylobacterota > Campylobacteria > Campylobacterales > Sulfurovaceae > Sulfurovum. The sequence continues at coordinate 2,067 of CAZBLM010000011.1, forward strand.
GCTTAAACTTGATGTAAAAAGTGACTATATCATTGAGGAAGCTTTTAAGGATATTTCTATAGTGAGATCTCTTGTCAGTGAAGAGAAAGAAGGTGTACTTGAACTACATGATGATGGTAAATATACGATCTGTTATGATCCACTTGACGGTTCAAGTTTAGCAGATGTAAACCTTTCTGTTGGTTCTATTTTCGGTGTCTATGAAGGTGAATTAAAAGCAGAGAACCTTGTTGCGTCTGCCTATGTAGTGTATGGTCCTCGTATCGAGCTGGTACTTGCGACAAAAGAGACAAAACCGCAACACTACAGAGCCCAAAATGGTCTCTTTAACTTCATTTCAGAGATCACATTGAACGAACAAGGGAAACTCAATGCACCCGGAGGTACACAGCAAAACTGGGCAGACTATCATAAAACATTTGTAGATGGTCTATTTGCCCAAGGGTACAGACTGAGATATTCTGGAGGTATGGTTCCGGACTTACACCAGATACTCCTCAAAGGTGGAGGCATCTTCTCTTACCCCGGAACTTCCGATGTCCCTAATGGAAAACTCAGACAACTTTTTGAAGTGGTCCCTTTTGCCTTCTTATATGAACAAGCCGGCGGTCAAGCCGTTAACAATAAAGGATTAAGATTGATGGAACTGGTTCCCAGCCATCCTCATGACACAAGTCCCTGCTTCTTTGGTTCCAACTATGAGATAAACAGTATGAAACAAGCTTATGGGATCAATGACTAATGTCCGAAAAAGTACTTGATGAGTGGCAGATAACACTGACTCAAAAAAAAGCTGAACTCGAGTCGTGCCAAGTTGAACATCAAATAGTAAGCTGTATGAAATGTGAAAAGATCCTTGACTGTAGCATACGAGATGCTTATATCAAAGCTGTCTATGACAGTATGAGTAAAGGTGCCGGCGGTGGATTTGAGTTCTAACCTTTATGCTGAGTTTCTATCGATCAACTCTAACTTTTGAATTCTGTTCATCTTCTTTTTTATTTCGTACTCACGTTTAGAAGCCAAAGACCTGTTTGGAAACTCTTCAGTATACATTAACACTACAGGTCGTCTTACTCGTGTATATTTAGCACCTTTTTCTGAACTATTATGTTCCTCTATCCTACGCGTCAAATCTGTTGCGATACCTGTATAAAGCGTATCATCTGCACATTGAACAATATAGACATAATACATATGATCTATTTATACTTATCTTCAAGTGAATACCCTTTAAAGTAAACACGAATCGGGTTATAAGAGATAAATATCTTTTCAGAATAGATCTCTACTTTAATCAGAACCTCTTTTTTATTTAACTCTTCAAAAGTACGGTAATAGAGTGGGATGATCACTGGTCTACTCGATAATTTTTCTACTTCTGTGATTTCAATATAATATTCTCGTTCCATCTGTTTCAATTTATAAAACTCTTTAGCTCCAAATGTATACGTCTGTTTTTTATACGTTCTAGCTTTTTTTATTTCTTCACGTTTTTGAGTATTTATTCTCTTTTCATTTAATTTTTGAAGTATCAGTTTTTTTTCATTATCATCATAGTTTTTTGATTTAGGATCTAAATTTTCCTCAATCTTTTGTTGAATGCGTCTCTCTTCATCCAACCTATCCATAATGATTTTCTTCTCTTCAGTAGTATATATATTTTTTCTACCGATACTTGATAGTTCTATATTGTCATTTGTATCTGTACCCATAAATATAACCTTTTATCACTTTTACCGAATCTCTCAAATATACTCCCATATTATACAATATAAAATATTAACCCACAATACAGCACTTTTTAGCTAGGATATCATCCATAATTTAGACCAAAAAACTCATTTGTTTAAGGAAACACCATGTCAGATTCTTGTCACAAAGCTTATATCACAACCCCTATTTACTATGTTAACGACATCGCCCATATCGGCCATGCGTACACAACCATCATTGCAGATACTTTAGCACGCTACTCTCGTATGACTGGTCTGGATACCTTCTTTTTAACAGGTACAGACGAACACGGACAAAAGATAGAAGAAGCAGCAAAATCTAGAGGTAAAACAACGCAAGCCTATGCAGATGAGATATCTGCAACCTTTAGAAACCTTTGGGATGACTTTGACATCTCTTATGATAAATTTATACGTACAACAGATGCTGACCATATGCAAGGCGTTCAAAAAGCTTTTAGTACGATGCATAACAATGGTGACATTTATAAAGACACCTATAAAGGACATTACTGTATTTCATGTGAGACATTCTTCCCTGCTATTCAATTGGTAGATGATGAGTTTTGTCCGGAATGTGGGAAGAGTACAACAGTGGTAGAAGAAGAGAGTTATTTCTTTAGACTTTCAAATTATCAAGACAAACTACTTCAATACTATGAAGATAATCCAGAGTTCATTTTACCAAGATCTAAAAGAAATGAAGTAATACGTTTTGTGGAAGGTGGGCTTACAGACCTTTCCATCACAAGAACTTCTTTTGACTGGGGTGTAAAACTTCCTGAAGAGTTGAATGACCCCAAACATGTGATGTATGTATGGCTTGATGCACTCATGAACTATCTTACTGCTCTTGGTTACGGTACAGATGATGCCAAAATGGACCAATGGCCTGCACGTGTACACCTTATAGGTAAAGACATCTTACGTTTCCATGCTATTTACTGGCCTGCATTCCTTATGAGTATTGACATGCCGCTTCCTAAACACATTGCCGCACATGGCTGGTGGACGCGTGATGGTGAAAAGATGTCTAAATCTAAAGGTAATGTAGTCAATCCTAAAGAGGTAGCTGACGCATACGGACTGGATAATTTTCGTTACTTTATGCTAAGAGAAGTACCTTTTGGCGGCGATGGTGACTTTTCTCAAAAAGCACTCATCGACCGTATCAACTCAGACCTTGGAAATGACCTTGGGAATTTACTCAACAGACTTATCGGTATGTCAGGTAAATACTTTGAAGGTAGCGTTGATTCAGTAAATGTTGCCAAGTACTACCAGCAAGAACTCGATGAAGTTCATGAATCACTTGGAAAACTAGAACCTCTTCTTTTTGAAATGCAGATACACCGTTACCTTGAAGAACTTTGGAGACCACTCACTGTAGCAAATAAAGCCATAGACAAATACCAACCATGGACGCTTATGAAAGAGGGAAGAGAAGAGGAAGCGATGGCCCTTAATGGTCTCATCGCTGCGATCTTGGCAAAAGTCTCTGTAATGCTTTACCCTGTGATGCCAGAAGTATGTACAAAGATATCTAATGCTCTGGACTTTAGTATAGATAATGCAAGTTGGAATGCGATGGTTAAAGATACCCAACTGCTAAGTACCTTTACTTTAGAGAAGATAGACCCTCTTTTCCCTCGTATTGAAGAGCCTAAATTAGAGCAGATGGAACCGATAGATACTCCTAAAAAAGAGAAAAAGGCTGACAAAAAGGCTGAAGCTAAAGAATCAGATGAAAAAGCCGAAGGTATTGCTCTCATAGGGATAGACCAGTTCTTCCAAACTTCACTCAAAGTGGGAACGGTTGTAAAAGCTGAAGAAGTACCAAAAAGTAAAAAACTTCTTCTACTTCAAGTAGATGTGGGGGAAGATGCTCCCAGACAAGTTGTTGCAGGTATCAAAGAGTGGTACTCTGCAGATGATATGCTTGACACACAAGTCTGTGTGGTTGCAAACCTTAAACCGGCAAAGCTCATGGGTCTTAAGTCTGAAGGTATGCTCCTTGCAGCAAAAGATGAAGATGGACTCTGTATGATCCGTCCAGAAAAGCCTAAAACGGCTGGAACACCGATAGGCTAAACATTAAATGAAAATAGAAGATATATTAAACCTCACAGAGGGAATACTCACCAACGCACCAAAAGTACAGGCCATAGAAGCTGCGACGGTTTACTACTCAAAAGTAGACCATGGTGACCTTTTTTTCTCTTCAAGTCAGGAAGAGATAGACCAAGCCATAGAGAATGGTGCGTATGCTATTGTCTATGACAATGAAAATATCATACAAAAAGATGATGAGATCGCATGGATCAAAGTCTCCGACATTCAACTGGCAGCCTTTAAGCTTATCCGTTATGTGGTCATAAAAAAAGAGGCAAGTTTCTTTTTACTTTTAGAACATGAACTTACCTTCTTAAAGATGATCTTGACACATAAAACGAACATTTCCTTTATCGGAGATGACTGGAGAAAAGCATTTGAACAGATACTCAATTCTGAACATACTTTGTTTGTGGGGACAGATAAAGAGCTGATGCAACTCATTAAACCAGATGTCCCTAAACTAACCAGAGAAGTAGACGGTTATGCAGTCTCAGATACGCTTTTTAAGACAACTTTTAAAGTAGGTGGATTTGTCTATCAGGAAAAAGACATGATACCTTTTCATCTTGAGTACCTACTTCGTGCTATAGATTTTTGTGAGACACAAGAGCTTCCTTACTCGGTAGAACGTATTAAATATACCAAACACTTCACACCTGTGTTTATAGATGGTAAACTCAATAGTACACAAGCCAGTAAAAGTGATAAAGTTGCTATCTTCGTAGACAATACTTCTGACATCACAAAAGCCAGAGAATATGTGATGAGAAGTAACATGTGGGTAAAAAGCATCGTCCTAACACCACCTAAAACAAAGGTTCCTGGTATCGACCATCCACATTGGTTTGAATCAGAAGAAGAAGTACGTGAACTACTCAAAAGTATCCATTTCAACTATGCTTTCATCTACAATGCAGATAAAAGCATCCTCAATACCATCAAAGAAGAGTACAGTCTTTTTTAAAAAACGTTTAACACCTTCCTATTAAGATAATAAATTTAGATATAATAATTTTAATAAATCTTATAGGTTCGGTATGAAAAAACTTATCCAAATAAAATATCGTATACTCCGATTTTCTATCAAGATATTTATTGTACTTTTACTCATACCTGTGGCCTATAACTTCATCCCCGTACAACTGGGAAAATCAACATTTTATATTCCTTCTTCAGATATAGACACAGTTATAGATACGCTGCATGAAAATGGCTATGGTGTTTCCCTCATAGATAAACTTTTACTTCGATTTGTAGAGACACCCCAAAAAGGTTGGTACACACTACATAAAACCCCTGCAGAACGATTTAAATTTTTCGAATCTTTAGAGAAAAGTCGTGCGAAAACCATGCGTGTAAAACTCTTTGCCGGAGAGACAAGTGAAGAGTTGACTAAACGCCTTGCCAATGATATGAAATTAGATCATAGGAAACTACTTTTAGAGTACCGTTCTCAAACAAAATATCTGGAAGGTGATATCTTTGCAGGTCGTTACAGCATAGCCAGAAAAGCAGATGAAAAAGCAGTTATTAGCGCTCTCTTTCAAATGTCTAAAAAGAAACTAGATGAATTTGGACTGCAATATTGTGGAGGTACTCCCAACCCACTAGAATTAAAGGTACTCCTTATTATTGCTTCTATCATTCAAAAAGAAACCAACAACAAACATGAAATGTATTTAGTCTCTTCAGTGATACAAAATCGTTTAGATAAAGGGATGAAATTACAGATGGATGGTACACTAAATTATGGGGAACATGCCCGTAAAGCTGTCACTTCAAAACGTATACGTAAAGATACAAGTTATTACAATACATATAAATATGGAGGTATCCCCCCTGCTCCACTTTCTACAGTCAGTATTGATGCACTTAAAGCAGCACTACATCCTAAAAAGACAGACTATCTTTTCTTTATGTTAAACAAACAAGGAAAACATGACTTTGCCTCTACGTATAAAGAGCACGTTAAAAATATTAAAGCCTTTAAAAAGAAAAGCTAAGACTTACGGATCAAGACCATATTCTTCCCATTGTCACTAACAAATTCACAACCATACATCTTAGAAAGTACTTTAAATGTTTGAGCTGTAAAGAAGACGATATGCGTAGGGTCCTGATGATAGTACCATTTTTTAAAGGCATCTACATCATTGAGGTGAAATTGTGTTTGTATTGCCAAATAGCCCCCCTCTTGCAATCGTTCCAATAGACTCTTAAATACTTCTCTTGGCTGATGTAAATGTTCAAAAACTTCTGTAGAGACTATGAGGTCATACTTTTTAGTCTCATCCATTCCATTCGGATGGTAAATAGGATCATAAAAATCACAGGAAATACCTTTTTCTTCAAACATCTCTGACAATATAGAACTTTCCCCGCAACCAAAGTCCAATGCACTTTTACATGAAGAAACGAATGGATAAGTAAAGTCCATAAATCTCTGAAAATATGCTATATATCCTTCATCATTCTCATCATTGGTATGTAGATCATAACGCTCTTTTTGTGCATCAAAACCCTGATAACACTCGGGGGATTTAAATATGTATGCACATGGATGACAATGATAATATCTTATATTTGTTTTTTCATGTATGAATGATTTTGTACTTTGATTACATATATGACAATCCAATTTTACCCCTTTAAAACGTATGATATGGTACTATTTACTCTATTAATGCAAGGAACAGTTTAACAATGAAAAGAAGAGACTTTATCACCACTACAGCAATAGGCGCTTCTGCATTAGCTATGAGTGCTTGTAAAAGACCTCCTGAAGAGACCAAAGAAGGTGAAGTACACATCAACAAAGCCAAAAAAGTAACACTTAAACTTGCTACTTCATGGCCTGCCCATTTTCCCATCATGGGAACAGGTGTAGATGCCTTTGCCAAACGTTGTGCTGAGCTTAGTGGCGGTACGCTTGAGATCAAAGTCTATGCTAAGAACATTCTAGTCCCTGCCCTGCAGGTATTCGATGCAACTTCTGCAGCACAGATAGATGCTTTTCACTCGGGTGTTTACTACTGGAAAGGGAAAAATCCTGCCTTTTCCATCTTTGGCGGTATGCCTCTGGGACTTACAAGCGAAGAGATGATCACATGGATGAAATTTGGCGGAGGATATGAACTCTGGCGTGAGATGTATGGTAAGTTCAACCTCTACCCTCTTATAGGAGGAACAACAGGACCTCAAATGGGGGGATGGTTTAAAAAAGAGATCAATACTCTGAATGATCTTGAAGGTTTAAAGATGCGAATACCGGGTCTTGGAGGAGAGGTAATGAAGAAACTCGGTGTCAATCCTGTTTTACTGCCTGCAGGAGAGATATTTACCTCTTTGGAACGTGGTACCATCGATGCTACAGAATGGGTAGGACCTGCACTGGATAACATGATGGGCTTTGGAAAAGCAGCGCCTTACTATTATACCGGCTGGCATGAACCGGGTTCCATCTTGGAGATCACCTTTAACAAAGCAAGATGGGAAAAGTTAAGTAAAGAGCATCAAGCCATCATCACCGCAGCATCAGAAGAGATGACAGGCACAATGCTTCAAGAATTCAGATATAAAAATGCGAAAGCATTACAAGAACTTCCAAAAGATGTGCAGATCAAAACATTTCCAAAAGAGATGATGGATGCAGCAAAAATCGCACTAGATGAAGTACTTAAATACGAAAGTACTCAACATGCTGACTTTAAACGTGTACTTGAGAGTTATCAATCCTTTACAGCACTAAACAAACCTTGGGATGACATCAGTACTAAAAACTTTTTAGATATCAGAGGGTAAAGAGTTACAACCTCTGTAACTTCTTCAACCCCTCTTTTACTAATGTACTGGTATCTCCAGTACATCCCGAAAGTGCCTTATTAATGGCATCTTTCTTAAACCCTAAACTTTCAAGTGCCATCACTGCTTCACCCAATGCACCCGAGTTTCCACTCTCTTCCGTTCCATCCACGATGAAGTCTGCAAGTTCAACCAATATACGACTGGCTGCCTTTGGTCCTATGCCAGGAACCCGTTTTAGCATGCTTACGTCCTTAGAGGAGACTACTTTAGCAAAGGTCTCAGGTGTAAAGGTAGAACAGATAGCTAGCCCTACTTTAGGACCCACCCCATTGATCTTCAACACAGTATCGAACATCTTCTTTTCATTCTGATGCATAAACCCAAAGAGCATATTAGCATCTTCACGAATGACCTGTGTGACAAAAAGTTTTACTTTATTTTCCTGTATAGCATTAGAAGTATTGATGGACACATGCACTTCATAGATCAGTCCATTGACATTCACATGTACAAATGTGGGGTCTTTTCTCTCTACTGTTCCTTCTATCCCTACTATCATCTTAGACCTTTATTTTTTTCTTGTCACAGTATAACAATAGTTTTAATAAAATTGAAAAAATATGTCAAATTGTCATCTTTTACATCACATCAACATTACGCTAAAATACAAATAACTTAAAACTAAAGAGCATCATGCGATTAAAATCTATCTTCACCAACAGCTTCGGTATCTTAGTGTCACGTGTTACCGGCTTGGGGCGTGATGTGCTTATGGCGTCTGCGTTGGGAGCTTCACTCTGGTCAGATATGTTCTTTGTTGCCTTTAAACTGCCTAACCTTTTTCGTCGTATCTTTGCAGAGGGTGCATTTACGCAGGCATTTATGCCCTCTTTCATAGCTTCTAAACACAAAGGGGTCTTTGCCACAGCTATATTTTTACGATTTTTACTTTTTTTGATGGCATTTTCATTACTTATCACCTTTTTTCCAGAACCCATCACCAAACTTTTAGCATGGGGATGGGGACCTGAACTTATAGGTAAAACTGCACCTATGACCGCCATTAACTTCTGGTATCTGGATCTCATCTTCATCGTTACATTTTTAGCAACTCTACTACAGTATAGAGAACATTTTGCCACTACTGCGATGTCTACTGCACTGCTTAACATCTCCATGATCACTGCACTTTATATCTATATGAAAGATGATCCTAAAACAGTAGCGTATGCACTCAGTTTTGCTGTAGTGATAGGTGGTGTGTTGCAAATAGTTGTACACCTCATAGCTATCAACCGATTTAAACTGCATAAGATCCTTCTAGGCGGCTGGAAATATAGAAAAGCCAAAGATGTAGATGAAGAGAAAAAGCACTTTAATTCTCTCTTTTTACCGGGTATCTTGGGAAATTCTACTCCTCAGATATCTGCTTTTGTAGACACTATATTGGCTACCTTTCTTATGACCGGTTCTGTTTCGTATCTTTTTTATGCAAACCGCATCTTTCAACTTCCTCTTGCCATCATCGCTATAGCAACGGCTACAGTACTTTTCCCTTCTGTCTCCAAAGCATTAAAAAACAAGCAGGAGCCCCAGGCATATGCAAACCTGAACAAAGCTTTTTGGTTATTGTCTTTTCTACTCGGTGCCGCCATGGTTGGTGGTATCTTACTGGCTGAACCTATCGTTTGGTTGCTTTTTGAAAGAGGAAAGTTTACACAGCTCCAAACACTTGAAACGGTACGTGTACTGCAAATGTATATGCTAGGACTCTTACCCTTTGGTCTGGCAAAACTCTTTTCTCTTTTTCTCTATGCTTCCCATAGACACCTCAAGGCAGCAAAGATCGCTGTGTACTCACTGATAGCCTCTGTGACATCATCACTTATACTCATGCATCCTCTTGGTGCATCAGGACTTGCTTTAGCCGGAAGTATAGGTGGATGGGTGTTGTTTATTTTTACGGTGAAAGAAGTAGGAACAGCTAAGTTCTTAGAGATCATAAGATCAAAAAGATCTATCTATTTACTTGTAAGTTTAGTACTGTTTTCTCTTTTACTTTATGGCCTCAATCACTTACTTCTTGAAGCTATACGATAACCTTACTCTCACTTATTTTTTATAGCTATGTACAAAGTTATACATTGAGGGCAGATAGAAAAGATTCAATATCGTACCCCATAAAAGTCCAAAACCAAGTGTCACAGCCAATGGCTGAAAAGTCGCTGCCTGTCCTGTTGCAAAGAATATCAGAGAAGAGAGTCCTATCACTGTTGTTATAGAAGTGAGTACAATAGGTCTAAAACGTCTTGCAGCAAGCGCAAATATATCCTCTTTATATGTAGCGGTTCTCAATGTGGACATCATTATGATCCCGTCATTCACGATCACTCCTGCCAGTCCCAGTGCGCCTATGAGTGAAGGAAGAGATATATTAAGCCCCATGATAAAGTGACCTGCGTAGACACCCAACAAAGAAAAAGGGATCACAGACATAACGATCAGTGTTTCACGTAGAGAATTAAACAGATAGAGTATAGCAATAAAGATTAAGATGATCGCCAATACTGAGGCAAGTATCATCTCTGTCTGCATCATTCTTTTCTGTTCACGTTCCCCTTTAAACTTGAGTCTGATACTCTTCTGCTTTTTAAGTTTTTCGATCGTTGGAGCGATCTCTTCCAATACTTCCGTGGCTGTTATGATAGCGTTGTCTACATTTGCAAAAACATAAAAAGTCGTCTCTCCGTCATCTTTGACCAAACGCTCCAAAGACTCTACTTTTTCAAACTCACAGATATCCTCAAGTTTTACAAATGTATTGTTTTTAAGAGGGATCTCAAGCTCTTTGAACTGCTCTAGATCATCTTCAATATTCAGTGTTTTTACTTTGACTTCCAACAGCTCATCCCCATCAAAAATAGTACCAGCTCTTTTTTCAAGATAAAGATTTGAAACATAGTTACCCAGATACTTCTCTGTAATGCCAAGCTCTTCTCCATAACTGTTCACTTTGAGCTTGATCTCATCTATACCCATTTTTACATTGTTACCAAAGTATTTGATGCCTTCTACTTTCGAAAAGCTATCTTCTATATCTCTAATAGCTTGAAGAGCTTTTTGATGATCATCACTGATGACACCTATACGTATATCTGCTTTGGTATGGCCCATCTTCTTTTCGACTACCATAAGATTACTTAGGTCATATCTTTTTTTATACCCCTGCTCTTTGAGCCATACTCTAAGTTCTTTAGATATTTGCTTTGAAGAGCGTTCTCTGATCCTGTCTTTCTCATCATAGTAAAAACTCAGATACGGTGTGATGTATCTGTCTACAAAATTTGAAGGCTTCTCCTTGGCCAGTTCTATAGACAGATATCCTACATAAGGGTACATTTCAGCTGAACCTGTAGCACTTCTTCTATACCCTGCTGTTGAACTTACATGCTTTACGAAGAATCTATCTTTTTGTGCCAAGATATCTTTTTCTAACGTTTGAATGATCGCTAAAGACTCTTCAATGGTAGTAGTTGACTTTGCTTTAAATGTGATATTGATAGCTGTTGCATCAAACCTCTGAAACATTTGGAACTTTGAAGTTTTAACACCCAGGTAGATTAAAAGAGGGACAATGATCACAAAGGTCAAGAGGAAACTTTTTTGATATTTCATCAAACCTTTTAAAACTTTGGCATATTTTGCATTTATCTTTTCCCATGAGCGTGTTTTTGATTTTGGACTCAGGGTATGTACGGCATGTATAGGCAAAAAGATGAACGATTCGATCAGTGATGCGATGATCAGTGCCGAAAAGGCTATAGGAATCAACTGAATGATCTCACCTAATCTGCCACTCAGCATTAAAAGAGGTATGAAAGAGAACAATGTCGTGATCGATGCTATGGTCACTGGTTTTGCCACCTCTTTTACACCCAATATTGCAGCTTCTTTAGGCGGATGCCCTTTTTCAATGTATTGTTGGATATTTTCACTTACCACGATCGCATCATCTACGATGATACCTATGGCAAGCAGTACCCCGATCAATGAGTTTATATTGATACTGTAACCGGTGAAGTAGAAATAGATAGCACCTATGACAAATGAAGTTGGGATCCCCAAAGCGATAATAAATGCTATGCGGATATTGATCAAAATGGCTGTTAATAAGGTGATGAGTATCACGCCTAACAAGATATTTGAAACAACGATATTGAGTCTGTCTTTTATAATGGTAGACTTGTCCATTCTTACAGAAAACTCAACCCCATCGACACGCATCTCTGCTATCAGTTTCTTTATGTCTTCTGCTATGGTTACAGCGTTACCTTTTGGGTTTTGTGACACAGCGAGTGTGATGGAATTCTTCCCATTCATACTGGCAAGGGTAGTGGAATCTTCATATCTCTTTACAATGGTTGCTATCTCTTTTAAAGCAATTTGCTGATCGTTGATATTGATGATCGTATTTTCTAGTTCACGAGAGAGTGTTTTGGCGTTACTTGTAGAGATATAATACTGTTGTTCATTGTTCTCTATTTTCCCAAGAGGAAAGACATACGAGAGTTCTGAAAACATTCGCAGTGTTTCAGACATAGAAAGACCGTAAGCATTGACCTTTTTTTCATCGATCAGTACTTCATAAAAAAGTTCAGAATCACCGAACATCGTCACATCTGATACATCTTTGATCGAAAGAAGTTTACTTTTAAACTTTTTGGAAAGTGCTTTAAGTTCAGCCCTGGAGATCTTAGATGATCGCATCGATACATGCATGATACTTCTTGCATGTGCAACACCTTTGATGATAGGATCATCCATATCGGTTGGAAGGTTCACCCTTACAAGAGCTAATGCTTCTTCGACATCATCAATAACAACACGTTTGTCAGTACCTTTATCAAGCTCCAATGTAATGGTGAATCTACCCGGAGATATCACAGAACTCACTGTATCTACACCTACAATATTTTTGACCTCATCTTCGATCTCTTGAACAGCCATTTTATTGAGGTTATCAACAGAAGATCTAGGGTACGTACCTCTGATACTGATGGATTCTGGCTCGATAGTAGGGGATATCTCTTTAGGTATTTGAATGTAAGAGTAAATTCCTGTAGCGAAGAGAAGAAAAAATAGTGTGTAGTTGATCTTATAGTTTTCGATAAAAAACTTGACTACTCTTTCAAACATATACGCTTCCTAATATACTTATATTTTTATTCATTTAGATAATTATCTATAAGCATACACCTATGCTGCTTAGTTGTTCTTTCTTATCCTAAGTTACAGTAGCTAAATGCTACTGTTGTTTCATGGCAGAACCACATTTACCTGCTTGACATTTCATGACCGGTGTGTCTGACTTTGCAGGTGTAGAAGTACCATGGTTTCCATGATTCCCATGACTACTATGATGACTTCTTGGTGCTTTACCATATGTCTGAAATACATATGCTCTATAGATCTGTGTTGATAAATAGAGTGTGATAAGTGATGAAGCAAAAACAAATGCAATCACTTTCTTCATTTTCGTTGCTTTAAAGAACTGCATTCTTTTTGCCAAGATAATGTATCCCCATGTTGCAGCAATGTAAGGGATAACCTTAAATATACCTAGCCATGCATCTTTTCTTGAAGCCAAGTTCTCAACTGGTCCGGCATCTAAACTAAATCCATAAATAAAACCATTGGCGATATCTGCATAGTTATGTGTTAAAAAACTATGTATCAAGTGTGCCAACCCACCTATAAGGAACAGAGGAGCAAAGGCATAACCCAAAGTATAGAAGGTCTTTTCAAAAGGCGCCTTTAAAACCTTAGAGGCTACGAACATACCAAAATAGACGATACCAATAGCAAACAGTGTCGCATAGAGGAAAGCAAACATACCTACAGCATCAAGTGATCCAAAGTCTATATACTGTTTTGCAAACTCAGCTGTTGTCGACCAGATAAATGTATCTGCAATAGCAGAACGATTTAAGCCATGGTGAAAACTCATTGTAAGTGAAATAGCTGCGGTGATGAGTATAAATGCCCATACTTCAGCTTTATTGTATTTGAACTTTTCAAACAGTGGTGCTGATGGTTTTGTCACTCTAAATGCTACTGAATCACAAGCGCTACTACAGTCCATACATAAAGTACAGTCATCCATAGAGTTTTTGTTATCAAATGAAAATGGCTTCAGATTGTAAGGACAAGCCACTGAACAATCATGTGTTTTACAGCTGTCACAGTCTTCTTTATAAGTTCCCAAAGCAGCAGACGATACTTTACCATACGCTTTTGTCAAAGTCCCTATAGGACAGATATATTTACAATAGCTCATATCTTTATAGAGATAGTACATCACAAACGCGATCAATGTCAGAGAAGCAAAGAGCCATGCGGTTGCAAGTGGTACTTTCCAGAAACCAGGTACCGTATAGTAGACAGCCCACCATCCGAAAAAGAGAATGAAAATCCCGATAAATCTATTTTTCAAAAAGCCTGGCATATCTTTTTTAAGACCAAATTTCGTAATGTATTTTCCTAAAAAACCGTGAGGACAGATACCACAAAAAATTCTACCAAAGGTAGTGAGTGTCACTACCATAAACAAGGACCAAAAAAGTCCCCAAAAGAGTTCCTTAGTGAAGATATTTTCTTTACCAGGATCAGCAAATCCCATATAGACACCATAGATAAATAAAGCAAGAACAACTATCTTCAACACCATCAGAAATGTTTGATTTTTAAACAGATATCCTAATACGGGCATGCCGTATATGTCATTTCTGTCTCTATTTTCTTTAAACTCTACCATCTCTTATCCTTTAAAATTTAGCACTTAAGCCCATAAGATACGTACGACCAGGGTTTACAGTAAGTCCCATGTCTCCTATATTATATTCACCATCATCATTTCTGTCACCAGTTACACGAGGCATCATGAAGTATTGTTCATCAAATACGTTATCTACTTTTGCAAAAAATTCTACATCAAGACCAAATATGTTTGTATTGTATGTAGTTCTCAAGTCAAGCAGTGAATAACCATCTAATTTAATCTGATTCATATCATCTGCATACTGACTAGATCTATAGTTCAGCCCTGCAGTAAGAAGCCAGTTAGAAGTCGCTTTATAATTACCTTCAAGATAAACTGTATGTTTTGAGGTTCTTGGTACTGTATTCCCAGATAAATCATAAACGCCTGCAACGTAGTCATCATCAGTTTTTGGAGTAACACCGTCTCTCTCAAAATTGCCATTGAGGTCTACACCTGCCTCATTTAAGATTAAATTGTATTCATCATACCTTGTGTATTTAGCATCTAAATATGTGTAATTGAATGCATAATAAAACTGCTTAGATTTATCACTGTATAGACTAAGTTCAAGGCCTCTATTTCGAACATCTGACATATTATCATATTCCAATTCAACACCTCTAGCTGAAGCATAATTACCACTACTTCTACCAATAACATCTTTTCTATCAAGTTGGTACACTGCTACTTCATATGTGAACAGATCATTTTTACCTCTGTATCCCAATTCATAATTATATGTTTTTTCTGTTTCTATATCTGGATTATCTGAATATGTCCCATTATATGTTGATGTTGCCAAAGTCCCTGCATAAAGTTGAGCAATAGTTGGTACTCTAAATCCTGTTGACATACTAGTGTAAACTATAGAGTCTTCTTCTATTTTATATGTAGCACCAACTCTGTATGACATTTCATCAAAATTTTTATCCCAGCTATCTGAGGTAAGATTATTAGTAAAGTCATATTTCAGATGATCATATCTTGAATTTACAGTAGCAATTAATTTATCTGTAACTTTATATTTAAGTTCACCATATAGTGCAGCGATATCTTCTGTAAAACTTGTATCACTTCTAACATTTCCAAGCGTATATTGAGTACCTTTCCATCTAGTAGTAACTCTATCTGTACTTGTTCGATCTTCTTCATTTCTAGCAAGATCCAGCCCTACCATATAAGCCAATTGATCACCATCTTGTCTATATTCAGATTTTATACCATTTTGAATAGTATTTGCATATGAATCAGATAAATGATCATCTCTTAAAAGACCATTATCAGGTATTCCATCATATGCTCTATTTAAACTTTCTGTAGTATCTTCATATCTATAGACCTGAGTCATTAAATTTGCATCATTGGCAAAATCTTTTGAGTATGTCATAAAATATTTTGACAGATCAATATCAAAGTCTTTGTTAAATCCTACTTCTCCATAACTTTTTGGATTGGTCTCTACTTGATTCACACCATCTACTGTATGAGTAAGAGATCCTGTATCATTTTCATATCTTGTAGACTTATCAGCACCAAAGGTAATGTCACTGCTGTCATCAATGTAGTATTGGAACTTACCATTAAATGATTTTGCCCAGTAGTCTGACTCATCCCACCATCCATCACTGGCTTTATAACTTCCTTGGACTTCATAGGCAAAGTTTTCTGTACTTCCCATGTAATTTGCTACATACTTCTCATATCCATCACTACCAGATTCTATAGTAACAAAACCTTCATTTTTTCCTTTAGGTCTTTTTGTAGTAATAATAATTGCACCAGCCAAAGCATCATTTCCGTATAAATATGAAGCTCCACCTTTTATAATTTTAATGGATTCTATGTTGTCTGAATCAATATTCACAGATCCGGATCTTTCTTGTACAGGTACACCATCAATGACAATTGCTACACCAGGTTTTCCCCCATATACAACTCATTTCCAATACCTCTAATATGTATTTTATTTGAATCTCCCTCATTCTTTCTCACTGTTACACCTGGTACAGTATTCAATACATCTGCAAGGTTTTCTGCATGAAATGCTTCTATCTCCTCACCTTCTAATGTCACTGTGTTTGACACCTCTTGTTTTTTCGCATCAAATTTGTCATCAATCGTTGATGATTCAACGGTAATTATCCCCAGATCTTCCGCTGCATGCATTGTAGAAGCAATCGCTAAAACTGCTATCATCGAGTATTTTATTTTTTTCATATCTTTCACTATAAGTACTTCCTATCCAAAATTTTCAGTATTTTGACTAAGTTGTGTTAATTTTATGTTAAGCTTTAGTATAAAGTCAACATAACCTTGTGCATTACACTATTTACCCAATATTCTAAGGCGTAAACTCTTCTAATCAACTTTTAGCTATAATCACAATACTATATAAAACAAGGGTCTAACCATTATCATGCACATCTACGACAGCGTACAAAAAACAAAACTTCCTTTTGAACCCATCAAAAAAGGTGAAGCAAGCATCTATGTTTGTGGGCCTACTGTTTATGATGATGCACACTTGGGACATGCACGAAGCTCTTTGGCATTTGACCTTCTTACACGTACACTGACAGCCCTCAACTACAAAGTAACTATGGCAAAGAATTTTACAGATATCGATGACAAGATCATCAAAAAAGTAGAAGAGACTGGTAAAAGTATGGAAGAGATCACCTCTTTTTACATAGACCGTTACCTTGAAGAGATGGCGACACTAGGTGTGCAAAGAGCCGACATAGAACCTAAGGCTACAGAGTCTTTACAGGCCATAGAAAATATGATCCAAAACCTTATAGATAAAGATGCCGCTTATATCATCTCTACAGGGGATGTCTACTTTGATACAAGCAAAGACAGTCACTATGGAAACATTTCACACCGTGTAGCAGAAGATGATGACAGCCAAAGCCGTGTAGCACACACCAGCGAAAAAAGAAACCCTAAAGACTTTGCACTCTGGAAAGCATGTAAAGGAAATGAAGACATTTGTTTTGATACCTCTTTTTCTAAAGGACGTCCAGGTTGGCATATAGAGTGTTCAGCGATGATAGAAGAACACTTTGAAGGCTCTGCTGAATATAGCATTGACATTCACGGTGGAGGTGCAGATCTTCTTTTCCCACACCATGAAAATGAAGCAGCGCAAAGCCGTTGTGCCACAGGACATGAACTCTCAAAGTATTGGATGCATAACGGTTTTGTGCAGATAGATGGAGAAAAGATGTCCAAGTCTTTGGGTAACAGCTTTTTTCTGGGTGATGCACTGAAGATCTACGATGGTGAAGTACTGCGTTACTATCTCAACTCCGTACACTACAGAAATGACTTTAACTTTTCTGAAGAAGAGTTGCAAACTGCTAAAAAAAGACTGGACAAACTTTACAGACTTAAAAAACGTGTGAGTCCGGGTAAAGGTTCTGCTGTCAACAAAAACTTTAAAAAAGCATTGCTTGATGCTATGGGTGATGATCTCAATATCTCCATCGCTTTAGCTGTGATAGATGAATTCGTAGCTGTAACAAATGATGCTTTAGATACTGAACCTAAAAACAAAGCCCTCAAAAAAGAGACCATCGCTAACATAGAATTTATCGACGTACTTTTAGGCTTTGGAGGTAAAGAACCATTCTCTTACTTTCAGATTGGTGTAGATGAATCCCTTAAAACCCAGGTGGAAACACTCATACTCCAACGTACTGAAGCTAAAAAAGAGAAAAACTTTGAGCGTTCAGATGCTATCCGAGAGAAGATAACCTCACTTGGTATCTCTATCATGGATACAGCGGATGGCACACTTTGGGAAAAAGCATAAACTATGAAAGATTTAATTAAACAATATCTACCTTATCTGGCCGGCTATAAAAAACAGTTTACCTTTGCCATCTTAGGTATTATAGCTGTAGCTGTAGGAACAGCAGGTACTGCCCATCTCATCAAGCCTGTGCTTGATGATGTGTTCATCAACAAAGACGAAGAGATGCTTGCCATCATACCTTTTCTTTTATTTGGTGTTTTTGCACTGAAAGGAATTGGTAGATACATACAAACCTACTATACTTCTTACATCGGTCAAGATGTTGTACGTAAACTTCGAGATAGGCTTATTTTACATCTTACCTATCTGGATATCAGTTTTTTTAAAAACATTCACTCAGGAGAGCTTCTCTCTCGCGTTACAGGTGACATTGGGCGTATCCAATCAGTTGTTGCCAGTATCATCCCTAACCTCATTCGGGAAAGTCTTATTATACTTGCTCTTACCGGTTATGTGATCTACCAGAGTCCAAAATTGGCTTTTTATTTTCTTATTATCATGCCTATTGCTATTTTCCCTCTGACAAGACTTGCCAAGAAAATGCGTAAATACTCTAAACTCTCTCAGGAAAGTACAGCAGAGATGACAAGCCGTTTAGGGGAAATTTTTTCAAACATTGAGGTTATTAAATCTCACTCTACACAACTTTATGAGCAAAAACGTTTTGCAAAAGATAATCAAACTGTATTTAAATATATCATGAAACAGGTTAGAACCAATGCTCTTACCTCACCTGTTATGGAACTTCTTGGTTCAATTGCTATCGGTCTGGTTATCTATATTGGGGGAAAAGAGGTCATTGACGGGCATATGACCGTAGGCGCTTTTTTTGCTTTTGCCACAGCACTTTTTATGCTCTATACACCTATCAAATCACTTTCAAGCCTCTATAACAAAGCACAAGATGCCATCGTAGCCAATATACGTATGCATGAACTACTAAATACAAGAGCAGACATAGTCTCCGGAGACAAAGAACTCAATGATCTCATTGAAACTATCTCTTTTGAGAATGTCTCACTCTCTTATGACAATACACCTGCTTTAACAAATGTTTCATTTGAAGCTAAAAAAGGAGAGTCTATTGCACTTGTGGGTGACAGCGGTGCAGGAAAAAGTTCTTTGGTCAACTTACTGGTTCGTTTTTATGACCCATCTTCTGGGAATATCCTTATAAATAACAATGATAATAAAGAGTATACCCTTACCTCTTTGCATAAAAAAATAGCCTATGTCACACAACGCATCTACATCTTTAATGACAGTATCGCGGCAAATGTTGCGTATGGGGAAGAGATAGATAATGCACGTGTTACAGAGGCTCTCACAAAAGCCTATGCTATGGAATTTGTCAACAACCTTGATGATGGTATACATACACTTCTCTCTGAGAGTGGTGATAACCTCTCGGGTGGGCAGCGACAACGTATTGCCTTAGCAAGAGCACTGTATAAGAATCCTGATATTCTCATACTTGATGAAGCCACTTCTGCATTAGATAATAAAAGTGAGGCACTTGTACAAAAAGCACTTCAGGAACTAAAATCAGAGATGATCACTTTTACTGTAGCACATAGACTCAGTACCATTGAAGATGCAGACAAGATACTGGTCTTTGAAAAAGGTGAGATCATTTGTAGTGACAATCATGATAACCTACTGAAAAACTGTGAAGCATATCAGCGCTTATCGAAGAAATTATAATCGAACCCTTTGATTAACCTAAGTATCCATGGGGTTCAATAATTCGAATTTAACACAAATCTAGCTATCATATCGTTCAAAATAATGGTTATACCTATGGAGAAATTGATGTCAAGACTTGTAATTATTTTTACACTTTTATTTACTGTGATCTCTGCACAGCAAAATGAAGAAAGTTATCCTTTTATCGGTATGAGCATCTCTTCACAAACCATTGACATACTGGAAAATGATAAAACCCATGAAGTGGGCTTTGGATTAAGATATGGTCAACAGACTCAAGACTGGAGAACTACTTTTAATCTCGACTACACGCAAAACAGCTATACTAACTTCTCAATAAGTATAGATAAGATACTCATGGACAACATGTTTGGAACACCAAAGCTAAGACCTTACCTTGGTGCTACAGTAGGATATCTAAACTATGATATAGACAATCTCACCATAGATGTAGATGAATCCAATGGATTTTATGGCGGTGGAAATTTTGGTTTTATCATTTATACTACTGACTCTGTCGACATCGACCTGAATTATCACTACTATAAAGTTCAGAACCTGGATTTTTTGGATGATATACATGGTGCAAGCCTCTCTTTACATTACTTTTTTTAAATTATAAGGAACCCACAAGTGTCACTTTTTTCTTACCAAAACCTCAAAAAAATTCTTTTTAAACTTGACCCTGAAACAGCACATTCTGTTGCAGGACTTGGACTTAGAGCAGTGGCCCACTGTCCTCCACTCTTACGTTATACAACAAAACAAAACTTTGTAACTGACCCAAGTATCCAACAGAAACTCTTTGGAAGAACATTTAAAAACCCTGTAGGTCTTGGTGCAGGGTTTGATAAGAATGGTCAGTACATTACAGCCATGCCGACCATGGGATTTGGATTTACAGAGATAGGTACAGTTACCCCTAAACCTCAAGACGGTAATGTAAAACCAAGACTTTTTAGACTCGTAGAAGACAACTCCATACAAAATGCCATGGGATTCAACAATAAAGGCAGCAAGTATATGCTAGGTCGTCTTAATAAAATCCAATTTTTTGATTATCCTATGGGAATCAACATCGGTAAAAATAAAGTGACTCCTGAAGATGAAGCTTTAAATGATTATGAATTACTCTTTAAAGCCTTTAAAAACTATGGTGATTACATCGTCATCAACATCTCTTCACCAAATACACCAGGTTTACGTGACCTGCAAAATGAAAACTTCATTAAAGCCATCTTTAAAATGGGTCAAGAGATCACCTCTCAACCTATCCTACTTAAGATCGCTCCAGATATGGAAGCTGAAGATGCCATCGTTCTTTGTAAGACAGCAGTTGATGCCGGTGCAGCAGGGATCATCGCTACAAACACAACAATAGACTACTCTTTAACAGAACATGCAAAAGATTTCGGTGGTATAAGCGGTGCACTGCTTACCCAAAAATCTTATGAACTTTTCAGAGCCATAGGAAAAGAACTCTATGGCAAAACACTACTCATCTCTGTTGGGGGTATAGACTCTGCAGAAGAAGCCTATAAACGTATCAAGGCAGGTGCATCACTTGTCCAAGTTTACTCTATGTTAGTCTATAGAGGTCCCGCACTCATCAAAGAGATCAATGAAGGCATTATAGAATTATTAAAGAAAGATGGGTATAGTCATATATCTGAAGCTATTGGAGCAGACTGGAAATGACAATATCATCACTATTTACAAAATTAGCACTTGCGCTATTATCAACAGGAGTACTCATGGCTAATTCTTTGCCAAAACATTTTACAAAAACACTTGACAACGGCATGCAGATCGTTGTCATACCTATGGATAATGACTCGGGTGTCATCACAACAGATATCTACTATAAAGTAGGAAGCAGAAATGAAGTCATGGGGAAAAGCGGTATGGCACATATGCTTGAGCATCTTGCGTTCAAATCTACTGACAAACTTAAAGAGGGTGAATTTGACGTCATTGTAAAAAGCAGAGGTGGTGTCAATAATGCTTCAACTGGCTTTGATAAGACTCACTATTACATCAAGACTGCATCTAAGAACCTCTCCTTAAGCCTTGACCTCTTCTCTGAACTAATGCATAACCTGAAACTCACTGATGAAGAGTTCCAAAAAGAGCGTGATGTCGTAGCAGAAGAGAGACGTCTACGTACAGACAACAACCCTGTGGGATATCTTTACTTCAGAGTATTTAACACACACTTTACCTACCATCCTTACCACTGGTTACCTATAGGTTTCATGGAAGACATTTTGTCATGGAAGATAGAAGACATTAGAGACTTCTACCAACGATATTACCAGCCAAACAATGCCATCTTGGTAGTTGCAGGAGACATTACACCTGAAGAGGTCTTTAAAGAGGGTGAAAAATATTTTGGAAGTATCAAGAATGAATATAAAATTCCTGAGGTCATTGCAGTAGAACCTAAAGTAGATGGTGCCAAAAGAGCAGTACTCCATAAAGAGAGTAACCAGGTAGACACCCTAGCCATCACCTATGCAATACCGAATTATGAGCATGAAGACCAAGTAGCACTCTCTGCGATAAGTCAAATACTCTCTTCTGGAAAAAGTTCACGTTTTGAAAAAACACTGGTCAATGAAAAAAAACTGGTCAATACTATCTATGGTTACAACATGGAGCTTAGAGACCCTGGTGTTTTCCTTGTGATGGCTATGTGTTCTCCCGGTGTCACACCAGATACAGTAGAAAAAGAGATACTTGTTGAACTATCAAAACTTAAAAATGGTGATGTCACACAGGCAGAACTCGATAAAGTCAAGATCAATACAAAAGCAGAGTTCATCTACTCTTTAGAGAGTTCTTCTTCCGTTGCTGGACTCTATGGAGACTACTATGTAAAAGGAAATATAAAGCCTTTACTTGAATATGAAGAGAAATTAGATAAAATTACACTCAAAGATATTCAGGACACTGCGAAAAAGTATTTTGATCATAACTTTTCAACCACAGTCATACTGAAAAAGAATTAGGATATCAACAATGAATAACTACATTACAGGTGCGACGACTGCACTTATCACACCATTTAAAAATGGCACCTTGGATGAAGCAGTATTTGCAAAACTCATCCAGAGACAGATAGACAACGGTATCGATGCGGTATGTCCGGTAGGTACTACAGGTGAGTCTGCAACATTGAGTCATGATGAGCATAAAAGATGTATCGAGATTGCAGTTGAAGTATGTAAAGGTACTTCTGCAAAAGTACTTGCAGGTGCAGGATCTAACGCAACACATGAAGCCATAGATATCGCTAAACATGCGGAAGCATGTGGTGTTGATGCACTTTTTTCTGTGAGTCCCTACTACAACAAACCAAGTCAAGAAGGACTTTACCAACATTACAAAGCCATCGCATCTGCCGTTAACGTACCTTTTATGCTTTACAATGTACCTGGACGTACTGGTGTAGATATCTTACCTGATACAGTCAAAAGACTCTATAACGATGTAGAGAACATTATGGGTATTAAAGAGGCAACAGGTTCTATAGAAAGAACAGTTGAGCTCTTGGCTAAAGTACCTGATCTGTATGTATTCTCAGGTGATGATGCTATCGACTTTCCAATACTAGCTAGTGGAGGAAAAGGGATCACATCTGTGACTTCCAATCTTTTACCAGACTTGAAATCACAACTTGCACATGCAGCACTCGAAGGTGACTTTAAAACGTCTAAAGCTATCAATGATGAACTCTTTGAGATCAACAAAGTGCTTTTCTGTGAATCTAATCCTATTCCAATTAAAGCGGCGATGTACATTGCAGGACTTACCGATACACTGGAGTATAGACTTCCTCTTGTTGCTCCAAGCACAGAGAATATGAAGAAGATCGAAGAAGTCATGAAAAAATACAAAATAGTAGGAGCGTAATATGTCAGACATGAAGGGTAAAACTCTTGTTATCACAGGAGCTACAAAAGGTATTGGTAAGGCAGTTGCGGAAAAGTTTGCACAAAATGGTGTGAACATTGCTTTTACATATAACTCTAACAAAGAATCTGCTGATGTAATCGCAGCAGATCTAGAAAGCAAGTATGGTGTCAAAGCAAAAGCATACCCACTTAATATTTTAGAGCTTGATGAGTTTAAACCCCTGTTTCAGGCAATTGATGAAGATTTTGACAGAGTAGACTTCTTTGTATCCAATGCTATGATCTATGGCCGCCCAGTTGTAGGTGGTTATGGTAAATTCATGAAACTTAGACCTGCTAAAGGTTTAACAAATATCTATACTGCAACAGTAGGTGCCTTTGTACGTGGTTCACAAGAAGCTGCTGTACGTATGGAAAAGAATGGCGGTGGTGCTATCGTAACACTTTCTTCAACAGGTAACCTTATCTACATTGAGAACTATGCAGGTCACGGTACGAACAAAGCTGCTGTTGAAGCGATGAGTCGTTACGCAGCCGTAGAACTTGGAGATATGGGTATACGTGTTAACGCTGTATCTGGCGGACCTATAGATACTGATGCACTTAAAGCATTTACAAACTACGAAGAGGTAAAAGCTGAAACCATCAAACGTTCAGCAGTAAACAGAATGGGAAGTCCTGATGACCTTGCTGGTTCAGTCTATTTCCTCTGTACCGACGAAGCATCATGGATCACAGGGCAAACTTTAGTTGTTGATGGTGGAACTACATTCCGTTAGGAACGTGTATTCATTATTCTATATATAACATATAATTATTCAATCTAGCGAACAATTAATTAACTAAACCAGTTTGATTCGCTTGCGTTTTTTTCTTTTTTGGTTACTCTTTTCTCTTTTGTCGCAGTACAAAAAAGAAAAAAGTGACAAAGGAACTCAATATAATCGTAGAAGCAGGAAAACAATATGAATAAGACACAAATATTTAACATACCAAATATCTTAGCATTCATTCGTCTTCTTCTCGCTCCTATCATGTTTCTTTTTCTAGTGAACCAAGATGCAGCCATTTTTGAAGGCATCCACAAATCCTGGCTTAACTATTTTGCTGCTTTCATTTTTGTAGTGGCTTCTGCAACTGACTTTTTTGACGGCTACATAGCACGTACTTTCGATCAGATCACTACACTTGGTAAAATACTCGACCCACTTGCGGACAAAATGCTGACTCTTGCAGGTTTTTTAGGTCTGATGATGATAGAATCCGCTTCACCATGGGCGATCTTCCTCATCATCACACGTGAACTGTTCATTACTGGACTTCGTGTTTCTGCAGTGGCTGAAGGTATAGATATCGCAGCATCATGGATGGGTAAAGTAAAAACTGTTGCTCAGATGATAGCCATTGGTTTTCTGCTTATGGAATGGCCTTTTGGAGAAACACTGCTATGGATAGCCGTTGCACTTACACTTTACTCTGGATATGAGTATGTAAGAGACTTTTTTAAAAATATTTCTACTACATCTAAAAAATAACCATCTACATATTGCCTAAAAATTAATCAATAAACCTTTCACTATGCCTAAAAATCCATTGTATAATCCCTTATCTTAAATAAACAAGGAAATAAAATGACAAAATTAAGTTTAGTAGCTGTATTGGCAGTAAGTGCAGCATTCGCAGGTGGAGATATTGAGCCAATGGTAGAAGCTCCAGTAGCAGTACCAGTAGTAGCAGAACCAGTGGTTGAAGAATCTGCATTCGAGGCAAGTGCAAATATGGCAATCACTTCTAACTATGTATGGAGAGGTTTGACTCAAAGTTCTAATAACCCTGCCATTCAAGGTGGTATAGACTTCGGATTCAATGGTTTATATGTGGGAACATGGTTATCAAGTGTAGACTACGGTGATGATGCTGTTACAGAAGCAGACTTCTATGCAGGGTATGCAGGTGAAATTTCTGGTCTTGGGTTTGATATCGGGTATATCCAATATGCATTCCCTGGTGCTGGATATGAAGGTGATAATTTTGACGAAGTATATTTAGGTCTAAGTAAAGACTTTGGTGAGTTTGGTATTTCTGGAAAATACTCCTATTCACTACAAGATGATATTCTCGGTGACTACTGGGAAGTAGGTGCTTCAGTTGCATTACCAGCAGATATTACCCTTGCAGCAGGTTATGGTGATCAAGAAGGTGCTGATGGTGGAGATTTTGGAACAAACTACATCGTATCACTTGCAAAAACATTTGGTAACTTTGAAGTGAGCGTAGCTTATACTGACTTTTCTTCAGATGATGATACATATGAAGAAGATAACGTTGTTGCTACAATCTCTGCAAGTTTCTAATCATAACTCCAAACGTTTGAATACATCACTCTCCCCTTAGGAGAGTGTTTGGAACTTTTCTAATACAATCTCTCCAAAATTTTATCCATCTTTATTTTTGCTCTTTGCAAAAGTAATACACTCTTTTCAGAAAGTCTACCCTCTTCAGACATCGGCATACTCATAAAGTGCTTGATCGTTTCTATAAGCTCTTTCGTTTCACGGATCTCTGTATAAGATTTTTGATGATACTCACTACTTTTCTCTTTTTCACCTTCAATATGTAAGATACGCTCAAGCTTTCCTTTCTGCTCATTGAAAAGTACTTCATACATTTTTAAGGTTTCTATACTCTCTTTCATATGTGCATCAACCCTGTCCATCTCTACCTTACAGTCCTCTTTTGTCTCAGTATACAACTCTGCTTCAGCAAATTGTTTGACAGCAAAATGAAGGTTTGCATTTCCTTTTAAAGCTATACGGATCCAATATACCAATACTGTTACCAATATGACTACTGCAAAAAATACTCCAATACCTACATAGTAATTATCTAAACCCACAAATGTAGAAAATGTTGTCATGATATTTTGAATACGTTCTGGCGAAGGGGTCTTCGTTACAAGAAGTGTAATACCCAATTTTTCTGTTGCCAGATAGATCAAAGCAATAGCAGTTACTACGCCAGCGAGTAAAGCCAATATCACTCCGGTAAATTTACCACTTGACACACCTTTTATCGGCATTGGAGGTATCTCTTCTTTTGTTTCAAACACAATATTTTCAGACTCATCCTCTTCTGCTATGCTAGTCTTAACACCTACTTTTTCAAGTAAATCAGAACAAACTTCCAATCCACCTTTATTCAATGACCTTTTTGCACTGTCGTACTCTTTGAGATCTGAAATAAGTAAAAGCTTACACTCTTCTGTCTGAGCCTCTGCATGTTGTACTATGTTCTTGGCTTTTTCTACATATTCAAGTGCTTGTATATGTTTTTTTACTTTTTTCTCTTTAGGAAAATTATCTTGGTACTCATCTAAATCTTCAATACGCTCTTCTGCATTCTCTACTGTTTCTTCTGCATTCTTTAGAGTCTCATCTACAGTATTTTCTATTTCTGTATCATTCTTTTCATTCATGTAACATCCTTATATTCTTATATTCTATCTAATATCTTTTATTATATTTTTAATTTATATCAATTTTTCACAACTCTTGGCTATAATTCCTTATATTTAACATTAGGGTTATTCGAAATGCCCTTTAACTTGAATTGTAAGGAATTTTATGGGCATTGTAGTTGCACTTTTAGTCTTATCGGTACTTATCTTTTTTCATGAATTAGGTCACTTTACAGCAGCACGTTTTTTCGGTGTTCGTGTGGATGTTTTCAGCATCGGTTTTGGAAAAAAACTCTTTACAAAACAAATAGGTGATACCCAGTGGAGTCTCTCTGCCATTCCTCTTGGTGGCTATGTCAAAATGAAAGGTCAGGATGATGCTGACCCTACAAAAGTCTCTTATGATAAAGACTCGTATAATGTAAAAAAACCATGGCAGCGTATCATTATCTTACTTGCGGGTCCTTTTGCCAACTTTTTACTGGCATTCATTCTCTACTTTGCCATTGCAAATATGGGTGTACCAAAACTATTGCCTTATGTGGGTAAGGTCAGTGAAAACACCCCTGCATTTCAAGCGGGATTGATAAAAAATGATAGAATTGTTCAAGTAAATGGAGTCAATATACAACACTGGGAAAATATTGGTAAAAATATAAATGGTGCCAAAGGTGAGATCACACTTATTATAGAACGTGAACAACAACTTATCACCCTACAGATTGTGCCAAAGATCATCGAAGACAAAAATCTCTTTGGAGAGAAGATCACAAGACGTATCATCGGTATCTCACCATTGGGCAAACAGACAACTGTCTACTATGGGGTATTAGATGGACTTGACTATGCCTGGGAAGAGACAAAGAGAGCCTCACTCCTTATCGTACAATCAGTAGAAAAGCTCATTACCGGTGTGGTAGGTGCAGATAAACTGGGTGGTATCATTACAATAGTAGATATCACTGCGGAAGCAAGTTCGGCAGGCTTACTCTCACTCTTCTTTTTTACAGCACTCATCTCTGTGAATCTTGGTGTACTTAACCTGCTGCCTATACCTGCACTTGACGGTGGACACATTATGTTCAACCTATATGAAATGTTCACTGGAAAAACAGCCTCTGAAAATGTGATGATGTATATCACTATAGCGGGATGGGCATTGCTTATCTCTCTTATGATGTTAGGATTGTATAATGATATTAATAGACTTATAGACAAATAGGAGATAAGTAAATGAGCATTTTAAACAAAGAACAACTCAGAGCGAACTTGGATGAAGTGATCTGGAATATTGAAGAAGCACGTATTTCAGTCAGTGAACACCATATAGTAAAACTGGTTACCGTAGCTAAATATACCCAAGAAGAAAACATCAAAACACTCTACGAACTTGGACAACGTGCTTTTGGAGAGAATCAGGTACAACAACTAAAAGAGCGTATGCATACACTCGAAGATCTGCCACTAGAATGGCATATGATAGGTGCATTGCAAAAAAACAAGATCAACAACCTCATAGACCTGCGCCCTACACTTATGCAATCACTTGACTCTATGGAATTGGCTCAAGAACTCAATAAAAAGCTCTTAGCCAAAGATAGCAAAATGAATGCTCTTTTACAGATAAATGCAGCCAATGAAGAGAGTAAATCCGGAGTAAGTGCAGAAGAGGCCTTTGACTTATATCAGGCCATCCAAGAGTCTTGTCCTCAAATCAAACTTAAAGGTGTTATGACCATAGGTGCACACAGTGAAGAGAGTAAGCTTATACAACAAAGTTTTGAGACTACCCATAACATCTATGAAAAACTCCAAAAAGAAGGTGCGACTATCTGTTCCATGGGTATGAGCTCTGACTACAAACTTGCCATTCAATGTGGTTCAAACTTGGTTAGAGTCGGTTCTGCACTCTTCAAATAAACGCTCTATAAAGTTTAAGTAAGAATATAACTTCTTACTTTAAGTGAGTTTTTAGATTTTTATAACTATACTAGATCACTAACCATAAATAAATATTATTTATAAAAGGATCTTATATGGAATACGGTCTACTTCTTATACTCTATTATGGTGTACTGCATGCACTGGGACCAGACCATCTTTCTGCCATCGCCCTTTTTTCCATCGGTAAAAAAAAGAGAGAAACATTTATACTGAGTTTACTCTTTGCTTTGGGACATGGATCTATGCTCTACCTGCTTGCACTCTTTGTAGGTCACATAGCCAGTGAAAGCATCTTACAATACGGCGATATCATCTCTTCTTCTGTTATAGTCATGATGGGACTCTATTTGGTATATTTGGCACTTACAAATAAGATTCGTATCGATAACCATGAACATGACAGTCATACACATACACATATCTACTACAAGGATGCCCATTTACACGATAAAAGTTTGCTTTTGTCTTTAGGATTGCTCATGGGAGTAGGAGGCATACGAGGTATGCTTGTGACATTAAGTATCATTTCTCATCAAAGTGTAGGTGTAGAGATGATACTTGCTTTTATTACAGGTGTAAGTATCGTATTTTTACTTTTTGGTTATTTCATCTATCTCATTAATGAGAGTTTTATCCGTTCAGTAAATGCTTTACGTTATGGCATTATGTCTGTAGGTTTACTCTCTGTTGCCATAGGCACCTATAACCTGTCAGGAGTATCACTTGTCTAAAGTACTTTCAATTTAGGTTATGCTTTTGTAGTCTAACTTGGCAGTATGCCCATCAAATTAAAAAAGGATAGTAAATGTTTGAATTAAATGAAGTAAACGCACATTGTGATGTGCCTTGTGGAATATATGATCCAAGTGCCGCACAGATCGCAGCACTTTCTGTAATCAGAATGGTAGACCTTATGAATGCGGCGACAAATGAACATGATGCAGCGTATCATAATGATATGGCAAGATATGTAGCTGTTAAAGAATCAGAAGCTGTAAAGTGTAAAGAAGAGATACGTATCATTTGGGGTGACTTCATTAAGCCTCCCCACCTTGAAGTAAATCCGGAGATACATACTATCGTACATAATATTATGATGTTAGGCGGTGCAGCAAAACAACATGCTTCACGCGATAAAGCGATGGAACTTCTAGCAGAAGTCAATAAATTTGCAGAGATCTTCTGGAAGATAAAAGGTATAGAAACAAAAGTAGCTACATCTCCATATGCACCAAATGAAGATGTAGTATATCCTGTACTTTAATGCTTCAAGTATTTAAAATATCCGGTGACTCTCTCTATCCGTTTTATAAAAATGGTCAGAGGGTCATTTGCCGAAAGATCTTTTCAAAAACAGACATACATGTAGATGATACTGTCGTATTTGAAAAAGAGAGTTATGGACTAATGATCAAAAAAGTAAAGTCTATAGAGAATGATACCTATTTTGTAGAAGGTACAAACCCCTATAGTATAGACAGTCGTGACTTTGGAGTACTCTTGAAACAAGAGTTAAAATACAAGGTAATGTTTACCTTCTAAGAAGCTAATGCCTCTCTACAACTGTTGCAAACCCCATAAAGATTTATCTGCTGTTTTCTAAGTGCAAAATTCTCTTCTTCTGTGATCGCTGAAAATAATGCATCTGCACTCTTATTATGCGGTCTGTCTTCAACATCGCCACACTCAGTACAAACCAAATGGATATGATCTTCTTTTATTAACTCATATTTTGACTTTTTACCAGTAATAGGCACCTCGGCAAGTACACCATTCTCAACCATCAAGATGATGTTTTTATAGACAGTAGCAAGAGAAAGTGACGGGTTCGTTCTCACTACCTCTTCATATAGTGTATCGATAGAGATATGGCCATGACTCTCAATCGTCTCCAACATTTGCATTCGCTGAAATGTCGACTTGAGTCCAGATACTTTCAGTACATTTGCATAATCTGTCATATTTCTATCCTTTCATCTATATAATTAAATCTATCACTATAGACTTAACTATACACATTCCCGCCACAGCGGGAAATGTACAAACTATAGGTCACCCTCGTGTTTTGCAAGATACTCAGCAACACCTTCAGTGTCAGCTTTCATACCTTCGTCACCTTTAACCCAACCAGCAGGACAAACTTCACCAAACTCGTTAGTAAATAACATAGTATCAACCATTCTGATCATCTCATCGATGTTTCTTCCAAGTGGAAGGTCATTGATCACTGCGTGTCTTACTGTACCGTCAGCATCGATAAGGAAAGAACCTCTAAGTGCTACTGCTTCATCAAGAAGAACATCGTAATCTCTAGCAATTTGCTTAGAAAGGTCAGCTACAAGTGGCATATCAACTCTACCGATACCACCTTCAGCTACAGCAGTCTCTCTCCACGCAAAGTGTGAAAACTGAGAATCTACAGAACAACCGATGATATTTACACCTCTGTCTCTAAACTCTTGTGCTCTTTTTGAAAATGCGATGATCTCTGATGGACATACAAATGTAAAGTCTAGTGGGTAGAAGAAAAGTACTGCACCTTTTTCCCCTAGGTTATCCATAAGATTAAAATCTTCTACGATCTGACCGTCCGCAAGTACAGCTGTTGCTGTAAAATCTGGAGCTTTTTTAGTTACTAACATGTTATTTCCTTAATGATAATTTTTATTAACAAGGAAATATTATCTTAATATAATTAATATAAAGTTAATATGAATATTTTTATGGTGTCCTACATAATTTTTGCATAAAAAGATATTTTATGATAATATTTAAGAATATTATATAATGAAGGAATATAAGAATGAAAAATATTATACTTGTAGCACTACTTTTAAATGGATTAAATGCGGGAATTTTAGAAGTTAGGCTAAAAGCTTGTAATGACGGAAATGCTAAAAAATGTTATGAGGTCGCCGATATGTATAGTTTTGGTATGGGTGTTGATAAAGCTAATGCAGCTAAAACAATAAGATATTATAGTAAATCTTGTGACATGGGGTATCAAGAAGGCTGTGTTAGCCTTGGCATGAGATATATATTAGGTCAAGGGGTAGAACAAAGTTATTCTAAAGGAATAGATCTTTATAAAAAAGCTTGTAATACCGGCTATTCAGATGGCTGTAGTAATCTTGGTTTTATGTATGAAATTGGTGAGGGAGTAAAAATTGATCTTTCAACTGCAAAAGAACTTTATAGGAAATCCTGTGATCTTGGAAGTGATATGGGCTGTAACGATTATGCAAAATTAAATAAGTAGGGTAGTGACAAACCCTACTTTCTTCATCCCTATGTTCTGCTTCAAGCCTTATTGCAAAGATGCTTGTTAACTACAAGGAAAATTTCTAAAAAGGAAGTAAACCAAACTTCCTAATAAACGCATCATCAATATTTATAAGCCCTTTTTCCTGCAGCATATCCAAGACCTCTTTTGTACAAAAAGTATCGCCCGGCCATTCTCTTATAAAGCCGTCAACTTCACCTTTATTAGTAGCATCAAGAGCTATAAATGGTTCAAGTACTACATCTCTACTTGCATCGATGTTATTGACTACACGCCAAATGAGCATGTATGGGTCGTTTATATCATTATTGATTGTATCTACAATGATCAGTACTTTTATGTGAGACTTTAATACTTCTAGTTTTTTTATGAGCTTTTGTTGTGACTTCTTTTTATCTACAGATATAACACAAACTGGATTCTTTGTATCCACCATGTATTGTCTAAGTGCTTGTACTCTTGGTTGTATCTCTTGTATTTTACCTAGTAGTGCTTCATCGGACAGTGGTTCAATGAGCCCATCTTCTACCTCATCACCTGTAGCATCTACACCTAGTTTCCCACCTACGAACTGCTCAGAAGAAGAGTGATCAAGATGATCAACGATGCCTTTTGTGATAAAAACTTTAGAAGGTTCCAACCTATTGAGTATATGTCTACTTAATGCCTCACTCTCTTCAAGTTCAGGTGCATCTTGACCTACAAAAAGTGCATGTTTTACAAAAGACATCTGCCCCACACCCCAAAATGCATGCATGAACTGCATCGCATGCCCTTTATAAAGTGTTTTCATTTTAGCCATTATAAGATTATGAAAAACACCATTCTCAGGCATATTGTAGTCTATGAGATCTGGAGCCATAGGTTTCAGCATCGGTAAGAAGACACGTTCTGTTGCCCAACCCATATACTTGTCTTCCAATGGTGGTTTACCTACCACTGTAGCTGCAAAGACAGGGTTCTTTTTCATCGTGATCGTCTCTACTTCCATCACAGGAAAAGGCTCTTTGAGCGTATAATACCCGGTATGGTCACCAAAAGGACCTTCTATTTCCATCACTTCAGGGTCCACAAATCCTTCTATCACAATGTCAACATCACGAGGGATATAGATATCATTGGTGATGGACTTGACCAACTGTGCATTTTTGTTACGTACGAATCCATAGAGCAACATCTCAAACATACCGTGAGGCATAGGTGCCTGACCACACCAAATGTAAAGAGGGTCACCACCTATGGCAACGGTTACAGGCATTTTTTTCCCTGCCCTTTGGTACTGATCAAAAAAGTGTGAGGCATCTTTATGTATCTGCCAGTGCATACCAAGGCGGTTTTTATCGTACTGCTGTAGTCTGTACATCCCAAGGTTTTGCATCTGTCCGTCTAAACTTTGCGTATATACCTGCCCCATAGTGATAAATGCACCACCATCCTCTTCCCACGTTTTTAAAATAGGTAATCTGTCCAGGTCAACTTCTTCTTTTGGGATAATAACTTCCTGACATTCCCCTTTAAACTTTAAACGTTTTGGAAATACATTTTTAAGAGAAAAAAGTTTGGGTACCATAGCGAGTTTTGCTTTCAAGCCTTTAGGCGGTTTGAGTTTCAAAAGATCATCGATACCCTCAGCTACCTCATCTGGATGTTTACCAAATATCTTTTGGGTCAACTCTTTGTTTGCAAAGATATTCATCAGTACAGGCATCTCATAGGAAATATCTTTGGCTTTATTGATTGGATTTGTAAAAAGAATAGGTCGTGAATCATCTCTCTTAACTTCTACATACGCAACATGAGGGATCTCAAGTTCTACATCCAAAGGCTCATCAATTATTTTTAAATTACCGTTCTCTTTGAGCCACTCTACTACATCTTGCATCTATTATCCTCTTTTTTGGTCAAATATTATATCGATAAAGTAATTTATACTAGATGATTATGTTATCATATACCAACCTCTATCAGATAGGTTATTAAAAAGCACTGGGGTTTTTTCAGATATGTCAAAATTTATGTCAAATATACTATCAAATATGCCAAATATTATATTAAAAGTATCCAAATATTTCCTGTATGTTGTCCTTCTCGTCAGTATAGTTTTTATGTTAATTTTATCTACACGTACAGGAAATAAAATAGGATATCTCTACCTAAGTGATAAACTCAGCAGGAAATCCAATCTGGAAGTTAAAGTTCTTTCTCTCAATTTATATGATTATCCCTATGTATCGACTTCCCTTCTTATCGATGATAAATATAGCTTTAGCCTGGAAGGAGAGATAGATAGTTTTGAAAAACTTGACATGAACTACACGATCACAAGTTCCTATGTCGAAGACATCTATGATGTTGTAGATATAAAAGGATACCTCACTGGACCATTTAGAGACATTTCTATATCAGGGAACGGAAAAATACTTGATGGTACCGTTGTCTTTGAAGGTGTCAAAAAACGCCGCTCTTTTGACAATGTGAACATTGGTATGGCAGATGTCAATACCACTAAGATTTTAGACCTTCTTGGAGAAGATGCACTATTCAATGGAACATCCAATGTACATATACATTTTGACACTATTGGGAAAAAAGGGAAAAAAGGGAAAATAACCTATGATCTAAAAGACAATAACTTCTCAGGCATGCCTGTTAAAGCAAAAGCAAATGTAAAGATCATAGACGATGATCATACTTTCTCTATGCATTTGACTACCCCTACATCTACGCTGGATATTATTGAGGGGGTATACAACAGAGATTCAAGAATTGGGTCTGCACAGTATATTTTGGATGTGAAAGAGTTGGCTGACCTTGAAGAACTTTTAGAAGTTAAAGCCACAGGTCCATTTCTCTCAAATGGTAAAATAATGTATGATCAAGATATCAAAGTACAAGGTATGTCAAAAAGCTTTGGGGGTATACTCGATATCTTATATGAAAAGGATATGTTTCACTTTTATCTGAATGATGTACCGTTTCATGAGCTAATGAACAGACTGACCTATTCACCTCTTTTAGATGCAAAGATGCAAGGTGAGATAACATATGATCGTCATGAAAAAGAGATGAATACAAAGGTAAAACTGAAAGATGTAAAACTTATACAAAAAGATCTTGTTAAACTCATCGATGAAAAATTTGACTATGATGTAAACAATGAAGTATTCAATAAAAGCAGTTTTGAAGCAAGATACAAAGATAAAATAATCTCATCAAAAGTTACCATAGCCAATGATACAAACCACTTTATCTTTAAAAATACAAAAATCAATGCTATGCATAGATCTATAGACACTGACATAGATTTCAAGATAGATAAACACTTTATATCCGGTAAACTCTACATTAGAAATGATGGACATGAAAAAAATACACTAGATAGTTTTGTTCGCTTTGACGGTCTTGTTGAAAAGTTTTATAAACTCAAGCTGAATGGAGCACTTAGTGATAAGTGGACTAATATGGACTACACACTTACTGCAAAACGTTGTCCAAGTCACATATGTACCATTGAAGATGATGTCAATATCTCAGGGCACCTATATGGAGCTTTCTCACGTTTACTTATAAGAGGTGAAGGGAAAGTATTAGATGGTCAAATACATTTTGATGGTATAAAAAATAGTGACACATTTAAAGATATAAATATTAAAATGAGAAATATACATGCAAAAAAGCTCTACACGCTCCTGGGACAACCTACACTTCCTCATGGTACAGCGAACATAGACCTGCATTTAAAATACCTGAACAATGAGCATAAAAAAGGTACCCTGAAATATAGACTTACAAAAGGAATCTATGAGACACTGCCACTGGATCTAACAGCCGATATGAATATTAATGATGACCTTTATACTTTTACAGGTGATCTCAACTTAAATGGTGCAACAGTAAACTTTACCAAAGGAGTGCACGACGCTAGCAAAAAGACAACACACGCTTTTTATAAACTGGATGTCAAAGATATTACCGTTCTTGAAGCGCTCTTTGGACACAAATATTTTGGTTCATTCTATGCGATGGGAACCATAGACTATAAAGATGATTTTCATATAAGAGGTCTATCAAAAAGTTTGGGAGGGTTGACTGATTTTCTCTATAAAGAAGATATACTCTATGTAGATTTTAAAGATACATCTCTGAAGAATATTTTACATCTTTTTGAGTATCCGGAGCTCTTAGATGCTAAAACAAACGGAAGTGTTAATTATCATTTTGATAAAGAGCTTCTTTTGGTCAATACCAAACTGAACCATGCAAAATTTTTACCTTCAGAAGCGATCGATAAGGTATATAAAAAAGCAAAGATCTATCTACTTGATGAGACTTTTAATGACAGTATTTTAGAATTCACCTATAAAAATGATATTATCCAGGGAAGTTTAAAACTCTCTAATCCTTCCGGTCACATTTTCTTAACCGATACAAAAATTAATACAGATAAAAAATTGGTCAATTCAAACTTTGATGTCAGCCTGCAAAAACAGGCATTCACTGGTAAGATCCATGGCCCGCTAGAGAAGCCAAAACTTGATCTTGACTTTCAAAAACTCATACGACATGAGATGGATAAAGGGATGGACTCAGTGGTGGGTCAAGGCAACAGAGAAATGATGGACAGTATGCCTATGGGTGAAATGCCAAAGGATGTTGCTTCGGGTATGGGTGGTGCAGTGTTGGATATATTCTTTTAATAGACTTCTCATATCTTAGGTAGATTACTCTATAATTGATTTCTTGTATAACAATACAATCAAATAAGAGAAAGGTCATTGTTAAAATATGTTCAACTTTTTAAAATATTTTATCTATACGATGATCTTCTTCTCTTTTGTATTTTTTTATCTCTTCTTTACGCCACTTGGACAAAAAGACCTTTACAAATTCATAAGTCAACAAGCCTCTGATACAGTAGGTCTTGAAGTCATGGTGGAATCCATTGATATCTCACAATTTCCAAATATTACACTAGAGATGTATATAGAAGAAAAAGCGAAACTCATACTCAATGGATATATGGATGATAACCAAATGGATATGAACTACACACTGCATAGTGACTGTATTGCATCTAATATTTGCAAAATTGATGATAACCTTGAGATTCAAGGTCATGTGAAAGGCCCATATTATAAACTCTATATTGAAGGTGAAGGACGTGCATTAGACGGTAATGTGAGTTATTCTGCTATGAAGTTTACAGAGAAGGTAGAAAATATAAGGGTGGATCTTGAAGAAGTCAACTCTGTGAAACTTTTAACACTTCTAGGACAAGAACCACTCATTCAAGGTAAAGCCAATGCTAAAGTACGTTTTGAGCATATGGCTATGAATACTAAAAAGGGAAGTATTTATTATGATGTAAAAGACAATAACTTTTCAGATATACCTCTTTACATAGAATCTAACGTAATGATAGACGATATGCAACACACCTTTACCATGGACCTAATTTCACCACACCTCATAGTTAATATCTCAAAAGGACATTATGATCAGGAAAAAGGCCGTGCTGAAGCATTTTACATAGTAGATATCAAAGATCTAGCAAGGCTTGAAACTCTCTTGGGTCATAAATATTTAGGTGCATTTTACGCCATGGGAGAACTCAAATATGATAAATATGTCCACATTAGCGGTCTTTCAAAAAGTTTTGGAGGTATATCAGATTTTGTTTTTGAAAGAGATGGTTTACATATAAAACTGTATGATGTCTCTTTAAAAGACATCATGACACTCTTTCCTGTGCCCAGTATGATAGATGCCTATGCTACCGGTGACATTTACTATAATTTTTATCAACAAACCATGATCGTCAATGCAGACCTAACTAATGCAAAGTTCTTACGCTCAAAACTCGTAGATATCATACATGAAAAAGCAGGTGTTAAAATGATGAAAGAACGGTTTGACAAGAGCAGACTTGAAATGAGTTACTATAACAATACCATCCGTGGTTTCTTAAAATTAGAAAATCAAAAGAGTCATCTCTATCTTACCAGTGCAACTCTCAATACAAAGATTAACACCATCGATGCATATTTTGACTTTAAAATGCAAAAACAGGAGTTTAGAGGAAAAGTTTTTGGTTCACTTGATAACCCTGAAGTCAATCTTGATATGCAAAAACTTATCAAATTTCAAATGAACAAACAACTCAACAAAATGATGGGGAAAAAAGCGAATAAGCTGATAGACAAAATACCTATGGGTGGGATGGCAAAAGATGTTGCAGCCAGTGTAGGCGCATCTTTTATGGGGATGTTTTTTTAAACCTGACGATCAATGGATTATGATCAGAGACTCTTGGTATATCCAATACCTTTTGACTGTCCACAGTGACCCCACGATAAAAAATATGGTCTAAGGGCTGCCTGTTAAAAGATTTTATATGCTTCTTTGAATCAAATACCACCTGTTTAAGTCCCAGATCTTTTACAAATTGCATCATAGTCTCATAGCGCTTTTGACTCCATGAGTTAAAATCTCCACAAAGGATCATCGGTCCTTCTATATGTTTAATACGCTCCACCAAATATAATAACTCTTTTTTATACTGCCCATGCATCACAAAATTGATCGCATGTATATTTACCACGGTCATATGATTTCCATCTTCAAAATAGTGCAGCGTTACCAATGCACTTTTCCTCGTAGCAAAAAAAGATTCTCTTGTATCTGTTATATGTTGTTGATGGGCTTTAAATGAATGATTTGAAGCAGTTTGTACACCATACAGGTTTTTGCCTGTCTGAATATTTGGTGACATTACAGAAGGGAAAGTATAAAGTGTATGGACATCAAACTCAGCCTTGGCTTCCTGTAGTGCAATAATATCAACTGACTCTTCATCAAACAGTTTTTTGCTATGGTGTGCTGCATGTCTGTCAAGGGTACACTTATTCATATTCCATGAAATGAGTGTAAACGACCTGCCAAGTCTTTTTGAAGAGCGATTATAGTGTATAGGCGAATGTTTAGGCTGAAGCATCTTTGATCCTTATAACAATGGTGCAAATATCTTCATGATATTTTCCAAAAGTAAACGAACATGTCCCTGATAAGGTTTTCTATAGTGTGAATGAGCCATCAATTTCTCCATCCACTCTTCCATCTCTTTCATCACATCTTCAGAGTAACAGAGACTAACAAGTTCATAATTTAAAAAGAGTGAACGGTAATCAATATTTGCAGAGCCGATCATCGCTATGGAGTGGTCTACCAAAATGGCCTTTGCATGAAGCATACCGCTAGAGAAACGCGCTATTGCTATCTTTGCTTCACTCAACTCACGCATATACGCACTTCGACCAAGATCTGCAATGATATGATCAGATGTATCCGGAGTAATAAGCTTTATATCAACACCCCTTTTTTTTGCGATGATCAATGCCTGCATAAGTGCACTGTCGGGAACAAAATACGGCGTAACGATCCAAATGCGTTCCTCTGCACTGTATACCGCTTGAAGCAGTGCTTCATAGAGTCCATCTGTCTCAAGATCTGGACCTGAAGGAACAACCTGCATCTGCGTCTCTCCATATATATGACTATCAAGGGGAGGCAATGATAATACTTCACCACAGGCATATTCCCAGTCCGCTTTAAAGACTTCAAAATAATGATAAACTACAGGCCCCTGTGATCTAAAAAGAATATCTCTCCATCTTTCTCTCTCAGGGTTTTTTCCCATATACTCATCAGATATATTCATACCACCTGATAGGAGTACCTCATGATCTACTATGAACATCTTACGATGATTTCTAAGATTGATACGATTTTTCACCGGACGTAAAAGGCCTGATTGAAAAAACTCAACCTTTACACCATTTTGACGCATGTTCTTTAAGGGTTTCTGCCATAGATAGACAGGTAAAGAACCCATTGCATCCAACAGTAAGTAGACATCCACACCTTCTCTTGCTTTTTCTGAAAGCAAAGTACTTATAGCCTGACCTGTTACATCATTTGTATAAACATAAGTAGAGATATAGATACTTTTTTTTGCTTTAGAGAGTGCAGCTATCACTTCATCATAAGCATCAACACTATCCGGGATCAATCTAAAAGAGTTACTTTCAGTCAGACCGGCAATATTATTTTTGCGTAACAGACCATCGATCTTGTGTTCAAATGAAGTTTCCTGTATAGCCTGTAGTTCAATATTCAGTTTATCTCTTCCACTGCTTATCTTTCGTGTGCCTACAAGTAAATAGAAAAATACACCGATAAAAGGAAGTAGAAAAAGAACTAGAAGCCAGACAGTTAAACTCTCAGGAGTACGTCGCTGGTATAGCATATGAAGTAAAACAAGAAATACAAGAGTTTCAGAGGCAATCAAAAGTAAATGAAAAAATGTTAATTCAAACATTTCCTGCCTCCTTGTTTATTTAAAGTCTTTCTGGCATCTCATCCTTAAATGCGATACTTTCTGCTTTCTCCAGAATATCGATGGCACCATCCGCTATCATCTCTTCAGCTAATTGTAACCCAAGTGTATCACATTCATTCAGAGAACTTGTAAGTTCATTATGCATGATATTTGTACCATCAGGGTAACCAAGCATCGCTTTTACAGTGATGTTGTCTCCATCTATCACAGCATTTACTGCCACAGGAGCAGAACATCCCGCACCAATAGCAGAGACAAAGTCACGTTCAAGCTTTGTACAGATAAAAGAGTTTTCATCATTTAAACTCATCGCTATCTCACGAACTCTGTCATCACTACTTACGATCTCTATACCCAGTGCCGCCTGTCCCATAGGAGGAATGAAAAAATTCAATTTTTCAACATATGGTATATCTTTAAGAAGATCAAGTCTGTAAAGCCCTATATATGCCAATATGATCGCATCATACTGCCCCTCTTTGAGTTTCCTGAGTCTTGTGTTGACATTACCCCTAAGTTCTTTTACTTTAAGATCTGGACGTTTTTCTAAAAGCTGCATGCGTCTTCTGAGACTTGTCGTTCCTACGGTTGCACCTTGTGGGAGATCACCCAAACTTTTATAGGTATGAGAAAGGAGTACATCACTCTGGTCCTGACGTGTTGTGATCGCACAAAGTTCCAAACCTTCTGGGATGTAGGTAGGTACATCTTTAAGAGAATGTACTGCCAAATGTGCATTCCCAGCTATCATTTCATCTTCAAGCTCCTTGGTAAAATGCCCTTTACCACCTATAAGTGCAAGCGGTTTATCCAATACTTTGTCACCCTTAGAAGTGATTTCATTGAGTTCTACTGTCACTTCAGGAAATGACGTCTCTATTCTCTCTTTAATATGATATGCCTGCCAAAGCGCTAAATTACTCGCTCGTGTTGCTATAATTAATTTTTCCAACAAAATTCCCTTTTATAATTATAAGAGTTTTTGAATAAAAGCATACAAATACTCCTCACTCCTACTTCCTCACTGAAAACTTACTTAATAAGTTTCTTATACCCATCACGTCTCTTATCCCATGCACCGTCTATATAAATAGTCGGTGTACCTGAAACCATCATTTTACCAGCATCATCTACATCTTTTTTCAAAGCATCTATCACTGCTTTATTGTTAACCTGTGCTGCTGTTACAGAATACCCTGCATGTGATTTTACCGCTGCAAGGATCTTAGTCATATTTGTCTCTCTCGGGTCGATCTTAAGAGAGTATATCTTCTCCAGCACGTCCATTTTACCTTCATGCTGTGCTATATGCATAATACGTGTCAATATATCAGACACAGGGTGAATACGCAGTAATGGTAAATGATAGTAGTAGACTGCTAATGTTGCAGGGTTCTCTTTTGCTGCTTTAAAGATAGCAGGTACTACATCTTGACAAAATGGACATTGTGGATCAGAGAAAATAAGCACTTTATGTTTTGCATCTTTGTTACCAAATACTAAGTGTCCATCATCATAAAAAGAGTTCGGAACACTAGGTTTGATCTCATCACGGTAATTATTTCCTGTTTTCATATCAACAAGATTTCCAGTTACCAATCCATCTTTGATAAACATTGTCTCAGGGGCATTGACCTCTTTTTGCTGGTACTCTAATTGCATAGTGGTCAGAAGTATACTCCATCCAGGAAGTCTTTCATCTGTTTTAGACTCAACAATTGTGACCCCTTTGACTTTTACCTGTGGATTTTTCACCACAGACTTTTTAATATAGTTCAGTAATATTTTTTCATCTACTTGTGTATTTGCACTAAGAGCTACTGTCGCTGCGACCGTGCTCATCAATAATTTCGACATCAATGACATTATCATCTCCTTGTTTTTTAAAATTGTTTTTTGTTTGTTCAGGGGTTATTTTAGCAACAAATTGTAAATAAATTGAGTAACCTAGTGCAAGAATTCCCAAAAGGTCAGAAAAAACCCCTGGGATGATCAACAATATCGCACCAATAAAGTAAGCCATACTCGCATTTTGGAACCCTCTTACATCCAGTTTTCCTACTTTCATTGACTGCATATTGCCTAACATTGTATGTTGTGACTTCTGTAAAAGTGCCATACCTAATATAAAACTTCCCATGATCCA
The DNA here is from genome assembly GCA_964492675.1 of uncultured Sulfurovum sp. Taxonomy (GTDB): domain Bacteria; phylum Campylobacterota; class Campylobacteria; order Campylobacterales; family Sulfurovaceae; genus Sulfurovum. Next base: position 45,214 of record CAZBLM010000011.1, read on the forward strand.
TATCACAGACCAAAGAAACCCTATATTCTCACCTGTTTTTAAAGAGAGATAAAGTTCTATGAGAAAGAAAGGTATGATAAGAACGATCATTTTCTACATTCTCTCTTTTAATACATTTAGGATAGTTTCAGAAGTAACTTCTTCTTTTTCCATTCCTTCTCTTGTTATAAATTCAACCTGTCCATCAACAAGTTTTTTACCTATAACTACAGCATGAGGGATACCAAGAAGTTCATAATCTTTCATTTTCGCACCAAAACGATCTTTTCTATCATCAAGAAGTACATCCACACCCTGTGCTTTCATAGCTTCATAGATCTCTTCACCCAGTGCTACCTGTGCTTCATCTTTAATATTCGACACCAAGATATGAAGGTCAAAAGGTGCAGACTCTTTTGTCCAGATACACCCTTTATCATCATGATTCTGTTCGATGATACCTGCAAGTAGACGGCTTACACCGATACCGTAGGTTCCCATTTCATAGGCTTGCGCCTTACCCTGGTCATTTAAAAATGTTGCATTTAGTGCTTCAGAGTACTTCGTACCAAGCTGGAAGATATGCCCTGCTTCTATCCCTTTGGTCATACGCAATGGTGCACCACATTCACAAAGGTCACCCTCTTTTGCATCTTCTGCCACTTCTATATTGGCACCATAGTCACATGCATCACATACCACAATGTCATCTTCTCCTGAATCAGCAAGGATCATAAACTCTTTAGAGCCGTCACCACCTATCTGTCCTGAATCTGCCTGCACTACTCTAAAGTCAAGTCCAAGACGTGTAAATATCTTTTTATAGGTCTCTTCCATCACTGCAAATTCTCTTTGCATATCATCAAAAGTTGCATGGAAACTGTAAGCATCTTTCATTAAAAACTCACGTCCCCTCATCAAACCAAAACGCGGACGTATCTCATCACGGAACTTAAGATTGATCTGATAAAGGTTAAGCGGTAACTGTTTATAACTCTTTACTGTTTGTCTTACAAGGTTTACCATTGCTTCTTCATTGGTGGGACTTAGTAAATAGTCATTCTCTTTACGGTCTTTAAAACGTAAAAGTTCTTTACCATACTCACCTGCACGTCCAGACTCTTCCCATAAAGAAGTTGGGGTCACAAAAGAAAGGCTTACTTCCTGACACCCTGCATTGTCAAGCTCTTCTTTCACCACTTGTCTGACTCGATCAAGTACTTTTTTTCCCAATGGCAAATAGTTATAAAGCCCTGATCCCCCTACTGACTGTATATAACCTCCACGCATGAGGTAGATGTGGGAGGCTAAAACAGCGTCACTTGGTGCTTCTTTACTTGTTGGAACTAATAATCTTGAGTATCTCACGCAGTGTATCCTTTGGTATGGTGGTCTTCTTTATATTGTTTTAGATCTATATTTTCTGTATCTATATTAAACATTTTTTTGATCGCCTCTATACAGTTTGCATTTTTCTTTTCTGTAGAGGAGTGACGAAGGTTTTGAGTAGGATCATGTAAAAATCTGTTGAACATCTGCTCTGCCATTTTACGCATATTGGCTTCATACTCTTGGGGTACAAAGCCTTTATCTAAAGCCCTTTTTATCTCTTTATCTATGGCATCTGATACATTTACACGCATCTCTTTGATAACCGGTTCTATGGAAAGTGCTCTAAGCCATGTGTAGAATTCTTCTTTATACTTATCAACGATCTCAGCAGCTTCAAGTGCTTTTTCTTCACGTAAAGAGTGATTACTTGCAGAGATCTCACGCAGGTCATCTATACGGAAAAGTTGCAGTTTTTCAAGTCCGGTATCTTCGATATCACGTGGTATTGCCATGTCAAACCAAAGTCTTGGAATGGTTTCATTTTCTATCAGATCTTTGGTGACTACAGGGTCTTTGGATGAAGTTGCAGAAAAAAGTAATTTATAACGATTGACATACTTTCCCAGGTTCTCCATCGTATCTGCTTTGACATCTTCCCCCAAAGAATCAGCAACTGCCTGCACTTTTTCTATATCACGCCCTATAAATACAACATCACAACCTACACGAAGTAAATGTTTTGCCGCGAGTACTGCCATTTCACCAGCACCTATAACAACAGCTTTCATTCCCTGTATATTATCACCCAGTATCTTTTGTGCCTGCGCTACAGATACAGAAGCGATAGATATGGGATTTTGAGAAATGTTTGTCACATTTCTTACCTCAGCGGCACACTTAACCGCATAAGAGATCACACGATTGAGTTTTTTCCCTGCTGTACCATTGGATACAGAGAGTTTAAAAGCCTCTTTTACCTGTCCTGTGATCTGTGACTCACCTACGACCAAAGAATCTAATGAAGAAACTACAGAAAAAATATGCTGTATTGCCTCTTCATCATCATAACGTACCCCTGCACTTTTAACATCATAAAAATTCAATGCACTCTTTTGACTCATAAGACCTAAGATCGTATGATAACTTGAAAAGTTGTCACGCGTAGCCAATACGATCTCAACACGGTTACACGTAGATACAATAAATGCTTCATGTATGAATTCGAATTCAACCAATTGGTTCAACATTTCTATTTTTTCTTCATCCTTTGTAAAAGCCAACTTCTCCCGCATGCCCTGATCACAGTTCTTATGTGAAAAACTCATCACCTGATAGTACATTAAAACTCCCTATCAATCATCTGCATAGCGATACCAGAAAGTGCTTCTTCCCCATGATGATTCATCAGTTCTATCGCTTCTTCTACAAGTTCTCTCGCCTCAAAAAATGATTTCTCTATGATCTGATGTATTCTCATCTCTTCAAGTATCCAATTCTGTTCATCTTCTGTCAATACTTTTGCATGTAATGATCTTAATCTTTCTTTTTTACTTGCATCCAGCTCTTCATAAAGATATATATATGGCAAGGTTGTCTTTCCTTCTACAAAGTCATGTAAAGCAGGTTTACCCAAAGTCGCAGCATCTGCGGTGATATCAAGAAGATCATCTATCATTTGAAATGCCATACCGAGATTTCTTCCATAGGTCATATAAGGCACTTTATCTTTCCCCGCCAAAAGTGCAGCAGCACCTGCACTTGCCTCCATAAGTGACGCAGTTTTTTGGTATATCATCTTCAGATATACTTCTTTATCAAGGTTAAATGTTTTTGAGAGTGAAACATCATGAAGTTCACCAAGACTAAGCTGGGTAACTGCATTGGAAACCACCTTTGCTACTTCAGCAGAGATATTATTTAACTCAAAAAAACCTTTTGAATAAAGGATATCCCCTAACATAATAGCTGTTTTGTTACCGTACAGTGCATTCAGAGAAGGTTTTGAACGTCTAGTGTAAGCATCATCAATGACGTCATCATGTAAAAGACTTGCAGCATGTATCATTTCAACTACTGCGGCTGTTTTCACCACAGAAAGAGAAGAGCCTGCTATTTTCAATATAAGCTTGGCACGCAGTCTTTTCCCATGAGGGAGTTGATGATAAAGTCTACTCACCTCTTTATCATCCAACTCTACAATAAACTGTTCTATCTTTCTCTCAACTGCATTTAACACGTTAATTTTCCTATTCACATTGAGTAATAATGTGTCCGAAAAGATCTATAAACATAGAACCTGTTCATCTATATAATACTCTTTGTCTATCATAAATATTATTTTTACATTGTATAAAAGTCAATAATTATAGCTAAATAAGGTTAAGCTTTTTGAATGGATGTTGGCTGTAATGATATAGAGATTAGCCTTGTGCTTCAGATAGTGATGAATCATACCAATTTTATTAAAACTAAAACCGCTATTTTAATTTATTCCAAATATTCATCTATATATTTAGGTTCACCCAGGTAATGTCCCTGAACATATTTTATATCTAAGTCATTAATGATCTCATATATCTCTTTTGAGGAAACATACTCTGCAACCATTTCATACCCATACGCATTCGCTAGCTCTTTAATCGACGCTAACATCATTTTTGTACGTTCCGGAGTATCTAACAACTCTTGGATAAGTCTTCCATCAATTTTTAAAATATCTATATCTAACTTGATCAAATAAATATAATTTGCATACCCGCTTCCAAAGTCATCTATAGCAATTTTAGAGCCATATGTCTTTAACTGCTGAAAGATCACGGCGACCTCTTCATAATCTTGAATTTCATGATGTTCCAATATTTCAAAGGTAAGCCTGTTTGCAAGATTTTTATGACGATAAAGCTTTTTTGTGATCAATGTCATCATATCTGCATTATAAAGGTCATCCAGATCTATATTCATAGCAATTTCGATATCCGGATATTTATGTAAAACATCAAATACTTCTCTCAATACCAATTTACTCATTTTGATATACTGACTTGTCCCTTTTAAGACGGGCATAAAATGAAATGGAGCAATTAATTTTTCATGGTTCTCTTTATCTGTCAACCGGACCAATGCTTCATATTTGACGATCTTATTTGTTTTGGTATTAAAAATAGGTTGATACAGACATATAAGTCTTTCTTCTTCTAGCGCTTCTTTGGAATGTCCCCTATAACCTAGACACTTTCTAATTCAGTAAAAGCCTCAGTTTTA
>CAZBLM010000012.1:0-49391 GCA_964492675.1 uncultured Sulfurovum sp.
AAATAATAAATGTGGCAAAAATGTTTAAATACAAAATTAAATATTTAACTTCAATCTCATAATCTAAAATATCATGCTCTTTTTCTAATAGTTTTTTTAATGCTATTTGATTTTGCTCTTTTGCACGACTGTATATTACTTCTTCAATTAAAACCAACGCGTTATTTAACTTACTGAGTTTTTCTATTTCTAATTTATTTAATTGCTTCATGAATTACAGCCAAAATCTAATATCAAACTTAGATTTAGACTTACACCTTTCAATAACATCTTGCATTGTTATAAATGAAAATTGTTCTAAACTTTCTTTTTCAATACGTCCATTTCTTTTATAAAACAATGTCAATATATGATAATTATCTGTTTCTATTATAGGAGCAATGAGGACACCTCCTTCAGCCAATTGTTCCAGCCAATCATTTGGCACTTTTTCTATAGCCATAGATACAACAATAGTATTAAATCTTTCTTTTATCTTCCATCTTTTACCTTTATGTACATATTTGATTTGTATATTATTAACCTTCAAATCATCAAAAACTTTATTAGCTTTTTTCAATAATTTTTTATCACAATCAAGCGTGACAACCTTTTGGCAAAGTTGACTAAGAACAGCTGTTTGGTAACCACTACCACAGCCTATCTCAAGCACATTATCTGATTTCTTTAATTCTAAGTATTGTACTATTTTTGCTACTGATAACGGAGATTGTACCCATCTTCCACTCCCTATATCTATTGCATCAAGGGTATAAGAAAGGTGCTTTAAAAAAACAGGCGAAAACAACTCCCGGTCAATAACTGTTAAAATATTTTGAATTTCATTATTTAATGAGATATGGTCAGTGAGTTCATTTATCATCTCTTGTACATTTGTCATAATAACCTCTGATTTGTAGGTGTCAAAGGGTATCGCATTCTTTTGACAGCATTATGTCTGTTTTTATAATTTACTAGAAATTAATATTTATTTAAAAGCCTTATAAAATGCTCTATATAGGAGGTTTTTATAAGGAAAAAATATTTATTAAACTCTATGAAAGCATATCTTAAAAATATTCAGGTTGATAATAAGTATTATAGCTCAACCCCTAATTTTTTTATGCTAAAGGCTATTAAGTATTAATGATATATACTTGTAACTACACTATAAAGGAAATCACTATGCAAGTTTATTCAGGAAATGGCTTTAAATTAAGCGGAAAATCCAAATCAAATATGGCAGAATTTTCTTTAAATCCAGACGGACGCAAAAAGTCAGAAGTATCTTATCATAAGTATATAACTCGTAAGAAGGAAGAAAATAATCAGCGCATGACAGATAGGATTAGAATCAATAATGCTAGATATGAACAAGGATTAGAAACATTCTTAAACCAAGATATGTTTGATGAAATCATAGAAGAGTGTGAATTTGAAAAAGAACAGCTATGGAATTTTTTATTAACTTACAATTTACAATTAAATATTGATGAAAATCTGAGTGAGTATACACCAATTGAAATAGATAAAAAAATGACTATGCTTAAGTCTGTCGAACAACAACTTGATGAAATACTTAAGCCATATTCCTCGATGAAAAAACTTAAAGAAACAAATTTAGATGACTTAATTGATGATGCAAAAAGATCTAAAATGTATGGATATAACGAGCATAATGGTAAAGAAAATCCATTTTCAAACTTTATGATTAAAATAATTGAAACGGCTAAAACTCTAAAGAGATTAAGAGAGGAAGAAAGTAAAAACTAGAAACAAATCAATCTAGTCGACCCTCACTATACTTTTCTGTATACCTATATCGAATAGATAAAACATAACAATGACCACTAATCTTTTCAAAAACCTCTTTTGATGTAGGTTTCCTCCATTCTTTAAAATCGTTTACTTTTAATACTATCCAAATGGTCACTCCACCACTGCATCATTTCTTTTCTTTGAGGGAGATATTCAGCATGATTGTATGCAGCTTTAACTTTATTTCTTTCTTTATGTGCCAATTGTCGCTCTATAATATCACTATGAAAACCATGTTCTTCTATCTTACCATGAAGTATTGTTGAGAACATTGCTCTAAAGGAGTGTGGCTTCATCTTGTCTTTGTACCCTAGCCTACTTATAGCTTGTGCAAGTGTATTTTCCGAAATAGGTTTCTTTTTTGATAATGTACTTGGGAACAAATAAGGGCTATCACCCGTGAACCTTTTAAGTTCTTTAATGATTTTCATTACCTGTGTAGATAAAGGAGTGATATGGGGCTGCAACTTATCTGTACCTTTATATGAAACTTTTATCTTCATCTTTTTGCCAGGGATGATCCATTGAGCATTTTTAAAATCAATCTCTTTCCATTCTGCCAACATAATATTTCCAGGTCTTGCTGCAAGGTGCGGAAGTAACTTTAATGCATATGCCGTTGAAAGTTCACCAGTATAATTTTCCATAGCTTTCAGTAATGGTTTAATTTCCTTTTCATCAAGTATGACAGGAAAGTGTTTTTCTTCCGGTTGTATAAACACACTCTTCTTGTCTATATCCTGCAAGATGTTATATGGGATCTTCTCATTGGCTGCAGCATAACGGAATATCTCATTACACAGTGAGAATACTCTATTTGCCATTTCCAAAGTGCCATTTGATTCTATAACTTTAATAAGTTCTATAATATCTGCTCTAGAAATATTTGAAATAGGAGTATTTCTTAATGTAGGAAATATATGTTTTTCCAATCTCCTTCGCTGCATATCTCTATAATCATCTGAAATTTTTCTTTTGTGTACAAGAAGGTCTTCTGCCATCTTAGAAAAAGTATCAGATCTTTTTATAGCTTCTTCTGTTTTGATTTTTTTATGATCTTGTTTTTCCTGTGATGGGTCTACACCCTTTGCAATTAGCTCACGAAGTCTCCCACGTTCCTCTCTTGCCCTCGCAAGAGTAATATCTGGATATTTACCAATAGAATAGGTTTTTTCCTTTTTAGAAACAGGAGAAATATACTTAAGTCTCCAAAGTTTTCCACCTGTAGTGTTAATAAAAATAAATAAACCTTCTCCATCAAAGAGCTTATAACTCTTATCTTTGGGTCTAGCTTTCTTAATTTGAGTATCTGATAAGGGGACAGTTCTTCTAGCCATAGGGGTAATTCCTTTCACTTATATAAGGGGTATTATTTATAAATACCCCTAAAGATACCCCTAAAAGTTCTAGATTGTACTAGTTTATTTCAGTCTCTATGAGAACAGAATACTGGGGTAATATGAATATTGTATCGTATTTTAGGGCTTTATTAGGTTATTTGAATTTATTTGGGGATTATATGTGGCTCCGGCACGAGGATTCGAACCTCGGACCAAATGATTAACAGTCATCTACTCTACCGCTGAGCTATGCCGGAACATTGATTGAAAAAGCTGAGTGCTTGTTTCGTGGGTGAGATTATAGACAAAAACATCTTTAATGTCAAGAGTTTTTTAGGCTTTTTTGTAAAATTTTACACCATTTGTTGAAACAAGCTTTATTTTGCTTTGATTTAATAGATATTCCACTCTTTTTTGACTCTTTTCATCCATTAAAGCTTCTATATCTTCTTGCGTGAGTGGTCTTTTAGATAAAGTATCCAGTATCTCTTCACTAGTATAGCTGGAAGCCGTTATTTCTGCTTTTTTACGTGAAGCAATGTAAATGGGTAGTGAAGCATCAAAAAGGTGGCTGATGTCCAGTAAGGCTTCATAGCTTACCGGTTGCACATCAAATGCCGGTGGTCGGTCTATGGTACCTATGTCTATGCGTGTAGGTTGAAGTTTTAGTAAGTACTCATTTAGTTTGGCTATCTCTTCTTTAGAGTCATTTAATGTTTTTACTATAAGTATCTCTATGACAAGTGGTCCATTGTACTTACTTTTAAAGTCCAACATCCCTGCTTTAATGTTTTCAACATCTATACCTGTATGAGAACGGTCAAGCTTTTTTAAACATTTTTGTGTGGCACAATCTAAAGAGAGTTTTACTTCATCAAGTTTTAGCAAGGCTTCTTGTGTTTTTACATCATCTATGGTAGCTGCGTTTGAAAGTATAAGTGTTTTGGTTTTACCCTTGAAAGAGTTTATTTCATTTATGAGTTCAAAGAGATGGGGGTAAAGTGTAGGTTCACCATTTGCCGTAAGGGTAATAAAGTCAATACCCTCATGTTCTTTAAGGGCAGTTCTTAGTGCAGAGGTAATTTCTTCTACACTAACAACATCATCATAAGCATCCATCGTTTTGGCAGGCTCAAGTTCACAGTAAAGACAATCAAAGTTACACTGCTTTTTACCCGGGCTAAGGTCAACCCCTAAAGACTTACCAAAACGTCTTGAGTGGACAGGACCAAAGATGATGTTCATAGATTATTTCTTTCCAGAAACTCTCTGACACTCAGATACAAAGTGTTTTGCATTTGCAACCGGAACGTCTGGCAAGATACCGTGTCCTAGGTTAAAGATGTGTCTTTTTCCACCCATGATCTCTTGGATCTTCTCAACAGATGCTGTGGTCTCTTCTTGAGAGTAAAGACGTGTTGGCTCCATGTTTCCTTGGAGTACGTATTTGTCCCCTAGTTTTTCTTTTGCCAATTCCATAGGTGTTCCCCAGTCTACACCAAATACATCGAAGTTACCATAGATACCACCACGTTCGATGAATGATGCAACACCTTTAGGGAACATGATAATAGGCGTATCTGGATACTTTGATTTAAGATAGTCAGCTATCTCAACCATGTATTTCCATGAGAACTCATCATAGTTATCCGGTTCGATCGCTGCTGCCCATGAGTCAAAGATCTGTACTACGTCTACACCTGACTCTATCTGTTTTTCCATATAAAGTTTTACTACTTCAGTCACTTTTGCAAGAATATTATGAAGAAGTTCAGGGTTTGAGTACATCATCTTTTTACAGATGTTGTAGGTCTTAGTTCCTTGACCTTCTATCATGTATGTTGCTAGTGTCCAAGGTGCACCGGTGAAACCAATAAGCGCTATCTCATCACCTCTTTCATCTAACTGTTTACGTAAAAGTTTGATCGTATCAAATACATACGTAAGTTTAGATGCTGCTTCATCTCCACCGATGAGTCTGTCTAGGTCTTCTTGAGATGTTAAAGGGTCTGAGAACTTTGGTCCTTCACCTTTTACAAAAGAGAGGTCCATACCCATCTCATCAGGAATCACCAATATGTCTGAGAACAAAATAGCTGCATCCACACCAACGATGTCAAGTGGCTGGATGGTTACTTCTGCTGCTTTTTCCGGATTATGACATAAGTTAAGGAAATTCCCTGCTTCTGCACGTACTGCCATGTATTCTGGTAGGTAACGTCCTGCCTGTCTCATCATCCATACGGGTGTATATGGTGTCTCTTTACCTAGACATGCGTCTACAAAAATCTTACTCATTATTTTCCTACCTTACCTAATAAATATAATCCGCCAGCTAATGCGGTAATAGAAAATGCAAAATACATCATCTCTTCAGCTGTAGTGAAGTTCGTATGTAAAACCCTTTGAAAGAAGTTTACAACCAATACCATCACGATCACTTTTGCTATCTTGTCTTTAAGTTGATCAAGAGAATGGATCGCTAAAAGTTTAGAACCATTCTTACCCTCTGCAGCTTCAATGTCTGAAATGAAAAGCTCATACAGACCAAAAGAAAAGATGAACATTACAACAGCGATGAGGTACAAGTCTACCGCACCGATAATACCTGCAACGATATCTTCATGAAAACCTTCAGGATGTGCATGTGTGATAATAGTGTTGAAGGTATACACTGCAACACCCCAAATATCCATAGATGCTACTACAAAAAGAACAATAGCTCCTAAAAGCCCAAAAACAACAGCTAAAATAACAATAAATCTACTGTTCCAAATAGCACCTTCAAATAATTTTTCTAACATTAAGCATTTTCCTCTAATTTAATCCACTTTTGAGCGATGCGTACTGCGTTTGTCGCAGCCCCTACTCTTACTTGGTCAGCCACACCCCAAATATGCAATATATTTGAAGAGTAAATATCTTTTCTGATACGTCCTACATACGTTTCATCTGTATCTGTTGAGATGATAGGCATTGGGTATTCATTTTTCTCAAGATCATCTATCACTGTAACATTTTCGAAATCACCTAAAACTCTTCTTGATTCAGCCACAGAGACATCTACACCTTCACCAAAAGTGATCGTGATAGATTCAGAGTGAGATCTAAGCACCGGCACACGTACACAAGTTGCTGAGACTGCAAAGTCTGACTTCATGATCTTGTTGGTCTCGTTAACCATTTTCATCTCTTCTTTGGTGTAACCATTCTCTTGTGGCGTATCGATATGAGGAATGACATTAAGTGCTATCTGGTGAGCAAACGCTTTACATTCGCTCTCACCAAGTTTAAATGCAAAGAACTCCTGCATCTGCTTCACAAGCTCTTCCATTCCCTCTTTACCTGCACCGGAAACTGCCTGATAAGTACTCACATCTACTCTTTTAATACCATAAAGGTCATCAAGTGGTTTGAGTAACTGTACCATTTGGATCGTTGAACAGTTTGGGTTTGCTATAATCCCTGTATCTTCCCAAAGTTCGATATCTTCTGGGTTTACTTCAGGTACGACCAAAGGAATCTTTGGATCCATTCTAAAGTGAGAAGTGTTGTCTATGACCACTGCACCCGACTCCACAGCATACTGTGCGAACTTTGCAGAGATACTTCCACCTGCTGAGAAGAAAGCGATGTCAATGTTTCTGCCTTCAAACACCTCTTCTGTCAACTCTTCTATCTTATATACTTTCCCTTGACACTCTATCTCTTCACCTACACTTCTTGCAGATGCAAGCGGCAAAATAGTCTCTATAGGAAATGATACTTCTTCTAAAACCCTAAAAAGTTCTTCACCAACGGCGCCAGAGGCGCCAACTACTGCTATATTATATTTTTTACGATTCGGCATTTAGTGCCTCCCTGCATTGAATTTTAATTCTTATCACCTATTCTAATCCTAATGTATTATCGTTATTTGTTTCTTGAACCTCAGTTTCTTCCTCAGGTTTCTCTTCTTTTTGACATTTTGCCATACTGACCACTATGTCTTTTTTCTCTACTGTTACTACTTTAACACCAGATGTGTTACGTCCAGCTTTTCTTATCTGTTCCATATCTACACGTATCATCTTACCGACAGAAGTTAAACACATAAGGTCTTTATCTTCTTCTACTGCAACCACACCTACCACTTCTCCTGTTTTAGGTGTAAGTTTCATAGAGATGACCCCTTTACCGGCACGATTTTGTTCACGGTATTCAGATGCAGATGTACGTTTACCAAGACCTTTTTCAGAGAGCATGAGTAACTCATCCTCTTCATCTTCTATCGTAATGGCACCACAGACATAGTCATCTTCGATCTTAAACTTGATCGCTGTCACACCACGTGAAACTCTACCGATCTCTCTGGCATCTTCTACTTTAAATCTAATACATAGACCTTTTTTCGTTGCAACAAAGAGCCATTTGGTATCTGGCTTAACGATCTTCGCTTCTACGATCGCATCATCTTCATCAAGGTTGATCGCTCTTACACCATTGCTTCTGATGTTTGAGTACTCAGAAAGATTTGTACGTTTTACGATACCATTTTTAGTAAAGAACACAAGCCCTTTGTCATCGTTAAAGTCAGTCGTTGGTATTATCGCCATGATCTTTTCATCTTGCTGAAGGTTTATAAGGTTTACAACTGCCTTACCTTTAGCTGTACGAGATCCTTCTGGTATACGATAGACTTTCAGCCAGTAGAGCTGTCCTCTGTCTGTTACAAACATAAGCGTATCGTGTGTATTTGAAGTAAAGAAGCTCTCTATGAAGTCATCATCATACGTGGTGACAGCAGTTTTACCTTTACCACCTCTATGTTGTTTCTCATATTGTTTGACCGGTACACGTTTGATGTACCCTCTATGCGTGATAGTCACGACCATAGGCTCATTTGGAATGAGGTCTTCGATGTCGATATCATCATAATCATCTACGATCTCTGTACGTCTTGGTGTAGTAAATTTATCACCGATCTCAACAAGTTCCTCACGAATGATCAAGTTGATCTTCTCTTCACTCTTCAAAATACTTTCAAGCTCTGCGATCAGTGCAAGAAGTTCTGCCAATTCATTTTCGATCTTTTCGATCGCAAGACCCGTAAGACGTCTAAGTCTCATCTCAAGGATGGCTTTAGCTTGTATCATAGAGAGTTTAAATCGTGATATCAGGTTTTCTGCTGCATCTGCATCGTCTGAAGATGCACGGATGATCTTGATCACTTCATCGATATTGTCTACAGCGATCTTTAAACCTTCTAAGATGTGTGCTCTTGCTCTTGCTTTTTCAAGATCAAAGATCGTTCTTCTGATTACTACTGTTTTTCTATGTTTCAAGAAGAGATCAAAAAGCTCCATCAGTTTAAATACTTTTGGCTCTTTGTTTGCGATAGCAAGCATGATAATACCAAAGGTCACTTGCATCTGTGTAGATTTAAACAAATTGTTAAGAACGATCTCAGACATTGCATCACGCTTAAGCTCCATGATCACTCTGATACCTTCACGGTCAGACTCATCACGAATTTCCGAGATACCTTCCAAATGTTTATCACGTACAAGCTGGGCAATGTTCTCAATGAGTCTTGATTTGTTCACCTGGAAAGGTAGTTCATCTATGACGATAACCTCTTTACTCCCCTTTTGCTCGATATGCGTCTTGGCACGTACTTTGATACGTCCACGACCAGTAGTGTAGGCATCAGTGATCCCTTTACGACCAAAAATGATACCACCTGTTGGAAAATCAGGTCCATGTACGATCTTCATCATATCTTCAATAGTCGCATCAGGATTATCTATACGAAGTACCAATGCATTGATAAGTTCATCAAGTCTGTGTGGAGGGATGTTTGTTGCCATACCAACCGCAATACCGCTTGAACCGTTCAGCAACAAGTTTGGTACACGTGCAGGAAGTACATCCGGCTCAGACATAGAATCATCGTAGTTTGGTACGTAGTCTACCGTTTCCTTATCTAGATCAGACAAAAGTTCTTCGGCTACTTTAGTCATACGTGCTTCGGTATATCTCATCGCTGCAGCGTTATCACCATCAACTGAACCGAAGTTACCTTGACCATCTACAAGCGGTGCCTGCATAGAGAAGTCTTGTGCCATACGTACAAGTGCATCATATACAGAGTTGTCACCATGCGGGTGATACTTACCGATGACATCACCGACAATACGTGCAGACTTTTTATAAGGACTTCTATGGGAGAGATGAAGATCATTCATCGCATAGAGGATTCTTCTATGTACCGGTTTCAAACCATCTCTGGCATCAGGTAAAGCTCTACCAATGATCACAGACATAGAGTAATCAAGGTAGCTAGCCTTCATACTGTCTTCGATCAACACTTCCTGGGTATTTTGACTATCTTCAAAAAGATCAGACATTTTCTTCCTTTAATTAAGAGTTGGAATATTTTATCTTATAGGGATGGTATAAAGGCTTAAAAACGTCTCAAAATGGCTATAAGAGCTCTTAAAATGGATTTATGAGCTTTTTTTACTTTTTTGGTTAACATAATAATATTACTAAACATGCTTATTTTGCCTATTTAAACATATGCCATTTAACTTTTACACCTAACTATTTAAAAAGTCAAAAAAGATCTAAAATAAACAAATGAAGAGTTTATATCTATAATTGGTATACTAAGAGATAAGAGTCAGTAATTACTTAGATTTAGGTACGAAACGTATTCTGTTAAGAATATATCATGAATAAAGGATTACCATGAATGTATCAAGAAGAAATGCTCTGAAAATCATAGGTTTATCCCCTGTGACTGCATCTGTTTTATTTACTGCACAACCTACAGAATCACATGCAGGTGAAAATGTAAGTGGAAAGATCGTGATCGTTGGTGGAGGATCTGGTGCGATCATGGCACTTTCACGCTTGCATCGTGCGATTCAAGATCCAAATATTACTATTATCGCTCCCAATGAAATACATATGTATCAGCCAGGGCAAATATTTGTAGCAGCAGGTATAATGGAACACGATGATCTACTGTTTAGTAACAAAAATTATATACCTGATGATGTTGAGTGGATCAAAGATGAAGTGATGAAATTTGATTCAAAAAACAACAGTGTCACTACCCGTTCAGGACAAGAGATCAAATATGACTATATGGTAGTTGCCACAGGTGTTGTCAATCGTTTTGACAAGATAGAAGGGTTGACAGAAGAAGATATAGGAACAAATGGTATCACAAGTGTTTACCTAAGTGATCTTGAGCATGGTACAGCTCGTGGAGCCACTGCTACATGGGAGTGGAACAAGAAAGTAAAAAATGCTGCTAAAACAAAGAGACCAAAAGTACTATATACACAACCGGATACCCCTTTAAAATGTGGAGGTGTACCACAAAAAGTTCTCTATCTCACTGCGGATCATCTTAAAGAAGCAAGTCTGGGTGCTGACTATTATTTTTATACTGGACTGAAAGAGCTGTTCCATTTACCAAAAGTAGACAAAGAACTTAAAAAAGTTCAAAAAAGTTATGACAAGATCGAAACCAAATATTCTCACTTTTTACGTTCGATCGATGTAAAAACAAAAGAAGCAACTTTTATTCATGCCTATTCCAAAGAGGTTATCGATGAAGATTTTGGCGACAAAATAATGCAGAGCTTTAACGATGAGATCGTTGTCAAATATGATTTCATTCACGTGGTACCTCCTATGTTACCGCCAACTGCAGTGACTGAGTCAGACCTTAGCGATCAACAGGGATGGCTTGATGTTGATAGACATACTTTGCAACATAAAAAATATAAAAATATCTTCGGTATCGGTGATGTCTGTAATATACCTATGGGTAAAACAGGTGGAAGTGCTAGACACCATGGTCCGATACTTACAGATAACCTTCTTTCTGTTATGCAAAACAAAGAGCCAAAAGAGAAGTTTGACGGATATACGGTATGCCCGATCAAAACACAATATGGTAAGATCTTAATGGCAGAGTTTAATTATGAAGGACCCAAACCAACCATTCCATTTATAGCGTATGAAAAACCTCGATGGATGTGGTGGGAATTTGACCTCTACATGCTAAAACCTATGTACAAATATTTGATGTTGCCAGGGTATTTTTAAATACTGCTGGCGAGTTTCTCTATACTGGAAAAGATTTACTGAAGTATAATTACTATACTAAGTCCCTATACTCAAAAAAAGTTATTAACATACTCTTAACATACATTTGCATATAATTCAAGCTATTATAATATTAGGAAATTTTATGCCTATCGAACAATTAAAAGACATCATAGATTATGGGATCATCGGATTTCTTGGTTTTTTGAGTTTTATTACTATAGCTTTTGCAATAGAACGTGTACTCTATTATCGTTCTATTAATTTACATATGTATAAACATAAACTAGCACTTGAGATAGACATCTCAAAACGTCTTAGTACCATCGCAAGTATCGGAACAAATGCCCCATACATTGGGCTTCTTGGTACAGTACTTGCCATCATCCTTACCTTTTACATTATCGGTGATCAGCAAGAGACTATAGACCCGGGTGAGATCATGAAGCACTTGGCACTTGCACTCAAAGCAACTGCAGCAGGTTTAGTTGTTGCTATCCCTGCAACAGTCATTTACAATGCCCTGCTCACAAAGGTAGATGTACTCCTCTCAAAATGGGAAATCCTTCAGGATGAGAAATAATATGTATACCAATAAAGCGACTAGTCGCTTGAGCCCTCTGCTGAAGAGTCCTTATATGGGCTTTGCCCAGAAAGGAACCGTCAAATGAGACGCGAACGCTTTGACAAAATGAATGTCGTACCATTCATCGATATTGTTTTGGTACTTCTTGTTATCATTTTGGCTACCTCAACCTTTGTAAAAAACAAAAGTATACAGGTAGATCTGCCAACTTCAAGTTCCAAAAAGAGTGAAGAGAAAAAGAGTATACAGATCGCTGTAGATAAAGAAGGCATCTATTCCTATGATGAAGAGATACTCACTCTTGAGCTTATCAAAGAGAAACTTGTAAAACTAGATCCGAAGAAGGATCTTATCTCATTACGTATGGATAAGAGTTCGGAGTTTCGTTACTTTGTAGATGTGATTGATATTTTGAAGACTAAAGGTTTTGAGAATATTTCTATTATTACGAAGCAATAAGGTCGATATAATCGACCAGATAATCTCTGTGATTTAATTAAACTTCCCTCTATCCACATCGAGGTGTTGTTTCTCTCGTCATTTTTTTTAGAAAAAAACGAAGCAAAAAAATCGTCGTGACTCTCGAATCGCTTCGCTTTCAAGGTCGTTCGCCACGACATCTCTTTTATAATTAATGCCTAGGCTATCGCCAATTAATGACCTTTTTTAATAATAAAATACAAACGAGTCATCAATTGTTTCTTTATCCTAACTTGTGTCGCTTGCGCTTTTTTCTTTTTTGGTTACTCTTTTCTATTTTGTCGCAGTACAAAAAAGAAAAAAGTGACAAAGAGGAACAACGCCTCGTACCGAATGAAAGGGAATTTATAAAAAATATACTATTCGATTTATAATTCCATAGTTATTGAAGTTGTGGAAATACAACACCCTACGATGTCATCATCCCATACGGACGCTTCAATTTCTCAGTCAACTGATGTAGGCTTACAGCTCTGCCTTCACGTGCAAACTCTCTACCATCCATAAACACGATCATAGTAGGTACAGAAAAAACAGAATAATGTGCAGAGATCTCTGCATTTTCATGTGCATCCAAGTAGATCTGTTTGAGTTGAGGGAACTCTTTGTCAAATACTTCTTGAAACTTAGGTCTTAGTGCATGACACACGTTACAGTGTTCACCTGAGAAGTATAGTAGTACGCCTACTTCTTCTCTTATGGTAGTTTGTAGTTGTTCAAGAGTCATTTGATTTCCTTAAAAAAATATTCTAATTTTACTTTATCAAGCTTTGAATCTTCATTATAATTTATAACTCGCCCAATTTTTACCTTCATTCCCTTCACCTATCTCTAAACCCTGCATAAACTTCTTAGCCAGTATCTCTGCTCTTTGATTAAACTTTTTTGCTATATCAGGAACATAATGTTGATGTACATGCTTACTAAACAACTCTAACCATCTTTCAAAAGTCTCTTCATTAAGTTGTCCTATAGACACATGGGGTAAAAAAGGATCACCCTTGTAGGATTTTTCACCGGTCATGAGCATAAGCCAAAAATTATCAAGTATTTTATAGTGTGCATTCCACTTATCATTTTTAAGGTCAGTACCTAAGACTTTTATAAAAAATGCTCCCACAAGATCATCTTTTATAAGCATTGCATAAAATGTACGTACCATTTTTTCTATATTGGTTCTATTGACCTCAGTTGCCGGCATGAGCATTCCTTCATGATTTTATAGATAGATTATATCTTTAGATGAAACATTTAGTGATTGACCGATATCAAGAAGAACAACTCAACTTCTGATTTTTAAACGCATCCGGTGTAGCCCCTGCCCATCTTTCAAACTCCGGATGTTCATCAAAAGGTTTCTGTGCGATCTCAAATAAGTTCTCTACAACAGAAAAGTCACCCTTCTCTGCTGCATCTATCGCTTCTTGTAACATGTAGTTTTTAAGTACATACTTTGGATTGGCAGCTAACATCTGTTTTTTACGCTCTGTTTTATCGATGTACTTAATGCGTTTATCATATCTGTCCAGCCATTCATTCATAGGTCCATGGTAAAGTCCTGTGGAAAGTAACCCTTCTCTGTCTCCCTCATAATGGCTAAGTGTTCTCATAAACAGTGTATAGTCAACATGTAAGAGCTCTAACATATCAAACATATCATCTATGAGCTCAGGGTCACCCTCTACTGTAGCTTCAAGACCTAACTTTTTACACATGTAGTAGTGTAAGTATCGCTCATATATCTTATCGTACATGACTAAGCTTCTTTCCATTTTCTCTACAGTAGTCAAAGGAGTGAATGCCTTCATAAGTGCTTGCAAATTCCATTTTGCTACAGCAGGTTGGTTTTCATAGCTGTAGCGTCCATGCACATCCGTATGGTTACATACATTCTCATGACGAAAATCATCTAAAAATGCGTAAGGTCCATAGTCTATGGTAAGTCCTGCTATGGACATGTTATCTGTATTCATTACACCGTGATTGAAGCCAACAGACATCCACTGTGCCATAAGCCTGGCAGTGATGACCACCACATCATTAAAAAGAAACGTATAAGGGTCATCTCTACCACTATGATGCGGGAAACTTTCTTCTATCACATAGTCTGCCAAAGCTTCAAGTTCTTTGAACATCCCTTGAGATGCATAGTATTCAAAAGTACCAAAACGTACCCATGAGGTACTGACTCGACAGACGATGGCACCCTTCTCTATCTTTTCACGTCGTACATGATGCTCTGAACCTATAACCCCCAGACAAAGTGTACTGGGTATGGCTAATCCCTGCATCGCTTCACTCATCAAATATTCTCTAATACTAGAACGCAGGACTGCGCGACCATCACCATTACGCGAGTACTCTGTTGTACCTGCACCTTTTAACTGTAAATGATAGGTGTCTATCGTACCGATATTGATCGCCCTTCCATCTCCAAGTCTAGGAACAAAATGTCCAAATTGATGTCCTGCATAACACATGGCAAAAGTATCTGACCCATCAACTTTATGCTCACCGTTTAGAAACTTAACAAAGTCATCCGTTTGAAGTTCACTTTCATCGATATGCAGTGTATCTGCTACAAATTTATTTGCATGTATAAGGTACGGATCTATAAGAGGTGTTGGTGTTACTCTGTCGTAACACTCAGAATCTAATGCTAAGTAGGGGTTGGTTACTTTTAATTCGTTTAATTTCATGGAGTCATAGTAGCTAGAGAAACTTTAAAGTGACTTAGGAGTATAATACTCCCAATAATCACTGAAGGATATATCTATGGGTAGAGCGTTTGAGTACCGTAAAGCAGCAAAAATGAAAAGATGGGGAACCATGTCAAGAGTTTTCCCTAAATTAGGGAAGATCATCACCATGGCAGCTAAAGACGGCGGTATGGACCCCGATATGAACCCTAAACTTCGTACAGCAATCCTCAATGCCAAAGCACAAAATATGCCTAAAGACAACATCGATGCAGCCATCAAAAGAGCTGCTGCAAAAGATGGTGCTGACATTAAAGAACTTACCTACGATGTAAAAGCAAGCCATGGTGTGCAGATGATCATAGAATGTGCCACAGATAACAACACCCGAACCGTTGCCAATGTCAAAGCGATCCTTGCAAGAAACGGTGGAGAGATGCTTACATCAGGTTCTCTGAACTTTATGTTTACACGTAAATGTGTTTTTGTTTTTAACAAAACAGATGAAATGGACCTGGAAGAGTTAGAACTTGAACTCATCGACTTTGGTTTAGAGGAGATAGAAGAAGATGTTGAGCCTCAAGAAGATGGTGAAGATATCAACATCGTCAGAGTCTATGGTGATTTTACTTCATTTGGTGAGTTAAGTAAGGCATTGGAAGATATGAATGTGGAGGTGAAAAAAGCAACTTTAGAATACATCGCAAATACCCCTATAGAGCTAAGTGATGAACATATGGAAGAGTTAGACACACTTATCGATAAGCTTGAAGATGATGAAGATGTGCAAACTGTCTTTACCAATATAAATTAATATTTCTTTCTCAGTGTTCAACATTTGATGTTGAACACTAAAAAGTCCAAAGTGTACTTTTTAATGTCCGTGTTGTTCCACAAAAGCTTCGTAATCACCCTCAAAATCAATCACACTTCCATCTTCATTGAGTTTGATGATACGGTTGGCAAATGCGTCGATAAGTTCCCTATCGTGTGATACACAGATAACGCCGCCTTTGTAATTGTGCAGTGCTTCACCCAGTGCAACGATCGCTTCAAGGTCCAAGTGGTTGTTCGGCTCATCCATCACTAAGAAGTTTGAAGAGTCCATCATGATCTTAGAGAGCATCACACGATGTTTTTCCCCACCTGAACATGCATCAACCTTCTTCTTCTGCTCTTCTCCTGAGAAAAGCATACGTCCTAAGGTTTTTCTAATATCATCGATATGCCATTTTGGGTCAAAGCCTTGTATCCACTGCGGTAACTCTTCATCGCCAACTACAAGATCTGTTGTATTTTGCGGGAAATAAGAGTGTGAAATAGTCTGACCCCAGTTATACTTTCCGGCATCTGCTTCCAACTTACCCATAAGTATCTCAAGCAGTGTCGTTTTTCCTACACCGTTAGTACCGATAAGTGCTATCTTCTCACCCGGATTTATCTTGAATGTAAAGTCTTCAAATACCTTTTCACCATCATAACTTTTAGAAAGTCCCTCTACCTCAAGTACTTCATTTCCAGTATCTCTGTGTGCTTTGAACATAATAGACGGATCACGACGTGATGAGAGTTGGATAGCTTGTACATCTAACTTGTCAAGCTGCTTTTGACGAGATGTTGCCTGCTTTGCTTTAGAAGCATTCGCGCTAAATCTAGCGATAAACCCTTCAAGTTCTTCTTTCTCTTTGAGTGCTTTGTTTCTATCTGTTTCAGCCTGTTTGGCTATAAGGTTTGCAGCGATATACCATTCATCATAGTTACCCGTAAACTCACGGATATTTTGAAAGTCAAGATCAAGGATATGTGTTACCACACCATTGATAAAGTGTCTGTCGTGAGAGATAACCAAGAGTGTACCTTCATGACGTTTAAGTTCTTCTTCCAACCATGAGATCGTCTCCATATCAAGGTTATTCGTAGGCTCATCGAGTAGAAGTACATCCGGCTTTAAAAAGAGTACCTGTGCAAGTAAGATCTTAAATTTATCACCACCGGTAAGTGACGACATAAGTTCACCGTGTTGAGATGAAGGGAATCCAAGAGCTTCAAGCAGTTTTTCTATCTTCACGTCTGACTCATAAGTAGGATCTTCATCTGCACAGATCATTTCAAGCTCACCAAGACGTGCATTCACTGCATCATCTTCAAAGTCACCCTCCATGTAAAGTTTCTCTTTCTCTTTTTGTGCATCAAAAAGTTTCTTGTTTCCATACAGTACTGCATCTTTTAGTGTATACTCTTCAAAAGCATACTGGTTTTGTCCCAAGACACCCAATTTAAGTCCAGGCTGAAGTTGTACTTCTCCGTCACTTGCTTCTATTTCACCGGAAAGAATCTTAATAAATGTTGATTTTCCTGCCCCGTTTGCCCCTATAAGCCCATAGCGTTTACCTACATCCAAAGTGATGTTTATCTTGTCAAAAAGAACTCTCTTTCCGTAACGTTGTGTCAAATTTACTGTACTAAGCAAGTGTGATCCTTGTATATATATTCTTGCGATTTTATCATAATGTGCTGAAAGTCGAAGGAGTTGCTAATTTACACTACTATCAAATCATCAGGTAAAGTATTAGTTTTCTCTTTAATCGCAGGAAAAGTTTCAATGAGTTTATTGGCACATCTATCAATAGCTTCAAGGTAACCTTCTTCCAAATCACCTTTTTTAACTTTTTGAGTAAACTGATCAACTACATCCTCTAAAAAATCATTATCTATCTTTTCACTTACACCACTATCTACTATAATTTCTACATATTTCTCTTTCATACTCACAAAAAATAATACTGCTTGCTTATTAGATGTTTTATGTAGCCCTCGTGTTATAAATTGTTCATGAGCATAATGTGATGCTCTTTTATGTTTTACTGCTCTGGGAATAAGTAAAGATTTGAGATAGGAATTTTGTACAACTATTAAAACCACTGCAAATAACAATAGTTGAGTATGATACATGTATTGAGAACTAATATCTGGGAAAAATGTAAAATGCACTATAGGATACACTAAAGCAAATAAAGCCGCGTACATGATGGGTATATAGATATAGTCATCACTCTTCTGTGCCACCATTGCAACAAATTCACAAGAACTCTTTTTCTCAACTTCTTCTATTTTTAATTTTATTTTTTCTTGCATTATACTATTTGACATTACCAACTCCCACTAGCTCCACCGCCACCAAAGCTTCCGCCACCGCCGCTAAAACTTCCACTACTGGAACTTCCACCACTATAACTACCACTTGTACTATCATCCCCATAAGTAATCACTAAAAAGAACAAAAAGCCAATAACAAACCCTATCCATGCATCCGTAAAACTTTGCTCAACAAAAATCCCCATATATATAGCCATCAGCAATCCCATAGAACTGCCTCCAATCAGTGATTTCTTTAGTTCATTTTCTATGCCACTAGTTCCAAAAAGCACCAATATAGTGGACAGACTCATTATCACCATGAGAATAGATTCCCAAATATTTCCACTTTGTGAACCTTTAGTAGAAGCTCTATATTCATTGTTTATAGATGCGATAATAGCGTTAGCACCTTGATCTAAACCTTGAAAAAACTTTTGCTTTTTAAAGTTTGGCAAGATCTCATTTTGAATAATAGTATGTGCCCTTGCATCTGTCAGCGCACCTTCTAAACCATACCCTACCTCTATACGTACTTTACGGTCATTTTTAGACAGTATGAGCAGTACACCATTATCTTTACCTTTTTGACCGATCCCCCAGTGACGTCCCAACTGATATCCATAGTCTGCGATATCATATCCACCTAGATCCGTTAGCGTCACAACCACTATCTGGTTAGATGTATTTGTTTCATGTGCTTTTAATTTTGCAATGAGTGTAGATTTTTCGTGGGAAGTCAGTATCTCCGCAGTATCAACCACTCTGTCAGTTAATACCGGGAAACTTGGTGAGGCAGATAGTATGCCAAATATAGCTGCCCATAGTAAGAGCAGTGAAAATAATTTCTTCATCTTTATCTTAGAATTTTACTTCTGGTGTAGCTTGTTCCGCAACGGTAGCAGAGAAGGTTTGTTTCACAGTAGCCTCAGGATACAAGAAACCTGCGATCCATTTACCTGGTATAGTGCGTAATTCAATGTTATACACTTTTACTGCAGCGATATAATCTTTACGTGCAACTGCTATCCTGTTTTCTGTACCTTCAAGCTGAGTTTGTAACGCTAAAAAGTTTTTATCAGATTTTAGATCAGGGTATCGTTCACTAACCATCATAAGTCTACTTAATGCAGAACTTAGAGCATCTTGCGCTTTTTCAAACATAGCAAAAGCTTTAGGGTCAGACAGTACTTCAGGCGTAATAGTCAGCTTTCCTACATTAGTACGTGCTTCAGTTACCTGTGTAAATACCTCTTTTTCATGTGCTGCATACCCTTTAACAGTCGCTATTAGGTTTGGGATCAGGTCTGCTCTTCTTTTATACTGATTTTGTACCTGAGACCATGCAGCTGCTACATTTTCATCATTTGTTGGTACTTTGTTCATATGCATCAAAAAAATAGCTACCAATATTGCTAGTATTGTCCCTACTATGCTTGTAAATTTTTTCATTCTTTTCCCTTTTTATTATTAATTTGATGAATTATATCTTATTATATTTACACTATTATTTATTACCCTGCAAAAGTTCTTCAATATTTTCAATAGGACGACCAATAGCCGCTTTCCCATCTTTAATTACGATAGGTCTCTCGATGAGCTTAGGGTTTTCTACCATCGCTGATATAAGTTTGTCTTCATCATTTTCATTCTTGAGGTTTAGCTCTTTGTAGATAGCTTCTTTTGTACGCATTACTTCTCTAGCAGAGAGTCCTAACATTTTCAACATTTCAATTAACTCTTCTTTACTTGGCGGTGTATCCAGATACTTGACTACCTCTGCTTCAACACCTTTTTCTTCAAGTAGTGTTACTGCATTTCTTGATTTTGAACATCTTGAATTATGCCAGATGGTTACCTTTTCCATTATTCATTCCTTTACATTATTTTTAAATTATACGATTATGAGTGTAATGTCAAGATCTTTTTATCTACCCCGCATACTACATCCATATCTCTATTTGTATAAGGTATATTGGAAAGTAAATAGCGTATAGCATTAAGTCTTGCACGTTTCTTATCATCAGCCTGTAATTCTATCCATGGTACAACTAAAGTACCTGAAAGCCTAAACATTTTGTTACGATAATTTTCATAATCTTTATAGGCCTTATATGACTTGTAATCAAGCTCGGAAAGTTTCCAGTTTTTAAGTGGATCTTTTTCTCTTTGTTTGATACGTTGTGACTGTGTGCTTTTAGTAATATTTAGGTAAAACTTTACCATCAACACACCATCATCAACCAACATTTTTTCTACATCATTGACCTGTCTGTAAAATTGGTCATGCTGTTCTTGTGTACAAAATCCAAATATCTGTTCTATCCCTGCTCTGTTGTACCATGACCTGTCAAAAAAGACAATCTCACCGGCATTAGGTATCTGTTTGAGATGTCGTTGAAAATACCATTGCCCTATCTCTTTGGAGTTTGGTTTAGGTAATGCCACTGAACGTGATTCTCTTGGATTCAGATAGGACATAAACTCTTTGATAGTAGAGCTTTTCCCTCCCGTATCCATCCCTTCGAAGAATATCAACAAACGTTTGTCAGTATTGATGACCCACTGCTGGAGTTTAACCATTTCATGTTGCAGTGCAAAGAGTTCTTTTTCATAAAAAGAGCGTTTAATATCTCCACTCTTTTTGAAAACATCTTTACCCTTTTTATGATATTCAGATAATTTTTTTGTATATACTGCTACTTGTGCTTTCATCTTATCTATCCTTTATTATCCGTTTAGGCATTTTTTTACTGGTCTGTGCACCAAGTTCTTTAAGCTGTTCAACTTGTCTTACAAGGTTTCCTTTCCCGTCACTTAGCTTATTACGAGCTGCAGAAAAACTGCCTTGTATGCCGTCGATCTGTTTAGATATCTTCATGAGATCATCAGAAAAACCAACAAATTTATCATACATAGCGCCTGCTCTTCTGGCAATCTCATGTGCATTTTGGTTTTGACGCTCAAATTTCCATACATTTTCAACTGCTCTCATAGCCACAAGCAGTGTTGTAGGCCCTACAAGAAGTATCTTGTTCTTAAAAGCATTGTCATAGATACTGTTGTCATGTTCTAATGCCACTGCCAATGCACCCTCTATAGGCATGAACATAAAGATAAAATCCAATGTGTTGACCTCTTTTAAACGTTCATAGTTCTTTTTTGACAGTTCTGACACATGGCTTCTGATAGATTCCAAGTGTGCTTTTAGATACTCTGTTTTATACGCTTCATCTTCTGCATTAACATAACGTTCATAAGCAACCAAAGAGGTTTTTGCATCAATGATAAGATCTCTGTTATCAGGTAAATGCACCACTACATCTGGACGTAATGTTTCATTATCATCGGTTTGCAAACTCACTTCACGTTCAAACTCATACCCTTTACGTAAACCTGATGCTTCGAGTACATGTTCCAGTACCATCTCACCCCAAACACCCTGTTGTTTACTCTCACCTTTGAGTGCATTTGTAAGATTTATGGCATCTTTGCTTATCTTTTCATTCAGTTCTTTAAGAGAATTGATCTCATTTTTCAAGACTGCTCTGTCCCTACTCTCAGTATCATAAGTGTCTGAAACCTGTTTTTTAAATTCAGAGATCTGCGTTTGAAGGGGTTTTATCATAGAGTCTAAGTTCTCTTTTGAGAATTCTGCAAACTTTTGTGAGTTACCTTCAAATACTTTCCTTGCCATTGCTTCTAACTCATCTTTTATCTCTTTTTTATGGGATGCCATCATCTCTTTTTGAGACGAGGTATGTCGCTCCTCACTCTCAAGCTTCATAAGTAACCTGGCATTGTTTGTACGATACCTGCTATTCGTTTCAAGTATCTCTTCATGTCGTTCTTTTAATTCTTTATGTTCTACTAACAATGCTTCATAGATAGCCTCAGCACTCTCAAGTTTAGCCTTAACCTGACTCAACTCTTTTTCCAACTCGTTAAATTTTCCTTGCAGCTCTAGAAAACTTTCAGAGGTAGATCTTAAAGTCTCTTTTGTCTCTGCAAACTGCGACAACTCTTGTTCATTACTTGCGTTTTTGATCTTATAAGATTGTAATTCACTCTCAAGTGCAGAGATATATTCAGCTTTTTCGTTATTGTCAACTTGCGTATTCCACCATCTGTTTTTATACGTTTTAACTCTCATGGCAGAGACCAAAGTGATCAACACGATCACTAGCAGGACCACTACAGCCATACCTGCCATCAGCATAAGTGTGGAGTCATTTTGTATTTTTGCTATTAACTCTTCCATCATTAACCCCTTATCACATCATAGACATTTGGATAATTACACTTCATTTTTTCACTAGATAACTTCCCTTTACCATACTTCATTTTTAAAAATACAATTTGTACTTTATTATCTAGTTCATCATAGTATGCTATGCTGTGCAATTTCCCTGATCCATCCAACTGGATAGTATATTTTTTTCCTTCATACTCTGCAACATAGATATTTTTACTGTGCAACTTTGCTTTATTTAATACTTCTGAGATATTGAGTCCCTTTGTAATGTAGTATGCTGAAACCTGTTCAAGATCATGGTCAACCACAAGAAGTTCAACCCCATTGCTACACACCTCTTTTTTTGTTGGTGAGGTATAGGACCATTTAAAAAGTTTTTTATCAGAAAACCGTACCTTACCTTCATATTTGATCACTCTGTTTTTTGTATTGGTTATTTTTTGTTCAAAATTCGCTTCAAAGTTTCCCGGTAATTCTATGCTTGAAAAAAGCATAACAGGGAGTAATAATAGCAGCAGAAATCTCATTCTTTTCCTTTTTTAATTAAATCAAAATATACCAAAATAGCACTTGTATTGTGGTTATTGTCGTATAAAATGGTGAACGGAATGTGTAAACAGTCACTTCTATTAAAAACAATAGATGTTAAGTAAAAAGCATAAAAAGTGCAAAAAGGATGGGTTGATGCACAAGATAAACAATCAGCGAATGACGACCTAAAAAAGCCAGTGTTCTATTTGGGAAGAAGCTTGTAGAAAAAAGTACATTTGAAAACAGTTTTATATGTATTTGATAAGATACAATGACCATTCCTATAAGTACGACAGCAAACCAAGGAAATAATCGTACAATGTCTTGTGAGTAATGGACCGGTAAATGAAAAATAGGTTGAAAGAATGTAAATAGATGATGTGTATGCAACCATCCAAAATACGAACCCAGTAAAATAAGTATAGCCGTAGCAAGTGAGAACCGAGGATAAGGTAAAAATATCAAACCTAGCCATGAAGCCACTAAAATAAAATGTAACACACCAAAATAGACCCATGTGTGAGGGAACTGGATATAGGTAACTACAGTCACAAGGAGTGATGACACGCCCAATATTAGTGTGCGTTTTTTTACTTTATGCCACGCAATGCCTGAACGATATGTCAACTTAAGACCCATCCCCATACTCACTAAGAACATAAATACGATCAGATAACGACTATAGACCCAAAAACTCTCCTTATCTAAATTTGAAGAGATATAAGCAAAATATTTAAGATCATAAGCAAAATGATACATAACCATCAATAGAATAGCCCATCCTCTAAAAACATCAAGACCTGCTATTCGTTGTACTTTCACTGTATTCCTTATTGTATAAAAAATTCTAAAAAGAATATAACATAACTTTGGTATAATTTTTCATCATGAAATTTAACACATACCTCAAATCTTGCCGGGAACATAATACACTTACACAAGAAGAACTTGTTCATAATCTCTATAGCTACGATATAGGATTATTTGAAGGTTTGGATTCCAGTACTTTAAGTAAATGGGAAAGAGGTATTACACAACCTAAGGCATCCAAACAAGTCTCTATCATCAAATACTTTCAAAAAAAAGAAGGTATTGCTCTGCCATGCTGGGATAGATACTCTACACAGGAAGCTGAAGATCTTATCTGCCAGACCGGTATACACAATCTTTTAGGAAAAGCAAAAAAGCTGATTTTAAATTTTCCTTCAAAAATGATGCAGTTAGATGACTTAAAGGTCTACCAGGTACGACATGCTGAAAGGATGGAAACCCTTTTAGATCTTAACATGGATATACACCTAGAGACCAATCATCCTTTTACACAGATATCTTTAGAACAATTTAGAACATGGGCACTTCACCCTTCCAATCTCTTTTTAGCATGTGAATATAAAAATGAATTTTTAGGACTTTTTTTCTCTTTAAGACTCAAGCCTGAAGTATTTCAAAAGTTGATGAACTTTGAAATGAAAAAAAATGAAATATCTATAGATGATTTTGCCAGCTTTGATGAAACGGGTTCCCATTATATGCTCTCTTTTTATGCACTCAATGAAAAAGTAGCGGTAATGCTTGGTATTCGTTATTATGCACATCTCATTGCCAACCAAACAGGTATTGACGAAATAGGAGTTATTACTCTTTTGGATGATGTTAAAAAACTTATCAATAATATGAATCTTGAAGAGTATAGAAGTACAACCATGAAGGACGCAACAGAGTTAAAATCTTATAAACAGTCTCTTTCTAATGTTCTGGTTTCTGAAAATGCTGTAAAGATGCTTTTCCCAAAACATGTTTCCCCTGAAGATTAGCCATCTCTAAGTCTGATATAGCCTGATCTAAAGGTTTCATACTGTTCAGATACTCTTCTCGTGTCAATTTACCTGAGACATACCAAGAAAACAGTACAAATTCTTGTCGGTACAAGTCATCAAGCTCAAGCATCAGGTCTCTTTATTTACAGTTTTTTGAGAGTATATAAAAATGTAAACTATTTTATAAGGTCATATTTTAAAATCCAATTTTTAAAATATGACTAGTTGCATACCTTCTGAGATGTTAACTGATTCTTAATCACATTTTAGATAAAATCATTGGAATTTATAACTAGGCAAAACGACAATGATAAAAAGCGTACTCAAAATCTTCGGCACTCAAAATGACAAAATCGTTAAAAACTATCTCAAAAAAGTAAAAAAGATCAATGCTCTTGAATCACAGTATGAAGTGTTGGATGATACAGCACTTAAGGCTGCATTTGATGCACTAAGAGCAGATGTACAAAGTGGTGCGAAAACACTCACTGATGTACTAAATGACTCCTTTGCCATTACAAGAGAGGTTGCCAAACGTACTTTGGATATGAGACACTATGATGTACAAATGGTCGGTGGTATGGTACTCAACGATGGGAACATTGCAGAGATGAAAACGGGTGAAGGTAAAACACTTGTAGCTACACTTGCAGTTGTACTAAATGCTATGACAGGGAAAGGTGTACATGTTGTAACAGTCAATGACTATCTTGCAAAAAGAGACTCCGAAGAGATGGGTGTGCTCTACAAATTCTTAGGCTACACCGTAGGTTGTCTTACAGATGAGCTCAATGATGAGCAAACAAGAAAAGCGCAATACACAGCAGATATTACCTATGGAACAAATAACGAGTATGGTTTTGACTATCTGCGTGATAACATGAAAGTACGTGCTGAAGAGAAAGTACAGCGTGAGCACAACTATGCCATCGTAGATGAAGTTGACTCCATTCTCATTGATGAGGCCAGAACACCACTGATCATCTCCGGACCTACACAGCGTGACCATAACCACTATGCACAAGCCAATGAAATCGCTAAAAAGATGGAACGTGGAGAAAAAGTTGAAACCAAGGCAGGTGAACCGGAGCAGACTACTGGTGACTTCATTGTTGATGAAAAGAACAGAACTGTTGTAATGACAGAAGACGGACTTCAAAAAGCACAAGACCTTTTTGAAGTAGAAAACCTCTACTCTCTTGAGAATGCTGCACTTTCTCACCACCTTGACCAGGCACTGAAAGCACACAATATTTTTGAAAAAGATGTAGATTATGTTGTGCAGAACAATGAGATCGTCATTGTAGATGAATTTACAGGAAGACTCTCTGAAGGACGTAGATACTCAGAAGGTCTACACCAGGCACTTGAAGCAAAAGAAAATGTACAGATTCAAGAAGAGTCTCAGACCCTCGCAGAGATCACATACCAGAACTACTTTAGACTCTATGAAAAACTTGCAGGTATGACAGGAACTGCTCAAACAGAAGCAACAGAGTTTTCACAGATCTATACACTCGATGTTATCTCTATCCCGACCAATGTGCCTATCGCAAGAGATGATAAAAATGACCTGATCTACAACACTGAGCGTGAAAAACTTGATGCTGTAGTAAGAAGAGTTAAAGAGCTTAATGCAAAAGGTCAACCTGTACTCATCGGTACGGCGTCTATTGAGAAATCGGAATTGATCGATGCAAGACTCAAAAAAGAAAAGATCCCTCATAACATGCTCAATGCAAAGAACCACGCACAAGAAGCAGAGATCATTATGAATGCCGGCCAAAAAGGTGCTGTAACTGTCGCTACCAACATGGCAGGACGTGGGGTTGACATCAAGATAGATGATGAAGTAAGAGAACTTGGCGGTCTGATGATACTTGGTACAGAGAGACATGAGAGTAGACGTATCGACAACCAGCTTAGAGGTCGTTCAGGTCGTCAGGGTGATGCAGGTGAAAGTCAGTTTTTCCTTAGTTTAGACGATAACCTGCTCCGTATATTTGGTGGAGAGAAGATCAGGAATATCATGAATCGTCTTGGTGTAGAAGATGGTGAATTCATCGATTCTAAGATCGTTACAAGATCTGTAGAAAAAGCGCAGAAAAAAGTAGAGAACCAACACTACGAATCAAGAAAACACATCTTGGAGTATGATGATGTTGCCAACCATCAAAGAAAAGCCATCTATGCATTTAGAAATCAATTGCTTGACCCTGGGTTTGACATCGATGCCAAGATCAAAGAGAATCGCTTAGAGTATGTACAGCACCTACTTATGGAGTGTGAAATATTTGAAGGTATGCCAACTGAAGATTTCAATGTAGAAAAACTTGCTTCACTCATTAAGGAAGAACTTAACATTGATATAGCTGACACTCAATTTGCCGGTAAAGAGGTAGATGAGCTAGTTGATATAGTAAATACAACGATGGAAAACATCTATGAAGCGAAAATGGCAGAGGTAGTTCCTGAGCAACGTCAGGAAATTGAACGTATCTTATACCTTCAGGTACTTGACCCTCAATGGAGAGACCACCTTTATGAGATGGATGTACTAAAAACAGGTATCGGGCTTAGAGGATATAATCAGAAAGATCCGCTTACAGAGTATAAACAGGACTCTTACAAACTATTTACTGATCTTGTAGGGCGTATAAAGCTTGAAGCAGTCAAAGTACTTCAGCTTGTTCAGTTTGACTTTAAATCTCCAGAAGAAGAAGAAGCTGCTGTTGAGCATATTCGTGAAGAGTTAGAGTCTGATGTTGCTGATGTAAAACTAAGTACAGATGAAGTAAAGGAAACAAAAAATAAACCTGTTACAGGTACAAAAAAACCTAAAAGAAATGAGCCTTGTCCTTGTGGTTCAGGATTAAAATATAAAAACTGTTGTGGAAAAAGTGGACCTAAAAAAGGTCTATTGGCATAATGAGAACAATCCCTGCGTCTAACAAAAAGTTTGTTAGACACATCATCAAGCACTACCTCAAATACGACAAAGAAAACCCTTTTATATTTATCTCAGCAATGTTGGCTTTTTTAGGTATTGCAACTGGTGTGATGGTGTTGATGATCGCCATGGGGATCATGAACGGGACACAAAAAGAGTTTACTAAAAAACTCTTTGTCATGAACTACCCACTTACTGTGCTCCCCATAGCAGAAGATGTTGTCAATGATGCACTTATCGCCTCGCTGAAAAAGAAATTCCCTCACCTTCAGATCAGTCCCTACTATACAACACAGGTCATTACCAAAAATGACGGTGCAGTACAGGGTTCTTTACTATATGGTGTTGATGCTGACAAAGAAGCTGAGATAAACGAGATATTTAAAAAAGCCAGAGGTGATGAAAAATCAAAGTTTAAAGTTATCATGGGAGAAGGTTTATCTTTTGAAATGAATGCTCCTAAAGGAGATAAAGTCACTCTCTACTTCTCCGAACAACAAGCCATAGGTTTTGGTACGATGCCGCTTCAAAAACGTTTCATCATTGATGGTGTCTTCAAGTCTGGTCTAAAAGCCTATGACAAAGCTATTATGTACACTTCCCTTGAAGCCTTTGAAAAACTGCTGAAGCGGAAACAAGGCTCTTACGATGGTCTGCATATCTATACAGAAGACCCACTTGCCGAGATCGATGCTATTAGAGAGGTTCTTCCTGATATGGCACTCATAGAAGGTTGGTGGCAACAGAACGGTAACTTCTTTGCAGCCATGGAGATGGAAAAGAAGGCTCTTTTTTTAGTTTTGCTCCTCATCATTCTTGTAGCATCACTTAATATCATCTCATCTCTGCTGATGACAGTCATGAGCAGAAGATCAGAGATAGCACTTATGCGTACACTGGGTGCAACAAGAACAGAGATAAAGTCTATCTTCTTTAGACTAGGGTTGATCATAGGTTCTACGGGGATTGTTGCAGGAACACTGCTTGGGGGACTTGGCATCTGGGTACTTAAGACATTTGACATCATCTCTATGCCCGCAGATGTCTATGGCACCTCTAAACTTCCTGTAGACTTAACCTTCCAAGACTTCTCATTCATTATCATAGGTACAAGTATCATCATACTGCTTTCAGCACTCTACCCTGCAAGGAAGGCTTCACAGACAGATCCTTTGACTGTATTGAGGAATGAGTAGTATTTCTCTTGTGAGAGATACTTAGTTAAACATCTATATATGGTAGTATTTTAACTTACACTTTCTTCAAAAAGTGAAACTTGTTTGGTTAAGAACCGGTCTATCTCAGAGACAACAATTTCACTTGGTTTTTCACCGTCTATGATAGTGAGTAGATCATCTTTCTTATAGTAGTCTTCAATCTCACCCAACAGATCATGATAGATATCCATTTTATGTTCAAAGATATCTCTCTCTTCTTGTGTAGCATTATCTGCCAACCGACGTCTTCGTGCTGTTTCTCTGTTTACCTTAATTTCAATGACGGCTACCAACTCGACATTGTCATCCATATGTATGGCATCACCCAGTGTTTTCATCTGATTCAAACCCCGTGGCAGTCCATCTATCAAGATAATATCTTTATCTCCATTCTTAATAAGATCAATTACTTCATGCATAATAAGATCACCAGGTACCAAGTCACCAGAGTGTACATACTTTTGCATGATCTGACCAATAGCTGAGTTTTCTGCTATCCTCTCTTTTATAATATTTGTTACAGAAAAACTAGCAATATCATCTTTATGCTTTTCATTAAGTAATCTACATTCAGTTGATTTTCCTGCACCTGGGGGTCCAATAATGAGTATCAGCTTTTTTGGCATCTTCTTTCCTTTTATTATAAGTTTTTGATAATACATAAAGTATGAATTATCTTACAGCTTAAATTGTATAATCAAGAAATGTAAGAGTTGTGAAATTTTATAAATTTATCTAAAATTATGCAGAAGGAAAAGTCAATATAAAACAAGCTCCCTGAGTTTCATTTACAGCACAAATACTTCCCATCATTCTCTGTTCAATAATACGTCGTGACATATAAAGTCCCATACCTGTTCCATTCTTCTCATGTTTTGTACTCACATAAGGCTCAAATATATCTGACATTACAGAAGAATCAATTCCCCCACCATTATCACAGAAACTAAGTACGATATTATCTTTCTCTTTAGATACAGATACATCAATATAACGTTCTACACCTACCCTTTCAGAGAGTATATCTTTTGCATTAATTAGAAGATTAAGCACTACTTGTGCAAATTCACTCGCAGATGCGTGTGCAAAAAATGATCCGGGTTTTGCATCTATCTTTACTTCAATGTGATAATAGTTTAATCCTGCTGAGACAATGTTAAGTGTTTGTTGAAGTATGACAACTACATCAAAACGCTCTACACTCTCATTTGGTGTAAAAAACAATCTAAAATCATCAATGGTCTGTGACATATATTTGATTGTATCATTGCCATTTATAATTTTGCTTTGAAGGTAATCTTCATCAAGTTGATTAAATGCATAAGCAGAATCCAGGTTCATAAAAATACCACCCAACTGAGCCAATGGCTGACGCCACTGATGCGCAATATATCCTATCATTTCTCCCATGGATGCAAGTTTAGCCTGTTGCATTATCAAATACTCCTGCTCCTGACGCAACTGAGCCTCTTCTCTAATCTCTTCTTGAAGTTGTCTTTTCATCATCTCATGTTCAGTCACATCTTTAGCGATAAGTTTTATATAGCGGCTGTTTATATTTTTAGACAATGTTCCTGAAAATTCAAAGTTACGTCCATTCACTACAGTACAAAAACATTCGATCTGTCCAGCTCTCTCCAATTGGAAATACATATTTTTCCAACTCTCTCCAAGCAAAGCCTCAGGGGGGTTTCCCAACAAATTTTCTCCAAAACGATCTCTGGCTTTATTGTTGATCCAGTGAATGACTTGCTCTGCATCCCCATCAAATATCTCAATTATCGGTTCAGGAAGCAAGTTCATGATCTCTTTATTATGGCGTAATTTTATCTCTAACATTCGGGCAACATTTCCTTTAATATGCTTAAAAATATCTCTATTAGTTAATAAAGAACGCATACTCCCATCTGCTTCTTTAACCAAAACCCGCCTAATATTGGTAATACGCATAAAGTCGATTACATCTGTCACAGCATCATCTGTAAAAACAGACTGTACAGGAGATGACATGCATTTTTCTACACTTTGATTCATACTTATACCATGATAACCCGATGCAATAATATCTTTTTCTGTTACAATGCCTACTGCTTGATCAGGACCATCCGTCACTATCACAGACCCTACTTTTGCACTTCGCATCAAACTTAGAACTTCATAAAGATCTGTTTCTCTTTCTACTGTGATAACACTAACATCATTCTCTAAAAGGTCTGCCACCTTAAGGTCTACTTTATAGACATCATTATCAAGAAAACTAAAAAGATCTTCTTGAAGCACCACACCACTAAATGCACCATCATCATCAACCAACACCAAACGACGGATGTTATTGGTGATGATCAAATCAAATGCAAACTCCATAGGACGACTCTTGTGAGCAGTGATAACAGGAGTGTTTGCTATGGGTTGTATAGGCTGCGATAAATTAGAATCTTCTTCAAGCAATGTAAGTAGGGAACTCTCCGATACTACACCAACAGGGTACCCATCATCAAGCAATACAACTGAACCATTTTTATTACCCAACATTACAGCCATTGCATCACTAATCGTCGCACTCATACCGATAGAAAATCCATTCTTATGAGCTATAGAAGCTAAAGAGCTCATTCACCCTCCTTCTCATACAACCGATACCCTATGGCGTTAATATTTTTTATGATATGGGGATGACTTTTTTTACGTAAGTTGCGTACTTGTGCCCGTATTGCATCTCTACTCATAAAACTATCTGGCCAGACCTCATACTGCAATGATTCATAAGATAGAGTACAATGTGCATGGGCAATAAAAAACTCTAATAACTGCATCTCTTTACGACGCAGTGGTACTTCTTTATCCTCTTTAAATAACATCTTACGTTCTTTATCGTAACTGAATCCTTCACCCAGTTCTATTGTCTTGACACTATTTGTACCCTCATACTCATCTGCAGCCTTTCCTAGTGCCTCTATCAACTCCATACTTGTAACCGGTTTTACTAAATAACGCGTCAACTCCAACTCCACAGCGGTCAATAAAAAATCATTATCTGTATAGGCTGTTGAGATTATGATGCGAGTATGATGATCCATTTTACGAAGTTCTCTGGCAAAGTCTATACCATTTTTACCAGGTAAGTTGATGTCTAGTAAGATAATATCTGGTTCTATCTCTTGATACACTAACAACCCCTCTTCTGCACTTTGAGCCAAATGTAGATTTAAAGTATAACGTGTTAAAAACTCACCAATATATTTCTGTACTTCAGAATCATCTTCAATATACAGTAAGGTTAAATTTTTCATTTTCGAAGCAAATAGATAATGGTCCATTTAAAACCTTTCTATTTAGTATAACGCATAGATACTTTTAATAATGTAGTTTTGTTATATATCTTTATGATATAAAGTACTAATATTCATAAATACTTTAGATGCAATACTCAAAATCACAGTTAGTAAGTACATATATTTCTATTTTTGCATCAACTTAACACTGTGAAGGAAATGTTTTAATTAAACATCTCCATCATACTATTCCCGCCTTCAACAAAGTCAAACATAGAAGTTTCTTTTTCATCTTCAAAAATGTTAAGCGGTGAATCATCGAACATACCAAACATGTTGTTATACATTCTAGATGAGTTGTACATCATACCTGACATCATCTCTGCAGATTGACCCGAATTTTTCATACCGCTGTAAAACATAGAACTAGAATCTTTCACATCACCCAGGAAGGTCCCACCTAATGTTTTAGAACCTAAAAAAGTACGCGCTTTCTTCTTTTCATTGAAACCAAATACGGTAGGCAGTCCCCAGTTTTCACCCTCTTCTAAGCCTACTGTATCATAAAAATCACTCAACGTTTCACTAAATGAAAAGTCATCATTTTTCTTTTTCTTCTTCTCTTTCTTCAATCCAAGAGTATCTTTTGCTGAGTCTATAGCATCATCAAACGTATCACCCACATCCAATGCATCTTTAACATCATCAAATAGTCCTTCTCTCGTAGGCACTTCATTTCCTATCTTAAGTTCATGTCTTATACGATCTATTTCTCTCTCTTTTCTACTTGGTTCTGCTATACCCATCTCTTCTTTTATTCTTCGAAGCTTTAACTCTTTTTTAGTAGGTTTATATAGTCCAAGATCTTCTTTCATTCTTTTAAGTTTCATCTCATCTTCAACACTATATTTCTCTGCTGATAAAAAACTGCTGCATACCAATGCTGTTAATATTATTTTAATCATTCTACTATCCATATTTATATTATACACTATTGTGGTTTACCTGTGGTTTCAGTAGCAGGA
Source organism: uncultured Sulfurovum sp. (assembly GCA_964492675.1). Classification (GTDB taxonomy): domain Bacteria; phylum Campylobacterota; class Campylobacteria; order Campylobacterales; family Sulfurovaceae; genus Sulfurovum. Next base: position 33,211 of record CAZBLM010000012.1, read on the forward strand.
GTCAACAATTTTATAGGTGATTCAAGTGTTCTTTTGAGTATTTGCAAAGGTAAAGATACGATATCCTGTGCCGTTGTAGTTTTTACTACAGGTTTATCTAGACTACCTGTAATACTCAGTCCAACTGTAAGACTTTTATCTTCACCCATAAGAATATAACCTACCAAAGGAAGACTCCCTACCACTGCTCCAAACTCTCTTGCCACCTGGATCGCTAAGTTCATATTGATCGTTTTTTTCTCCAAGTCTATTTCACCTTTGCCTGCAATGTTTGCTGAACCGCCTTTAATATGAATAGAATCAAATATGATCTTACGCTGACCTATCATACGATAAGAAGCAAAACCTTTTTCAATATGAAAGCCTTTTTCAGAATACCCGGGTTTATGTAAAACTGCTAAGGCTGGTAAAGTATTGATGAATGCCAGTGTATTGTTATAAGCTTTAAACCCTTTCATCACACCACCTTCTACAATGATCTCACCTTTCATATCTTTACCAAGTTTTCCTGATGTCTTTAAGGAGTAGCGTCCTTGCTGAAGCCCATCAAAGTTAATCAATGGATGTAAGACCTTATCTTTTATTCTTAATGCCTGAATAGAGACCACACCTTTATTCTTTGTAAATTTAATAATATCACCGGAGGCACTACCTAAAGCTTTTATATCTCCGTTTTTTTTGATCTCGACATCATAACTGTCAACAACTAAAGTATAATCACCATATCTAAGGTTACTTTTTTTACCTAGTATAATATATTTTTGACCTTCTTTACTTTTTGGATCTTTCTTTTTATCCTGACTCGTGCTTTTTAAAAATTTTTCAAGATCAATATTGAGATTTTCAATTTTTACCCGAGATTTTGCTTGATTATAATAAAAACGTTTATTGAAAGCATAAAAATCAATATCCTCAGGCATTACTTTACCCTGAAAAGGAACACGTACTTTACAGGCATCTTTCTTTTCATAAATAAAACATGAAGTTCTTGTCAGTTCACCTTCAAAAGTATACGTTTCAAAGTCTTTTGTTCTTATGTTTACATACCCGTCATTTTCCAAAGCATTTATATCAGTAAGATAAGGTTTTATTTTACTAAGGTCTTGCAGTTGTATTAGTGTCTCTTTTTTATCGTTGAGTAAACTAAAAGAGAGTCTTGGTATTTCAACATTGATATCTTTAGCATAATTTAGGACAAGAGGTAGTGTACGATTTTTTAAAACAAAAAACTCCTTATTTTTCTCTCCAAGCTTTATATCTTTTGCATCAACGATTATATCTACCTGTTTCTTTTCAAGGTCGATCTTACCATTAACAATTCCTTCATACATACTATCTTTTAAAGAGATATCATCTAAAGCAATAAACCCGTCCACATAATGCAAACTTCCTTTTTCAATGGCAAGATAAACCTTACCTATCCATACCTTTCCTTTAGAAAAATCTACATCAACTAAAAATGTATTCTTATCCTGTTTTAGTCCTATATCAGCCTTGAACCTCGCATTGACACTACCATTTTCCTGTCTTACTGGTATATGCAGATCATAGGACTTCAGTAAATTCTGGACCGTTCTGTCAAAAGGTGTTACAAGTTTTAAGTCTAGATTTAATGTTGTATCACTTTCATTTAAACGAACTATAGAAACCTTACTTCCATTTAAGTCCCTACCTTTATAACGAGGCTCTTTAAGATCAAAATAGAGTCCGTAATCTTTATAGGTCAAAACAAAACTTGGAGCTAAAACAGGAGAAAGGTCCTCTTTAAATGCTATTTGAACATCGGAGAAAAGGACTTCCCCTTCCAAAGCATCCATATCAAGGTCAAAAGTGCCATTGACTATGGAACCTTTACCACGCAAAGAACGCAGTTCATACTTCTCTGCTTTGACCTTATCTACGACCCAGGACCTTACAGCAGGAGTCAAGTTGAATTTATCAACTATACTTTTCAGGTCAGTAAAAGCATGACTCTTTAGATCAAAAAACAGTTCATCACCTACTTTACTGGCTACAAAGTTTCCACTCAAACCATTTGCTATAAAATGTCCATCTGTTTCAAGTGTATGTTCATGCAGATCATAACTTAATTTTCCACTTAATGTAATGTTTTGTGCTTTGATATAGAGTGAAGGTATGGTTGCTTGTATCATCTTTCCTTCACGATGAACAGAACCTGATATTTCATAATCTTTACTGCTGATCTTTAAGAGCTCATCTTTAAAACGAATACCAAGTATATTATTTGGAAAGATAATTTTTTTCAGTTCAATATACTCAAAGAATGTCAAAAGATATTTAACACGTTCAAGTCCTTCATCTATACGACCAAATGAAGGGTTAGACTTTGTTTGAGGAATAGTAACTTGGTCGGCTTTAAGTGTTAGTTTTTTACCCAGTTTAATGTATAATCCATCTACATGATATTTAGATACTTTCAGGGTATCTATCTCTACCCCTACTTTTAGCCAGATAAAAACAGAGATAATGAGGAGAAAAAAGAAGATGAGACTATTACGTACGAGTACATGGATAGCATGGGCAGAGAACATCGCACTTGTTTTGATCATCACTTTTGCCTTTTATACTACGATGCCCGTCAAAACGACACATACACTTTTGGTGCCTCAAGGGTCTATTGGTCATATTATAACACAATTGACTAAACAAGGGTATGCCTTAAGCCCTATTGATAAATACATTATGGTCTTTATGGGTAAACCTCAAAGCGGGTGGGTAAATATAGGTTCAAACAGACTTAATCGTATAGATTTTTTATATAAACTCACTACAGCTAAAGCCAAAATGGAAAAGGTCACACTGATCCCCGGTGAAACAACAGAACTGTTTTTTGATGCACTCTCAAAAGAGTTCAAACTTGATAAAACAAAGCTAAGTACATATTACAAAATGTTTGCCCACTACCCTGAAGCTTCTATTTTTGCAGATACTTACTACGTACCTTACGGTATCACTGAAAAACATCTGATACACTTCTTACTGAGTGAGTCAGAAAAACGTTATGAGAAGATCTCTAAAAAGATCTATGGAAACTACCGAAAAAAGAAATGGTTGGAAGTGTTGACTATGGCATCTATCATACAAAAAGAAGCTGCCAACACAAAAGAGATGCCTATCGTCTCATCTGTTATCTATAATCGTCTCAAAAAAGGTATGAAACTTCAAATGGACGGTACCTTGAATTACGGGAAGTATTCACATATCAAGGTTACACCTCAACGCATTAGAACCGATACCAGTCGTTTCAACACCTACATGTATAAAGGTCTGCCTCCTTCACCTATAGGTGCTGTCTCTTTAGATGCCATCCTTGCTGCGATCAAACCGGCAAAAACAGACTATCTTTACTTTATGAGAAACAAACAAGGGGTCCATGACTTTACAAAGAGTTATAAATCACACCGAAAAAACATACAAAAAGCCAAATAATTTAGAAAATGAACTGTAAGATATTCAACACTATCATCACTCCGAGCATCACTCTACAAGAAGTAAGTGGTTCTCTCTGCATGTATGATACATCTTTAGAAAAATAGGGTTTCACTTTTTCAGGATTTGTCACTTCGTATTGCATCTCAGAGTAATTATGATAACGTGTTTTTGTATCCTTATCCAATGACCTCATGATAATGCTTTCGAACCATTGCGGTATTTTAGGATTTAATTTACCAGGTGGTTGTACACGCTTTTCAAAAGAAGGGGTTTGAAAAGGTTCTATTTCTCCATAAGGGTACTTCAGTGTCATGACCTCATAAAGTGTCACTCCTATGGCATAAAGTTCTGTCTGCTCATTCACAGGGGACTGCTGGAAACGTTCGGGTGCCAAATAACTTGGTGTACCAGCACGTGTAACTGTTGAGTAAGCTTCAGTGATACTACCAAAATCGACCATTTTAAAAACCGTTTTACCCTTTCTCTGTGTCACTATGATGTTTTCAGGTTTAATATCACAATGTATAAGATCCAAATGCATAAGGTATTGAGACATTTTGAGTAGGAATTGGGCCAATTCAAGGGAAAGATCCACTGAAAGAGGTTTTTTAGCCGTAAACTCTTTTAGATTCTGACCCTCTATATAAGCCATGACGTAGTAACGGTGTGTACGATTCTTAGGGACCACGGCTTTAGGGAAGAAACCGGCTTTAAGCCTTTTTGCCATCCAGACCTCTTTTACGAAAATATCCAGCATCAACTCATCATGCATTGCCTCATAGGGTATGAATTTTATGACATATTTAAAACCTTTTTTTTCGCAAAGCCAGGTACGTCCATTCTGTATAAGCGGTCTTATAAGTGTGTATCCGTCAATGAGGTCACCACTTTTATACTTTTCACGGGAACTGAGATCTAACTCTTTAAATTGTCGTCTTGGGTCAAGTTCCTTTATTTCCAGAACAACTGCAGTGGTATCATCGGGCAAATTATCATCATGTTTTTTAGAAGCTTTTTTCACTAAAAAAGATGCCCCTAACATCATACCTGAGGTAATTTCTGCTTCATCTAATTCAGAATACAGACCATCTGAACAGAGCATGATCCTATCCCCTGTTTCTAGATTATTTTCAAAATAGTAAGGGCTTACGTTCTCTTCAAGGCCCATTGCAGCCGTAAGTACATTCCCCATTTCCTCTTCATCTACTACATGGTCTGCAGAGAGTTGTGTCAATTGATCATTTCTGTGCAAATAGATACGGCTGTCTCCTACGTTTGCACCATACAGTCTATCACCTTCTATGACTACCAGAGTGAGTGTTGTTACCAACTCTTCTCTTTCATAGTCAGTCATAGACTCAAGATAGAGTACACGATTCACATTCTCTATAAAATGATGTATAGACTTTTCCATACTCCAGCTTCTAGGTCTGTTTTTAAGAGAATGTACTAAAAAGTTACATGTCCGTTTTGCCGCTTGAGCACCCTGTAACGCAGACCCTACCCCATCACAGACAACAGCTACCGTGATATTATCGAGGACTTTCACTTCATAAAAATCATCCCCTTTTAGTTTTGTACCTTTGGCAAGTGTGAGTCCTGAGGTTTCTATGGTTTGTTTTGACATGGAAACTTCCTTTTAAACAAGAATTAAATACTAAGAACTAGGTGTTAAAAAAAGATCTAAACACCTACTGCTCAATACTCATGATTACACAAAGGCAAAGCCTTTGTGATTATATCATACCACCAGAGTTGACCCCCCACGTGGTTCTCCATCTTGTTTTAACCAATGAGATCCCGGCAATTGCGATGAGTACTACTGCTGCAAATATCAAGAAACCTGCCATGTACCCATCAAAAGCACCTTTTGACCAACCAAGTGTCTTGATCAATAAAGTACCGCCAATACCACCGGCAGCACCAACAATACCTGTCATAATACCGATATCTTTACCAAACCTTTGTGGCACGAGTTGGAATACTGCACCATTTGCCATACCAAGGTTAGCCATAATAAGGAAAAGAACCGCGATTGCCAACCAAAATGGCAATGTTACCGTTGCATTGATCACTGCCAGAGTTGCAACTGTACCAAAGAAGATATAGAGTGATTTTATCCCACCCAATCTATCGGCAATGTTACCACCTACTGGTCGTAAAATAGCTCCGGCAAAGATACATAATGCTCCAAAATAACCTGCAACTACTTTTACATTAGTCTCATCTAAAACATCTATACCAAATGCATTCATATCTACTTGATAGGTATTCATTAAGTACACTTTCATATATCCTGCAAATCCAACAAACCCACCAAAACTAACTGCATAAAAAAGGTTAAACCACCATGTATCTTTATCTTTTAACAATTTTCCATAGTCTGAAAGTTTTTTAGGTCTTGCTTTATACACAGACTCAGGAGCATTTTTAGCAATAAATGCATAGGCAATAAAGACAATAACTGACATCACACCACCTACTAAAAATACTGATTCCCAACCCCAAAGTTCAGCGATCTTTGGTGCAAACAGGAAGTCAATGACCACACCGATGTTACCGGCTCCTGCAATACCAAGAACAATACCTTGAGACTTTGGCGGATACCACTGTCCAGCTTGTGGAAGTGCTACGGCAAATGATGCTCCTGCGAAACCAAGCCCAAGTGCTACAATAAGCAAAGCATTATAAGTAATGGAGTCACCCATAAAGTAAGCCATAAAAAGTGCAGCGATCACTACAGATTGTGACATAAGTGCTGTCGTTTTAGCACCAAGTTTATCCACACCGAAACCAAGAAGAATTCTTAAAAGTGCTCCTGCTAAAATAGGAAGTGAAAGCAGTGTAGCTTTCTCTCCTGATGTCATCATATGACCTGTTGCAGCCAATGCCTCAGTAATTTCCGTAGAAAGTGGACCTAACATCGTCCATACCATAAAACTCATATCAAAATATAAAAAAGCCATGAACAACGTTGGTGTATGTCCCTGTCCTTTTAATGCTTTTAATCCTGCCATATATAACTCCTTTAAATAAATGATAAGAGAAGTATACACTACTCCTATAGTTATTATAAGATACCATATGATTAATTTTTAATCAATTAAAAAGGCTTTAAAAATAGGCTATATTGATGTTTAAAGTATTAATAATATACCTAATTGATTAAAATATAGGCAACATAAACTCTACTAAAATATCTAATTGAAATATAATAATGTCAATTAAGCATATGCGTATAAAGTGAGTAAATATGACCATCCTAGAAAAAGCCTTAGAAGCAAGAAGTAAAAAAGTAAATAAAGTAGAGACAACCAAAGCACTCAAAATGCCTATGGATGTATATGCAAAACTTGAAGAGATCGCTGCAGCAGGTTATGAAGGTTTAGCAAAAGAAGATTCTGCTTACTTTTTAAAATGTTTTGGTCTTTTTGACAAAGGCGAAGATTTTATGCTTCGTGTACGTATACCGGCTGGGCAGTTGAACTATGAACAAACCATGCGTATAGGTGAAGTAGCTAAAAAATACGGTAATGACTACATAGACATTACTACACGTATGCAAATAGAACTGCGTTACTTGCAAATAGCAGATATTGCTACTGTGTTAGCAGAGCTCAAAGAAGTGGGTATCTCTACATTTCAAACAGGTGTTGATAACCCACGTAACATCGTAACTGACCCTCTCGATGGTATCGCGTATGATAACATCATAGAGACTAAACCGATTGTTGACTACCTTCAAGCTATCTTCGGTGAAAATCCTGAATGGGTCTCCGTACTACCTCGTAAATTTAATACTGGTATCCTTGGCTCACTCTCCAACTCTTGTAATATCTTTGGACATGACTGTAACTTTGTACTTGCACAAAAAGATGGTGTTTTTGGATTTAATATCTATTTGGGAGCAAGAGTGGGAATGCAGGCACAGGATGCAAACCTTTTTGTAAACATTGATGAAGTACCCCTCTTTTTTAAGTCACTCCTTACTGTATTTAAGAACTATGGTTACCGTGACAACAGAAATAAAAACCGTTTAGTCTTTCTTATCAATGATGTAGGGTTAGACAACTTTATAGACGCAGTAAAAGAAGAAGCTGATTTTGACTTTACAACTGCAGGAACTACTATGGTGCAGTCACAGTCTATAGCCCTTGGTTCAAACAAAGTACTTGGGCGCAATGGAAAGTTTGCCTACAAGATTATTGTACCCTCTGGTATATTTACCGGTACAGATATGATGACTACTGCAGAAGCAGCAAAAGAGTTTGGTACGGGTGATGTAAGACTAACCTATGATCAAAATGTTTACATCGTGAATATTCCAAAAGATTCACTCGAAAGTTTTGAGGCAACTGACCTCATCAAGAACTATGCAAAATTCAACAATCTTTACTTTAATGACATGATAGCCTGTGCAGGTACAAAAACCTGTAGTTTTGGTGTTATCCCCAACAAGCCTGATGCTATAGAGATGGCCCACTTTTTAAGCTCGGAAGTAGCCATAGAGAATGCAAATGTCCGGATGAACTGGTCTGCTTGTCCTAAAGGCTGTGGTGTACACGGAATAGCTGACATCGGATTTGAAGGATGTAAAGCAAAAGATAGTGAGGGTAACCGTGTAGATGGTGTACACATTTTCCTAGGTGGAAAGATCACACGCGTGGCAAAAGAGGCACATACACTGCACAAAGCATTACCTGTTACCGAAGCGAAGTACCATGTCAAGTACTTACTGAAAACCTATGCAACATACAAACAAAGAGCAGAAACCTATGAAGATTTTGATGATAGATTTTTATCACGTAATTACTCTTTTCAAGCCCTTGCATTTTATACAAAGATAAATTATATCTTGAATGAAAGATTGGGTTTAGATCTAGAGTTTACACTAGATGCTGAACCAAAAAGTAGTAAACGTGAAGAGTATGAACTCTTTGGGTTTGGACTAAAACTCTACAAACTGCTTACGGGTGAAAAACGTTATGAGTCTGTTCTTGAATTACAGGCTAATATGTTAAAACCTACAAGTATCAAAAGAGACACTGTCTCTAAGCTAAATCCTAAAGTACCTGATAAACTCTCTGAGATCATCTACAACATGACCCATGAGAACAAACGAGAAAGAGCGGCAGTTTTTTCTGAGTTAATTGTGGCACTTAAAGAAATATAATGGCTGTAGAACCACTTACAAAAGATACACCTCTATCAGATTTCATCAACCATAAGACCAATACAGGTATGCAATGCGGTAATTACAGTATTGACCTACCAGACCTTGGTGAAGGAGAACAGTACCGTTTTCATTTCGATGCGACAGCCTGTGTCGGTTGTCACTGTTGTGAAGTGGCCTGTAACGAGCAAAATGCAAACCCTGATGATATCAAATGGAGACGTGTCGGTGAGATGGAAATGGGTGAATTCCCAGATACACTTCAACTATTTAACTCAATGAGCTGCAACCACTGTATAGAACCTGAGTGTCTCATAGGCTGTCCTACAGAATCTTACATCAAATTTGATAACGGTATCGTCTGGCATGATGACCCATCGTGTATAGGGTGTCAGTACTGTACATGGAACTGTCCTTATGAAGTACCTACCTTTAACAAGGAGCGCGGTATCGTTACCAAATGTCATATGTGTGCAGATAAGCTTGAAGCAGGACAAACACCTGCTTGTGTACAAGCCTGTCCTTCTAATGCCATAGAGATAGAAGTCTTTAATGTGAAAGAGTGGTTAGAGACAGACATGGAAAAAGAAGGTGTTGCCCCTCACTTGCCAGATATAGAGATCACTAAACCAACCACACGATACACAATACCTGAAATGAAAGAGGGAGAAGAACTCCGTGTAGCGGATGAACACATACTCAAACCTGCACACTCTGAACTTCCGCTTGTCTTTATGACCGTACTTACACAAGTGAGTTTAGGTGCATTTTTAGCTCTATTTTTAGGACAGCTTCTCTTTACTTTAGGGTTTGATCTTCCTGAGCCAACACTAATAATGTCAATACTTGCATTTTTACCTGCAGCTATAGGGTTACCGCTCTCGGCCTTACACCTTGGTCGTCCCATTATGGCTATGAAAGCGATGAAGAACTGGAGAACTTCATGGCTTTCTCGTGAAGCCAACGCTTTGGGTACATTTACCGGATTGGCTACTATGGTTGCAGGACTCTATTTTTTAAATATCAAAGGTTTTGGGCTTCTTCTTCTTGAAGCTATTACATTGGCTATAGGTATCTACGGTATCTATGCACAGTCGATGATATACCGTATCAAGGCACGTCCTGCTTGGAACAGAAAGTCAACAACCAAACGTTTCTTTGGTTCAAGTTACATAGGTTTCTTACTTATAGCCACTGCCCTGCTCATATCTAATGGTACACAAGGTGTAATGGTACTTTTAGCCATCACCCTGCTTTCTGGTATGGGACAAGCCTTGGTCATACTCGAAGAGGTAATGTTCTACCGTCATTTAGACAAAGAAGATACCCTCTACTACCAGTACAATAGAAGCCGTATACTTCTTCAAGAACATTTTGGAGGTGTGAAGAGATTTAGAATCTACTCTTTGGCTTTGTTTGCTTTGGCTTTACCTCTTTTGGCTATATTATTTACAGCCAGTGGTTTAATAAGTTTGGCAGTAGTCACCTTGGTACTTGCAACATTTGGTGCATTTATCAGTGAATTGACAGGACGGTACCTCTTCTACAGAACTGTTGTACCATTAGGATTGGCAGGGAACTTCTTTGCTGGAAATCAAAGACACTAGGAAGGAAAATAAAATGCGTTTCACAAATACAATAAAAGCCTTTCTAGGTACAGACATTAAAGAAGACAAATACGCTCTCGTAGATGATCCCATCTTCGGAAAGGTAGCTAAAGACAAGGCACCTGATAAATGGGTACGCTCAACTTGTGGGTACTGTGGTGTTGGATGTGGTATGTACATCGGAGTAAAGGCTGGTAAAGCTGTATATTCAAAGGGTGACCCCCTCCATTCTGTAAATTTTGGGACACTTTGTCCTAAAGGTCTCAGTGAACATAAAATGGTCTACGCAGACTCACGTGTAAAAACACCACTCATACGTAAAAATGGTGAACTTACAACCAGTACTTGGGATGAAACCTTCACACACACATCTGACGAGTTCAAACGCATACAAACAGAACATGGTAAGGGTGCTGTAGCGGTTATCTCTACGGGACAACTACTGACTGAAGAGTTTTATGCTTTAGGTAAATTTGTACAGCTTGGACTTGAAACAAACAATTATGATGGGAACACCACGCTTTGTATGGCATCTGCAGTGATGGGTTATAAACAGACCTTTGGTTCAGATGGACCTACCGGATGTTATGAGGATTTTGAAAAATCAGATGTGATCATGCTTGTAGGGGCGAACATCGCTGATAACCACCCTATACTAAAGCTCCATATCGCTAAAAATGAATCTGTAACGGGTAAGAAACCTACCATTATCGTCGTGGACCCTAGAAAATCTAAGACATCCCAAATGGCGGACATCTTTGTACCTTTAGCACCACGTTCAGATATGGCTCTTATTAATGGTCTTTGTTACATCATCATGGAACAGGGATGGGAAGATGAAAAGTTCATCTCAGAGCGTACCAATGGCTATAAAGAATTCAAAAAACATATTATGGCTAACTACCCTCCTCAAGAAGTTGCACAGATCACAGGTATAGACGTGAAAGAGCTATATAATCTTGCTAAAATTTACTCTCAAGCTGATGCAGTAATGTCTGCATGGACCATGGGCGTGAACCAAAGTAGCATTGGTACAGATACTGTCTCTGCCATCTGTAACCTTTCACTTATCACAGGTAATCTCGGACGTGAAGGTGCTTCACCTATGTCCATTACGGGACAGTGTAACGCTATGGGTACAAGAGAATTTGGATTTACCTCTTCTATCCCAGGATACAGGAACTATGCAAGTGACAGTGATAGACAGGCATTTGCAGACATTGTGAATGTACCTGTGGACCTAGTGCCTACGAAACGCGGTTATGCTTACCCGCAGATCATCGATGCCATCAACAGAGGTGAGATAAAAGCACTTTGGGTTGTTGCTACAAACCCACTTGTCTCTTACCCAGACCAAAATGCCCTAAGGGAAGCACTTAAAAAGTTAGATATCCTCGTGGTGCAAGATGCCTTTATGTCCGACACTGCACAGATAGCTGACGTAGTATTTGCAGCTGCAACATGGTCTGAGAAAGAAGGGTGTTACACAAACTCTGAAAGACGTTGTAACTATGCTAAAAAAGCTGTAGAGCCACTGGGTGATTCTAAGGCAGACCTTGACATTGTTTTAGAGTTTTCTGAGTACTTTGAGGATAAGCATGCATTACTTTTTAAAGATCTAAAAACACCTCGAGATGTATTTAATGAAGTCAAACGCGTAAGTGAAGGTCAGTTGTGTGACTACTCTGCCATGTCTTATGAAAAGATAGAAGAACTTGGTGGTATACAGTGGCCATGTAATGACACAGCACCAGAGGGTACAAAACGTTTATACTCTGAAACAATGCACTGTAACACAAGTGACGGAAAAGCAAATTTACTTCCAGTTGACTGGAAACCACTCAGTGAAGTTGCTTGTGAAGGTCTGCCACTTATACTCAATACAGGTCGAACCGTAGAACAGTTTCATACGCGCACCAAAACTGGCACCATTGGCATACTGGATGATCTGGCTCCTGAAGCATGGGTAGACCTAAGCCCAAAAGATGCACTGAAACTTCAAGTCAGATCTGGTGACCGCATAACCCTTTCAGGTACACGTGGACGGGTGGAAGATGTCATAGTGAAAGTAAGTGAGACTGTAAGAGAAGGAAATATCTTTGTACCCTTTCACTTCAATGAACAACTTATCAACAATATCACTATCCCCGAATTTGATCCAAAATCTTTTGAGCCAAACTACAAACAGTGTGCTGTTCAACTACACTCTGAAGCAGTACCTGAAGGTATAGTCTATGAAGAAGTTGAGATAAGTGGATACCTTGAAGGTGTGAAAGTTTATGAAGAAAAGGTTTTTGTAGATGAAAAAGTAGAAAGTACTAAGAGATAAGTACTTTTAAATCATTCAGATCAAATAAGAGTAGTTTTTTATCTTGACTATGCAAGAGTTCATTAGAAAAACCGGACTTTGAAAATAGTGCATATACATCAACTTTGATCCCTGATTCTTCAGCTTTAATTTTCAATTTTCCAAGTTCATTCTTACACACTTTCCGATCTTTATACTTACATTCACCCAATATCACCTTCTTTGACTTTGTGATCGCCAATATATCAAACTCTGAGTGTATATCCCAGTAGCTTCCTGAAGAGACTATAGGACTTTTATCTTCATAATACTGCACTAGTAGATCATCACAGAGCTGTTCATAGACCAGTGTACGGAGACGTTCATAATTTTTTTCAAAATTATTTAAAAATGCATCACCCTTGCCTAAAAGAAGTTCTTTTTTATAATAACTCACAAAACCAAACCAAAAACGCATAAATGGTTGCACAAAACGAAGTTTATCCTGTATACGGTATGTACGCTGTTCTTTTTTGAGTTTGTGTTTAGGATGTATACGTAGCGGTGACTCTCTTGATACCTCTATTTTCAAAACATTTAAGGCAACCAGCTCTTTGATGATCTCTTCACCTAGGGTTTCAGAAAGTTTTGCTTTACGCAGTACAGAGTAGAGCTTTCCATCACCTCTGGCTACAGCCATAAGTACTTCTCTATAAGGTGTTTCTATAAGGTATGAAGGCGTAACAAGTGCCTGAAACTTAGTAAAGTTATCTACAAAATTTGACTCTACCATAGAATGGAGATCATCAAAATAGTCCAACTCTATATTTTCACCGATTCCACCCAAGATAGAAAAATACTCTACAGCCTGTTCTAATTCCAGGTAAGAGAAATGTTGGTAAAACTTTTTGAATGATGCTTTAATGGAAGCCCTTTATAAATATTTAAAACAATTCTATCATAGTTTCTATGTTAAAAGATAATTATGTTATGATTAATAATTAAGCATAAAAAAGAGTACTAATGGAAACATTTTTCACCACTTCAGACAAAGTTGAACATATTATCAAAAGTTTCAACCTTACCAAAACACTATTTGTATCTTCAATCATTATTGGGGAACCCTATACAGGAAAAAAATCTCTTGCTCGTCATCTTTTTCCTGATGCTTTTTTAGTATCAGGAAAAAATCAAGAAGCAGTAAAAGAAGCTCTTGAAAACTATGACGAACTTATTATCTCTGATTTTGAGAAACTGTCTAACCCCTCTTCTCTTGACTTCGACAATAAACGTATCATTGCCACAGCAAATTATCTGGGTAATGCCACACTTATAGATGAACTTTTTGCTTTTATCTATACAATGCCTTCACTCAAAGAACGAGCTGAAGATGTAGAATATCTAAAAGCTCTTTTTATGAAAGAAGCATGTGAAACACTTATGATAGAAGAGAGTAGAGTTGATATGCATTCTCTGCCTTTAAATCTTAGTATGAACTCCAAAAGTTTAAAAAAATCTATCTATCTTGATATTGTTAAACTCTCTATGGATGAAGAAGAGATCCAAGAGGTTATCTACCAATACATTTTAAAAAATCTTGATGGCAATGACGGTTACAGGAAGTACCTTGGACTCTATGAAAAACCTCTCATTGAGGCTGGTCTGAAAAAATATGGTTCCCAACTACAGCTTTCACAAATCTTAGGGATCAATAGGAATACTCTCAGAAAGAAAATACATGAACAACACATTGATTGATTTTGAACCGTTTGTTGAATGGGACAACAACCCCTTCATACTTTTTTCTGATCAGGGAAAAATACTCTATCTTAACAATGCTGCTGAGATATTATTTGGATATGTGTCTCAAAAAGAACTTTATAACATAGCCCTCTCCTATGCACCACAAAACTTTGGATATAGAAGTACTACACTCTCACTTGCTTATGATACATTTAACTTCCATTCCATAACTGTAGGCTACGAGAATGAAGAACAGATCTCGCTTCGTCTTTACAACACACCACGTATACAAACAAGTCATAAACTTGAGACAGATAAATTCATTACAACAGATATCAATATCTTGCTTGAAGCGAATATTGCTTTGTTCAAAACAAAAAATACAAATCCGATGAGACTCCTGACAGACCAGGATATACCGGCATTCAAAATAGACCAAAATAACTTTTCAAAACTTTTAAGAAAATCTCTAGATGCCTTTAGAGCTTCAGATTCCATTGATATTTCACTCAAACTTCTCATAGGACAGCATGTTATGATAGAAGGTAAAAAAGAATCCCTCATCCAACTTAATATACTTGCTAACGGACGTTATGCAGATACAGACAATGAGATACGTTCTCTTGCAGATAAAAGCCAGATAAAATGTCTGCTCAAAGAGCAGAGCATTAAACTCGAAGTCCCTTTAATTCAATGAACTGATTAAAATTTAATCACCTATTGGTAAATTAGCTTTTAAATAGATGTTAGAATTTGTTTGAAATTAATTTAAAGGACTTAGAATGAAATTAAAACTTTCAGCTCTCATGGCAATATTTTTGCCGATCTTCGCTTTTGCTGAAGATAAACTCGATACAGGTGACACAGCATGGATGATGGTATCTACAGCATTTGTACTGCTTATGACACCTGCTGGTCTAGCACTATTTTATGGTGGTATGACAAGATCTAAAAATGTACTTAACACGTATGCTATGGTAATGGGTGCATTTGTTGTTGCCTTTGTCGTATGGATATTAGCTGGTTACTCTATCGCATTTGGTACCAATGAAAGTGCAATGCTTCAAAATGTATTTGGTGGATTTAACCATGTAATGCTTGATGGTATTAAGTGGACAGACCTTTCTGGTTCTTACCCTACCTATGTATTTATCGCATTCCAAGGTACATTTGCTGCGATTACTGTAGCGATTGCTTCAGGTTCGGTTATCGGACGTATGAAGTTCTCTACATGGATGATCATTGTTGTTCTATGGGGTCTTCTAGTATATGCTCCTATTACTCACATGGTATGGGGTGGTGACGGTGCCATTTTATTTGATCACGGTGCACTTGATTTTGCCGGTGGTACAGTTGTACATATGAATGGTGGTCTTGCAGGTCTTGTTCTTGCTATCTTGGTAGGAAAAAGAATGGGACACAATAAAGTTGCTATGAAACCATACAGTATTCTATTGACTGCCGTAGGTGCAGCACTCTTATGGTTCGGTTGGTATGGATTTAATGGTGGTTCTGCATTTGGTGCAAACGCTATCGCGGGTCTTGCTGTTATGACAACAACGGTTGCAACTTCAGCTGCTGCGATTACATGGATGCTACTTGAGTGGTTCGTGTTTAAGAAGCCTACACTTCTTGGTATTGCTTCAGGTATCATTGCCGGTCTGGTTGCTATTACTCCTGCTGCTGGATTCGTATCTGTTGGTGGTGCATTCATTCTTGGAATCGGTGGTTCAGTAATCGCATTCTTCGGTGTTGTAACTCTTAAAAAGAAACTTGGTTATGATGATTCTCTTGATGCATTTGGTATTCACTTCTTAGCGGGTCTATGGGGTGCGCTTATGACTGGTGTACTTGCATTGAATGATAAAGATCTTTTATGGGACGGTCCACTTAAAGAGAGTGGTGACAGAATGGGTCA
>CAZBLM010000013.1:0-48442 GCA_964492675.1 uncultured Sulfurovum sp.
GCTTTGATGCGTATGAAGCCTGTATCCATACCATCGTTCAATCATTAAGTGATGAAGATGATGTCTTGGAAGTATTAGAGAAGCTTGTTGCTTTACATTTTACAAAGAAAGCAGATGTTTAAACAGATATCAGTCAAGGCACCCTATCCTCCTGGTGATTTTGCTATTTGGATCATTATCTATGTGGAATTCATTACCTTTGCACTGCTTTTTTTAGGCTATGCCTTTTCACGAAGGCTTGATGTAGAACTTTTTAATGCTTCACAACTCGCAGTCAGTCAAACATCTGGTTTTATCAATACCTTTATTTTGATCACAAGCAGTTATTTTGTTGTAAAAGCGGTAAAAAGCATTAAAAATATGACCCAAGGTAGTCACAAAGAATCCAATACTGAAGCATCAAAATGGCTTATGTTTGCCATCATCTGCGGTATTGCTTTTTCTGTGATCAAGGTCACAGAATTTTCTCATATATTCGGTATGGGTATACATCTTAGCACTAACAAATATTTTATGTTTTATATTATGTTGACCGTATTTCATTTTTTACATGTACTTTTAGGTTCATTTATTTTATTTATCATATACAAAAAGACAAAGAGTTATGGCTATCTTCCAAATGATTCTAAAGGCATAGAAACCGGTGCATCATATTGGCATATGGTAGATTTATTGTGGATAATACTTTTTCCATTAGTGTATATTATAAGATAAGGGCGAAAAATGACAAGAATTTTAGAATATATTTGGATTTCATTGGTTGCCCTTACACTTTTTGCCTATCTGTTAGGCCATTTAAAATATATAAGTACAACACTTGTTGCCGTATTGCTCATCACCACATTTATAAAAGGGCAACTGATTATCGATCATTTTATGGATTTAAAAGAAGTAAGATTACGCTATAGGCTCATACCTGGTGTTTGGTTATTTACTGTAATTTCATTTATTGCTACTGCTTATTATTTACCTGCATAATTTAAATTTCAAAATCATGCACGTCTTGATAAATAACTATAAATACCTAAAGAGACAATAATCAAAGCAATCCCGATAATGAGGTAAAGCGCATAGATCATTTGTGAATAATCATGTAAGGCGATCTTAAATACTACCATCAAAGCTTCAATGGAAAGTGCGATAATAATAGCAATGGAAAACTTCGTCAATACATTGGCATCTTCAGATTCTTTGCTGTAATTTTTAAAGAAAACCTCTCTTTCCAAAATCGTTTTAGCAAGGTCAAAAATTGCCAATCCCAATGTCAGTGCAACAATAGGTTTAAATATAGCATCCAAAGAGAAATCTTCATTAAGAAAAATACTTGACACATACCCGGAAATCGCATAAATAATAGCAAAAAATGCAAATGCCATTAAGGAGAAACCCACTGCTTTGTAAAAGAATTTTGTGAATTCATTAAAATTATGATTCAGTTCTACCAAACCAAGTCTACCCAGCAGTATTGAAAGTCTAAAATCAAGAAAAACAAATTTGTCTTTTTCTTTTTTCATCACTGTGATACAAGTATGGCCTGTAGCAGAACTTATGTATGGTGTACTAATGGAAAACTCATCATCTTTTTGAAGTACTTTTGTACTCATATACGATCTATTTTTACCTTTGGCAGAAAGTTCTGTCTTACTTCTAAAAATATTGGCATCACACTGTGTAAAATCTTTATCTGTTATATAGACTAATTCCATCGAAGGAAAAGTCTGAAAAACTTTTTTATAATCATTGGATGCCTCTGCTAAAATGGAACCATTATTTTTTAAAGTTGTAATAATAAATTTTTCAATATCCTCTTGATTGTTTTCATAGACCTTAATAAATTCTTTCATATTATCCTCTGTTTTTTCTCACGCCACCTATAAAGAGAGAGTGACTATTCATCTTCCTTTGCAAACTTTTCATATAGAAAGCTCAAAATTGCTTCTCTACATCTGATATACTCTTCATCATGTTGTAGTTCCACCCTATTCCTAGGACGCTCTAAATTTACTTCCAATATCTCACCAATAGTTGCTTCTGGACCATTGGTCATCATGATCACTCTGTCACTCAGCAGCACTGCTTCATCAATGTCATGCGTAATGATGATTACTGTATTTTGAACATTTTGCTGAATTCTCATCAGGTGTTCCTGAAGATTTGCCCTAGTTAAAGAGTCAAGTGCTCCAAATGGCTCATCCATGAGTAAAACATCCGGTTTGATCGAAAGTGCTCTTGCTATACCCACACGCTGCTTCATACCACCAGATATCTCACCTGGCAATTTGTCTTTGGCAGGATCCAGATTAACCATAGAGATAAATTTTTCTACACGTTCACGAAGTTGCTTAGGATCTAATTCAGGCATCACTTTCTTCACAGCCATCTCAATATTTTCATAGACACTTAACCAGGGAAGTAAAGAGTGGTTTTGGAATACCACTGCTCTGTCTGGTCCCGGTCCTTTTACTTCATGGTCTTTAAGGGTGATCTTCCCTTCACTTTGTCCGTCAAGACCGGAGATCATATTAAGTAAAGTCGATTTACCGCATCCACTGTGTCCGATGATCGAGATGATCTCATTTTTTTTTATTTCAAGATTGACATCGGTAACTGCTATATAATCATCTTTCCCCGGAATGGGAAACCTTTTTTCAATATTTTTTAAACTTAAAAATTCACTCATTACGCTCTACCTTTTTTTGTATAATCAAAGAAATCTGCTACTTTACCCATAATCACATCCAACATAAAACCAACCAAACCAACAAGGATAATACCTATGATAATGTTCTGATATGCAAGGTTATTGTACTCATCCCAGATCCAAAACCCTATACCGATACCACCTGTCAACATCTCTGCAGCAACGATAACCAACCATGCTATCCCTAGAGAAAGTCTCATCCCTGTAAAAATATACGGAACCGCTACAGGTAAAATGATCTGCACAACTTTTTCCAATGGCGTAAACTGTAAGACCTTAGCCACATTCATATAATCTTCACTCACTGACCTTACCCCTAACGCCGTATTAATGATGATCGGCCAGATTGAAGTAATAAAAATGGTCGAGATCGCTGTCATATTGATATCTTGAAAGATAAACAGCAACAACGGTAACCATGCCAATGGTGATACCGGTTTAAAGATTTGAATAAAAGGGTCAAAAGCATACTGGGCACTTTTACTCATACCTATTAATAACCCTAAAGGGATACCAACAAGAAGTGCCAAAGTAAATCCACCAAACACACGCTTAAGAGACTCTAATATCTGCCAAAATACACCTTTGTCATCCTGATTCTCTACATAAAAGGGGTCAGACAAAACACCTTCAACCTCATCACCTTCTGCATCTATACCACCAAAAGCTGCGACATAGGTACTACCAGGTGTTGGAAAGTCTTCGACTACATTTGCAATACCGCTCCATACACCTACTATTGCAAGAAATACCAAAAATGGTAATACTATTTTTTTTATAAGTTCAATGTTCATTTTTTCTCCTTCAATGTGAACTCTTAAAAACCTTATCATTTTTGACATAGCTATAGCCTCTATAGTAAGTCATAACCCTTCATAGATAAGATTCTTAAGAATTGACATTCTTGTATTTACAAGTACCTGAAGTTGTCAAATATGAGACACACATTAGAAAGGAGGAGTTTCTTCAGGCACTTGTAAATACAAAGCATCATGCTTTGTATTCACATTTATTTTTTGGTTACAAATTTAGGGTCTGCACATCCAGCCGGTCCATAAGGACATACATACGCTGGTTGTTTTGTTTCTACTTTCCAGTCATTTGCTTTAAGTAACTCTTCTTTGTTCACCTTTGAATTTACTACTTCAGCATCAAAGATATACTCAACCGCTTTATTAGGATCCCATACTTTTCCATCGATGAATTTGTTATACTCATCTACACCGTCTTTCTTCCAAGCTGATGGTGGTAACGTATACCCTACTTCTTTGGCCACTTCTGCAAATAGATCAGGTCTATAGACAGACTCGATCACTTTTTTCATATCGATAGGCTTATCGATCTGTCCCCATCTGTACATCTGAGTCATGAACCACATACCGTGTGAATAAAATGGATACGCTGCATAGTAATTCGCAAAAGTATTAAACATCGGGTTAGAGCTATCTACACCTTTGTTATAAAGGAAAGTACCGCTCATAGATTTTCTAAGTACCGATTTTGGTGCTTTCACATAATTCTTTTTAGCCAGGTAACCAATTGCCTCTTCTCTGTTTTCCCATGATGCATCCAGCCACATTTGTGCTTCGATGATCGCTTTCATCACCGCTTTTGTTGTCTCCGGGTGTTTTTCTATAAAATCTGCTCTTGCCTGAAGTACTTTTTCGGGGTTGTTATTCCAAATATCATAGTTCGTTACAAGAGCAGAACCTTTACCTTTAAGTACGATCCTTGAGTTCCATGGCTCACCAACACAATACCCCTCGATGTTACCAGCAATCAAATTTGAAGGCATAGTCGGTGGAGGAAATGGTTTGATCGTACAGTCTGTATCAGGAACGATCCCTGATGCTGCCATCCAGTAACGTAACTCATAGTTGTGTGTAGACACAGGGTGAACCATACCAAAACTCAGTGGTTTATAGTTTTCACCTTCTGCTTTATGTTTTGCATCGATGTACTTTTTTAAACTTGCTGCAGAAACAGGTCTTTCAGTTTTATCAAGTCCATATTTTTCCATCTCTTTAATAATGCTGTTACCATACGTAATTGCATTACCATTAAAGTCAAGTGACAAAAGTGCCTGAAGATGTGCATTCCCGTTGATACCGATCGTTGCAGCGATCGGCATACCTGCTAGTGCATGTGAAAAATCATACTCACCGGAAATAACCTTTTGCTGGATCCCAGGCCAACCTCCACCCTCTTTTGCAACATGCACGTTCAGTCCATACTTTTTAAAAAAACCTTTTTCTTTAGCCACTACGATAGGGGCACAATCTGTCAATGCTATAAAACCTATCTTCAGATCTGTTTTCTCTAACTCAGCCATAGAATACGTCGTAGCCAGACTCAACCCTAAGCCAAGACTCAATACTTTCTTCACAATACTTTTTGCCATTTAAAATCCTTTTTTAATATTTGTAATGCAAGTATAACTCACAAAAAACACTTTTTTATACACATCATTGATTATTTTTTAATCATATAATGATTATAATGAATGCAAATAGTGCTTAATAAAAAAATTTAACGTGGTATTGTTAATTATATTGAAACTATATCCGTATCCTTTTATCATAGTAATTCACCCACAACTTTCATAACCGACTATTAACAACAATTTGGCTAAAATAATCCATTAATTTTGATAGGCTTATACAGTTTATCGTGGAGAATAACAATGGATAAAGCAAAATATATCTGGATGGATGGTGAACTTACACCATGGGACGATGCACAGGTACACGTTCTCACACATACACTACACTACGGAAACGGTGCTATTGAAGGTACTAAAGCGTATAAAACTGTAGATGGAAGATGTGCTATCTTTAAACTGAATGAACACACACAAAGACTTCTTAATTCATCGAAGATGACACTTATGGATGTACCTTACACTCTTGAGGAACTCAACGCTGCACAAGTAAAACTGCTTCAGGAAAATGAACTTTTTGACGGTGCTTACCTTAGACCATTGGTCTATTTAGGTTACGGTGTAATGGGTCTTTACCACAAAGAGTGTCCTGTTCAAGTTTCGATCTCTGCATGGAAATGGGGAGCATATTTGGGTGAAGAAGGTCTTGCAAAAGGTATCCGATTAAAGATATCATCTATGACCAGAACACCTAACACTTCCAGTATGGGTAAAGCAAAAGCCGTCGCAAACTACTTAAACAGCCAAATGGCGAAGTTTGAAGCGGTTGAAGCTGGATATGATGAAGCACTTTTAAGAGATGATCAAGGGTACATCGCAGAAGCATCCGGAGCATGTTTCTTCATGGTAAGAGAAGGAAAACTTATCTCTCCTCCATCAGACAATACACTAGAGTCCATCACACAGCAAACAGTTATCGACTTGGCTACAGATATGGGCATAGAAGTTATAAGAAGACGGATCAGCCGTGAAGAGATATACATCTGTGATGAGTGTTTCCTTACAGGAACAGCCGCAGAAGTAACACCGGTACGTGAAGTAGATGCACGTATCATAGGTATCGGATCACGTGGACCTATTACTGAGAAATTACAAACAGCATACTTCGATGTAGTTGCAGGAAAAAACCCTGATTACATTCAACATTTAACATATATAAACTAAGGATACATACCATGCCAGCAGATATGAACGACTATTTTAAAAAGAAAAAACCATCAATGAACAAAAGTACACCAGGCGGTGGCGGTAACAGCGGTGGAGGAGGAAACAACTTTGAAAACCCTCTAAACAATATGGGTAAAGGCGGACCATTTATTATTGCTATTATTGTTATAGCCGTAGCGATGTTCGTACTTAAACCATTTACTATCATCAATTCCGGTGAAGTAGGTATCAAGATCAATACAGGTAAATTTGAGCAAGAACCTCTTAAAGCAGGACTACACTTTTTCGTACCTGTACTTCAAAAGATCATCCCTGTAAACACACGTATCAGACTTATCACATACTCTAACGTTAGTACGGGTGCACTGGGTGACTCTTATAGAGGTTTTGAAGGTGGTCTTCGTAGAAACCCTGCCATCACAGTACTGGATAAAAGAGGTTTGACAGTAAACATTGATATCGCTGTACAATACAGACTTAAAGCAGAGTCTGCACCGGCTACTATCGAAAAATGGGGTTCAAGCTGGGAAGAGAAGATCATTAACTCTAAAGTAAGAGAAGTGGTACGTGATGTTGTAGGTCAATACACAGCAGAACAACTTCCAGAAAAGCGTAACCAAATAGCAAAAGCCATAGAAGTAAAAGTAAAAGAGAGTGTTGATCAACTTGAAGGCCAGCCTGTTGTACTTGAATCAGTAGAGCTTAGAACGATAAATCTTCCTACGAAGATCAAGGATCAGATAGAAAGAGTTCAGATAGCAAAACAAGATGTAACTATCGCAGAACAAGAGAAAGAGAAAGCAAAACAACAAGCACAAAGAGCTGCAGAAGTTGCACGTGGTGAAGCGGAGAGAAACCGTATTGAAGCACAGGGTGAGGCTGACAAGATCCGTATCGAGGCAGAAGAGCAGGCTAAAGCGAACCAACTTATCTCACGTTCACTTACAACAGAACTTCTCCACTTAGAGCAGATCAAAACACAAGCGAAGTTCAACGAAGCACTTAAAGTGAACAAAGATGCACAGATCTTCCTTACACCTGGCGGTGCAGTACCTAACATCTGGGTAGATGCAAAAGGTAAACAGCAACGTTTGATGGGACAGCAATAATCCCATAAGATGTTCTCTCGTTCCGCCTCTCCTGAGGTGTAACGTATACACAAGTTTAATTCAAACATTAAATTTATGTATGCATTCTATCTCTAGCGAGATGGAACGAGTTTGGAGATATTATTATGACAATAGACTGGAACAAAACCCCCCTTATCCCTGCCATTGCTCAAGATTCTGAGACCAATGAAGTACTTATGCTTGCCTATATGAATGAAGAGGCTTATACCCTTACACTTGAAACCGGTTATGCTCACTATTTCAGCAGAAGTAAACAACGTCTTTGGAAAAAAGGTGAGAGTTCTAACCACACTCAAGAGGTTAAAGATGTGCTGCTTGACTGCGATGCAGACACGATCATACTAAAGATCAAACAAAATGGTGTAGCCTGTCATACAGGAAGAAAAAGCTGTTTCTTTACATCTGTGATACAAGACAAAGTCATCTTAGAGAAAGAAGTTGATACAGATGCCATTTATGGTGTTGTAGATACTTTATATCACACCATTTTAGAACGTAAAAATGCCTCAGATGAAGCCAAGTCATGGACCAAAAAATTACTCGATGACAAAGAACTCATGCTCTCTAAGATCCGAGAAGAAGCGGATGAAGTATGTGTCGCAATACACGAAGAGAGTGATGAGCAGGTTATCTATGAATCAGCAGATCTACTCTACCACACTTTAGTTGGCTTAGGATACAGAGATATCTCACCAGACAGAGTAAAACAAGAATTGGCTAGAAGATTTGGATTGTCTGGTATAACAGAAAAAGAGAGTCGTACTAAATAAATTATCTGTAAGGTGGTAAATCCACCTTATACTAACAGCCGCCTGCACATCCTAGAGTATCTTCATTTCCACCTGCAAAATACTTTCCATCAAAAGAGACCAACGAATAATTTCTCTCATCACCCAATGATTCAGTAAGCCCCTCTATAGATAAAAATCCTAATGATGTCGCACCTATCTTTTCTCTTATCTCTTCTACAGAGTGATTTGCAGATATCAATTCAGCTTTTGTAGGTGTATCTATACCGTAACGGCAAGGATATTTTATCTCTGGTGCTGCGATACGCATATGTACTTCTTTTACACCCGCATCCAACAACATACGTACGATCTGTTTCGAAGTCGTACCACGTACAAGTGAGTCATCAATGATGGCCACTCTTTTACCTTCTATCAGATGTTTTATAGGTGAGAGTTTCATTTTAACTTTCAAATCACGTATCTCTTGTGTAGGCTCAATGAATGTACGTCCGACATAGTGGTTACGAACGATCCCCATTTCAAAAGGCACACCGAGTTCATCCGCATAACCTTTTGCAGCCGCAACACCAGAATCAGGTACCGGCAATACCAGATCAATTTCAGCAGGAGTTTCACGGGCCAATCTTTTACCCATCTCTAAACGCATTTCATAGACATTTTTACCATCTATATCAGAGTCTGGTCTTGCAAAGTAGATATACTCAAAGGCACATGGATGAAAATCTACATTATCAAACACCATTTCTGACTTTGGCTCTTCGCCTTCTTCGAAGGTAAGCATTTCACCTGGTTCAACATCACGTACAAACTCTGCACCTACAAGATCAAAAGCACAAGTCTCCGAGGCTACCATATACCCGCCATCTTTAAACTTACCAAGACTTAGGGGACGTATACCAAAACGGTCACGTATCACAAACATCTTAGAACGACTTTGAATGGCTAAACAGAATGCACCTTCTATCTTAGTGAGCATATCTTTAATACGGTCTACAAGAGAATCTTTTTCTGATTTAGCGATGAGATGGATGATGTTTTCAGTGTCCATATCTGTTTGAAAGATGGCACCTTTATCAATGAGTCTTTGTCTTACTTCCTGCTTGTTGATCAAATTACCGTTATGCACTACTGAGATCTCACCAAGCTTATACTTTGCAAACACAGGTTGAGAATCACCTGCTGAGTCGGAACCTGCAGTTGAATAACGGTTATGTCCTACTGCACATGAACCTTCCAAATTATCAAGTGTCGCTTGAGAGAAAACATCGGCAACCATTCCACGCTTTTTATAGACAGCAATATTTTCACCATTTGCAACAGAGATACCTGTGGCTTCCTGACCACGATGCTGCATAGCAAACAGCGAATAATACGCTACAGTTGAAGCTTTTTTTGCACCAAATACACCGACGATTGCACACATATTAGATTCCTAAACAGTCATTGATAGAGTAAAAACCACTCTCTTGGCTGACTAACCATTTTGCCGCTCTTATAGCCCCTTTTGAGAACGTCTCTCTAGAGGTTGCTGTATGGTTAAGCTCCAGGAACTCACCATCATTGTAAAAACCAACTGTATGACGGCCTACAATGTCACCGCCACGCAGTGCCATCACAGCTATCTCATCTTTGGTTCTTGCACCTATCTGCCCGTCTCTTCCACTTACACGCACTGCATCCAAGTCAAGACCACGCCCTTTTGCTGCAAACTCACCTAAAGTCAGTGCAGTCCCTGAAGGAGCATCTACTTTATGTTTATGGTGCTGTTCAACGATCTCAATATCAAAATCTTCCAGGGTAGCTGCTACTTTTTCAACAAGCTGCTTAAGCAGAGCAATACCTGCTGACATATTTGAAGCATATAAAAGCGGCATCTCTTTAGAGGCCTCTATCATAAGATTTTGCTGATGTTCCGTAAAACCTGTAGTAGCGATGACCAGCGGTGTCGGGTTTTCAAGCGCAGCTTCACAAAGCTCCTGTGTTGCTTGTGGTGCAGAAAAGTCGATGACCACATCACAATTTTCCAAAAGTGCTTTCATACTGTTTGTAACAAGTACACTCTCAGGAAGGTCTTTTTTAAGTTCATCAAATACATGTACTGCACTCAACGGTAAAATTTCATCTTCCACTAATGCATCTATCAAAAGATTACCTACTCTACCTGTACTGCCTACTATACCTACTCTTGCCATTGTTTATCCTAAGGGGTTAATATACCGAATTATACAAAAGATTTGATAATGTCGGGGTTATGTATCAAGCAAGTTCCTTTCTCATCATAACTATGAGAAAGGAAACGAAAATTACGCTAATTCTTGAATATAAGAAAGCACCTGCAACGCTGCTATTGAACCATCACCTGCTGCTGAGACAACCTGCTTTGGTGCTTCGATCCTCATATCACCTGCTGCAAAAAGACCTGGCACATCTGTTTTCATACTAAGATCCACGATCACCTGACCCCAGTCATTCACAGTACAAATAAAATCGCCACTCTCACTTTTCAGTACTTCATTTCTCACATTATGCCCTACAAATACGAAAAGTCCTGTATTATCCATATGTGTGATCTCATCCGTTTTAATATTTTTAATATCCACACCTGAAAGGCCCATCATATCGCCAACAGCTTCTTCAATCACTGAATCTGTGATAAGATGAATATTCTCTTTTCTCATTACTCTGTCAAGTGTCGGAGGTGCTGCTCTAAATGTATCTCTTCTATGGACCACATATACATCTGAACAAATATTCGAAAGATAAAATGCCTCTTCAAGAGCAGTATCCCCACCGCCAAGTACGGTCACAGGTTTGTCTTTATAGAAAAAACCGTCACAGGTTGCACAGGTGGAAACACCTTTCCCAAAGAATTCATCTTCACCCTTAAAACCGGCTCTTTTAGGTACTGACCCAGTACACGTGATGACAGTAAGTGCTTCAACCGTATCACCACCTTCAAGGGTGATCGTAAAGTGCCCACCTGTTTTTGTAACACGCTCCACTTTTTTCATCTCATGCCTAAGACCAAAAGCAAAACACTGTTCTTGCCAGGTATTCATGAAATCCATACCCGTTTTATCGTGTTCAAAAAATCCTGGATAGTTTTCTATTTCAGAACTTCCAGTGATCTGACCGCCTGGCATTCCCATCTCAAACAAAGCAACATTTTTAAGTCCACCACGTGTAGCATAAAGTCCTGCGGTAAGTCCCGCAGGGCCTCCACCGATAATTGCACAATCCAACATTTTAAATCCTTACAAAATAGTGTAAATAATTAATCAAATCATACAATGATAAAACTTGGTTAAATATTTAATAAAAAGCTGTTTTTTATAGAAGAGTTTTAAAGCGACAAGTCGCGTGAGCCTGCTACTGAAGCAGACCCAGTGTCAACGTAGTTGAAAGGGGCTTTACCCTGCAACGTTATATTATAGTTGCGCGTTCAGTTTTTCAGCAAATGCATCTTTCGAAGCTGCACCAACCATTTGGTCTACCATTTCACCATCTTTGAAGAAAAGGATTGCTGGGATAGATCTAATACCATATTTAACAGCGATCTCTTGCTGCTCATCAGTATTTACTTTACAGATAGTCGCTTTACCGTCAAAATCTTCTGCAAGTTCTTCGATAACCGGAGCGATCATTCTACAAGGTCCACACCATGGAGCCCAAAAGTCTACCATTGTTACACCTTCAGCGATTGTCGCATCAAAATTTTCATCTGTTAAGTCAATATATTTAGCCATATTTAGTTCCTTTTTGTTGTATTGATTCATTATAGCAAAGTTTTATTATAAAACTATTGTCAATGCTTATATTTTTTATAATATCCATAAGATATGTATGAAATGTATACCATTAAGATAAAATCACTCTTATTTATATTTTTTTCAATACAATTTCTGGGAATTCCGCAGAACGTGTCCCCTCTTCTGCCTTGGTATTTGCACCTTTTACAGTATAGACAAATGAGATCTTAGCTTTATCAGTCGCATTTTTATTGGCTCTATGAAGTAGTAAACAATGAAAAAGAACCACATCCCCTTTTTTTAAATCAGTAGATACTTTATTTGCAATGATCTCTTGATTTTCTTTATATTCTTCAGAAAAATACTCTTTCTCATCAAACTGTTCAGCAGAAAAATTCATTTTGTGACTTCCTGGTATAAATTCCAGTACACCATTTTCACTAGACTCATCATCCAAAGCTAACCAGATACTTACTAAATTATCATCACTGTAACGCCAATAGCGCCTGTCTTGATGCCAACCTGTTTCCGTACTTATATGAGGCATCTTTGTCATGATCGAATTATGATGTGCTGTTGTAATGACCACTTGATCATCTAGTACTTGTTGAAGCATAGGTCGAATTTTCAACTCTTCCATCCATGCTTTAAAAAGAGCGTTTCTGTCATATACCTGACGTAAACGACGAACCACAATCTGTTCCTCTTCTGCTTGACTACTGTAATCTGTCACATCCGTACGATACTTTTTGCTTCTACTATCATATCCGGTTTCAGTTTCAATAGGTTCTATTTTCTCTTCTAAGTGTTCTTGAGCCACCTTTAAAATACTGTTACATTGTGCAGCATCTACAAAGTCACGTAACACAATAAAACCATCTTTATTAAATTGCATTAACTGTGCCTGTGTAAGTTGCATGAATATACCTTCTTAGTCTCTAATTAGTTTCAGATTGTATCTAAAATAGTATGAATATAATGTAAGTCACTACCCTCTTTTTTCACCTATCAATATATTACTCTTAGACATCAAAAATTCTCTATAGAACCTAAAGATAACATAGATACAATACATAAAAAATAGGTACATTATGAATTGGCTTGCACACGTCTTTCTTTCTGAAAACCATATAGAGCATCAACTGGGTAATCTACTTACAGATCCACTCAAGGGTAAAGCATGGGAAGGGGCAAGTGTACGTTTTCATAATGGTATCATGATGCATAAACGTATAGATTCTTTTACAGATAGCCATCCAATAGTTTCACAGAGTAAAGCTCAACTCACCAAAAGAGGTCACTTAAAGGGTGTAGTACTAGATATACTTTATGACCATTTCTTGAGTCTGCATTGGGACAAGTTTTGTACTATTCCAAGAGAAATATTTTTAGAAGACTTTCGATCCAAAGCACTGCATGCCATTATTGACTATCCAGACAAAGCCCAAGATGTCATAAAACGTGTTGTAGGTAACCGTCAACTCTCCAGTTATGAGCATATGGATGGTGTAGTCGCTGCTTTTCAACGTATAGACGTCCGTTTATCAGACAGAGCCCTAAGTAAAGACAACACCACCCGTTATATTCCACTCATTGCAAAAGAAAGAAAAGCACTTGAAAAAAAATTTCTACTCTTTTTCCCAGACTTAATGCAAGCAGTCAAGGAGACATGTCATCGTGATGATGTAATCCACTGGAAATAATCTTTTATACAAACTAAAGTGTCACATTCTCTATAAACTCCACTTCATCATGGCGAATGATCAAAGCGTCAATAGAAAACGCCATATCTAATCTCTTACTCTTCAAATAGTACTGTGAAGAGTTAATGACTTTGCGTAATTTTGCAGGAGTCACATTATAAATAGGATCAAAATCGGCTTTTCCACTTTTGACCTCTATAAAGTGAAGTACATCTTTTTTTTTCGCAATAATATCTATTTCACCCAGTTTCTTTGCAAAATAATTACGTTCTAAAATGATAAACCCCTCCTGTTCTAGAAAATGTGTGGCAAGACTTTCAGATTCATCACCAAAATGTTTAGGCAATTCTTTCATCGTTTACTCCTTGTATCAAAAGTATAGAATAAAAAGTAATGTGAAGAGAAAATTATGTCATATTGACATATTTTTTAATCAAAGCTATATAAATTGTCGTATAATTAAAAAGTGATAGAAAGAGGATTGAACATGAAAAGAATTATGATACTAAGCGGTGCAGGACTCTCTGCTGAGAGTGGTATCCATACCTTTAGAGACCATGACGGCCTTTGGGAGAAACACGATGTCATGGAAGTTTGCTCTACAGAAGGCTGGATCGCAGATCGTCAAAATGTTACCCGTTTTTACAACGATCGCAGACGTGATCTTGAGTTTAAAGAACCCAATCATGCCCATAATATACTGACCCAACTTGAACACGATTACCGTGGAAGGATCATCCACCTAACCCAAAATATCGATAACCTCATGGAGAAAGCAGGTGCAAAAGATGTGATCCATCTGCATGGGACACTAACGGATCTACGCTGTGAAGCCTGTACCCAGACTTTTCCTATTGAATATGCATCTCAAGATGGAAATGAACAGTGTCCCCATTGTGGAAATAAGAGGATTCGTCACAATGTAGTTATGTTTGGTGAATCAGCGCCGGAGTACAGTCATATCCAAGAGGCTATCCGTCACTGCACACTTTTTATCGCTATTGGTACCAGTGGAGCAGTTATCGACATTATTCCTATTGCAAAATCGTTTAAGCACTCTATTCTTATTGATCCTACACGTCAGAAAACTACCAGTGTATATGATCCAAAGTCTTACATAGATGAATACTTTGAGCATTTCATTCAAAAAAAGGCAGGAGAGTCGATGGATGAAATGATGAAAATCATCAAAGAACATATGGATAACTAATTATAATCAAAAGCGATAAATTGGGTAGATAAAAAGATCTTCTTTTATACTCATTCACTTGAAAGAGTACTAAGGCCACAGTCTGTGACCTTAAAAATTAATTATAGGCTAGCAACATCACCAACAGGAATCACCTCAACCTGAATAGATTTAAATGCCGCTGTCATGATAAGCTCATCACTTTTATCACCAAAAATAAAATTCAAATGAGAGTCTGCATGATGAAATGTTGTATAAAGTGTTTTTGGACGTACTTTATCAGTAAACTTTACAGTTAACGGATTTGTTTGACCATATTCTGTTTTTAAAATAACCTGCGTGCTAGGAAAATCTGCTGCATCGTCATTGTGTACAAGAAGTATATCTTCAGTATGGCGCTTCATTAATTTATCACTATACTTTGTCTGTGCTGAATTATTATAGTGTGCCATAATACGTCCAGTTGTCAAGTGGTACCCGGTAAGTTTATTATTAAGAATCTCTTCTATCATTCCAAAAGGCTTATATCCATGGTACCTAAATGCCCCGATGCCGTCTTTTGTTCTAAAATCTTCTCTATGAAGTACCGGTGTGCCACTTCCATCTTCAGTAATTGGCCAGGAAATCCCCTGTTTTTCATTTGCTCTAAGCACCTCATAAGAAGCACCGGTAAATCTGTTTGTAGCAGTTTTACGTACATCTTCCCAGATATCTTCTGAGGTCTCAAAACCATAACCGCCACCCATTTTCTCATCAAGCTGTTTTAGAATTTCCCAGTCATCAGGAAGGTCAGAGTCTACTAAAGGTGTAGAGAGATGCACTTTTCGCATCGCATTAATATAGATACCTGTTTTCTCATAAGCTGATTTTACACCCACTACGATATCTGCACGCTCAGCAATATCGGTCATGAAAAGTTCTTGTACAAAAATAAGTTCCAAATTATTAAATGCTTTAACAAGCTTGTTGATATTTGGATGAATATGTGTAAGGTCCTCACCGATATTTAGAACACCTTTGATAGTACCCTCAAGCATACCCTCAACTAACTGAGGTGTCATCAGCCCAACCTCTTTTGGTGCAGAGTAATCCGGAGCATAGTACGGGAGCATACCCATATCACATGCACCTTGAACATTTGTCTGACCACGTAGAGGCATCACACCAGCACCATCTTTACCTATGTTTCCTGTCATAAGAGCCAAGTGTACTATTGCCATAACAGCATATGAGCCATCTACATGCTCTGTGATGCCTAGTCCCCATAAAATGAGCGATTTTTTCGTTGCATACTCACGAGCGATCTCTGGAAGCATATCAGCCAGATACTCATACCCTTCAACATCGCGGAAAAACTCTGGGTTAGCATATGGATCATTTAAAATGTTCTCTTTAAAATGCTCCCAGTTTTTTGTTCTGTTTTTTATGAAATCTTTATGGTACAACTCTTCAGTGATGATCGTATATGCTATCATATTTAAGACAAGGAGATTTGACTCATGAGGCGTCACTGCTTTGTACTTTGAAAACTTATGAAGCCCAATTTCACGCACATCAAAACATGCGATACCTGTACCCTTTTGTGCAGCTTTGATCATACGGTTTCCTACAATCGGGTGTGCTTCAGTTGTATTTGAACCCATTACGATCATAAACTCTGTTTTATAGATATCATCAAAAGGGTTCGATGCTGCTCCCTCACCAATAGTAAGTCTCATACCTTTAAGTGATGGTGAATGACACACTCTTGCACAGTTATCTACATGTGGAGAGTTCAGTGTGTGCCGTGTGAATTTTTGAAAGTAGTATGCTGATTCACATGAAGTTCTAGCCCCACCAAGTGAACATACTGATTTTTCACCATGTCTTGCTTGAATATCTTTAAGTTTCATCGCTCCAGCTGTTGTTGCAGAGTCTACATCAGTTTCATACCAAGTATCATCCAAATCCGTTAAGGAAGAAGCTATTGCCTCTTTGATAGAAGGATTTTTCTCCAAAAAACTTTTTCTAATTCTAGGCGTTTTAATTCTCTCTTTAGCATCGACAAAATCATAGCCATACTTACCCTTAACACAAAGATTTCCTTCAGATGTAGCTCCATCAGGATGAGCAAAAATCTTTTTAATTTTATTTTCTTTTGTATCAACATGCGCTGCGATATCACAACCAACACCACAATATGCACATACGCTGTCAATTACTTCATACTCTTTATCTATTTTTTTGGTCATATTCATTACCCTTGTTCTTTACACTATTTACCCTAAATAAGAGTGAATTTGTCTTATTTACACTTAAAATCAAGTTTATTTAATTTAACTTGGTTATCATCGGTCAAATTATACCAAAAGGATTAACAATGTCAACAATAAATATAGGTCAAGAATGTGGATGTTTTAAGAGAAGTGAATTAGAAAATAATGTTACTTTCGATAATAAAGATGATGCAATGCTAAAAGCACTAGGTATGGTAAACCATATGAATGATAAGTTTTGTGGTAAACATGGTTTTGAACTTAGTGAAAATGGTGATGATTTTTCTATCGCTATGAAAGCACCACAAGCTGCTGCTTCAGGCGGATGCTGTGGTGGTGGACACTGTTCATAAGCGTTAAGCGTTAAGCGTTAAGCGTTAAGCGTTAAGCGTTATAAAACGCTGTCACATCCAATCTTAAAGAAATACAAACTAGCCACCAATTTATTTACAAAAATAAATTTTTGTCGCTCATGTTTTTCTTTTTTTGGGTTCGTTTCGTTTCTTTTTGTCATGAGACAAAAGAAACAAAGGAACAGAGAGAAACAACGCCACAATTAGCATATAAGGCTATATGCAAAACTAATCAAAAATCCAAATAACTATTTAAAATTCCCAAAAACAAGCGGCGCCTTAAGATCAAGCGCTTTCACCTCTTTCATCACAGCTTGAAGATCATCTATCTTCTTCCCCGAAACACGCACTTCATCCCCTTGGATAGAAGGAGTAACCTTTATTTTCATAGCTTTGATTGCCTTAACGATCTGTTTTGCTTCATCTTTGTCTATGGTATCAACAATACGATAGATCACTTTTGTGTTCCCACCTGAAATACCCTCCGTTTTCACCTCTTCAAGTGACTTACCTGCGATACCTCTTTTGATCAACTTAGCGATCAAAATATCTTTGAGTGCATCTATCTTAGAATCACTCGATGAACTAAGACTTAAGGTTTTACCAGCCTCATTGAGATTAAATTCAGCCTTCAATCCCTTGAAATCAAAACGATTAGCTACTTCTTTCTCAGCCATTACCAATGCATTTTTCATCTCCATCATATCCAGCTTTGCCGTTATATCAAAGTAGTGCTCTTTTGCCATAGCTTTCCCTTTTTACTTTTCAATTCTCATCATAGCGATCTCACCATGTACCGCTTCAAGGTTAGAGAGTGATCGCATTGCATCTTGCATTTTACTCTCTTTACAAGAGTGCGTTGTGAAAAGAAGTTTTGCTCTGTCTCTATTATCCGTTGGTTTTTGAAGCATTGCAGCTATAGAGATACCAAATTCACCTAAAGTTGAAGTGATCGTAGCCAGCACGCCACTTTTATCATCTACTTCCATTCTAAGGTAATAGTGAGTGATGATCTCTTCTTTAGGTAATAACTTAAGTCCTGACTCTAAACCTTTTTTGTATCCAAGCATAGGTCCCTGGTTTCCACGAACGATATCTACAATATCAGAGATGACAGCAGAAGCAGTAGCATCCCCGCCCGCACCCGGACCATAGTACATCGTTTCACCTACACGGTCACCTCTCACAGTAACGGCATTCATTACACCATCTACTTTAGCGATCATCGAGTCTTGAGGGATCATGGTTGCATGTACTCTAAGTTCCACCCCGTTACCCACTTTTTTAGCAATACCCAGAGATTTTATCTCATACCCGAACTCTTTGGCAAAGTCTACATCCACCTGTGTGATGTTCTCTATACCCTCTATGAGGATATCTTCGGGTTTTGCATCGATACCATAAGCGATACTTGCCAATATAAGGAGTTTATGCGAAGCATCAAATCCACCGACATCAAATGTAGGATCAGCCTCTGCATATCCTAATTCTTGGGACTCTTTGAGTATCTCATCATACTGTGCACCATTGTTTATCATGTTAGTAAGCATATAATTACAGGTACCGTTCATAATACCCTGAATAGACTCTATATGGTTTGCAGACAGACCATTACGAAGAGCACCAATGATAGGGATACCTCCTGCTGTACTTGCTTCATACATCAAAGGGATATCGCCAGCAATCTCTTGGAGTTCATAACGATGGTATGCAAGTAAGGCTTTGTTTGCCGTTACTACCGACTTACCGTTTTCAAGTGCTTTCTTCACTAAAGTATAAGGTTCTTCAACCCCACCCATAAGCTCAACAACGATATCTATCTCTGGATCGTCTACCACATCATAGGGATCATCAGAGATCTTAATGCTTACACCTCTGTCTTTGTTAAGGTTCTTAACAACACCCGATTTTACAACGATCTTTTTACCGGCTCTTGCTTCAATGATATCACCATTTTCCTCTAATATCTTTGCGACACTGGCACCCACTGTACCAACACCAAGTATTCCTATTTTTATCATATTATTTCTTTTCCTCTTCAAGCTCTTTTAGGAACTTCTTAATGTTTCTTGCTGCTTGACGGATACGATTTTCATTTTCTATCAGTGCTATACGTACATATTCATCACCATATTTACCAAAACCGATACCAGGACTCACTGCAACACCTGCTTTAAGAAGCAATTGTTTTGCAAACTCCAGTGATCCCATGTCACGTGCTGCTTCAGGGATCTTCCCCCAAATGAACATAGAGGCATTTGGTTTAGCCAAAGGCCAACCTGCATTGCCAAAGGCATCTATCATTACATCACGTCTTTTTTCATAACGTGGAATGATCTCATCATCAGGAATATTATAGTGTTCATCTAATGCAACAGTTGCTGCCACTTGAATAGGTGTGAACATTCCATAGTCTAACCATGACTTAATACTCTGAAGTGCACCTATCAGTTTTTTATTACCAACGATGAATCCTACTCTCCAACCTGCCATGTTGTATGACTTTGAGAGGGTATATGCCTCAACAGCAACATCTTTAGCCCCCTCAACTTCCATAATAGAAGGTGTTGTATAACCATCAAAAGTAATATCCGCATAAGCTATATCTGAAATAACATAAAAACGTTTCTCTTTTGCAAGTGCCACTAGTCTCTCATAAAACTGAGGTGTGACTGTCGCTGTACTTGGGTTATGAGGAAAGTTCACTACTAAAAACTTTGCTTTAGGAATAGAATTATCTAAATGATCTTCTACATCTGCTAAAAATTTATCTTCATCCACTTCAAACGTATCTTCATTAAAAGTGAGTTCCATCTTTTCAACATTTGCACCTGCCAGGATAAATGCCTGAGAGTGTATAGGGTATGTCGGATCAGGTACGATAGCAACATCACCCGGATTGGCGATAGCCTGTACCAAGTGCACATATCCCTCTTTACTTCCCATGGTTGCTACCACTTCTGTATCAGGATCTAAGACCACACCATACTTACGTTTATACCAATTACTCATTGCCAAACGCAATTTATAGATACCTTTGCTGGCACTGTACCCGTGTGTTTTTGGTTTTTGTGCTGTATCACAGAGTTTATCGATAATAGGCTGTGGAGTAGGAGCATCAGGATTACCCATAGAAAAATCTATAATATCCTCACCCTCTCTTCTCAGTCTCATTTTAAGATCATTGATCTCTGCAAAAAGGTACTTTGGTAATCTATTTATTTTATCAAATTGAATTTCATCAAACATTTTTTACTCTCTTTATTTCTTCATGATTCAGCATTTTACATCCTTTCATTTATTGAAAGGCTTGCATTAGACTTTAGTCTTAAAAGTGCCTCACTATACTGAGCTTTAGCTCTTGTCTTCATTTTTACCATTGCTGCCAACCGCCCTGTTCTACATATTCACTTTTACTTAATATGGTCACACCGTTTTTGTCTATTTTAAAATAGTGCTCTTTGGCATCATTAAACTCTTGTGTCTTCTCTGCTTGTACTAAAGAAAAAGGTGCAGAAGATGTTGCAAGCAACCAACTTTTTTCATTTACATCCAATACATATGCCTTGTCTATAGAGAAATGCTCTCTCTTTTTATTCTCAATATTAACCAGGCCAAACCATAATTTGTTTACAGGAAGGATCGAGATACTTTGAAAAGCATTCACAACTTCTGTTTCACTGCTCTCTTCTACAAGACTTGCTACCAAAGCAGAAATATCTTGGGCATCACTCTCTTCCTCTTTCACTACTTTACTGACAGACGCTGCTTCCTTGTTATCCACAGTTATTTTCGCGATACTTAGATCGTCAGCCACTTCAACACTTGACACTTCTTTACCCTCTACAAGATTTTCACTTATCTCTTCATCAATAAAAGGGATAAGACCACTTAAGTTCTTTTTATCAAACTGTGTAAAAAAATACCATGATGCATAGGCAAGTAATGCCAGTACAACAAATACAAATAGTTTTGACTTTCCTTTTTTCTCTTCATCAAGATAATAATGTCCGGTAGCGTATGCGTTGTTTTCTCTATTGAGACTATAATATTCTAAAGCTTCTTCCCTCATCACACTTAGATCTGCATTATATTCACGTTCAATAATAGCAATAAACCCAAGTGCTTTGGTTTTTTGTAAAGCTTCGAACTTTCCTGCCAAAAGAGATTCGATATTCTCTTCTAATATCTTTGTCTTTTGACTGATTGTTTTAATACTGTTCTCTTCAAGTATTTCATTTAACTGCATAACCCATCCTGTGTATTAAAATCGCTGCTGCCGCACTCACATTCAGTGAATCAAAAGCATGTTTCATTTCTATGGAGACCATTGTATTTATCTTGGATGAAACTTTTTTTGAAAGTCCTTTACCTTCACTCCCGAGTACAAGCACTCTCTTAGATGAAAATGTAGTCTCCTGTACATTTTCCCCATCCATAGAGGCACCATACAGTGTAAAGCCTTTCTGTTGTAACTCATTTATATTGTCAAGCACATTAGATGTGATCATGAATGGCATGTCGAGTAAAGCTCCTGAGCTTGTACGTGCAATGGCAGCATAGTTTAACTGCTTCACACCAGATGCAATGATCGCATCTGCTCCCAATGCATAGGCAGATCTTACGATCGCCCCTATGTTACCTACATCTGTCAATCCATCAAGCACTACTATGAAACCACTGTTTTTCACTTCAGAAAAAGTAGTCTCTTTAAAGGCTGACATCTCAACAAGAATACCTTGGTGGTTACCACCTTTTGCCATAGACTGTGCCCACTTCTCTTCCAGGAACTTTATCTTGTCATGGTACTTGTGAAACAGTGCTTGAGGCAGTATGTTTTTCTTAGCCACATAAACGGTTTGAATCTTGTCTTCTTTCTGCTCTAAAGCATAAAAACAGACCTGTTTTCCATATATAATCATAAAGAAGATTTTATCCAATTTTTGCTTGTAGTCGGTTTCAGACTAAGAGATGAGTTCGTGATACCACTCTTTGACTGACTTGTCACTCAAAAGTGCAAGAAGTTTTGCTTTAGGTTTAGGAGGAAGGTCCAAATTTAAAGCCTCTGTAAAAGAGAGGGATTTTTCCAGGTTTTTTTGTGCAGAGATAATCACTACCCATTCACCCCGTATGGTAAGTTCCTTGAACTCTTTTTGTAGAGATAGTGCTGTACCCCTGTAGTAATTTTGGTACTTCTTAGAGATCTCTTTAGCCAAAAAAAGTTCTCTTTCTGCATCTAATGAGACCACTTCATCTAAAAGCTTTTCAAGACGATGTGGAGACTCATAAAGCACGGTATTGTAACCGTTACTCATAGCTTCACTCAGTGCTGAGGACCTCTCTTTTCCTTTGTGTGGTAAAAAAGCATAAAAAAGAAACTTTCCTTCTTCAAAACCCGATGCTGCATAGGCAGTAGTCACGGCCGAACTACCTGGCAGGACATCATATTTGATACCATGTTCCTGTGCATACTCCACTAAAAGTTGCCCGGGGTCTGAAATGACCGGCATCCCTGCATCACTCACATATACCACTTCTTTGTCGGCGAATACTTCACCAAATTCATCCAGTCTCTCCTGCCCATTATGTTCATTGAACGAATAGAACCCTGCATCAGGATACGCCATATCAAACCGCTCTTCAAGCAACTTTAAAAGCCGTTTGGTCTGACGTGTATCTTCACATAAAAAAAGTGTAGCCTTTTCAAAGGTTCTCATAGCACGAATGGTAATATCTTGGGGGTTTCCTATGGGAGTGGGAACGAAAGTGATCATGTCTTAGCCTTTATGACTATTCAGAGGGTTCTATATATAAATTACAGGGGTAAAACTCCTGCAAAACCTGTTAAAGGTTGAATTTTTTCTTAAATTTATCTACTCTACCAGCAGCATCAAGAATTTTCTCAGAACCTGTAAAGAATGGGTGACATTCATTACAAATATCGATACTCATTGTTTCTCTGTCTGATTTGATCTCAAACTTGTTTCCACAAGCACATGTTACAGCACACGCTTTGTAATCCGGGTGAATTTCTTTTCTCATTGTATTTCCTAAAAAGTTTATTACTATATAACGCAGTATGGGCAAAGCCCAAACTACTACGTTGTCACTAGGACAACTTCAGCAGTTGGTCCATACGACTAGTCGTAGTATATACATACATTCATAGTTATTTTTATGACAGATAACCAATCTGCTCTAGTCATATTGACTCTTCCTTTTTATAATAAAAGGGTTATTGCAACGCTCTTTGGCGAGACAATTAAGAACGATATTTTAGCGAATTAAATTTAAAATACTATAAAAAGAACGCTTTTTGAGCAAAGCCCAATTTTGTCTTTTTGATAACAATGACACATTTAGTCTCATTGTTTCAAAAAGATTGTTGTCACTAAGACTACTTCAGCAGTAAGCTCATGTGACTAGTCCCATTTATAAAAGTATCTTGGAAGCTACCGCACAGGCTGCACTTTCAGACTTTAAAACCAAAGGTGTATCAAATCCTACGATGTTCTCACTCCTAAAAAGTGCTACTTCCTCTTCATGAAATCCACCTTCACAACCTATGACAATGCTTTTTACTTCTGTTGTACCTATAAAATTATCTTCAGAAAAATTCAGCATCTTACTTTCCGGATATTTCTGTAAAAAGCTTTCCAGATCATCTGCCATTTCAAGCTGCATCATTTGAGATCTTCCTGACTGTTGGGAAGAGTTTAAAAGTATCTTTTCTAAACGTTTAAAATCCAATGTAAAGCTTTTTTGTGAACGTTTACAGTAGATAAAAGTGATCTTCTCTACACCCATTTCATTCAATAAAGGCAAAACCTTTTCAACACTTTTAGGGTCGATGACACACCAGCCTATGTGTAAAAATTGTTTTGCTTTTATCTCGAGTGTTTGACTCTCTTGAAGTTCAAGTATTACAGAACGTTTGTCTAACTTGGTAATGAGATAACGATGAAGAAGCCCATCTTCGAGATTACGCAGATAGAGAGTATCCTCTACCTTATGTCTGCGTACTTTAAAGATATAGCGATGTTCATCCCCAACTAACGTCAATTGGGATTGACCTGCTTCTTTATGGTATAGATAAAGCATATTCTTCCTTCTGTCAGTACTAGTACTGTGAGCCTACTGCTAAAGTTATCGAAGTGTATAGCGTTAGCAAGACTCAGCGTCAGCGTAGTCATTTAAGCTTTTGCTTGGATGGCGTTATATAGAAATAGTCCCTTTAGCATTCAACACCATAAGTACTACCATGATCACAACAAGTAGTATCTGTACTGCTGATATCTTATAAAATGCGCCTTTAAGCAGTTTATGTGTCTCAGGATTATCTGTATTTGCAATTTTTATTATTTTATATTTCTTGATCTCAATATACATCATCACTGCCCAAACAGCAACCATAATATAGATACTCACTGTCATAGGAAGATCAGCCATGAACATTGCAACGACACCTACAAAGGCGATCATTGTAATGATAGCCTGAAACGTGAACGTATAAATAAGACTTGCTTTTTTAAATCCTAATGGATTTTTTGCAGTCAATACAGGGACAAGAAGTCCTGCCACTAAAAAGCCTAAAAAAACTTTAACCAAAATACTGTGTGAAGCTAAAACTGTTTCTAACATATAAATTCCTTTATTTTTAAATTGGATTATACCCTAACTTGTTATAATCTTTTAACATTATTTTAAAGGTCAACCATGGCTAGTTCAATTACTGAAGCATTAGATATTATAGATACGAACATTTCTCCGATTGATGCTGAGATCATTCCTATAGAGATGGCTGTGGACCGTGTAGTAGCACAAAACTACATCGCCTCTTTTCACTTACCCAGATTTAACAACTCTGCTATGGATGGTTATGCCGTAAAGGTTTCAGATGCAGCATGTGAAGTACACTGTTCTGAAGTTATCTATGCAGGTGACAACCCTCAAATGAAACTCAAAAAAGGTGAGGCGATCAAGATCATGACGGGAGCACCTATACCTGAAGGCTGTGAAGCGATCGTTCCTATAGAGAATGTGACCGAGAAAGATGACCTTATCGCCCTTCCTTCAGACATCAAACACGATGGCTTTATACGTATGGCAGGTGAAGATATCATGAAAGGGGAAGTATTTCTTCGTAAAGGTGATGTGATCAATGCTTATACGATCGCATCACTTGCTTCTCAAGGTATCACACATGTCACAGTTACACGAGTCATCAAAGTAGCCATTTTTGGTACCGGAGATGAACTGCGTCCTCACTTTGAAAAGATAGAGGCACACCAACTCTATAACTCTAACTCACCTATGTTTCTGGCACGTGCAAAGTCTTTAGGTTGTGATGCAAGGTTCATCCGCTCTTCAGCAGATACACTCGAAGCGCTTCAAAATGCCATATCTTCTACACTTGATGCAGATATCATCCTCACTTCAGGCGGTATAAGTGTTGGAGATAAAGACTTTACAAAAGAAGCTTTTACCAACCTTGGTATGGAAGTACTTATAGACAAAATAGACATTAAACCGGGACGACCTACCATCGTAGGGAAGATCGGTAAGACCGTGGTAGTGAACTTACCGGGAAACCCGCTTGCTTCCATGGTGAACTATGAACTTTTTGTACGTGCAGTTATATGTAAGATGTCCGGTCGGACAGATGTATACCATACTACAGTCAAAACAAAGATGAAAGAGGAGTTTTCTGTTAGAGGCGGTAAATACGCTGTAGTTCTTGGAAAGTTTGACGGAGAACATTTTGAAGCACTTAAACCTCAAATGCCTGGCATGGTCTCACCAATGCAAAATGCAGATGGACTTTTACTCATTACGCCTGAAATTACTTGTTTAGAAAAAGGTAAACAAGTGAAAATGATACCAATAAAGTGGAATTTGTGCAGTGTAAAAAAAGAAGCGTTATTTAACTAGATCATACCTATTCCTCCACTTTGGAGGAATAGTAAAGTAAACTTACAGTCCAGCCATATACTCAGCTACTGCGTTGATAGTCTCATCATCCATTGATACCACTTGACCCTTCATAAGTGCACCCATACCAGATACATTTCTTGTTCCCGCCTTGTATCCTTGTAGTGCTTCAACAAGTGCTTGTACTGTTTGGCCTGCTACTGGATTTGCTTTTCCAAGTGCTTTTGTTTGTCCATCAGCACCATGACATCCCGCACATTTAGCATACGCTGCTTTACCTGCTGTATTTTCCGGTGTTACTGCTGCGGTCACTGCCTCAGTTGCCGCTGCGGCTTGCTCTTTAAGTGCTGCTGCCGCAGCTGTGGCTTTCGCTTCTGCAGCTGCTTTTACTTCAGCTGCTTTTTCTGCTGCCGAGGCTGCTGCTTTTTCTGCTTCAACTTTTGCTGCTTCTGCTGCCGCTGCTGCTGCTTTTTTAGTTGCTTCAGCTGCTTCAGCTACTGCTTTTTTTGCACTTTCCATTGCAGACGTTGTATCTTCTTTTACTACCTCAGTTGCTGTATTTGCACTCTGCGTTGCCGTTTCATTTGTCTTTTCTCCACAGGCTGTGAACAACAATGATGCTGCAACCAGTGAAAATAATGTACTTTGTTTCATTCTATTTCCTTATATTTTAATAGGTAAGTATACTACTAATTCTTACCTATACTCTTTTAATTTAGACTTTTTTAGGATTTTTTATTGACTCAAACTTTAAAAGTCTTTGCCATAGTTGCTTGTCTGACCACTCATTTTGTACCTGTGCTGAAAACACAATATCTTCAAGGGCAATACTCCCCATAAGTTCCGAGTGTGCATCCTCTTTAAATCCTTGTGCATACCCTGTCTCTGTCTCATGAACAATAATACTGTTAAGTTTTACTTCTCTTTCACCGTTTTGCATATCTGTACAGGCAAGTACACGCTCCACCATAAGATAGATCACGCGAGAGAACTGTTCTGCTGAAGGAGAAACCGGTAGCTCCACCCATCTATTACTATATGTTTTCATCGCTTCTACATATGCAGTATCATCCTTAGACCAAAGTGTTATCGCATGATCAAAAGAGTCTATAAGCTCTTTGATGTAACGCTTTGTAAGCCCAAAGTCATACACCATCTGTCCATCATCCAAATAGTTAGATTCTAAAAGTACCTCAATTTTGTAAGAGTGTCCATGGATATTTTCAGAACATCTTTGTGTAGTGCAATCGCGCACGATATGTGCATTTTCAAATTTAAAAAGTTTTCTTATGAGCATGTCAAGCCTTAACAGGAGTATATAACTCTGATTTTAGCCAAGTTAATTGAAATTTATCTAAACACCCTGTGTGGTATCAAAAACACGTATATGCAGTCTGTCACTATAACGGAAATTATACTTCATACAAAATTCAAAAACTGCTTTGTCATTTTTCCAGATGGTATCTCT
This sequence comes from uncultured Sulfurovum sp., assembly GCA_964492675.1. Classification (GTDB taxonomy): domain Bacteria; phylum Campylobacterota; class Campylobacteria; order Campylobacterales; family Sulfurovaceae; genus Sulfurovum. The sequence continues at coordinate 27,839 of CAZBLM010000013.1, forward strand.
ACTTTCACCTACAGGCATGCAGTAGATATCTGACGCCGGCAAAATGTCTCTGATCTCATTAATCTCTTCTATCGCTGTTGTCTCTACGAGTTGCGCATTTATAGTAAACTTTAAAAAAGATTCTTTCGCATGTCTATGGACATTTCTAAGCGCCCCTGGAACTATGCGTTTTTGTATTGGTTCACCGGAGTTAGATAACTTTAAAGAGAGTGCAAAGATACACTCTTTATAGGCAGGGTATGTATCAAAATCTATCTCTATAGTCCCATTTGTCTCAAATGTGACTTGAATACCCTCTGAGACCAACCATGCTACCACTGCATAAAAAGTAGTATCTGTATGATACATAAGAGGCTCACCACCTGTGATGACCATATGCGGTTTGTAACCTATTTTTTCAAACTCATTTTTGAGTCTATTTATGAGTGTTTTGGCATCTTCTATTTTTGTCCATGACTTAGCATAAAAGCTGTCGACTGCAAAGTAAGTATCACAGCCTAAGCGTACTTCACCATCTACTTTATACTCTGCACCAAAACCAGGACAGTTCAGATTACAACCACCTGTACGTAAAAAGTATGAAGGAGTACCTGCATATTTCCCTTCGCCTTGAATAGAAAAGAATTGTTCAGTAAGGTAAAACATCAGCCACCGGTCTCATAAAATGCACGTTTTGAGAGCTCTCTGTCTTCAAGTTCTTCTTCACTCCAACGGTTCTCTTTGGGTTTATCTTTAAGCACCTGTGCCAATACATCTGCTGCACCCTGTATATCACCTTTTTTTACAGACTCAGCAATGCTTAATGCCTCATCAAAGTAAAGACAAGGGATAAGGTTTCCTTCTGCAGTAAGACGAATACGGTTACAATTTTCACAAAAATCATGTTTATGCGGGTCTATAAGTCCAAACTCATATCCGGTCTCTTGTATGAGGTAATTAAACGATGGACTTGCACCTTCACGCCCTAAGGCTTTAATAGTATATTTTTCTTTGACTTTCTCAAGTATCTCTCTACCATGCATACCTTTAAGTGCTTGGTCTGCATGGGCATTTTCCATATACTCTATGAAACGTACTTTCATATTTCGTTCAGCACAATACTCCATGATATCTAAAATCTCATCATCATTAATACCCTTCAGCGGCACCATGTTTATTTTTACTTTTAACCCAACTTCTAAAGCTTTGTCTATTCCTTTGAAGACTTGTCCAAGTACATCTTTACCGGCTACTTTAGCTGCCACATCTGCCTTCAAGGAGTCAAGTGAGATATTGAGACGTTTTAGTCCAGCATCTTTGAGTCTTTGTGCCGCATCAGGGAGTAAAAAAGCATTGGTTGTCAATGCCAGATCTAACCCGGATTTGTAATCGTTTATCATTTTTATAAAGCTGTCTAGATCTTCACGTAAAAGGGGTTCGCCACCCGTAAGACGTATCTTGGTTACTCCACCATCAATAGCAACTTTTACAAATAGAAAGAGTTCTTCAAAAGAGAGTAAGTTCTCTTTTGGTACCCATGAAAAAGGTTTTTCAGGCATACAATACTGACATCTGAAATTACAACGTTCTGTTACTGAGATACGTAAATAGTTAACTTCACGTCCATGACCATCTATAAGCATAGTTTTTCCATATTATAATTTATTTAAATAATTTTCTTAGGGTATCCAAATGTAGATAAAAAAGGGATGATGTATATCAAAAAATTGAAGATAGTAAAAAGGTTGTGTGTTTTTAAGTCTGGAAAAAACTGGTCACTTTATCTAAGCAACCAGTTGCGTGAGCCGTCTGCTGAAGACAGCCAAATGCTGAGGGCTATGCCCTAAGCATTTAATTAATGTAAATCTCTCCAGTGATGTTTCTTCCATAAGAATGCAAGAATAGTAAAGATAAAGAAGAAACCAATGACCCATGGTCCAATCGCTTCTCTTTTTGGTTTACTTGGATCACCGATCTCAGTAAGGTATGCTGCTACTTTATCGTAACCCTCTTGGTTAAGTCCTACTCTAGGCATCGAAGTACCTGCAAGCTGACCCTGTGGGTTAGCTATAAATGTCTCCATGAAGTGACTGCCTCTGGCTCTGATGATCATAGAAAGGTCCGGTGGGAGTTTACCCATATACTCTTTGACCTTATCTTGCTCTTCAATCACTTTTATCTTATGTGCCAGTGCATCTTTTTCATACTTGAATGCAGGTGTTTCACCCAGTTGTGTCATCTTATCATAACGCATAGCATGACATCTTACACATGCTTCTTTATACGCCTCTTTCGGAGTCACTTCACCGGCTTTATGTGCTTGCATATAAGCTACAACATCCGCTATCTGCTGGTTGTCAGAAACTGTATACTTGATAGAACCCATTGGATGCATAGATGTATCAGCATATTTATGGTCAACATTTGACGCCATCGCAGGATCTTTAATAAGTGCGATCAAGTAGTTTTTATCATAGATAGCACCTGCATGATCTAGGTTTGGTGCGATCACACCACCCATATTCATATTCATACCATTGTGACAACCTATACAGTTAGCAAATACAGCTTCACCGGCAGCTGCATTACCCTCCATTTTAGAAACGGCAACAACATCAGCCCAGAATGCTTTTTTCTTCGCTGCAAGTGCTTCATCACCTTTACGTTCTGCCTCTGCGATATCATCTGTTCCATCATATGTAAAACCATGTGTTTTAAAGATGAGTTCATTCCCCTGCGGGTCTAACTTTTTATGTAGCTCATGGTGAGCAAATGGTTCAACTAACCAATATGTAAGTAGTGAAAAGAATGCAACTACGGCAAATACTTTTAATTCTCTCATATTACGCTCCTTTCTCTATCTTTTTTTCGAACATTGAAATCACAAACAATGCAGGCCCCAATAATAAGAATATAATTGCGAAGAATAATCCTAAGTCATTAAATATCCCCTCTGGTGGCAATTTACCTAGTGCAGTCAATGCGATCATATCAACAATAAGTATCCAGAACCACCACTTGAAAAGTCCTCTTTTATGCGCCGGAGCTACATTTGGACTTCTGTCGATAAATGGTAGGAAGAATAATGCTGCCTGCGCAATACCAAACGCGATCAATCCCACATCTTTATTAAATGGACGTAAGATCTCATACGACCACAAGAAGTACCACTCCGGATAAATGTGTGCCGGTGTTTTAAGACCGTCAGCCGGGTCAAAGTTCACTGGGTCCATCGCAAAGTTAAAGTGATAGAACACTAAGTAGAAGAAGAGCATAAAGTAAACACCCAATACAAATACATCTTTAGACAAGAATACCGGCGAGAATGGAATCACTTTAGACTCTTTTTTCTTACCTGCTCTCCAAAGATCTGCAGACTCTTCAAAGTCAATCTCTGCACCTTCCTGATTATTTACGTGTGGTATTCTTAATGTACCAAAGTGTAAAACGATCAGACCGATGATCACCAATGGAAGCAAGAATACATGCAGCATGAAGAAACGTGTCAAGAATGCATCACCCGGAACATAATCCCCACGAATCCACTCAACAAGACCGTATGCTTCCAATGAACCTCCAGAGAAAAGGTTGGTAATAACCATACCTGCCCAGTAAGACATCTGTCCCCATGGTAACATGTATCCTGAGAATGCTTCTGCGGAGAATGCAACAAAAAGTCCCATACCTGAAAGCCAGATCAGTTCTCTACCTTTTTTATATGAACCATAGTAAATACCGGTAAACATATGAATATATATGATAAGGAATACAAGTGATGCACCAATACCATGTATATGTCTCCATAACCATCCATAACCTACTTCAGTCATGATCGTGTAGTTTACAGAATCAAATGCCATTGCAGTGTCCGGTTTATAATACATAAGTAGGAATATTCCTGAAATTGTAAGTATCCCAAATGTAGCTGCGAGTACCATACCCATAGCCCATAAGAAGTTAATATCTTTTGGAATCCAGTACTCTGTGTTCATTACTTTCTTAATAGTATTAACCGCTAAACGCTGGTCCAACCACTCATTAAGACTATTTGCTTTTTCAAATTTTGCCATAAACTCCCCCTTATACTGTAATGCCAGCTTCTAGCATTTTCTTATACTCCGGACCCTCTTCACCAAGTACAAGTGTTGTTCCATCGATCTTAAATGGAGGAATCTCTAGAGGACTAGGTGGTGGTCCAAAAGACTGTTTCCCACTAATATCAAATAAACCCCCGTGACATGCACATAAAAAATTCTGCTTGTCTTTTTTATATGCTGGAATACACCCTAGGTGGGTACACAGTCCTATAGAAACATGAAATCTGTCATTTCCGACAATAACATCTCTATCATCTTTGTCCATATCGGCAGTTTTTTTAAGAACAAAGATAGGTTTCCCTCTCCACTTCTCAACTGTTAATTCATTCTCTTTTGCACCTGCTAGATCGATCGTAGTAAAACCTGCGGCTTTTACAGATGGCAAAGGATCCCATGATCGTTTCATCGCGTAAAGCGCGCCTATACTACCTGCAGCAGTAAATAGACCGAGGCTTAAACCCATAAAGTCTCTACGTTCCTTTTGTTCATTTCCCATATTGTTCCTTTCGTTTGAATAATAATGTAATATGATATCATATATAAGTTATGGTTAAACATGGTTAAAGAAATGTACTAAAGAAATAAAGAGCGTACGTAAGTGAGGGGGAGTGTTACCTTAGGTAAATTAAGACCGTTATAGTCTTAATTTATAATTATAATAAATTTTTGTTTTAATTATATCTTTTAGCGTCATACATCAAAAATGACGGAAGTACTACCTTAGAAGTCTCTCCATAAAATGACAAAAAAAACTGAAGTGCTTTTGACAGCTACTAAGATATGATACTTAGTAGTGATCACCTTTAATAAACATAAGCAGCACTTTTGATTAGGGCTTTCTTTCTAAATATGGTATTATAAATAAAAATGATAAATTAGGTTTTTATGCAATCAAAAAAAATAACCCTTGAAGATCGTGTATATGTTGAACGTGTAAAGCTCTTTTTTGGTAGTGCCGTCGGTAATGTCGGCAGCGCTATTATCGGTGCAATTTTCATGCTTGCAATATTAAGATCTGCAAACGTTCCACTCTCAGAACTTTTTATTTGGTTAGGTTTTATCATTATCTTCTCTGTTATAACGGTATATATAGAAAAACGCTTTACTAAAGAGACATTTACTATTGACAATGCCGCAAAAAGGTTCTATATAAGGAGTTTCCCCAGTAGTTTGATCTCTCTCTCCTATGGTCTGACACCACTTTTATTTGGTAGCTATTTGGGTGTTCAGGAAGATATGTTCCTCTTTATTACACTCTTGGCAATGATCTCTATTGCCGTGGTAGGATATACCACTATGCCTTATTATTACTTTCTATTAAATATTTTTACGATGATGCCTATAACCATTTACTTTTTTTTACACGATACTTTGATACATACTCTTTTAGGTCTTATATCGATCATTTGGCAAATTTTAATTATTTCCAAAGGATGGAAAATTTCCAAATTATCGATTGGATCGATTAGAATTAATGAACAACTGCATGATGAAATAGAACATCATAAAAAGACCAAAGATAAATTAAACCAATTAGCTACGCATGACGCACTTACAGGACTTCCGAACAGACGCTTACTTATGGAAAAGCTAGATTCCATGATCTCATTGGCTCGCAGACATAAAAAAGAAGTCACAGTAATGTTCATTGATTTAGATGGTTTTAAAAAAGTGAATGATGTTCATGGTCACAAATCAGGAGATGAAGTTTTAGTTGAAATATCAAAACGCTTAAAACTGCTTATCAGAGAATCTGACACCATAGCCAGACTTGGAGGAGATGAATTTACCGCAAGTTTCATTGATATAGATGATAAAGACCTAGATATTGATATTTTGGCAAACCGTATTATAAACTCTCTTTCCAAACCTATTATACTTCAGAATGATCATACAGTAAAAGTTGGTATTTCCATTGGTATTGCACAGTTTCCAAACGATGGAGGCAGTCTAGAAGAATTACTAAGAATATCTGATGCAGGTATGTACACTTCTAAAGCATTAGGAGGCAATACATTCACATATGCAGATAAAGCTTCTAAATAGAAGCTTTGATTCTACAAACAAGAAGGGTTATTTAATTATTTCTTCCCTTTTTGAGCCATTTTTATATGCACATGGATGATCTCAAGAGCAGCTGGTGTAACTCCCGAGATCTGTGATGCTGCAAAAAGAGTTGGGGGTGTGGCTACACCAAGTTTTTCAACGATTTCGTTACTGAGTCCTGAAATGTTTTCATACTTAAACCCTTGCGGTATTTTGATCTTTAACATATCATCCATTTTAAGTATCTGTGCCTGCTGTTGTTCTATATAACGACTGTATTTGGCTTCAACAAGTATCTGTTCCATCACCTCATCATCATACTTATCAAAGTCAGGCAACAGAGTAATGAGCTTCTCTCTGTTAAAGTCACCACGTCCTATGACATCCATCCAGTAAGTTCTGTCATTGATCTTCACCGCACCGATGGACTCAAGTTTTGCTAAAAATTCTTTTGTAGGTGTCACATGGTTGACTCTCATAAAGTCCAATGCTTCATCAAGATCTCTCTTTTTTGCTTCAAACTTTTGCATATACGCTTCATCAAGCAGTCCGAACTCTTTTCCATAGTGTGAGAGTCTCATATCTGCATTGTCTTCACGCAGAAGCAGTCTATACTCTGCTCTACTTGTAAACATACGGTAAGGCTCTTTTGTTCCCTTAGTTACAAGGTCATCTATAAGTACACCAATATACGCTTCGTCACGTCTAAGAATAAACGGTTCTTTATCTTGAATATCAAGTGCTGCATTGATACCTGCCATCAACCCTTGTGCTGCAGCTTCTTCATAGCCTGTAGTTCCATTTATCTGTCCTGCGCAGTAAAGCCCTTTTACTTTTTTTGTCTCAAGTGTATGTTTAAGGTCTGTAGGTTGTACATAGTCATACTCAATAGCATATCCGTAGCGTACGATCTTTGCATTTTCCATCCCGGCAACAGACTGTACCATCTCAAGTTGTACATCGATAGGTAGCGACGTACTCATACCGTTGATGTAGTACTCCGTCTCATCGATAGTCTGAGGTTCAACAAATATCTGATGTCTTGGTCTGTCTCTGAAACGGTTTATCTTGTCTTCTATACTTGGGCAGTAGCGTGGCCCCGTACCTTCTATCTGTCCTGAGAACATCGGTGCTCTGTAAAAGTTTGACTCGATGATCTCATGTGTCCCTTCATTCGTGTAGGTCACATAACAAGGCAACTGTGTGGGATTAAATGTTTTTTTATCTGTACGGAAAGAGAAAGGTGGCGGCGGTATATCTCCCGGCTGTACTTCCATCACAGAGGTATCAACTGATTTTGCATCTATTCTGGCACAGGTCCCTGTCTTTAAACGTCCAATGTTCAAGCCTAATGACTTCAGGTACTCAGCCAATTCTACAGAGGCAAATTCCCCTTGTCGTCCAGCAGTTTGTTTTTTATCACCAATGTGAATCAGACCATTGAGGAATGTTCCCGCTGTGATGATCACTTTGGAAGCCGTATAAGTGTTGCCAAGTTGCGTAGTCACACCTGTGACCTTACCCTCTTCTACTACTAATCCGTCTGCTATCTCCTGTTTGACATCAAGATTTTCAGTATTAAGTACCACATTACGCATATAGATACGGTACTCATCCATATCTATCTGTGCACGTGTACCTCTTACTGCAGGACCTTTGGAGGCATTAAGTGTACGAAACTGTATACCAGTTTTATCGGTACACAGACCCATCTCTCCACCAAGCGCATCTACTTCACGTACAAGGTGACCTTTAGCCAGTCCACCTATGGCTGGATTACAGCTTGATGCACCTATCTGTTCTGCCAGGATGGTTATCATCAGTGTTTTTACACCCATTCGTGCAGAAGCCAAAGAAGCTTCTATGCCTGCATGACCACCACCGATAACTATGACATCATAATTCATTTTTAAACCTTGTGCTATAATACTAAAATTATATCGTTTTATTATCTTCCAATACGACTAATCGTATGAGCCAGCTGCTGAAGCTAACTCAGCGTTAGCGTAGTATTTTGGACTTTGTTCAAAATACGTCCTATACTATAGTAAATCGAATTATATCTAAAATTATTGAGGCATTATGTTTACAGGATTAATCCGCGAAATCGCAACCGTTAAAAGCTATCAAAATAACATCCTTACTATCAAGTCAAAACACCCGGCAAAGCTTGGAGACTCTATCGCTATCAATGGTGTCTGTCTTACAGTCATTAAGGTACATGGTGACGGCTTTGATCTTGAGTTGGCAGATGAAACCCGTTCTATCATAGATGAATCTAAGATATCCGGTGAAGTACATATGGAACCGGCCATGATGATGAACGACAGATTTGAGGGGCACATCGTGCAGGGGCATGTAGATTGTGTTGGGAAAGTCACTTCCATCACTCCTAGAGAAAATGCTACTGACTTTATCATCACTGTAGATAAAAAGTATATCGCACATATCATTCCAAAAGGCTCCATCACTATAGATGGTATTTCCCTCACAGTAAATGACGTAGGTGATGATAACTTCCGTTTGACTATTATTCCTCATACCCTCAAAGAGACATTAATGAGAAATTATAAGATAGGTACGAGTCTTAATATAGAGACTGATGTTTTTGCAAGATACATTGACCATATCCTAGCACACAGATCAACTAAAAAAAGTATGTCCTGGGATGAAGTAGATCAAATGCAGATGAGTTATTGATACTCTGCGTCCCTCATACTCCGGGCTTTTGTATTTCGAATCTTTTTTAGTTCCATATCTATATATTCCAAACCATCCAACATCTTCAAAGAAGCTACTGTCGAATAACGCATCATCTCCGCTCTATGTACAAAAATATAAAATCCATTTTCATACAATCCTAGGCGGATTGCTGCTGCTGTTGAGTAAGTAGTAAGTATGGCATCATCTTGACAAATAACTCTGATCTCTGCAAAATGTTCTTTTGTCCATAAAAGTGGATTATGTGCAGGAGAAAAAGCATCCTGATAAATAATGTCTATTTTATCTTTAATGCGGGGAATGCTTTGTCTGGCATCACCCAGTAAAATTTCTATCTTAACTTGTTCATCTTCGTAATATAACTTTTCACTTATTGTTTGAATAATTTGCTGTATCTCTTTAAATTCCGGTGGATATGCGAAAGTATCAAGAGCCCTAATAAGTCCCTCATCAAATTCCGGAGAGAGTATATGTACCTTGGTTTTTAAATTATGTTTTTTTATATAGTAAAGTGTGGCAAAGGAGTTATAGCCTAAACCAAAACAAATATCTAAGATGGTTACTTTGTCTTTATCTTTTTTCAGTAGAAAAGCAGGCTTTACATGTTTTTCCAAACTTTCATGTAATGCACCGTCTTTTGTTGAATGGTAGGGTTCATCAAACTCTTTAGAATAGAGTGTGTTGGTCCCATCTTCACAAAGTATGAGCTCTTTTTGAGCTCTTAGATCTTCATCATACACTAAAAATTACTTATTTGCTTCTTTGAGTTGTTTCTTACTCATTTTTAGTTTTTTGTTATCCATTTTTCCTATGCCTTTATCTAAAACATTTTGAGCGATAGACTGTGCATCATCAAGTGAGTGCATTTTATACGTTCCACATTGATATAAGTTAAGTTCCGGAATGTCATTTTCTGACTTTACCCCAAGTACATCCTCCATAGATTGTTTCCATGCTTTAGCTACTTTTTTAGCTTTTGGTGTCCCCAGTAAAGACATATAAAATCCCGTACGACATCCCATAGGAGAAAGATCAATGATCTCAACATCTTTAGAGTTTAAATGATCTCTCATAAATCCCGCAAAAAGGTGCTCCAAAGTATGGATCCCTTTTGCAGATAATATATCTTCATTTGGTACACAAAAACGCAAGTCAAAAACGGTGATATCATCTCCGCTTGGTGTACTCATCGTTTTGGCAACTCTCACTGCAGGTGCGATCATCTTTGTATGATCTACTGTAAAACTGTCTAATAATGGCATAGGTATTTCCTTAAAATTTATTTTTGATTATAGCGTTTTAAATTCAAAAATATATTAGTGTGTTTTAGCTTTTAAGCTTTCGTGTTAATTTGCTGTAGATTTGCTCGAATGGCGTGAGTGAAGAGAAGGAGCATACTCCGAAGTATGTGACTGAGCGAAACGAAGCCATGCGGGTAAAGATGCGGTAAAGGAACATGAAAGATTAGAGGGTTATGAACCTCACAGCCTCTAGCGCTGAATGATATACATGGTCTGTATGTTCTCTTAATGATGTTTCATCTGCATATCCGCATGTGACAGCTACACTGTCTATGTTAGCGGCTTTTGCTGCCAGCAGATCCATTGGTGTATCACCTACCATCCAATATTTAGTTTTATTACTATCTAACTTTGATAATGCTTTGAGTATAGGTTCAGGGTGTGGTTTTGGATTCTTCACATCTTCTCTCCCCACAAGTACTTCAAAATAATCCATAAGCCCCATATGTTCCAATAACTCTACGGAGTATTTAGCCGTTTTGGTAGTGACCACTCCTAACGTTGCATGCTCACTTGCCAACATAACCGCTTCTCTTGCATGTGGAAGCAAAATTGTTTTTGCACAGCTTATCTTGCGATAGTGCATTTTATAAGCATGTACATGTGCTTCCACTTCCTCTTCAGGTATACCCAAAGTAGGGAACATTACATCTAAAGGATAACCTATCTCATTTTTAATCGCTTCATCCTCAGGTACTTCTCTGCCATATGCTTTAAAAGCCACAGCAAAACCTTCAAGTATTGCTTCGGTTGAATCTATCAGTGTTCCGTCTAAATCAAATAGTATTATCATTTTCTCTTTCTTTATGCATTATTTTTGGCGCTGAAGCAAGTAGCTTTTGTGTATAAGGATGCTGAGGATTTTCCATCACATCTTCTACCAAACCTTGTTCAACGATCTTGCCCTCTTTCATCACTGCTACCTCATCGGCTATCATAGGAACAATAGACAAGTCATGAGTAATGAAAAGATATGAGACACCTGACTCTTCTTGCAACTTGGTAAGTAAAGCCAAGACCTGTGTCCGAACCGATACATCAAGCGCAGAAGTCGGCTCATCACAAATGATCAGTTCAGGTTCCACTGCCAATGCTCTGGCTATCCCTATACGTTGGCGTTGTCCTCCTGAAAACTCATGTGGATAACGGTGCATGTGGGAAGCTTCCAAGTCTACCTTTAAAAGTAGTGCCTCTATGTACTGATCCTGGGCGGCTCTCTCTTTTGGTCCTACGCCTAAACTTGTCATACCTTCTCTAATGATACTGGCTATGGTCATACGGGGGTTCAAAGCAGAAAAAGGGTCTTGAAATACCACTTGTATCTTACGTCTATAAGGGCTTAAAGATTTTTTATCCAAGCTAACAAGGTCTTGGTTCTCAAAGCGTACTTTACCCTCAGTCTCATCTAGTAAAGAGAGTATCGCTTTACCAATAGTACTTTTACCGCTTCCCGATTCTCCAACCAAGGCAAGTGTCTTCCCTTTGGCAATAGAAAAGGTTACCTTGTCTACTGCTTTGACATATCCCGACGTTCTTTGGAAAAAACCTTTTTTGATAGGAAAATGTACTTTCAGATCTTCTATTTCGATCAGTGGCTCATGTTCTTTTTCCATCTTATCATGTGCTTTTGTAGACATTGCATCTGCTAAAAGTCGCTGTGTATACGGATCTTTCGGGTGTGTAAAAAAGTCTTGACATGCTGCCTGTTCAAGTATTTTTCCCTCTTTCATCACTGCTACTCTGTCTGCCATTTCCCAGACCACAGCCATATCATGCGTAATGAACAATATAGAAAGATCTCTTTGCTTACATATCTGTTTTAGTAACCCAAGTACCTGTGCTTGTATCGTCACATCTAAAGCCGTGGTAGGCTCATCTGCTATAAGCAAGTCCGGTTCACAAGCAAGAGCAATGGCTATCATCACTCTTTGTTTTTGTCCACCGGAAAGCTGATGTGGGTACCAGTGGTAGCGTTCCTCAGGATCTTTTAATGCTACTTCTCTAAAGAGTGAAAGTACCTTCTCTTTCACCTGCTCTTTTTTAAGTCCCAAATGTACACGTAATACTTCTGCGACCTGTGAACCCACTGTCATGACCGGATTGAGCGCAGACATAGGTTCCTGAAAGATCATTGCTATAGATTTTCCCCGCACTGTTTGCATCCGAGACTCGGAAAGGTTAAACAGAGCTCTCTCTTTCAAATGAACCTCTCCCGAACGTACAGCTATCACTTCAGGTAACAAGCGCATGATAGCCAATGAGGTTAAAGATTTTCCAGACCCTGACTCCCCAACCAAAGCAAATATCTCACCCTCTTGAATATCAAAACTGACATTATCCAGTAACGTTTCACTACCTACGGTCAAAGAGAGGTTTTTTACAGTTAAAATACTACTCATGCTTTATTCCTAGGGTCAAGTACCCTCTGTATACGGTCAGAAAATAGATTTGCAGCTAACACTAAAATAAACATAAAGACAAAGGCAGAAAAAAGTGACCACCATACCATCGGTTCTCTTGCCATTTCAAGTCGTGCCTGGTTTATCATATTTCCCCAAGAGTGCATGGTGGGATCAACCCCTACTCCTACATAAGAAAGTACTGCTTCAGCCAGTACCAAACCTGAAAAGTCCAACACCACAGAGATGAGGATGATATGCATGAGATTTGGCACGATGTGACGACGGATGATCGTCAATTTACTCACACCAAATGCTTTTGCTGCAGTGACAAATTCCATTTGAGAGATTTTAAGCGTCTCTGCTCTAAGCAGTCTACACAGACCTGTCCAAGAGGTGATTCCAAGGATTAAAATCAGGAACAACAAACGAAGGTCTGAACGTTCGAGGGTCGTTTCAAACCATGTTGGATTATTGTCCATCATCACCTGCATCGAAAGTACACCTGCTGCGATAAGTAAAACACCCGGAATGGAAGAGAGTGTAGTATACAAGTACTGAATCACATCATCAACCCAACCACCAAACAACCCTGCACTCACACCCAGTATGACTGCGACAGGTAACATAATAAGTGTTGTAAGTATGCCGATGAGCACACCTGTACGAATACTCTTAAAACTTTGATAAAGAACATCCCCACCTACTTTATCAGTTCCTAAAACATGATAAGAGTAACTAAGCATATACAGCCAGGTAAATGTGACAACCAACAGCATGAATGTCCCATAAGCAGTACGCCATGGCAGATCACTTTCTCCTTGCCAAATCTCTTTACATGCAAGCATAAACCTTGATCTTTCTCTCCGCCATATATGTAAAGCAACAAGCAGTGAACTCAACAATACCCCTAAACTTAATGCAAAAAGAGATTCTTTGACAAAGTCATCATTTGCAGAGACATGTTTTAAAGGTAAGTAAACCTGTTTGGTAACACCGTTCTCATCTACCACGATGGAACTTGCATACTCTGTCGTTGCAAAGGGTGCTGAGTAGGTACGTTCTGTATTTTGAATGTTATGTTCAAAGACCAGGTCAAGCAAAGAGACCATTTCAGCTTCATATGCTACCTCCTGACTCTTTTGGGATTCAGCAGGAAGTGCCAGACGTAGATGGATCGAATCAAGCAGAGTAAACAGCAGATAGAATAGAAGCACCACAGAAGAAGCCATCGCTATACTTGATTTGAAGATCGTATGCCAGATCTTTTTGACTTGAGGATTACGTGAAACTATCCATGACCATACCAAAAGTGCGATCACCAACAACCATACCAACATATCTGTCCAGAGTAAAACTAATTTCATGAAAGTTTCACCCGCGGGTCAAACAGTGTATAGGAGATATCTGTCAAGATCAACCCTATGATGTAAAGCACTGAACCTAAAAAGACCATCGCTTTAACGATAGCAAAATCTTGTGAATTGATCGCATCGATCGTATAAGAACCAAGTCCAGGGATACCAAAGAACGACTCCATAATAAGGCTTCCCATAAATAGTGAAGGGATGATCACCACCACACCTGTCAAAATAGGGAGCATACCATTACGTAAAACGTGTCCGAACAGCACTTTAAGCTCAGAGAGCCCTTTAGCTCTAGCCGTACGTACATAATCCTGATTGATCTGTTCTAAAAAGATACTTCTGTACCAACGAACCCCTGACCCAATGCCTGCAAATACACCTATCATCACAGGTAAAATGATGAACTTGACACCATCCCATCCACTCTCATAGCCCGATATAGGCACCCAATGCCAGATCTTGGAAAAGAGCACTTGCCCTGCGATGATATAAAAGAGTCCTGATACTGACATGATCATCACGGCGATGATCATCATACTTGTATCTAACATAGAACCTCTAAAAAGTACCAAGAGCAGAGCTAGAGAAATGTTCGTAATCAGTGCGATCAAAAAGGTAGGCAAAGCGATGGAAAGACTCGGCATCATACGCTCTTTAATATCTTCCCCAATATTACGGTTACTGTCTGAAAAACCAAAATCAAAAGTGAAAAGTTTGAGTGACTCCTGTACAAAAAGAGTATCAGATACTTGTGAAAGACCTTGGGCTTTGGTATTGACAAATAGAGGTTTGTCATAGCCTCTTTCCTCTTTCCATGACTGTATGAGATCTGGTGTTACCTGTTTTGCACCTAACTGCGCTCTTGCCATGTCATCGGGACTATTAACCATAAAGAACAACATGAAAGTAATGAGATTAACCCCTATGAGTATGGGTATTGCATAGAGTATACGTTTAATGATATAGGCTAACATGCACCCTCCTCTTTACAGATCACTCTATTTTGTCTATTTCTATAAATACGACGGAGTGAAAAGATCATAAACAGAACAAATAGTGCTAAAATGATCAAAGGTATGAGAACAGGTTGGTTCCACTCTTTTTGTTTTTTTGCTCTCAAGGCGGCATCTATACGTTTATATTTCAATGTATTGTTTGCCATGGCATTTGGAACTACATTTTTATACCATGCATGAGATAGGGCTAAAGATTTAGGGTGAATACCCCATACCCACGGTGCATCTTCTCTTGATATCTTTATCATTTCACGTATGATATCCATTCTTGCAGGAGTATTCTTCATTGTTTTCATCTTTTCAAAAAGTGTGTCAAACGCTGGGTTTTTATAATTTGAAGAGTTGATCCCTGCCCCATTGGTATCGATAGAGGCATTGGCTCCATAAAGTAAAAAAAGGAAGTTCTCCGGATCAGGGTAATCTGCATTCCACCCCCATGAAAAAAGTTGTGTTTTACCTTTTCGTACTTTATCCTGAAAACGGTTATAGTCTGTAGCACGAATGACCAACTGTATACCCAAAGCATCAAACTGTTTACGATACCAATCCATCAAAGCCCTGTCGTCCGGGCCGGTAGCTGTGGTATCATAGTGAAGTTTTAAAGGTTTACCTGTTTTATTTGAAATACCATTTGGGTATCCTGCTTCTGATAAAAGTTGTTTAGCTACCGCCAATAACTTACGCTGACGTTTTCCATCAACCCAGTCATAGACTACAGGATTGGTTCCCTTTTGCCCCTCTTCATAGCCAAAAATACCTGGGGGTATCGCACCTTGTGCTGCTATACCGCGTTCATTCATAAAGATAGAGATGTACTCTTCCTGATCGATAGCGATACTAATAGCCTGTCTCAATTTTTTAGCTGACTCTGTATAACCACCTACCACAGAGTCTACCATATTAAATGCCATATAAAAGGTGGAAGGCTGTACCGACCCGATAAGTGATATATCCTTTTCCTGCATCTCTTCACTTAAACCCATAGTCCCAGATGAAGATATTTGTACAGCTTGATCAAATGCTTCAGAGCTGATGCCCGAGGCATCATAATATCCTTGTAAAAACTTGTTCCATAAAGGGATACTCTCTTTTTCCAAAGAGTAGATAACTTCATCAATAAATGGCAGTTTTTTCCCTGTATCTTCATGCTCTGAAGCAGGATATACTTCATTATGAAAATTTGGATTCTTCACCAGTCGCATCTGTTTGTTTGGATTGTTCTCTGCCAGATAATAGGCTCCTGTACCTACAGGATGCCAGTTAAGTGTCAGATTTTTAGCCACTAGGCCTTTTTGCTGATAAAAGATATCTGCTTCCCATGGAATAGGGGCAAAGAAGTTCATCGTCAGCCAATAGAGAAACTGCGGGTATTTTCCATTTATCTCTATCACTAAGGTATGGTCATCCTCAACTTTTACACCTGAAATGTCATACGCACGAAGATCAAGTATTTTCTCTTCGGCTTTCTTCTCTTTTGCTATCTTGCCGATGGTACTCGAAAATGTTTTTAATCCTACAATATACGGTTGCATACTATCCAAAATAGGAGAATGGTTCCCTCTTACTCCCATACGCTTAATGGCATAAGCATAATCTTCTGCTTTCAAATAACGTGTATCTTTTTTTTCAAAATCATCTAATGTATCTATCTTTTCCAAAGCTTCTTCACTCAGTGATGCATAAAGCATATGACCTCTTACATCTTTTACAAAAGCCGGATGATCTTGATACATAACATCTTTTCGAAGTTCCAACTTGTATTCACTAAATGCAACATTCTCATCATTTTCACCTACTTCTTGTCTCTCTTTATTCAGGTAACGTATCGTTGGCATTTTTCTAAGTGTAAGCGGTTCAAGCTTATAGGGTCTCTCCAAATAATTATATTGTAATGGCGGTTCATATATCTGACCTATAAATGCCCACTCATTGGAACTGTATGAGACAACGGGATCCAGTCTTTTAGGAGGAAGAGAGAAAGAGGAGAAAAGGGTATTGGAAGCACTTTTCTCTTCACTATGAGGGTTATTCCAAACGTCAGCATTTAAGGGTAACACTATCATCATAAATATAAAGATCTTTATCATAGTTACCTGCATATATTTTTTATCTACCTTTACACTGATTTTCTTATAATTATATCAGAGCTAAAATAGTAACATACTTTAGTAATTTTAGGCTAATTCAGACTTATAAACTCTGAATAAAATAAATAATATTGATATAAGAAGTATCTATTATTGGTGTATAAACTATGGCAATTACACATCAATAATAAGTTTTTATGATAAACATCATTAATTTTATTAATTTTAATTACTTTTTAAAAAATTATCCCATAGAATGATTATAGAATAAACTTAAAAGGAATATTTATGGCACGATTAATAGTTATGGGTGGTGGTGTTGCGGGGCATACTACAGCAACCTTTGCAAGAAAGTGGTTAGGAAAAGAACATGAAGTAGTGGTGGTAACACCAAACTCTCAATGGAACTGGATTCCATCTAATATTTGGGTTGGTGTAGGACAAATGACGAAAAAAGACGTTGTTTTCCCTCTCGCACCTGTATATGAAAAAGCGGGGATCGACTACAAACAGGCTAAAGCTGTTTCAATTCATCCAAATGGTAAAGCAGACAGTGATCAGTCTTATATCACTATAGAGTCTACAAAAGAAGGGGAGCAAGGTCAAACTGAAGAGTTAACATATGATTACCTTGTCAATGCAACAGGACCAAAACTTAACTTTGATGCGACAGAAGGTCTAGGTAATGGTAAAGGTGAACTTGGAAAGAACACTGTTTCCGTATGTACAGCTGATCACGCAGTACATGCGAACCTTGAACTCCAACAGATCTTCGACAAAGCCAAAAAAGGTGAAAGACAAAAGATCCTTGTAGGTACAGGTCACGGTATGTGTACATGTCAAGGTGCTGCTTTTGAATATATCTTTAACATTGAGCATGAAGCTAGAAAAGCTGGTGTTAGAGATATGCTTGATATCAAATGGATCTCCAATGAAGCATTCCTAGGTGACTTTGGTATGGGTGGTCTTCACATGAAAGTGGGAGGTTACGCTGTAAGTTCTAAACTTTTTGCTGAATCACTCTATGCTGAGAGAAATGTTGAGTGGATCATTGGGGCGCATGTTAATAAAGTAGAAGAAGGTAAGATACATTATGAACTTCTTGATGGATCAATGGGAGAAGAAGAGTTTGACTTTTCTATGCTTATCCCGCCATTCGCAGGTGTAGGTCTAAAAGCATATGATAAAGATGGTTCAGATATGACTGATACACTTTTTGCTCCAAACGGATTTATGAAAGTAGATGCGAAATACGATGCAGGTGCGTACGAGAACTGGAAAGCATCTGACTGGCCGGTAACATACCAAAACCCGTCATATGGAAACATCTTTGCAGCAGGTATTGCATTTGCACCGCCGCACTTGATCTCTAAACCAGCTTCATCACCAAACGGAACACCGATCAACCCTACACCACCTAGAACAGGTATGCCTGCAGGTATCATCGGTAAAGCAGTTGCACATTCAGTTTGTGATATGATCAACAAAGGAAAAGATGCTGAGCTTCATAAAGCTTCTATGGCTGAAATGGGTGCTGCATGTGTGGCATCTGCTGGTAAAGGCATTTTAGATGGTCAAGCTGCTGCGATGACTGTTTATCCTGTTGTTCCAGACTTTGAGAAGTATCCTGGTACAGGTCGTGATACAGACTATACATTCGGAGAGATCGGTCTTGCGGGTCACTGGATCAAACATATCTTACACCATATGTTTATCTACAAAGCAAAACTTAAGCCAGGTTGGACGCTTATTCCTGAATAAGCCCACTATGTACACTATATAATTTTAAGGAGATTAACAATGAAAAATGAAGAAGTAAACTTTCAAAATGAGCAATTTAACTTAACAATGATCCCGGGGAAATTTGCAAGAGCTATGCGTACTTGTAAAATCTGGCAACTTTTTAGATTTATGGTGATCAACATCAAAATGTTGATCGTTGTAAGCAAAAGTCACTAAAACTACTGTACCTTAGAGTCTCTAAGGTACATCTATCCTAAACATTTATCCTATTTTTATCCTACATATACATCTAAACATAGCATAAGCGTTTATTAAAGAGAAGAGATGATAAAAGAAATTATACAATACCCTACGGTCATGAGTTTAGAGTTTGGTGGACCTGTACGCCATTTTGACGATACCTTACTAGAGCTTATCCAAGATCTTAAAGATACCATAGAGGCCAATAACCTGGATGCCCTTGCAGCCTTCCAAATAGGTTCTCCTTTGGCTGTCATGGTCATTAAACAAAATGAAGAGTTCTTAGAGATCATGAATCCTGTCATGATAAAAAGAGAAGGGACTATCACACCTACTGAGACCACTGCATATTTTCCAGGATTAAGTGCAACCACTAAACGGTATGAGAAAATAAAAGTAATGTATGAAGACAGAGATGCAAAGCAGCAATTCCTCTCTGCTGAAGGTGACCTTGCTGTCACTATCCAAAGGAAAGCCGACTACCTGCTGGGAGCGAACTTCAGAATACGAATGACCGAAGAAGAGAAAACACTCTTTGATAACAAACTTGAGTTTGGTACTGACAGCTTAAATTTGAATGACTGTCCTACTGTGTTTAAAAGAGACAGGATACTCCGTGTGATCAATGTCGGATTTATCGCGGGTATTATTGGCTTGATCATTGGCCTGTTTCTCTCTGGAAAAAACCTGCTACTACTCACAACAGGTGTTGAAACACTCATGGTAATGATCCTGGTACTCATCATTGGCTACTTTTTTTATGCACAGTATGAAGGAAAAGAGTACAAACAGTGTACCTCATGCCAGATAGGAAACATCATAGGAACCACCTCTATTTTAGCATTTAAATTACTGCTGCTCTTTATCGCAAGCTACTTTATACTTTAACTTTAGTAAATGCGAACAGATAAAGATACATGACTTACTACATCACTATTGGAATATTATTAGGTTTGTCTGCTGGTTTTGCTCCAGGTCCTCTTTTAACCCTCGTGATCTCTGAAACACTTCAGCATAATATTAAATCTGGAATTAAAGTTGCTCTTGCCCCTATTATCACCGATCTGCCGATCATTCTTTTTTCTCTGTTCATTTTAGAACAGTTATCCCATTCTAATTCTATCTTAGGGATTATATCAATCATAGGTGCTTTATTTATATTATATATGGCATACGATAGTATAAATTCAAAGGGATATACGCTTAATTTACAAAAACAGAAGTCTAAGTCTCTGACAAAAGGAATACTAGCTAATGCTTTAAGCCCTCACCCTTATCTGTTTTGGATTAGTGTAGGTGGACCAATAATGACTAAGGCTTTGACTATAAACATTTTTGCTCTTTTATTTTTTATTGCGGGGTTCTATATCTTTCTTATCGGTTCTAAAATGTTATTGGCCATATTAGTAGGCAAATCAAAATCATTTTTGAGTGGCGAAGTCTACCTATACATCATGCGTTTTCTTGGAGTGGCATTGGCAGTTCTCTCAGTCACCCTTTTTATCGATGGTCTAACACTATTAGGAGTATTGGCAGTTTAATAATATACAGCTAATATATATCCAGGAAGCTGTTTTAAAACCTTATAAAGTTATATATTGAGCCACT
>CAZBLM010000014.1:0-45405 GCA_964492675.1 uncultured Sulfurovum sp.
TATACGTTGTTTATGTGGGTTTTTATGTGTCCGTATGGCTGAGAGGAAGGGATTCGAACCCTCGGTGGGTTGCCCCACACAGACGTTCCAGGTCTGCACCTTCGACCACTCGGACACCTCTCAACAATTTAAAAGAACGCTTTTTGAACAAAGTCCAATAAAGCTACGCTTCAATACTAAGGTATGACTTAGAAAAAAACTAAATTTTTTTCTGAACCTGAGTTATCTTCAGCAGATGGCTCATGTGACTAGTCACATTTAGATAGTAAGTATCTTATCGCAATAAGCAAAAAAAAGTTTTGAATTATTGTTTGAAGATATTTAGTAGGTTTTTAATACCCCTCCCCAGATCCCTGCGGCACACAGTAAAGAAAGGTGGGCTGCTATGTTCCCATCCTGACCCGTTGTCTCTCAGAACCGTTGCACAGGTCTGAAAAGAGGCGAGAGAATTATAGCGAAGGAATACTTATGTATGTTTGAAGAAAAGAGAGGCTACACCTCTTCTGTATTTATTACTGACCATTCATTAAAAGGTAGGGCTTCAAAATGAAGTTTTTCTATGTCGTATTCATAGTGATTGGCAACAGTGATAATGGTTACTTTTTTAATGCCGTATTTTTTGTAGAGAGAAAACTTGTTTTGTGATTTTACCCATAGGCTCTCTTCACTCTCAAATGGCGCAGGAATGATGAGTTCATTGTTCTGGGTCACATAACCATGAATACCCAGTGTTTCAACCTCTATATGGTGTTTCATAAGCGCTAAGGCTATCATGGTGTCAAACTGCATAATGAAGGGTTGCCCGGTAGTGAGATATTTTGCAAAGGCAAAATCAAAAAGCAACATCTTTTTACCGGATTTTTGATAACGGTCATTAATGAAAAGAACTAACTTTTCTTCTACAAATAGTTTTATGGTTTTATAGAGCCAATCTTTAGACACTTTGAATTTCTCTTTGGCAAAGGTATAGATCTGGTGTGTAGTGAGGTGTTTGGTATGTTGCTGTGCTAATATGAGAAGGAGTTTTTGTTCATTTATATCAAAGGCAGATTGAAAAAAGAGTTTCATTGACTGTGTAGCGGTTTTTTGTGATCTGGCAAGAAGTGGAAGTGTACCTGAACGTAAGAAATGGTTAAAGCCTCTATTCTGCACTAAAGAGCTTTCAAAAGCAAGGAACTCTTCATAGTCTAATGGGAAGAGTTCAATAGGTACCAGAGCTTTGTTCTGAAGTGCTATACGTGAAACTATAATAAGTCTTTCTACATTTGGAAATGCAGTAAGCAAGTATGCTTCATAATGATCAAGAATAAGAATCTTTATATGGTTTCTGTCTATATATTGTTGTAATGCCAATGTTGTAAGCACAGAAAAAATAAGATTTGGATCTTGCATATCAATATAAAGAGCTGCTTCTGATTCTTCTTGACTAAGAAGATCTAAGACCATAGCTGTTTTGCCTGCACCACGGACACCATATAGATTGATGTCCCCATGAGTAGGTAGTTGACATTTCCTTGTGACATAATTATCAGATATATGCTGTTGATTATGATAATATTCGAGTAGTTCCATCTTTATCCTTCCTTATTAAAAGGAAATATTTTTTAAGATTGTACCCTTTTTAGACTGAAAAGTATTGCACCTTTCAAAAAGTTTGGGTATAATTCGCGTTCCTAAATTTATGTTAGAGGGTTAAATCCCTGTGTTTAGGCACCTTGGCTTTGCCTTGCTAACGAGTTCTTTAAAGGTAAAATATGGAAAAAATTAGATTAAAGCTTAAAGCTTACGATCACAGAGTATTAGACAGATCAGTTGCTGCAATTATAGATGCAGTTAAACGTACAGGTGCAGAGATTAGAGGGCCAATTCCAATGCCAACTAAGATGAAGCGTTATACGGTTCTTAAATCACCACACGTAAATAAAGATGCGCGTGAGCAGTTTGAGATCAGAATTCACGGAAGAATGATCGACATCGTTTCGGCGACTTCAGATACTATAGATTCACTTATGAAGTTGGACTTAGCACCTGAAATCGAAGTTGAAATCAGATCAATGGACAAGTAGGAGTAGAGAATGGAATTTATTATTGAAAAAATTGGTATGAGCAGAACTGTTGACGTACCAGCTGTTCCAGTTACACTTCTAAAAGTCGTTGAAGCGAAAGTTTGTGAAGTGAAAGAAGACGGAAAAGCACTTGTAGCGTACAACTCAAGTAAAAAACTTAACAAGAGTATCGAAGGTCAGCAAACTAAGTTTGGTGTTTCTAACGAGTTCAATAAGTTTATGACAATTGAGGTAGCTGAAGGTACTGAAGCTGGTGATCTTGATGTAGCAGCATTGGCTGAAGCAACATTGGTAAAGACATCTCTAAACACTAAGGGTAGAGGTTTTCAAGGTGGTATGAAGCGTCACGGTTTTGGTGGCGGACCTGCATCACACGGACACAGATTTGGTAGACGTATCGGTTCTATCGGTAATGCTGAATGGCCAGGACGTGTTCAAAAAGGTAAGAAAATGCCTGGACAATACGGAAACACTAAAACAACAGTAAAAAATGATGTTATTTCATTTGATGCTGAAAACGGAATCTTAGTATTAAAAGGTTCAATCCCAGGAGCTAATGGTTCACGTGGATTGGTTAGGATAGTTAAATAATGAGTACAACAGTAATTAAAACAACAGACCTTCCAAAGGCGTTTTTAGAAGTTCACCCACATAACCTTTACCTTTACTGTAAAGCGTATGCAGCGGGACTTAGAGCAAACACTGCACAGACTAAAAACAGATCTGCAGTAAGTGGTGGTGGTAAAAAACCATGGGCTCAAAAAGGTGGCGGACGTGCAAGAGCAGGTTCAACTAGATCTCCAATCTTTGTTGGCGGTGGTGTTGCATTTGGTCCAAGTACAAACAAGAACTATGATCAAAAAGTAAACAAAAAGCAAAAAAGACTTGCGCTTATGCATGCACTAGCAGACATGGCAGCAAATGAAAAGCTTTTAGTTGTTGATTCAATCGCTATTGAGTCTGGTAAAACAAAAGATGCTATGGCATTTGTAAACGGACTTGAGCAGAGAGATGTACTTGTAGTAAAAGAGATGATCGATGATAAGACTTTCTTAGCATTCAGAAACCTCCAAAATGCATATCTTATTGAACCAAATGAGCTTAATGCTTACCTTGCTGCGGCGTATCACTCAATCGTGATCGAAAAAGCAGTATTTGATAAATTGACAAAAGAGGCTTAATATGGCAGATATTACAGATATTAAAGCAATTATGTATACAGAGAAGAGTTTGTCTCTTCAAGAAGATGGTGTAATCGTAGTTCAAACTACTCCTAGAATGACTAAAAACGGTCTTAAGGAAGTGTTTAAAGAATTCTTTGGCATTAACCCACTTAAGGTGAACTCAATGAGAGTAAACGGAAAAGTGAAAAGATTTAAAGGTATCGAAGGGAAGAGACCAGACTTGAAAAAGTTTTATGTAACACTTCCAGCTGATGCAAAAATCGAAAGCTTAGCGGTATAAGGAGTAGAAGATGGCAATGAAATCATATAGACCGATAACTCCGGCACGTCGTTGGATGACAAACCTAGACAGTAAAGATATTACGTCTAAACCAACAGTAAGAGCACTACTTAAGAATCTTCCAAGATCTGCTGGTAGAAACTCAAATGGTAGAATCACTTCACGTCACAGAGAAGCTGGTGCTAAAAAGCTTTACAGAATCATCGACTTTAAAAGAAATAAATTTAATGTTGAAGGTACTGTTGCAACGATCGAGTACGACCCGTACAGAAACTGTAGAATCTGTCTTGTTAAATATGTAGACGGTGACAGAAGATACATCCTTCAGCCAAAAGGTTTAGAAGTAGGTACAAAGATCATGTCAGCAGAGTCAGGACTTGATATCAAGACTGGTAATACAATGACATTGAAAGCTATCCCGGTTGGTACATTGGTACACAATATTGAGATGAGCCCAGGACACGGTGGTCAAATGGCACGTTCAGCTGGAACTTATGCTCAAATTATGGGTAGAGATGGTAAATACGTTTCACTTAGACTTCCATCTGGTGAGATGAGATATGTACTTGGTGAGTGTCTTGCAACTATCGGTACGATCGGTAACGAAGAGATCGCTAACGAAGTTGTTGGTAAAGCTGGTAGAAGCAGACATAGAGGTATTAGACCTCAAACTCGTGGTTCTGCAATGAACCCGATCGATCACCCTCATGGTGGTGGTGAAGGTAAGACTAACTCTGGTAGACATCCAGTATCTCCATGGGGTACGCCTGCTAAAGGGTTTAAAACTCGTAAGAAAAAAGCTAGTGATAAATTAATTATCTCTAAGCGTAAAAAGTAAGGGGCTAGGATATGGCAAGATCGACAAAAAAAGGTCCATTTATCGATGGTCACCTAATGAAAAAAGTGCTTAAGGCAAAAGAAGAAGGTTCACACAAAGCGATTAAAACTTGGTCAAGAAGATCTGTGATCTTCCCTGAGTTCATCGGTTTGACAATTAACGTTCACAACGGTAGACAATTTGTACCGGTATTTGTTACAGAGAACCATGTAGGTTACAAACTTGGTGAATTTGCACCAACTAGAACATTTAAGGGCCATAAAGGTTCTGTTCAGAAGAAGGTGGGTTAATATGAGTAGAGCATTATTAAAATTCGTAAGAGTTTCTCCTACGAAAGCTAGACTTATCGCTAGAGAAGTTCAGGGAATGAATGCTGAACTTGCTCTTGCAGCGTTAGAGTTTATGCCTAACAAAGCAGCAGGTATCGTTTCTAAAGTTATTGCATCTGCAGTAGCGAACGGTGACTTTGAACCAGAAGAAGTGACGATCACTTCTTGTAGAGTTGACAAAGCAGCGGTAATGAAAAGATGGAGACCAAGAGCTAGAGGTACTGCTTCTAGAATCATTAAACCAACAGCACACATTCTTGTAGAAGTTGGCGTAGCTGAAAAAACTGAGAAGGACGCGTAATGGGTCAAAAAGTAAATCCTATAGGTCTTAGACTTGGAATCAACAGAAACTGGGAATCAAGATGGTTCCCGGCAAAAGGAAGAACAGCTGATTTTATCGCTGAAGATTACAAAATCAGAAAATTCCTGAAAAAAGAACTTTTCTATGCGGGTGTTTCTAACATCATCATCGAGAGAACTGTTAAAAAATTAAGAATCAATATCGTGACTGCTAGACCTGGTATCATTATCGGGAAAAAAGGTGCGGATATTGAAAAATTGAAAGCAACACTTATCAAAATGCTTGGTAAAGATGTAGCGATCAACATCAAAGAAGAAAAACGTCCACAGGCTTCAGGTCAACTGGCAGCAGAAAATGTTGCAACTCAACTTGAAAGAAGAGTTGCATTTAGACGTGCGATGAAAAAAGTAATCCAGGGTGCACTTAAATCAGGTGCAAAAGGAATTAAAGTTTCTGTATCTGGTAGACTTGGTGGAGCTGAGATGGCTAGAACAGAGTGGTACTTAGAGGGTAGAGTTCCTCTTCATACACTTAGAGCAAAGATCGATTACGGTTTTGCTGAAGCACATACTACATACGGAATCATCGGTATTAAAGTATGGATCTTTAAAGGTGAAGTACTTGCTAAAGGTATCCAAGCTGAGCCAAAAGAAGAGAAAAAAGGTGGACGTAGACCATCTAAAAAGAGAGGTGAATAACGATGTTAATGCCTAAAAGAACTAAATGGAGAAAGCAGATGAAAGGCCGTAACCGCGGTAAATCTTTCAGAGGCAACAAAATTGAGTTTGGTGATATCGCGATCAAAGCTGTTGAAGCTGGTAGAATTGACTCACGTCAAATCGAAGCTGCGCGTATTACAATGACTAGAAAAATTAACAGAACAGGTAAAACTTGGATCAGAGTTTTCCCTGATAAACCACTTACTGCTAAGCCACTTGAAACAAGAATGGGTAAAGGTAAAGGTGCTGTTGACAGATGGGTAATGAATGTAAAGCCAGGAAGAATTATCTTTGAAATGGCTGGTGTTGAAGAGACTCTAGCAAGAGAAGCATTGACACTTGCAATTCATAAAATGCCATTTAAGTGTAAGATCATCGCTTTAAAGGATACAAATGAACTATATTGATTTAAAAGATAAAAGCGAAGCTGATCTTACAGCAATGCTTAAAGAGAAAAAACTTGAGTTGTTTACACTAAATGCAAAGCAAAAAACGATGCAGTTAACAAACACTTCTGAGTTAAGAGTTGCGAAAAAAGATCTCGCAAGAATTCAAACAGCACTTACTGCTGTTAGATCGAAGTAAAGGGTTAGAGATGCCAAAAAGACAAATAACTGGTACTGTGATTAAAAAGGCTGGGGACAAAACTGCAACTGTATTGGTTGAGAGAAAAGTACTTCACCCAAGATATCATAAGACTGTAAAAAGATTTAAAAAATATCTTATCCATGATGAGAAAAACGACATTAATGTTGGAGATACAGTAACTGCTATCGAATGTAGACCACTATCTAAAACAAAAAGTTTCAGACTTCTTAACATCGTGAAGAGAGGAGAAACGGTATGATCCAAGGTTTTACAAGATTAAATGTAGCAGATAACTCTGGTGCAAAAGAGATCATGTGTATCAAGGTTCTTGGTGGATCTAAAAGAAGATATGCATCTGTAGGTGACGTGATCGTTGCTTCAGTTAAAAAAGCACTTCCAACTGGAAAAGTAAAAAAAGGTAAGGTTATTAAGGCCGTAGTTGTTAGAACTAAAAAAGAGATCCAGAGAGAAAATGGTTCACTTATTAGATTTGATGACAATGCCGCAGTAATTATCGATGATAAAAAGGAGCCGATCGGTACACGTATCTTTGGCCCTGTAAGTCGTGAAACAAGATATGCAGGTTTTATGAAAATTGTATCACTTGCACCGGAGGTATGGTAATGGCTAAAACATTTAAGATCAAAAAAGGTGACCAGGTAATGGTTATCGCTGGTGATGACAAAGGTAAAACTGGAGAAGTTCTTCAGGTTCTTACTAAAAAAGATGCAGTGATCGTTGCAGGGTGTAAAACAGCAAAGAAAGCTGTAAAACCAAGCGAAGATAACAAAGAGGGCGGATTTGACAACAAAGAAATGCCAATCCACATCTCAAATGTAAAAAAAGTAGAGGCATAATACCATGAGTAGAATGAAGCAAAAGTACAATGACATCGTACCTGCACTTAGAGAAGAGTGTGGGATCACTAACCCGATGCAGACTCCTAAGCTTGAGAAGATAGTGATCTCTGTTGGTGCTGGTGAAGAGGGTAAAGATAATAAACTCATCGCTAACATGACAGATACTATCTCACTTATCGCCGGTCAAAAAGCGGTAGTTGTAAATGCTAGAAAATCTGTTGCAGGTTTTAAAGCAAGAGAAGGTGCTCCAACAGGTATCAGAGTAACACTTAGAGGTGAAAATATGTATAACTTCTTTGACAAACTCGTATCTATCGCACTTCCAAGAGTGAAAGACTTTAGAGGTACACCAAGAAAAGGTTTTGACGGACGTGGTAACTATAACTTCGGTCTTCAAGAGCAATTGATGTTCCCAGAAGTAGAGTTTGATAAAGTAATTAAGACTCACGGTATGAACATTGTAATCGTAACAAGTACTGAGAATGATAAAGAGGGATTCGCGCTTCTAGAGAAGCTTGGAATGCCTTTTGCTAAAGGAAAGAACTAATGGCTAAGAAATCAATGATAGCTAAACAGAAGAGAGCACCTAAGTTTTCTTCTAGAGCATATACAAGATGTAACATTTGTGGTAGACCTCACTCAGTATACAGAGACTTCGGTCTTTGCCGTGTGTGTTTAAGAAAAATGGCTAACGAGGGTATGATCCCTGGTATGCGTAAAGCAAGTTGGTAAGGAGAAGAACAAGATGATGACAGATATAATTGCAGACTCTCTTACTCGTATAAGAAATGCTGCGCAAAGAAAACTAGACGTTACAACACTTCTTCACTCAAATGCGATCGAAGCGACAGTATCTATTTTAGTAGATAAAGGTTACCTAGAGAGCTACAAAGTGAAAGAAGATGGAAACAAAAAGACAATTAAAGTAGTTCTTAAATATGATGAGAATGAAAACAGTGTGATCAACGAGATCGCAAAGATTTCTAAGCCTGGTAGACGTGTTCACCAAGGTAAAGATGATATTAGAACATTTAAAAATGGTTACGGTACTTTGGTTGTTTCAACTTCTCAAGGTGTTCTTGCTAATGATGAAGCGTTTAAACGTGGAATCGGTGGCGAAGTAATCTGTAGTATTTGGTAAGGAGAAAAGATGTCAAGAGTAGGAAAAAGACCAGTAACTGTTGCAAGTGGTATTGAAGTATCACTAGACGGTACATGTCTCGTGGCTAAGAAGGGCAATCTTGAAAAAAGACTTGAGACTCATGGTAGAGTAGAAGTGAGTATTGATGGTTCTGAAGTTACTTTTACAAGAGTAGGTGAAGAGAAGCAAGATGCTGCATATTGGGGTACATACAGAGCTTTATTTAACAATATTATTATTGGTCTAGATAAAGGATATGAAAAATCTTTAGAGATCAACGGTGTTGGTTATAGAGCTGCAGTTCAAGGTAAAGTACTTAACCTTCAACTTGGTCACTCTCATCCGATTGATTTCAATATCCCTGAGGGATTAGATATCTCTGTGAATAAAAACATTATCACTATCAAGGGTGCAGATAAACAAGCAGTAGGTCAAGCCGCTGCTGAGATTAGAGACTTCAGACCACCAGAGCCGTATAAAGGTAAAGGTGTTAAGTATACTGATGAGCATATCATTAGAAAAGCTGGTAAAGCAGCTGGTAAGTAAGGAGCGGTAGATGTTAAAAAGTATTCAAAAAAGAAAAAATAAACTACGTGCTCAAAGAAAAGCAAGAGTAAGAGGTAAGATCTTTGGAACAAATGAGTTACCAAGATTGACTGTTTTTAAATCAAACAAAAACTTCTATGCTCAAGCGATCGATGATAACACAGGTACAACACTTGCTTCTGCTGATGGTAGAAAACTTGGTGTTAAAGTGAACAAAGAAGAAGTGAAAACTGTAGCAGCTGAAATGGCTAAGAGCCTTGCTGCTAAAAACATTGATTCTGTTGTTTTTGATAGAAATGGTTACCTGTACCACGGTGTTGTTGCATCATTTGCTGATGCACTTAGAGAAGCCGGAATTAAGTTATAAGGAAGCATGATGGAAAACAGAAATAACGAAGAAATCGAAAAAGAATTTGAAGAAGTAATCGTAAATATCGGTCGTGTTACTAAAGTTGTTAAGGGTGGTAGAAGATTTAGATTTACTGCACTCGTAGTGATCGGTGACAAGAAAGGTACAGTTGGATACGGATTTGGTAAAGCCAAAGAGGTTCCAGATGCGATCAAAAAAGCGGTTGATGATGCACACAAGAACCTTGTAAAAGTAAATATCAAGGGAACTACAATTGCACATGACATTGAACACAAGTTCAATGCAAGTAGAATTGTACTTAGACCAGCATCTGAGGGTACAGGTGTTATCGCCGGTGGTGCTGCTAGACCAGTACTTGAGCTTGCAGGGATCCAAGATGTTCTTAGCAAATCAATCGGTTCTAACAATCCAAATAACCTAGTAAGAGCAACAATCCAAGCACTTACTAGAATTAAATCGTAAGGGGTAATTATGGGTTTACATAATTTACAACCTGCTCCAGGATCAACTAAAAATAGAAAAAGAGTTGGTCGTGGTCAAGGTTCAGGAACAGGTAAAACAGCTGGACGTGGTAACAAAGGTCAAAAAGCAAGATCTGGTTACAAGAGAAAAAGAAACTTTGAGGGTGGTCAAATGCCACTTGCAAAAAGACTTCCAAAAATTGGTTTTACTTCTAGAGTAGAAAAGCCATATGTAATCAATGTAGAGAAGATCAAAGCAGTTGCTGAACTTTCTGAGATCACTCTTGATACGATCAAGTCTGTACATAAGCTTGGTAAAGACGTAAGTAGAGTGAAGTTAATTGGTACTAGCGCAAAAGATCTTGCTACTAAAATCAAAGACGACGCTGTTACAACAAGCGGAAAATAATTATGGGCAATGCTTTAACTCAAAAAATCCTGATCACATTGGGATTCCTTTTTGCGTACAGAGTTTTAGCCTATATCCCAACTCCCGGTGTTGACTTGGGTGTGATCAAAGAATTTTTTGATGACAACTCAAGCAATGCCCTTGGGCTAATGAACATGTTCTCTGGTAATGCCGTTGAACGTTTAAGTATCATCTCTTTAGGTATTATGCCTTACATTACTGCATCCATCGTTATGGAACTTCTTGCAGCAACTTTCCCCGCACTCGGACAAATGAAAAAAGAACGTGACGGTATGCAAAAATATATGCAGATCATTCGTTATTTCACTATTTTTATTACTGTAGTACAGGCTATTGGTGTCTCTATGGGACTTCAAAGTATGACAGGACGTGCAGGACAAAGTGCTATTATGATTGATCCAACTACATTTATGATCTTAACAACATTCTCAATGTTGGCTGGTACGATGTTACTGATGTGGATAGGTGAGCAGATCACACAAAAAGGTATCGGTAACGGTATTTCACTGATCATCTTTGCAGGTATCGTCTCTGGACTTCCTTCTGCTATTGGAAATACAGTTAGAGCTGTGAATGCAGGTGAGATGAACTTCTTGGTAGTTCTTGGTATTTTAGCAATTATGCTGATCACAATCTTGGCTATTATATATGTTGAACTTGGTGAGAGAAGGGTTCCTATCTCTTACTCAAGAAAGACAATTATGCAGAACCAGACAAAAAGAGTGATGAACTATATTCCTGTAAAAGTGAACCTTTCAGGTGTAATTCCTCCTATTTTTGCTTCTGCTATTTTGATGTTTCCATTGACGATGTTACAGTCAAGTACCTCTGAGTTTGCAACAGCGATTGCAGATTCATTGGCACCGGGTGGATTGACATTTAATGCGGTCACATTTTTACTTGTTATGTTCTTTGCATTTTTCTATGCATCTATCGCATTTAATGCAAAAGACATATCAGACAACTTAAAAAGACAAGGTGGATTTATCCCTGGTGTTAGACCGGGTGAGCACACTAAAGAATTTTTAAATGAAGTTGCCAGTAGATTGACAGGTTCAGGTGCTGTATACCTTGCGATCGTATCAACGGTACCATTTATGGTAATCTCCGGTATGGGAGCATCTTTCTACTTTGGTGGGGTTGCTGTACTGATCATCGTTCAGGTTGCACTTGACACAATGAGAAAGATCGAAGCACAAAGAACCATGAACCAATACGATACATTAGGTAACGTAGGTCTATAATGGCTATTGCTATAAGAAAACCTGACGAGATTGCTAAGCTGCGTGCAGCTGGCAAGATCGTTGGTAAAACACTTCAATATCTCCAAAATATCATTAAACCGGGAATGACGCTACTTGAAATAGATGCTCTAGGTGAAGCATATGTTCGTGAACATGGTGCAGTACCGTCTTTTAAAGGTCTCTATGGATTTACAGGTTCTGTTTGTACATCACTGAATGAAGTGTGTATTCATGGTGTACCTGATGATACTGTAGTCAAAGAGGGTGATATCCTTGGTTTGGATATTGGTACGAAATTAGATGGATACTTTGGAGATGCTGCTATCACGATGGCTGTAGGTAAGATATCTGCACAAGATGAAGCTCTGATCGCGTGTTCTAAAGGCGCACTGTATCATGCGATAGAAAATATCAAAGTAGGTATGCGTTTTAAGGAACTGACCAAACTTCTCGAAGACTACATTGTTGATGCAGGCTTTGTGCCTTTGCGTGACTATTGTGGCCATGGGATAGGTACAAAACCACATGATGAACCAAATATTCCAAATTATTTGGAAGGGAAACCCAACCAGGGACCAAAGATCAAAAACGGTATGGTCTTTTGTTTGGAACCAATGGTATGTCAGAAAAGCGGACAGCCTCTGTTACTTGAAGATGAGTGGTCAGTGATCTCTGATGATAAACTCAGATCATCACACTATGAACATCAAGTAGCAGTGGTTGATGGTAAAGCGGTCATATTGACTGAAGCTGTATAAAGGATAATAATCATGGCAAAAGATGACGTAATTGAAATTGACGGTAAAGTGGTTGAAGCTTTACCAAACGCAACATTTAGAGTAGAGCTTGACAACGGACACATCGTTCTTTGTCACATCGCAGGTAAAATGCGTATGCACTACATTAAAATTCTTCCAGGAGATACTGTAAAGGTTGAATTGACACCTTACAGTCTTGATAAAGGTAGAATTACTTTTAGATATAAATAGAGATATCTAAATTAAAGGCTAGGCTTTCTAGCCTTTAAAAGTTTTATTTTACTACAATCTAAAGTCGACTGTATCGACGCTACACACATATAAGAAAACATCAAGAAATATTTCGGTATAATCCTCCTCCCTATTACTATAGGTATAGGAAACTGCGCGAAGAATCTTTGATTAATCCCGCACCGATTACTCAAGGGTTGGAGAGACAAAACATCGTCTATCCACGCAAACATAGGTGTAAAAATAACGTAGGAGTAACCATGAAGGTTAGACCATCAGTAAAAAAGATGTGCGATGATTGTAAGATCATTAAGCGCAAGGGTATCGTACGCGTGATTTGTAAAAATCCAAAACATAAACAAAGACAAGGATAAACATGGCTCGTATTGCAGGGGTTGATTTACCACAGAAAAAAAGAATGGAGTATGCACTTACTTACATTTTTGGTATTGGTTTGACAACATCAAGAAAAATTCTTGACAGAACAGGTATTGACTATAACATTAGAGTTCATGAACTTACAGATGCGCAAGCAGCGACTATCCGTAATGATATTCAAGAGAATGTTATGGTTGAAGGTGATCTTAGAAAAAAAGTAACTTTAGATATTAAAGCACTTATGGACCTAGGAAGCTACAGAGGACTTAGACACAGAAGAGGTTTACCTTGTCGTGGTCAAAAAACAAAGACAAATGCGCGTACTAGAAAAGGTAAGCGTAAGACTGTCGGCGCAGCGTAAGGGAGTAGTTTAATATGGCTAAGAAAAAAGCAAAAAAAAGTATTGCTAAAGGTGTAGTGTACGTAGCTGCAACCTTTAACAACACTGTAATTACAGTAACAGATGAAATGGGTAACGTTATTGCTTGGAGTTCTGCTGGAGCACTAGGTTTTAAAGGTTCTAAAAAATCAACTCCGTTTGCAGCAACAGAAGCAGTACAAGATGCTATGACTAAAGCAATGGAAAATGGTGTTAAAGAAGTTGGGATCAAAGTTCAAGGTCCTGGTTCAGGTAGAGATACAGCTGTTAAAGCAATTGGTGCAACTGAAGGTATCCGTGTAACATTCTTAAAAGATATTACACCACTTCCACACAATGGTTGTAGACCACCTAAGAAGAGAAGGGTATAAGCATGGCAAGATATAGAGGTCCAGTTGAAAGACTAGAAAGAAGACTTGGCGTTGATTTAGGATTAAAAGGTGAGAGAAGACTTGCTGGTAAATCTGCATTAGAAAAAAGACCATATGCTCCAGGGCAACACGGTCAAAGAAGAACAAAGATCTCTGAGTATGGTCTTCAACTTCAAGAGAAGCAAAAAGCTAAATTTATGTATGGTGTTAGTGAAAAACAATTTAGAGCACTTTATAAAGAAGCAAACTCAAAAGATGGTAACACAGGTTCTATCCTTATCCAACTTCTTGAGCAAAGACTTGACAATGTTGTTTATAGAATGGGATTTGCTACGACTAGAGCGTCAGCTAGACAATTCGTAAACCACGGACATATAACTGTAGATGGTAAGAGAGTAGATATTCCTTCATTTAGAGTAAAAGCAGGTCAAAAAATTGAGATCAGAGAAAAAAGTAAAACGAATCCTCAGATCCTAAGAGCAATCGAATTAACTAACCAGACTGGTATGGTTGAATGGGTTGACATGGATAAAGAGAAACTTTTTGGGCTTTTTACAAGAATCCCAGAAAGAGAAGAGATCGCTATCCCAGTTGAAGAGCGTCTAATCGTCGAGCTATACTCTAAATAATACATAAGTTAAAGGCTATTAATGAGAAAAATTAAAATTGCACCATTTATGCCAACAGAGGTAGAAGTAAATGAGATCAGCGCAAACCGTGCTGAAATCATTGCTTACCCTTTTGAAAGCGGTTATGCTGTTACACTTGCTCACCCATTAAGAAGACTTATTTTAGGATCTTCTATTGGGTATGCACCTATTTCTATCAAGATCGAGGGTGCTGCACATGAGTTTGACAACATCAGAGGTATGCATGAAGATGTTGCTGTATTTATTATCAACCTTAAGAACATTCGTTTTAAAATTAAAGACGAGAGTGACAAAGTTGAATTAAAATACAGTTTCTCTGGTCACAAAGAAGTGACAGCGCAAGATCTTAATAATGATCAAATCGAAGTAGTAAATGGTAATTTGCCACTTGCAACACTTAATGAAGATGCCGAACTTAACTTTACGGTTGTTATCTCAAAAGGTATTGGTTATGTACCAAGTGAAGATCTTAGAGATGATGTTGACACTGAGAGTATCGCATTGGATGCTTTCTTTACTCCGGTAAGAAAAGCAAACTATAAGATCGATCCGGTACTTGTTGAAGATAACCCTAACTTTGAAAAGATTATCTTTGATATTGAAACAGATGGTCAGATCGGTCCGGTTGAAGCATTTACTAATGCATTGGAAGTGATGAACAAACAACTTTCTGTGTTTAATACAGTACTTGACCTTGATATCTCTGTAGCACCGATCAAGAGAAATAGTGATGATTCTGAGCTTAAACCTTTTATGCAGACA
Organism: uncultured Sulfurovum sp.; assembly: GCA_964492675.1. GTDB lineage: Bacteria > Campylobacterota > Campylobacteria > Campylobacterales > Sulfurovaceae > Sulfurovum. The sequence continues at coordinate 14,887 of CAZBLM010000014.1, forward strand.
GTAGATAGTCTTGGACTTAGTGCAAGATCATTCAACTCGCTTGACAGATCAGGGATTAAATATCTTGGTGAGTTGGTATTGATGAGTGAAAATGAGATCAAAAATATCAAAAACCTTGGTAAAAAATCTTTAGATGAGATCAATGAGTGTCTTGTAGAGAATGGATTTGGTTCAGATTTTGAACTCGCAGATGTAACAAGAGTGAATCTTGTAAAGAAAATAGAGCAACTTAAAGCATAGTTGTTATAGATATTAAAGGAAAATTATGAGACATAAGCATGGTTATCGTAAATTAAACAGAACGTCTTCTCACAGAGCAGCGCTTCTTAAAAACCTTTCTATTGCTTTGACAAAAGAAGGTAGAATTGAGACTACATTGCCAAAAGCCAAAGAGCTTAGATCTTACTATGAAAAGCTTATTACTAAAGCTTCTTCAGGTGATTTCAATGCACACAGAGCTATTTTTGCAATGTTACAGGACAAAGAGTGTACAAATACTATTGTTAATGAGATCGCACCTAAGTATGCGGACAGAAACGGTGGATACACTCGTATCATTAAAACACGTATGAGAAAAGGTGATGCAGCACCTATGGCAATTATAGAACTTATATAATTGTTCCTGCTTCTTTGTATATCAAGGCATTTGCCTTGAATACACTTATTTAAAGTTTACATTCCCACATATTAACATTGACAAAATAACACTTTTAGTGTATAACACTCAATAGAAGCGTAGTACACAGATAATTTACTATGATTTTGTTATAATTATTAATATTAGAGTACATTTTAAATAAAGGTATCACAAGGAGATGAATTGATCCCATTTACAGATGAAGAGTTACAACCGGCAGTTGCTGGTGTGATAGAGAAGGTAAGACCATCCATACAGCTTGACGGTGGTGACATTACATTGATCAGTATAGAAAATGGCAAAGTATTTGTGCAGTTGCAAGGTGCATGTGTAGGATGTGGATCATCAGGCACTACGATCAAGTTTGGTGTGGAGAGACAGATGCAGACATTGATACATCCTGAAATTACAGTGGTCAATGTACCACACGGCTTTGAAGACAAATTGGATCAATTGGCTTAAAATGAATAAAGTGAATCAAGAGCTATTATTGCAAAGAGCAGAGGCAGAGTTTCTTAAGGGAGACTATGCCAATGCACTGAGAAGTTATGGTTTAATACTGAAAGATTATCCTGCACTTGATGAAGCAAAGATAGGGGTTTATTTAAGCGATCTTGGCATAGAGAGCCAGGAAGAAGCACAGGCCTTGTTTGATTATTATCAGGTGATAAAAGATGAGCAGGATAATGCTGTAGATATCATCGATGGGATCATTGAGAATCTTGATACGTCAAAAAAGCAGATACAGGAACTTTTGATTGATCCAGTTGAAGAACAAGTAGAGTATGGTGACGGTATACGTTACAGCGATTTTTTACGGTTGGTAAAGAGCCGGGGATCTTTCAAAAAAACGTTTGAAGATATTATGTTCTCTACAAAAGTTATTATCACCAATAAGGATGAATTTATAGATTTTGTTACACAGCTTTCAACTGAAGGTTTTGATGAGATGGCATTAGGTTATCTTGATGCTTCGAGTTCTCTCTTTGGAGATGATCAGGAGATCTTGGCACTGTACCATGTTGTGCAAGGTGTTAAATAGTGAAATTTGACTTTCTAAAAGATACGTTTCGCTTTATCAGCGATGATACGTCTGCATTGGACTCCCAAACACTTTTTTTAAAAACGGCACAAAACAGTAGCTATTTCGAGAAAATGGAAGATAAGCCAGTTTTTATTACCGTTAATGAGCTTATAGATTTTTGGGATCTTGAGAAGATGAAGGTGGTAGGTGTCACAGGAACCAATGGTAAAACGACCGTAACAGCAGCAATTTACTCTTTTTTACTTGATCTTGATGAGAAACCTGCCCTTCAGGGAACAAGAGGCCTATTTGCCCAGGATCAACGTATCGAAGAGAAGAGTATGACAACACCCTCCATACTTGAGACTCTGCACAACATGAAACAGACGATGGATCTTGGATGTGAATACTTCATAATGGAAGTAAGTTCTCATGCTATCGATCAAAAACGTATAGAAGGTTTAAAGTTTGCACTGAAGGTCCATACCAATGTGACAAGTGATCACTTGGACTATCATGGTACTGTTGAAGAGTACAGACGTGTAAAAAGTCTCTTTTTTGCAGATGAGTCACCTAAGTTGCTCAATAAAGACGATATAAAGAACATTACCTATAATCCTATTGGTGCGAGGAGTTATGGTGTTGATGAACCAGCTACATATAAAGTACAGGCATTTTCTTTACTTCATGGTATTACTGCGGGGATCAAACATTTACAGGAAGAAGCCACTTTCCACTCGCCAATGGTAGGATTGTTCAATCTCTTTAATCTTATGGCTGCTATCGGCTCAGTACAAATGTTAACTGGTAGAAAAGTAGATGAAATATGTGAAGTGGTTGAACACTTTGCGGGTGTTTCAGGCCGTATGGAAGTGGTGAGCCGTGATCCGCTTGTCATTGTTGATTTTGCACATACGGATGACGGTATGTTTCAGGTACTGGACTCTATGAAGGACAGAGATCTGAGTGTTGTCTTTGGTGCAGGGGGTAACCGTGATAAAGAGAAACGTCCTCGTATGGGTGCTGTTGCTGGACGCTATGCAAACAAGATCTATGTAACTTCCGATAACCCTCGTGATGAAGTCCCTGAGATGATACTTGAAGATATACTGTTAGGACTACATGGCAAAGATGGAGTAACTGCTACCCCAGATAGAAAACTTGCTATTAAAATGGCACTGGAGTCATTACAAGAGAATGAAGCCTTACTCATTCTTGGTAAAGGTGATGAGGACTATCAGGAGATCAAAGGGGTGAAACATCCTTTTGATGACAGAGAAGTGGTAAGAGAACTACTTGGTTCTTAAGCAACTTCCCCAGGATTTTCTACGTTTAAACTCTTTAATGGTTTAAACGATAGACTTTTACATCTAGCTATCATTTAAAATATAAGCAAAATATTCTTTTCATCATATAAACTACAAACAATACAATACATTTATCGTGATTGACAATATTTCACACCTTTTATTTCATACAGTATAAGCATAATAAATAGACGGGTATTTATTAAATTTATATTTTAATAATAATTATCAATTTAATAAACTTCTAAGAAAACATTCGCTAAATTACGATTACGATAATAACTATCAACTTAATAATGGATCAGAAGGGATCACATATGAAAAAACTAACTACGGCATTAAGCCTGGCAGCAATTATAGCAACTGGAGCTCAATCCGCAACATTAGAAGAGAGAGTACAGGCACTTGAAGAACAAAATACAGTATTGACAGAAGAAGTTCTTGCTTCACAATCTGGTGGATTTACATTGGTGGATACTGAAAAGTCATTTAGCGGTATGGGACCAGCCGCATCAAAAGTTTACTTCTCAGAAAGTCCACTTTCAATTGGTGGATACGGGGAAGCATTTTATGCGAACCCAGATAATGGTGATGATTTTGCAGATATATATAGGTTTATTACTTACTTTGGTTACAAATTTAACGATTGGGTAGTTCTAAATGCTGAAATTGAATTTGAACATGGTGCAAACGCAGACAAAGGCGGATCTGTTGTTGTTGAGTTTTTATACTTAGACTTCTTGCTTTCAAATGAGTTTAATCTAAGAGTAGGACACGTGCTTACTCCAATGGGGCTTACTAACCTTAGACATGAACCAACATTGTTTAATACCGTACAAAGACCAGAGATCGAAAGACAACTTATCCCCTCAACCTGGCATGAAAATGGTGTACTTGCTTATGGTAAACTTGATGAAATCGGTATCGAATATACAGCAGGTATGATCAATGCATTAAATGTAAATAACTCTAAAACAATCACAGCAAAAAATGGTTGGATCAGATCTGGAAGAATTGGTTCATCAAAAAATGGATCATTTACCCCGGCATTTGTGGGGCGTGTAGACTATACAGGTATGAATGGTTTAGTTATTGGTGCATCTGCATATTATGGTGAGGGATCAAATCTTAAAAATCCTGAGCCAAGTGAAGAGGTAAGTGGTTTAACAACAACTATGTTTGACTTCCATGCAAGATATGAAAATGGACCTTTTAAAACGTATGGTCTCTATACACAAACAAACCTTGATGGTGCAGAAAAATTAAGCCCAGCTGCGGTTGAAAAAGCAAGTGGTTATTATGTAAATGCTTCTTACGATCTTGGTGGAATTGTAGGCATTGACTATCAAATGCCAGTATTTGCACAGTATGAGAACTGGAATCCAGTTGAGAAGACAGTAGATGGTTTAAATGAGTCTGATTTTGAGACAGAAACTGTTACAATTGGGTTGAACTTTTTTCCAACAGAGCAAGTGGTATTAAAACTTGATTATGAAATGGATGAGGTTGGTGGTCAAGAGACTGACACTGTTTCATTTGGTCTTGGTTTTATATTCTAATATGGGAAACAAACTTTATGTATAAATTATTTACCTCTGTACTCTTTGGGATCTTCATATCCCAAAGTAGTATGGCAAAATCATTTCCCAGCATCAATGAAGTGGTTCATGCTTCGTTCCCTAAAAGTACGAAGATGGAAAAACACAGTCTCATATTGACAAAAAAACAATTTTCTCAAATCCAACAAAAAGCCAAAGCCAAAGTTGATACAAAGGTTTACCGTTATTATACTTTAAGTAATAAGGGTAAAAACATAGGGTTTGCAGTACTTGTATTTAGGAAGGTTCGAACTAAAAAAGCTACTGTACTATATGGATTTGATATGAAAGGCACACTTACGTTTACAGAGATCATGGCATTTTCAGAACCTCCTGAATTCATACCATCATCGATATGGATGAGTCAAATGCAAAAGAAAAATGCTTCAGAGAAACTTACCGTAGGTAAAGACATTCCCACGATCAGTGGGGCAACACTCTCGGCAAGATCAGTCACAGATGGTGCAAGGATAGCTCGTGCCATTTATGAAATTGTTTTAAAGTAGCTTAGATGAAGTTTTTAGTCACTAAAGAGCTGGAACAGAACCGTTTGTTAACTTTACAAGTACTTTTATTGACAGCGATACTTACACTTTTTTTATTTTCTGATCTGGTGTTGCATCATTATCAGATAGGGCTTACGCCAACACAGGCATTGGAAACGATACTGGGTAATGAAGAAGCATTTCTAGAGCCTATGCTTTTACCTGCACTTTTAGAACGTATACATATCGATATCTTTATCTCCATGGTCACCTTAATGCTTTTGATTGTCATTTATATCCGTTTAAGTAAAAATAGAAAAAATAAGATGATACACTTAACTTTCCTCTCTGCGATACTTGCTCCTATTAGTCTTCTTTTTGGGTATTTTTATGGAGAGGTATTTATCTTTATATGGTTAGGTCTGTTTCTTTTATGGCATCTTTTTGCATTGTATTTTTCGGTGTATATTTTTAGAAAGCTAATATGATGCACTACAATTTAGCACTTAAGTATTTTTTTGTCATGACACTGTTGTTGTTATTGTCAGGACTGGGAATGTTTGTCCTTAACACATCTCTAAGTATAGAAGGTACTACTTCTTATTATGCACCAAAGTCATTATATGGGTTACTTGAAACAGTAAGCCCGCATCTTTTTGGAATGGGATTGATCATTTTCATATTGACACACTTTTTTGCAATACTTAAGGGTGTCAAACAGGAAAACATTAAAACTTTTTCTATACTCTTTGTTCTTGTGATGCTAGTGGAGAATGTTAGTGGTTTTTTTATTATGGAAGATGGAATGTTTTTTGCTGTGATTAAACTGTTGTCAGCACTTCTATTTATTGTTTACACTTGTGTAGCCATGTGGAAACTCTTATTTTTAAAAAAGTCATTCTGACACAAATTTTTCTAAATTCCCTTTGACCACTTCGCCTTTCGGCGTTATGAGTATATACCCAAAATTACTTTGAGACTTTACAAATCTCAAGGCAATCTCTTTAGGCATGGTGGAGATCGCTGTTGCCATGACATCACATAAAGTATTGTCAGCTTGTGTGACAATGGTAACAGAGACAAATGCACGGCCTTGTGACTTACTTTTCGGGTTAATGAGGTGATGGTGTGTGCTTGAGTCTATGAAGCGTCTGTATGTCCCTGATGTTGAAATAGAAAGATTAGAAACCTTTGCATGTAGTGTTGTAAACATCTTTTCTTCATTAAAAGGGTCTTGTATGCCTATGTTGCATTTATCAAGACAGCGTATATCTCCAGAGAGAGCTATCTGACCTTTCTCTATACCAAGGGTATGATAATATGTACTCAGAGAGTCTACAGCATATCCTTTACCTATACCTCCTAGGTCTATAGTGATTTCTTTATCTAGAGAGATAGTTTCATTTTGTAAATGTACTTTATCTATCCCTAGTATAGCTTTGGATTTTTCTACTTCTAAAGGTATCTTTTCATCTTCTCCAAAATGGTAGAGTGCTTTAGTGATGGAACCTATGGTAATGTCAAAATATCCCTGTGTTTGTGTATGATACTCTTTACTTTTTTTTAGTATGTCTTTTAGCGTAGGGTTGGAAGGGAGTTTTTTATGTTGATTGAGTTGATAGACATCCGCATCTTTTTGGTAACTTGAAAGGATGGACTCCAAGTCTTTAATATGTTGAAACCCTTTTTGTATATTTGCAGCATATTTCTCTTCAAGAGAGATGGTTGTGAATGTTCCCATGATAACCTGTGTGCGGGAGACATAAGAACTCTTCTCTTCTTCACACCCCAGAAGTATTAGCAGGGTGAAAGAAAGAAACAGAGGACGTAATAATATTTTCAGCACACTTAAACTCCTAAGTATCATAAAGGGTCATATATCGTACAGTATAGCTTAAAAGTTATAGTTTGCTATGATCCTCAACTGTGTATAGTCTTGCAAGTGTGCAACTTTATTTTCTATGGAAGTAAATGCAGCAGTGGCTGAGACTTTATCATTCCATTCGTATTCTAAAATAGCATTAGTTTCTCTTGTGTGATAGGTAGAGACATCATCAGCTTCAAAATTACCATAGGCTACACCAAATGCCAATCCATCCAAGCCTACCTTTTCAAAACTATACCCTGCACCGATGATCCAGGCAGAGCCTGATGTACCAAGTGCATCAAGTGTCTGGTCTTCCATGGAAGTGAAGAATGCACCACCACCAAGGCTTAATCCCATGGCACCTGTGTCTCCACTGTCTTGGTTATAGGCAGTTAAAATGGTGATACCGATATCTTCAAAGTTTACTTCCAAGCTGATACCAAATGTTTGTGCATCTTGTTGTCCCAGAAGTGCTGCTCCTGATTTGCTGCTACCATCATATTGAAGTCCTAATGTCAGAGTTGAGTATGTAGAAAGTTGTTGTGTATATCCTAGTTCTGCATACAGAACGTTAGCAATATCGCTATAGTGGTAATACCAAAGACTTAAGGAGAGATCATTGATCCCTTCATATGAAGCTGAAGCATAATAGATACCATCGATCTTTTGACTTAACCCCAATGTTTCGCCCACATCAACAAAGTCAGCACTGTTCACACCGTTTTCCCAACCTGCCATTTTATCGATGATCCCTGCTGTGAAAGTGAAATTGTCAATGTCCGTATTGGTAATGGTATAGGCTTCAAAATAGTTTGGCATTATTCTGATGTCATCACTGTCTGCATGTGGTGTATCAAGAGACTGCCTCCCAAGTTTTATTTCAGTATTTCCCCATTTTCCATCTATATACGCTTGAGAGAGTAGTATAAAGCTTTTCCCTTCATCATCAAAAAAATCACCATTGAGTGTATGTGACTTTTGGTCGATACCGGAATTAAGTACAGCATAGGCTTCTGCCCCCACCATCAAGCCATTCCATCTTTTTGAGTAAAGATGAAAGTGTCCTGCAAGTGCATAAGCATTGGCATGTGCTGTACCATCTTCTTTAAAATCAATATATCCTGCTCTTAATTGCCCCTTGGTATATTCTACAGGATCATAGGCACTTAAAATGCTTCTAACACTTCTAATTTTGATGGGAGTATTACTCTCTTCTTGTGTCGTGTTATCTTCGGACTTAACTAACTCTTCTGCATATGTACTAATACTCATTATCATTAGTATTGTACTGATCAACCCTAGTTTATACATTCTTCCCTCTATATCGTTAAGTTTTCTTATGAAAGATTAGAGTAAAAATACTCCGATCTTCAAATATACTAAATTATTTTTACAGCTATTTTTTCAGCTTCATCTTTTCGCAATGCGATCAGGGTAGAGCCTACTTCTATCTCTATGGTTTGTTTTGCCAAAGAACAGCCTTTAAGGAGGAGTTCCTCCCCTTTCATAACACCAAAAGAGGTCAAACGGTCTTTTAGTGCTTTGTCTGCAGAGATCTTGAGTATCTCTGCACGGTTACCTTTTTTTAATTCTGTTAAATTCATAGGTGTTCTTCCTTATAATAAAAGCGTAATTCTATACGCGATAAAACTCAATATCCATGCACTAGATGTTGTCATTACAAATAAATACACCAGATACTTCCATCCACCGGCTTCTTTGGCAAATACCATAGATGCTGCCAGACAAGGAAGATAGATCATGACGAACACTATAAATGCAATGGCAGAGGCAAATGGTATATTTGCTCTTATCTGCTCGATAAGTCCTTCGCTGCCTTCATCTACTTCATCTCCCAGTGCATAAAGTACACCAAGTGTAGAGACAACAACTTCTTTTGCTGCAAGACCAGTTTCAAGTGCCACTGCCATACGCCAATCAAAACCTAAAGGTGCAAAGAATGGTTCTGAAGCATGTCCGATCTTCCCTAAGTAACTTTGCTCAAGTAGAGCCAAAGACAAGTCATTTGAAAGTGTAGATTTTTCTTCCTCTGTTAAGGCTTGCTCTATCTTCACCGCATAACTTGCTTCCAGAACATCATTTTTAGGATAGTTTGAAGCAAACCAAATCAGTATAGATGCTGCCAATATAAAAGTACCTGCTTTTTTCAAGTATGATTTTGCTTGACCATACACTGTATGCCAAATGAGTTTAAAAGATGGCATACGATACTTTGGCATCTCCATAACAAAAGGTTCATCTTCGCCTTTAAATACAAACATTTTAAGTACTTTTGCTGCAAGAAGTCCTAAGATCGCACCGGAGATATAAATGATAAACAGGATATTTCCTGCCTGTTCTCCCGCAAAAAATGCACCTGCAAAAAGTACATAGATGGGCAACCTCGCACCACAGGACATAAACCCTATGATAAAGAGGGTGATGAGTCTGTCTTTTTCATTTTTCAGTGTTCTTGCTGCCATGTATGCAGGCACTGAACATCCAAATCCTGTAACTAGGGGAATGAAGCTTTTCCCATGTAGCCCAAATTTATGGAAAAATCCATCGAGTAAAAAAGCCACGCGGCTCATATATCCTGTAGTCTCAAGCAGCGCGATACCAATGAATAAGATAACAATATTTGGCAAGAACATGATAACCGCACCTACACCTGCTATCATCCCATCTGCAACAAGAGAGCCTAATTCACCATCACCAAGTACAGCTTTGGCTTGATCACCAAGCCATGAGAAAGCAGCATCAATATAGTCCATAGGGATAGACCCAAGTTCAAATGTAAGCTGGAATAAACCCCACATAAAAAATAAAAACAGAGGGATACCTAAAATTTTATTGATTAAAAGATTGTCTATTTTTTGTGTAAGGTTCTTTGCTCTCATGCCTTTGACAGACATCACTTCCATTTTTGCACCTTTTGCAAAAGAGAAATGTTCATCTGCAAAGATCTCACCAAGGTCTTTGGTATTGTTATGAAGGTAAAGGTGGTTTAGCCCTTCTCTGATAATAGGAAGCATCTCTATCCATATAGGCTCATCATGCATTTTTTTATAGACATCTTCATCTTCTTGTAGCAGTTTTACTGCAAGGTGACGGTAGGGAAGTTCACTCTTATATTTCTTCTCTTGCATAAATGTAACTATATGTGAGATCTCTTCTTCGATAGGGTCAGAGTAGATGACCTTGGAGGATGTTTCTGTTTTTTCATATACTTCAATGATGGCATTTTTAAGTGCATCTATACCTTCTTGCGTTGCAGCAGATGTTTTAACACAAGGAACACCAAGAATAGCAGAGAGTTGCTTTTCATTTATCTGTATACCTTCATTTTCTGCTTCATCAGACATATTGAGTGCAACAACGACTTTTTTTCCAGTTTCAAGAAGTTGCGTTGTAAAAAGAAGGTTTCGTTGAAGGTTTGTTGCATCGACAACATTGACAATGACATCATACTCATCAGATTGTAAAAAGCTTTTGGTGACTTTCTCTTCTATGGTGTATTCTGTAAGAGAGTAGGCACCTGGTAAGTCGATGATGTGTGCTTCGTACTCTGTACATGAAACATCATCTGAACAGATAGTAAACTGTACTTCTGTTTTATCTACAGTAACACCTGAGAAGTTACCTACTTTGAGTTTAGCATTGGAGATAGCATTGATGAGGGAAGACTTTCCTACATTGGGCTGCCCTGCTAAAGCAATTATGATTTTTTCCAAAACTTTTCCTTATGGTACTCTATAAAATATATAAATGATAATAAGTATCATTTACTAAGTAGATAGAAGTATAGTGGATAGTTGCTTAAAAAAACTTAAATTGAAAGTTATTATCACTTAGAAATACCATGTAGCCTTTAGCCAGGCAAAATCACTCACCATTTTTTTCCCAAATTCACTCTCATTATTTCCAGTATTTAGATTATAGGAAAGATCTATCTCTATATTGTTTTTAAAGGTATAGATGAATCCCAAAGCATCTAAGTGACTGTTATCTTTAGTATTGAACATGTCTCTAAAATAGACAGAAGAGTAGACGATACCAAAAGGCTCTTTTTTTGAGAACTTGTTAACCAAATAACTTTTTCCTGAAAAAGCGAGCAGTTTTAGTGATGAGCTTATCTCTTCTTTGCTTAGACCACCAGAATTATAGTAGTACTCACTTGTAATGGTGATGTCTGTTCCTGTAACATATTTTAAGCCTAAAAGATATGAGTGGTATCCATCTATCTCTTTTGCAAACTCCCCGTGTACTTCAAAATGAGGAAGTATGTTTCTGGAGAAGGTAAAACCTAATTTATCTTTTTGTTCATCACTGTAAAGATAGATAAATTCGATATCGGTATCAAGATAAAGCAAATAGAGTTTCAGTGCTAAGTTAGTTGAGGTGTCATGGTAAAAATCATCATTGACAGAAGTGCTTGTCGGCATGTATATAAAGTCTAGTTTCAGGTTTTTTAGATCTCCTTCAAAACTTTTGTTATAGCTGTAGTTAGCCATCACATAACCCTCATAAGCATTTTCAGGTTGTGTCGGGTCTTTAGGTCTGTCTAAAAAAGCTGCAGGGTTAAAGAAGTAACCTTTTCCCCATTTGAGTGTTTTTTTCCCTATATCAATGGCATGATTTATAGACAAAGTTTGATGTGCATAGAGTTGGTAGGCGGTAAAAATGCTTTCATCAACACCATCATTATTGACGTATCTGGCCGAAAGTGCAGAGATGAGTTTAAAATTATCTTTGTAATACGTGAAACGAAACAGGGCTTCATTTAAAGATATCTCTTGTGTCCTGTCATCTCGCCCGAGTAGGGAATAAAGAGGTGAATCCTCATTAAGGTTTTGGTATTTGTATTCAGTGCGAAGATAGCCTGAGTATTCGAAACTTTTTGTTTCGATACTCTCCATATCAAAGCTGTAATCATCCGAATATGTCAGGGAAGTATATAAAATGAAGAGAACAAGAAGCGTACGCATCATCTTCTTAATGTACCTACTTTAGAAATATTATCCAGTGTAAAGACTTCATTGGCAAAGTTCTTTGGTGTGATCTTGCCGTATACCATGATCGATTTATATCCTTTATGAAAGGGACTTACTGTCTCTACTACTGCTGGTCTTACGATACCTGTAGCAAACTTCTTTATGTTTTTGTACGTCAGTGTTTTAATAAGCATACCCGTAGAAGCGTAACAGACCACTTTCTTAGGTGTGAGACTTTTTTTGTCTGCTGTCATGATCAGTTTATCATATGCCACTGTGTCATTTTTTGCTTTGAGTGTCAGTATGTATTCACTGTTGTTCTCTTTTTGTTCGGTCACTTTGTACTCCGTAGAAAAGTCAAGTCGCATGATGTCACTGTTGTTAAAAACACCCCCTACCACTGACTGCATAGAAGCGATACGTATAGGTTTGCCGACATTAGGGATGTAGAGCCACATATTGTCGCCCAGTCTCAGTGTAGCTCTTCCTTTTTCGCTTTCTGGTTCTAAAAAGAGGGAGACCATCTTCTCTTTACCTTTTTTTACCTGATAGAGTAAAAAAGTTTTTTTACTGCCATCTGGTTCGATGTTAACAAGTTTCTTATAACTTTCACTTGAAGCAGGTTGCAGGTTTCTATCTATCTTTTCGAGTAGCTCGTTGGCTCCCAAGAGGGAAAGGGTTGTTAATAATAGTAATATCGGTTTCATATCTCCTCCTAATTCTGTCTTAATGCATCTACAGGGTTAGGTTTTGCTGCTTTAAAGGCCGGTGAAATAGAAGCTATCAAAGCAATCACAATAACGATAATGCTAACTGAAATAATATCACTCATCTGCAATGAAGGATGAAGGATCAATTCACTTTGTCTACCAAAGGCAAAATGGATACCTATGGTGTCAATGACCTTTATAATGATAAAAGAGATGATACTCCCTACCGCCGCGCCAAAAACGCCAAGCATAAATCCTTCGGTTAAAAAGAGCTTTACGATGGTTGATGGCGGTGTTCCCATGGCAGCGATCGTCCCTATCTCTTTGATACGCTCATAGACAGACATGATCATCACATTTAAAATAGAGATGAGAACAATGGAGATCAAAATGATCTTAATTGAGATATCCATCACGTTGAGCATCTTGATGATGTTATAAAAAGGACTGAGCTTGGTCCATGGGTGTACTTCAAAGACCGGTTTGCCTTTTTTGTTTCTAATCTCCTTGAGGCTTTGCATACTTTTCATCGCTTCTTGAAGTTTGGTCACATCTTTGATACGTATCACGATCTCGCTGACTTCAACATCTTTAATACGAAGAATTTTTTTAGCATCTTCTATATGAAAATACCCGTCTCTTCCTCCAGGCCCTGAGATAGGCTCTACGATACCCGATACGATGAGATTTAACCCATTGACAGAGCCTTGTTGGTTATTGACAACCAGTACAGCAGTATCCCCTTTTTTGACCTTCATACCCTTGGCTAAAAGCTCGGGGATGAGTACTTCTCCTTGTTTGAGTAGATGAGGTTCACTCTGCATGATCCTTTTTTCAAAGAGAGGCAGGGTGATACGTTCAGTATCAGGGTTTATGGCATTTAAGCGGATATTCGTAGAGGAGACATAGTTGGAGAACATAGCACCTAGCTTGATACGGAAAGTGTAGTTCTCAACATAAGGATTGTCGTCCAGCAACTCCAAGACTTTGTCTATCTGTTTGCCGTTAAGGTTTTTGTCAAGGGGCAGGTTGTCAACAGAGGCAATGTAACCTTTTTTATGTATCTGTATGTGCCCCATCATGGAGTCTGTGATCTCTCCGACCATATAGGCTTTAAAGTTGCTTGAGAGTGCAGAGTAAACCAATACGAAGATAACACCAATGGTAATGAGTGCTGCAGTAAGCAAGGTTCTTCTACCGCTTCTTTTGAGGTTTCGAAAGGCAATTTTAATGATATTTGTCATACTGCAACCTTTTTGTCATCTGTGATCTGTCCGTCAACAAGCGTGATGAGTCTCTCCGCTGAAGAGACGATCTTCTCGTCATGTGTGGCAAAGACAAATGTTGTGTTATAGTCTTGCTTGATCTTATGCATAAGCTCGATAATGCGGTGGGCTGTTTTGCTGTCAAGGTTGGCAGTAGGTTCATCGGCAAATACGATCTTAGGATTTGTCACCAATGCTCTTGCGATGGCGACCCTCTGTTTTTGACCACCGGAAATTTGATCTGGATACTTCTCTTTCTGATCAAACATATCTACCTCTTTAAGGACCTCTAACACCCGCTTTTTTCTCTCTTGGGGAGGAAGACTTTGTATCATAATGAGTGGGTATTCGATGTTCTCATAGACAGAGAGTACAGGGATGAGGTTAAAGCTCTGGAAGATAAATCCGATCTTTTCACCTCTGAAGTGTGCCAGTTGTGTAGTGTTTAAGTTTGTGATCTTTTCCGTATCGACGATGACTTCCCCTGAAGTAGGAATGTCAAGGCCACCAAGTATGTTAAGCACCGTACTTTTTCCACTACCGCTTGGTCCTACAATAGCGATGAACTCACCTGAGCCGATGGTGAGGTTAAGATCTTTGATCACTTCAAGATCAAGCTCACCCATTTTATATACTTTGGAGACATGTGTGGTTTCTATCATCATATTCCTTTTATACGTAGTATCAGTATATCAGAATATCTTATAGAAGTGAACTGTGTATGAATCGCCAAGATTTCTAAGATTGGTCCATATCCATACTAAATTTCTCACCAGTTTTTTGTGTATGGGTGTAAAGGATGTATGCATGTACAATTTGGTATGCCATCCATCCAAAGGAGACTATAGTGAATGCAGCTGCTACAAATATGATCTGTGTAATAAAAAGAGATACTATAAATGAGACAATAGTCGCTACGTGAATCGTGAGATGTTTTTTTGCTGTTTTTGGGTGTATCACCTCATGCATCATAGGAGCACTAAAGTAACCCTGGCTGTTAAGATGGAACCAGGTTAAAAAAGGGACGATTTTGTAGAACATAGCAAAGACGATACTAAGTGCAAAAGAGGTAAAAAAGATGTAGCTAAGCGGTTTAAAAATCTCAAGTGTTGTAAAGAGTGTCATTGTCATTGAGAATAGGCTCAGGAGTAGAGAAGTCAGACCCATGCGCCAAAACCATACGGTTGCATCTGTCAGAGGACGTTTACGTTGTGTCAACCTTTTGAGAGTGACCAATGCATAAGTGCTTAAAAGTAGGATCAAAAGACTATCTGCAACAAACCATACATGCGGTACAAAAAGTGCAAGTACTGAAGAGACAAACAGTAGTAAAAATAGTGTCTTTGGCAACTGTTTAGAGATGAGGTCCGGGTAAGCTGGAGTAACATAAAACATTTCTATGACTTGAAAAGAGATAGCAATGATAAGCAGTGCTATCCATCCAAACAGACCAAAAGAATAGTGGGCTTCTTTTATCTGTAAATAATACTCGCCCTGTATGACACCTCCTAATGAAAATGTCATATAAAGTGCAAAAAGTACAAGAAAGACTAAAGAGAACAGTGCATAGGTCATTCCCTTTGAGGATGTCGTATGGTGTTCTAATTTTAGGAGGTTTTTCAACATAACAGAGAGTATGAAGATAAGTGAGATACCCAGTAAAAGAGATGCAGTTATAAAGAGCCATGAGACGCTCATCATGTTAAAGGCAAAAAGTAAAGTGATAATCCCTAAGGTGAAAGGGTACAGCAAAAGATTTGCTTTTTGTATGGGGGAACTGAGTGTCACCCCTGCTATAACAGGCAGCATTTGAAAGAGTGCTGCAAACATAAAAGAGAGCATCACACCTAATGTCAACAGGTGTGTAAATGTGATAGCAGCGGTACTGTTCGCATCAAAGATCTCTACCCCATAAAATAAGATAGAGATACCTGATATGATGCCAAAAAGTGCACCTAAAAAAAAGAAACGAAAGACAACTGAGATAGGCGGTGCCTGATCTAAAGAGAGACCACTTTGGTTAAACATCTAAAAGACCACTTAGATTGATGGACTTGTTTTTACAGATGAGCACATGCCATAGCTTGTTTTTATCTTCATGTACCAAAACCTGAAAATGATGTGTTTGAGCCAGATCTATGAGTGGAATAGGCTGTTTACGGTGTAACATATACAGATAGCTCGCTTCATCGAGTGATCGTATGATCTTTATAGATTTCTCCAAGGGCTCAGGATGTTCCATCTCCCTTGCATCAAGTGTTATCCGGTTTAATTCTGCCATCTATATACCTTTTACGATGACATCTTTTTCATTGTTTCAAGCGTCTCTTTTTTGACATCATCAGGTAGTACTCTGTCACACATTGCGTAAAGCATCTGTTCCTCTTTCATGTTATGCTGCTGAAGAAGTATCATGGCAGCTTCTGCAAGAGAAAGGTACGCATCTTTGTCTTTGTCTTCAAGTGCTTTTGTCATGTTTCTTATGATACCTCTTACCTGTTCATGTTCATGACGCATCACTTTGGTAGGCCCCTCTGTCATACCTGGCTGTTTTTCAAAGGCAGGAAAAAGTTCATCTTCCTCTTTTGAAAAGTGTAAAAGTGTTTCATTTGAGAAGGCAAGAAATCTTTCCCCTGCTACTTCCCATTCACCTAATGCCACTGCTTCTTCTGCTTTGGCAAAAGTGATGTCGCACTCTCTATGTTCTTTCTTCATATAGTCTGAAATGCTCATTTTCTACTCCTTAATTGTGATACACATATCGTGTTTTTTTGTACTTAATAGTATCTCTTCTACTCTCTTTTGCCACAGGGTTTGAAACAGCTTTTTCTCTTCATCTGAAGCCATACCCTGAAGGTTTTTTTTCATAAGCGGCATCATCTTTTCATTTGCCGGGACAGAAGAAGGGTCATAGGAGAGGGTAACGCTTTTCATGGTGTCAAGACGGGTTAACTTAACTTCGGCATCCATAGAAACGTCATAGGAGACCAGGTCATTTCTGGAGAAATTCCCCTGAATACCTTTAAATCCGCTGCTGTCACCTGCACCAACGATAAAAGAGATGACATTACAGGTAATACCTGTAACACCTTCTGTTTTAGATGCTTTCATTTCTACTTTGACAGAACCTCTTTGTGGCTGTTCTTTTTCATAGAGTCTTTCCAGTCCCATCTTAGCCATCAGATATGCCCCTGCAACAGTAGGACAAGAGTGCCCTGCCAACTTCACGCAGTCAAGATAAGTGATCTCCATCTTTCCTTTTTCAAATGCACCAAGGAATTCACTTAGTGGATCATCAAGTGTGATAGGGGGTATTTTATCATAGAACGGTGGGTATTGCATAGATTCTCCATGTATTTAGTTAGTGATGTAATAGCAAATTATATTAAAAGGAGGGAAACAATGGATTGACATATGTCAAGTAGAGTGAAAGAAGCACCTAAACTCAAATTAAGTAAATCAGAGTAAAATACTCCCAATTAAACTTTTGAAGGATCACGTATGACACCAAGTATACCACAACCGGCATTTTACATTTTTAAATGTCAACAATCAGCACCTCCGGGGATGCCAAAACCATCTTGTGTGAAAGCAGATGATAAAGAATCACAAGAACTTTTTCAGCACTTGGCACAAGCATTGATGCTAAAAGGAATTATTGGTACAGTAACACCTATACAGACAGGTTGTTTAAATCGTTGTGCAAATGGTCCGGTGATGCTGGTAGAACCAGGACACGTAATGTATGTAAATTTAACAAAAGAGAAGATAGATAAGATCATTGATCAGCATATCATTGGTGGTAATGTGGTTTCCGAGTTTGTTATCCCTGATGAGATGTGGGGAGAGCCTGTCTCACCTGCTTCATTAGTTAAATAGTTTTGTGGTCGATTGTATCGACCATACCTCAATTTCCCCACAATTTTTTAGTATAATAAAAATATAGGTGGGATTTCGCTATAATCCCGAATTAAATTATGAATTAAGGAGACCCTTAACATGAATATTACTATGCTTTATTCTAAATTACATAGAGCTACTGTAACAGATGCCAATCTGAATTATGTAGGTTCTATTACTATTGATCAAGACCTTTTGGATGCTGCAGATATGCTTGTAGGGCAAAAGATCGATATCGTGAATGTCAATAACGGTGAGAGATTCTCTACGTATATCATCCCGGGAGAACGTGGTAAAGGCGATATCTGTCTTAATGGTGCAGCGGCAAGAAAAGTACATAAGGGTGACAAGATCATTATTATTGCATACGCTACGATGAGTAGAGAAGAAGCAGAAACTACAAAGCCTAAAGTGATTATCTTAGATGATGATAACACTATCGCTCAGGCATTTGAAGGACTTGAGTAGATGTTTGAAGGTTTTGACATGAGCAAGATGTCCCAGATGATGGGAGAGATGCAAGAGAAAGCTAAAGAGATACAGGAACAGGCAAAAAATGTACAGTTTACTGCAAAAGCCGGTGGCGGACTTATAGAACTGACTATGAACGGTGCAGGTGAAGTAGTAGATCTTAATATAGATGAAGAACTGCTTGAAGATAAAGAGTATCTACAGATATTACTGATCTCAGCAATGAACGATGCCAATAAAATGGCAGAAGACAATAAAAAATCACAGGCAATGGGAATGATGGGTGGAATGAACCCATTTGGCGGGCAATAATTAATTTCTATGCTCTTGAAGCATCAACGAGATAGTTAAATTCTTTAGAATCTTTAAGTTTGACGATCGCTTTACAGACAAGTGAATTTTTTCCATCTTGTTTGACTACTTTTTTTACAATTTTACTTATTTTCATCATTTTCTCCTTTTCTTTCGTATTATCTCAAATGAGATAGTGTAATACTATAGTATATAGATAACATAATGGTTACAATAAAAATGAGGAAAGTATAAAACTTATAGCTCACTGACGTAAGATATTCTTTACCTCTTCATTATTGTAACTCTTTTGTAACTCTTTTTATTTATACTTCCGGCATAAATTCAAACAAGGAAGTATACAAATGAAAAAAATTGCATTATCAATGGCAGCAGTAGCGTCAGTAGTAATGGCGGGCGGAGACATTGCTCCAGTAGAACCGGTAGTAGAAGTTCAAAACACAACACCAGCAGTTGAAAAAGGCTTTTTAGACAGAATTCATTTCAAAGGTGATTTAAGATTAAGATATGAGAGCATCGAAAGAGATGATAAAGACAATACGTATAGAAATAGATATCGTTTAAGAATAGGGGCAAAGATTGATCTAATAGATAATCTTCAATTTGAAGTTGGTATGAGATCTGGTTTTGCAAATCCAACTTCAGGAAACCAAACATTCTATAATCACAATGGCAAGAATGAACCTTTGAGTGACTACTTTTTCGAGTCACTTAGATTCAATATTTTAGGGCTGGCTTATAAGTCTGGTAACTCTACT
This sequence comes from uncultured Sulfurovum sp., assembly GCA_964492675.1. GTDB lineage: Bacteria > Campylobacterota > Campylobacteria > Campylobacterales > Sulfurovaceae > Sulfurovum. The sequence goes on from CAZBLM010000014.1 coordinate 34,215, forward strand.
TTTAAAGTAGGTAGACAACCATATATGATGTACAGACCTATTAAATCACAACTTGTTTGGGATAACGATGTTTCAATGAATGGGGTAAATTACCAGTATAAAGATGATACAAAGATCATCACTCTCGGTGCGAACCAACCAACTTTGGAAGAAGCAGCTGTGGCGGAATTAGACGATGTGAATCTCTTTTTTGCACAATACGTGCAGAAAACAAAATTAGAGAATGCAAAACTTAATGTAGGTGCTGGTATCTATTATTATGATGGCTTAAAAGGCAACGGAACTCTTTTTGGTAGTGACAAAGGTAATACCACAGTAGGTGGACTATATACAAATGATTATCATATTGTAGAAGGATTTGGTGAACTGCAGTTTAAAGATGTATTTGGTAAACCATTAAAATTCGCAGCAGGCGTTACATACAACTTTGCTGCAGACGAAAATAACTTTGGGTATGATCTTGCACTTCAGCTAGGTAAAGCTAAAAAAGTTGGTGACTGGCAAGTAAAATACTCGTATACAGATCTTGAAGAAGATGCGACACTTGGTGCATACTCTGACTCAGATAACTTTGGTGGTGGTACTGCTGCAAAAGGTCATGCGATAAGAGCAAAGTACAAAGCGGGTAAAAACCTCTATCTTGCTGGTAACTTCTTCTTCAATGAACTTTATGAAAGCAAAAGTAAAATAGTTGGAATGGAACCAGACTATGAGCGTGTACAGCTGGATATGATCTATAAATTTTAATCCAAGTTCTTTTCATAATCTCCTATAGATGGGCGTTTAAGCCCATCTTACCTCTTTTTATAATCACTTTTTACAATTTCAATAATTTGGTAACATTTTGGTAACAAAATTGTAATACTTTTTACCTATACTTCCAAAACTTTTACAAACAGGAAACAAAATGAACAATACATTTAAGATGATCATGGGTGCAGGTTTTGCCGTAGCCGTTGCTTTTTATGCAACTAGTATCATAGGAGAGGCAAGTCATGGAGGATTTTTAGTCCTTGCAGCAGTATTTGGTGCATATATGGCGATGAACATCGGTGCAAATGATGTGGCGAACAACGTGGGACCAGCAGTGGGGTCTGGTGCATTAACGATCGGTGGGGCGATCATCATCGCTTCTATCTTTGAGGCTTCAGGAGCATTGATCGCCGGTGGTGATGTAGTTGGTACGATCAAAAAAGGGATCATCTCTCCGGATGCATTTGGTGGAGACCCGATGGTATTTGTCTATGCGATGTCAGCAGCACTTTTGGCAGCTGCACTTTGGCTAAACCTTGCGACATGGCTTAAAGCACCGGTATCTACTACACACTCTATCGTTGGTGGTGTACTTGGTGGTGGTATCGCTGCAGGTGGTTTTGCTATCGTCTCTTGGGGAACGATGGGTAAGATCGCTGCTTCATGGGTCATTTCTCCTGTGCTTGGGGGTGTGATCGCTGCGATATTCCTTTATATCATTAAATCTCAAATTGTTTACAAAGAAGACAGACTTGCAGCTGCAAAAAAGATCGTACCAATTTTGGTAGCGGTGATGGCAGCAGCATTCATCACATATCTTACAGTGAAAGGACTTAAAAAAGTTTGGCCTGTGATCGTTGATATAGTGAGCTTTTTGCCACAAACAAAGAAACCTTCATTCCTTGTAGCACTACTATTTGGTGCTATTGGTGCGGTGATCACTTTTATCATTGTAAAGCCAAGAGTGGCAAGAAAGGTAGTTGGACTTGACAACAGCAGAGAGTCTATCAACCTTCTCTTTACGATTCCTCTTATTTTTGCGGCAGCGCTACTTTCATTTGCACATGGCGCGAACGATGTCGCCAATGCTGTTGGTCCTTTGGCAGCTGTCTATGATGCGCTTACAACACAGGGTGTTTCTACAAAAGCAGCGATCCCTTTATGGGTCATGGTTGTGGGTGGTGTAGGTATCTCTGTTGGTTTGGCACTTTTTGGTCCAAGACTCATTAAAACAGTAGGGTCAGAGATCACAGAATTGGATCAGATGAGAGCATTTTCCATTATGATGGCTGCTGCTATCACAGTGGTTATCGCTTCTCAGCTTGGTTTACCAGTATCATCTACACATATTGCAGTAGGGGCTATCTTTGGTGTTGGTTTCCTAAGAGAGTGGTTAGACTCTAAAGAGATGGGTGAAAAACAGGAAAAGCTTCAGATAGAAGTAGAAAAACAACATACACTTAAAGCAGAACTTAATGCATTGAAGACAGAAGACGATTATAAAAAACAAGTAGAGCTCATCAATACACTTAAGTTACAAAAGAAAAAAGTAAAAAGTATTAAAAGAACACTTCGTGAGAACTATGTGAAACGTGGTATGGTGAAGAAGATCGTAGCGGCATGGGTCATTACAGTACCTACAGCAGCAGTACTTTCAGCGATCATCTTCTTCATTCTTAAAGGTGTAGCTGTATAAAACAGTCCAAAACTCTCAACTAGGCATTTTTTGAAAAAAATTTTTTTCAAAAAGACCTTCTTTGAGAGATCAGCAATTGCTATACTATCAATAAGCAGCCAAGATATATGCTTTCCCCCTTTTTGCATATGATCATTTTATATAAGTGTCTCCAAATATTTTCTATTCTACTTGGTTGCTGATTTCATTTATGAACTATTATTTTAGATCATGTACCCTCTGTCAAGACTATTTCAAGTTTTTGTGTATGAAGGTCATCATTAAAAAGAGATACGATCAAGTCGAATATTTTTTCCTGCGTAATAGGTTTTATAAAGTGTGCAGTGTCTGTTTCTTCACCCTCTTCTAAATCCTTTGGTTCCTGAAGCAGTACATATTTCAGTGCTGAAGACTCTTGTGCTGCGGTAATAACTTTTTTATTTTTTTCTGTAAAGATCTTTTTGCTGATGACCAAAAGATCATATGTCGCTAGGGTATTTCCTTTTTTCTTAGACTCTTCCATGCTTACAGTAATATCATAATGGAAGTACTCAAACATTTTTTTTATGCTTTGTGCAGTTTTGTCATTTGCACAGAGCAGCAACATTTTTTTACCAACAATATTTTTATCAGGGAGTCTATAGTGACGCCTAAAGCCTAGTTCGAAATTTTTAAAAGGTATACTTAAATGAATGTCTGAACTATTTTCATTGTTCATAATAATTTCAGCTCCGAGTATTTCAATATCTTTATTTAGGTCGGTTTCTAAAAATACTAAAAGCTTTTCTTTTGGTATATCGGTTTCTTTTATATAGAAGGATATAAATTCTTCATAGAGAAAATCTTCGGGAGAAGAGAGAGATAACACAATATCTTTTTTATTAGTGTTTTGAAAAACAAATGTAAAAATTTTGTTAAGTATTTGTAAGAGGCGTTCTGAATCACCACGTAGTTTCCTGGGTGTATTAGGTCCCATCTCATAAATAAGCTCGATATTTTTTTCTTGTGCGATATGTTTTGTAGCAGAAAATAAGTCTGTTAAGACTTCATTGATGTTAAAAACATCTTCTACCTGATCAATATCATTTTCTTTTTTTTCCATGTATATAACTCCCCCTCCAAAAGTAATATAGGTTTAATTGTATCAAGATAAAGTGTTAATGTCTAGTATTAAAATAAAAAATATATTTTTATAGATAAAATATTTATATGCTACATATGGTTATTTGCATGCATGTAATCAAATTGTTATCAATAGACACTATGATATAGTATGCAAAATAGAAATGAAAAAAATGATATAGAAATTGTCATTATAGAAGATGAGCCGGATATTTTGGAACTTTTAGAATATCATCTTAAAAAAGAGGGTTACTCTGTAATGGGGTTTCTCTCTGCAGAGAATGTTGAACAGTTTTTAGAAGAAGAAACTCCGAACTTGATGATAGTTGACAGAAATCTCCCAGGTATTGAAGGCTCGGAGTTTGTCTCTGCTATGAGAGAAATAGGCTATGACATTCCTGTAATATTTCTCACTGCACGTGATAAAGAGAGTGACATGGAAGAAGGGTTCATTTCCGGTGGTGATGATTATATGACCAAACCTTTCTCTGCCAAAGAGTTACTTCTTCGGATCGAGGCATTGTTAAGACGCAGCGGCACAACAACAAATGATAAAGTGAAGTATAGAGACCTTGTATTGGATCTGCCAAAACGAGAACTTTCTATAGAAAAAAATCATATTGAATTAACAAACCTGGAGTTTAAACTATTACACACCTTTATCAAAAATCCCCATCAACCACTTGATAGAGATTATCTTCGCGATGAAGTTTGGGGTGATGACAGTACCAACTTTCATGATAAGACGATCAGCGTAGCAATGAACAGACTCAAAAAAAAGATAGATCCACAAGGAACCAAAGAATATTTTTCTCCTGTATGGGGTGTGGGGTATAAGCTAGTTTAGTTCTGAATGCATGTAACCAAAATGTTTCCAAGTTGTTTTATACTTCTCGTATCAAAAGTTTTATAAAGGAAACAATATGACATTTAAGACATTAATCACAACAGCAGTAGTAGCTTCAGTAGCACTAGCATCAGTCAATGCAGCCGACCTTAAAGGTAGGGGTGCATCATTCCCCGGACCAGTTTATAAAGCATGGACATCAGAGTATTATGCAGCAACAAAAAACCAGGTAAACTATACACCAACAGGTTCCGGTGATGGTGTAAAATCTATCGGTAAACGTATGGTTGACTTTGCAGGTTCAGACAAACCACTTAAAGCAGACAAACTGACAAAGAAAAAGCTTTATATGTTCCCAACAGTGGTAGGTGCCATCGTACTTGCATACAATATTGATGGTGTAAAAGATGGTGAATTAAAGTTAAGCCGTGAAGCGATAGCAGGAATTTTCAGCGGAAAAATCACAAAGTGGAATGATGCAACGATTGCAGTACAAAACCCAGGTGTAAAGCTTCCTGATGCACCTATCACAGTTGCAGTAAGAGCAGATAAATCAGGTACAACGTATAACTTTACATACTTCCTTAACAAAATTGATGCAAGCCTTAAAGCGAGCAAAAAACCAACATGGAAAGCTGCAAAATTAGTTGCAGGTAAGTCTAACTCAGGTGTTTCTGCAAATATCCAACAGATCAAAAACTCTATCGGATACATCGAGTATGCATACAAAGAGAAGTTAGGGTTAGCTGCTGCACAAGTTGAGAACAAAGAGGGCAAATACATTAACCCAACGGTACCATCATTCCAGGATGCAGCAAAATATGCTTCATGGACAGCTGCCAATGACTTCTATGCAGTGATCGGTGATCCAGAGGGTGCAACATCATATCCTATCGTTGCAGCAACATTTCTTTTACTTCCAACAGAAAAAGCAGAGACAAATAAAAAAGTAACAGCATTTATGGACTGGGCATACACACATGGTGATAAAGCAGCATCAGACCTTGGTTATGTACCACTTCCAAAAGAAACAAAAGATGAGATCCGTGCATACTGGGAAGCTAAGAAGATCAAATAAACGATTGAATACTACTCAACTAAGCTCTCTTAAGAGAGCTTTCTCTCTAAAACATATCTATCATTGTAACTCCTTGAATACGTTTACAGCCATGATATTTGTGTTTGGTAATTAAAATGTTACCAACTTTTATTACAATCCCCGACAATTAAATACGAAGGTAATAATCTATGAGCGGTAATTTATTTAGGAATCTATCCTTCTTTTCTGCAACACTCTCACTTTTCCTCCTTGTTGGGATCTTTGCCATACTCTTTACGTATGCACAGCAATCCTTACAGGAATTTGGTTTTGATTTTCTCCTTATTGAAGAGTGGGAATCGGGTGAAGATGATGAAGGCGGTATTTTTGGTGGGTACATACCTATTATTGGTACTCTACTCTCTACGCTTATCGCAATGGTCATTGCGACACCATTGGCTATGGGTATAGCCATCTTTTTAACAGAGATAGCGCACAGTAAGATCGTGAAACCTTTTTCGATTGCTATCGAGTTACTAGCAGCGATCCCGAGTATCATTTATGGTATGTGGGGACTCTTTTACTTTGCACCGATCGTACAGTCAACTGTTGGTGGAAACGGTGTAGGGTTACTTACAGCGGGTATCGTACTGGCGATCATGGTGATCCCCTTTATGGCAGCCATCACCCGTGACTCTATGAATACCACACCAGATGTACTTAAAGAGTCAGCTTATGCTATGGGTGCAACCACGTATGAAGTGATCAAAGATGTGGTTATGCCTTACTCAAAAAGCGGGATCATCGGTTCGATCATCTTGTCTCTTGGACGTGCATTGGGTGAGACCATGGCTGTGGCCTTCCTGATCGGTTCTGTGATGTCTATACCAAAAAGCGTCACTGATCCAACCACATCGATACCTGTACTCCTGGCAAATAACTTTGCAGAAGCACAAGATCTTGAGATCTCAAGTATGTACTACCTTGCACTAATACTCTTTGTAGTGAGCTTCGCCATTATTTCAGTGGCTAAATTCTACTTTCTTGGGAGGAAATAATAATGAATAGACTTGTATTAAATAAAGTGGTATTGGCCCTCTCTACTCTATCTGCACTGATAGGGATAGGGTTTCTTTTTTGGATATTGATCACCCTCTCTTACAAAGGTTTAGCCAGTATACAGCTCTCAACATTTACGAATGACCTTGTAGAAGGTGGGATACGAAATCTGATAGTAGGGCAGTTTACTATGGCATTGCTGGCAACACTTTTTGCTGTGCCATTGGGTGTACTTGCAGGGATATACTTACGTGAATATGGAGAAAATAGTAAAATGACCTCTATTATTAGAAGTCTCTCTGATGTGATGACCTCTGCACCTTCTATTGTGATCGGTGTATTTGTATTTGCCTTGCTTGTTGACCCTTTTGGTACCTATAACGGGTGGGCAGGTGTGGTTGCTTTATCGATCATGATGTTACCGATCATCATAGGAACAACGGACAATATGCTTTCCCTGGTTCCTAAAGAGTTGAGAGAAGCAGGTATTGCACTGGGTGGAAGTAAAAAGCAGGTGATCATGCAGATCGTACTCAAAGCGGCTAAAGTAGGGGTAACTACGGGTATCTTACTCTCATTTGCTCGTATCATTGGTGAGACGGCACCTTTACTTTTTACCTCGGCAAACAATCAGTTCTTCTCTATGGACCTGACAGACCAGTTTCCGTCTTTGACGGTAAGTATTTACAACCTGGCAACCTATCCAGATGAAGCCAGCAGAGAATTGGCATGGGCAGCATCATTTATATTAACGGCGATCGTACTTTTTATCAATCTGGTAGGCCGATATGTTACAAGACACAAAAAATAAGGAAATAAACAGTATGGAAAAACAAGACTTAGAAGTAGTAATGGAAGTGAAAGATCTTTTCTTTACATACCCTGAAGCACCTGAGCCTACGCTCAAAAAGAATAACCTTAAAATATATAAAAATAAGATCACTTCATTGATCGGACCAAGCGGATGTGGTAAATCCACACTGCTTAGAGCGATGAACCGTATACATGACCTTTATCCCGGGTTCAACTATGAAGGGAAGATAGATCTACTTAATCCTGAAACAAATCAAATGGAAAATATCCTTGATCTTCAAAAAGAGAATGAGTTGATCGGACTTAGACAACGTATAGGGATGATCTTTCAAAAGCCAACACCTTTCCCGATGAGCATTTATGACAATGTCGCTTATGGACTTAAGCTTTCTGGTCTTAAGAACAAAAGTGAATTGGATGGTCGTGTTGAAAAAGCACTGAAAGATGCAGCGATCTGGAAAGAGACAAAAGACCGTCTAAAAGACAGTGCACTAGGTTTGAGTGGAGGACAACAGCAGAGGCTTTGTATCGCACGTTCAGTTGCATTGAAACCTGAGGTTCTTCTTTTTGATGAACCGACATCAGCGCTTGACCCTATCTCAACAGGTGCGATCGAAGAGTTGATCTCTGAATTAAAAAAGGATATCACAGTGGCTATCGTAACGCATAATATGCAACAGGCAAGCCGTTTAAGTGATTTTACGACCTTTATGTACCTTGGGGATATCATTGAGTTTGATACTACAGAAAAGATGTTCGTGAACCCTTCTGAAAAATTGACAGAAGAGTATATCACTGGTAGATTTGGATAAAAGGAGAAAATGATGTTAGATAAAAACTTAGAAAGATTAGAAGATGTGAGAGCAAGAACGATAGAGATATTGGATGATCTTACTATCTCTCAGAAATTGGCGCTACAGGCACTTGAAAAATGTGATTCTGAAAGTTTTGAGCAGGTGAAAATACCTCTTAAACAAATAAATAAGAAGGCAGATGATATTGATAACCTCATTTTAACTGTATGTGCACTTTATAGTCCAGAAGCAAAGGACCTTAGAGAGATGATCGCATTTTTGAAGATCACTTCTTCTTTACAGCGTATCGCAAATAATGAAAAGAACTATATGAAAAATATGGCGATCTGTAACCCTGATTCAGATGAGGAGATCAAACGTGTGATCAAAGAGTCACTTTCTATTAACCGCTGTACGATCAAAGCATTGGAGTATACTATAGAGATGATCAAAGAAACAGAAGATATAGATAGATTGAAAGAGCTTGCTGCTAAGATCGATGTGGAGTATAGTAAAACAGATGATATTTACTCTTTGATAGAAAAAGATCTACTTCAGACGATGCACCAAGAACATAAACTTAATGAGGAACATATCAATTTGTTGAAATACATCAGAAAAAATTTGAAGATCGTAGATCGTTTGGAAGATATTGTATCTAGATTGATATTTGCACGTATGGGCGGAAAGCTCTAAAGGGTACCTTTTTTGTGTGCATGATATAATGCACCTATGGAAAATAAAAATATAGAAATAGTAGTCATCGAAGATGAAGAAGATATTTTAGAACTGATAGAGTACCATTTGACTAAAGAGGGCTACAGTGTGACAGGTTTTCTGTCAACTGAAAATGTAGAACAGTTTTTAGAAGAAGAGACCCCGTCTTTAATGTTGGTAGACCGTAATCTTCCCGGGATGGAAGGCTCTGAATTTATAGTCTATTTACGTGAAGCAGGGTATGATATACCAGTGATCTTTTTAACTGCTAAAGATCAAGAGTCTGAACTTGAAGAAGGTTTTGAAGCCGGTGGTGATGATTATATCTGTAAACCATTTTCTCCCAAAGTGTTGACACTTAGAGTCAAAGCACTGCTTAAGCGTTCAGGAGTACTGCAAAAACAAGATCGTATAAAATACAAGGCATTGACGATCGATTTGAATAAAAAAGAGCTCTATATAGATGGTGCTCTTGTATCTCTAACCAATTTGGAATTTAACCTGTTGTATACCTTTATAAAGCATGTAGGTGAAGCACTTACAAGAGACTTTCTACGTGATGAGGTGTGGGGAGTAGAGGGTGAAGGTGTCAATGATAATGCAGTTAATGTTGCCATCAACAGGCTTAAAAATAAAATAGACCCCAAAAATGAAAAGAAATATTTTGAACCGGTATGGGGTGTGGGTTATAAGTTTGTGTAGAGTGAAAGAACGATGAAAATATTTAGAGTGTTAGCATTAATTGGAGCATTAGGTTATAGTTTGGCAAGTGCAAAAGAGTTCTCCTTTGAACCGCTTGACCTTCCTCAAAGCAGCCATGAGAAGTACCAGCTACGTGCTACTGGTGAGGTAAGACTCAATGGTAAGAGACAAAATGTCACTTTTATGACTTTACTGAAGACAGGCTACAGTGATAATGCAGAAGTGTATGGCCAATTAAAAGATCGTTATGACCAACCCTTGGTTCTTAACCATCAAAAACCCTATATATGTAATGGTACCTCTAATCCATATGGCTCCGGTTCGGGGTTGGACCACGTGACGATCTTACAAAAAAGCAACAAACTCTTTATGGTCTCACAGTTTGAGTGTCAAGTGGGGGCATACTATATCAATGAATTGACGCAAGACAAGCAGGGGAACTTAAGTGCCAAGCCAGATACCCTGCAGTTCATTTCTCAAAAAGATGAGTTTGGCGGGTATGTACACTGTGCAGGAATGAAGACACCGTGGGAATCTCACTTGGGGAGTGAAGAGTACCCCGCTGATGCCAGAAAACGTGATAAGGTCGGAAATATAGACCTGTACTACAACTATGTCAAAGCATACTGGAGAGGTGACCTTTCCAGTTCCAACCCCTACTACTATGGCTGGACACCTGAGGTCAAAGTAGATGATCATGGAAACGTCTCTTATACCAAACACTATTCCATGGGACGTTTTTCTCATGAACTCTCTTATGTCATGCCAGACCGTAAGACAGTGTATATGACCGATGACGGTACCAACTCAGGTTTTTTTATGTATGTTGCCAAACGTGCTGAAGACTTGAGTGAGGGGACACTTTACGCGGCAAAATGGATACAGCAAAACAGTAAGAACGGTGGTAGTGCAACGCTGGACTGGATCAAACTTGGTGAAGCCAGCGATCGTGAGATAAGAGCATTTCTTGATCCTGACAATAACGTTAGTACGAATGATGGATTGATGTTTGATGATATTTTTGAAACAGGGAAAGCAGGAGAAGAGTGTAAGAGCGGGTTTACATCTATCAATACAGAAAGAGGTTTTGAATGTTTGAAGATCAGGAAAGGCATGAAAAAGGCAGCAGCTTTTTTAGAGAGTAGACGTTATGCTGCAATGATGGGGGCAACTACTGAATTTCGTAAAGCTGAGGGGATCACATTTGATGCACGTTCAGGAAAACTTTTTGTCTCTATGAGTGAGATCGGACGGGGGATGGAAGATTTTGGTTCAAATGGTATTGCTCACGATAAATACGATAAGGGAGGATATAATGACATCAAACTTCCTTATAATCAATGTGGTACTGTCTATGCATTAAATGTTGATAAAAACTATAGGGCAGAGGATATGAAAGCATTGGTGGTTGGAAAGCCCGTCAGGAGTTCTCTTGGAAGCGGTTGTCATGTAGACCATATAGCAAATCCCGATAACCTGACGTTTGTGACAAATACTTCACTGTTGATCATCGGGGAAGACAGTAAATATCATGAAAACAATGCAGTATGGGCATATGATATAAAAGATAAAAGGCTTGATCGTATTATGACCTTACCTAAAAAAGCAGAAGCGACTTCACCGTTTTGGTATGAGGATATTGGTGGATTCTCTTACCTTTTATTGGTTAC
>CAZBLM010000015.1:0-26244 GCA_964492675.1 uncultured Sulfurovum sp.
TCGTTTTAACCCTTAATAATCCCTCTTTTTTATTAATCTGCAAGTGGCTCATATTTATAACATTTAAAGGAATGACATGGCTAAAAAATCGACAAAAAAAGAAGAGAAGAAAAAAGCAAAAAAAGCTTTGGCTAAAGTAGAAGCTAAAAAAGCTGAGAAAAAGGCTTCAAAAAAAGCGAAGAAGAAAGCAGAAAAGAAAAAAGCCGATAAAAAAGCAGTAAAGAAAAAGTCTGCGAAAAAGAAAGACAATAAGAAGTCTAAAAAAAAGAAGAAAAAATCTAAAAAATAGTTCTCTACCTGATGCCTCTCTCGAGGTATCATAATACATATCTTCAAGTTAAACTCAATATAGTATAATTATATCAATATGTAGGATACAGCTATGATTCCATTTAACCACCTAGGATTTCTCTTTAAAACCTTCGGACCTATGATATATCCTGATTCTGTACGTAAATCTTTATGTGATTTTTTACAACCACTTACCTCTACTGCTTCTGTTCTAGATATAGGTGGAGGTACAGGTGTGATGAGTGAGTTTGCACATACATGTAGAGAGGACCTTGATTTTACAGTAGTCGATCCCGCAGAAGGCATGCTCAAATATGTAAAAGCATATGTAAAGACCTATAAAGGAAGTGCAGAAGCATTGCCTTTTGATGATAATAGTTTTGATCTGGTGTTGATGGGTGAATCCTTACATCATTTTAAAGATGTAAATGAAGCACTTAAAGAGACGGTACGTGTACTTAAAAACGGTGGAAAACTCTTTATCTATGATTTTGATGTAGGTACATTTAGGGGTAAAAGTATCTGTAGGGTAGAAGAGTTACTTGGAGAACCCGGAAACTTTTTTGAACCTGAAGTATTGCTATTATTACTTGATAGTTATGGATTCTCAGCAGGTTTCAAACAGCATGAATGGCGTTATACTATGCATGCGCAGTTAAAGAGATAAAAGGGAATAAGCTTACAACCCTTTCATCACAACTTCAAAGAGGTATTCTACTTCATAGTCTTCTAAAAAAACTGTTTTTTTTGTCTCAAAAAAGTCCAAGATCTTTTTAGTAGGCAGTGCAGGGCTGTAAATACAATTAGGGTGTGCAGGTCTAAAAGCCTGCATAAGGGCAATGTCATCTTCTATGCGTTGTTCGCAGATAAAACAGTTCTCTTCGGGGTATAGTCTTCCTTCGTAGTCAAGTAATTCTATGTATGATTCACAGACGATACGTTTAGGGTTCTGCTTATCCCATTTTTTTGCGGCATCTAGGAGTAGGTCAAAGTAAAAAGAGTCCAATTCCTCTGCATCTTTGAGGTGTGGTTCAAATTTTTTGATAAAGTTGTGCCATTGTAGGAGTTTGTTTTTATCATAGAGCCATGGAAAACCCATGTGAGAGAGTGAACGGAGTCTTGGTAAAAAATTGGAGCCTTCACCCTCAATTTCAAAGTCTACAAGATTCCCAAGTTGTAAAATAGAGTGTCTAGCACCAAAAAAACGGTAATAAGTTCGTACATCAGCACTGGTTAAAATAAAGGCGATCGAGTCTTCATTTTTAGCTTTTCTGACTGATAATATAAACCCTTTAATGTGATACTCCAATATTTTTTTTAATTATAGTCAAAATGATGTTAAATGTAGAGTAGGCTTCAAAGCACGTAAATAGGTTATATAGAAGTCTTAAACAAATATTAACCCGTTTTTCAGTATAATCCACCCCATTTAGACACGCTATATGATGTGTCATTGATATTATTTTAAGGTTGGAACATGAGAGATTTATTTACTTCATTTAAGGATAACTGTGGATTTGGGCTTTTGGCGTCTATCGACAATACACCTTCACATAGAAACTTGGAAGACGCTGTTACATCGTTATCCCGGATGATGCATAGAGGTGCTGTTGCCGCAGATGGTAAAACAGGTGATGGGGCTGGGTTACTTCTCTCAATGCCTAAATCATTTTTTCATAAAGAAGCAGCTAAAAATGATGTATATCTTCCAGAGAATTATGCTGTGGCTATGGTGTTCTCTAATAATCCAACTGATTTTGATGTGATCTCTAATATATGTAACAATAATGACCTTAAAATTATCTATACGCGTACTGTACCTATCGATACAAATGCACTAGGTAAACAAGCACTGGCATCTCTTCCAACTATTAAACAGGTATTTGTCGCACCTAACTCACCTGTTGCTATTAACCGTTTTGAAGCACTTGTATATCTTTCCCGTAAAGAGATCGAATCAGAATTGATAGAAGATAAAACATTTTATATCCCTTCTTTCTCAACATCTGTAGTCTCTTACAAGGGACTTGTAATGCCTACGCATATCAAAGAGTTCTATAAAGATCTTGCAAATCCGGAATTTGAGATCTCATTTTGTCTTTTCCATCAGCGTTTTTCAACCAATACATTGCCACAATGGAAATTGGCTCAACCATTTAGAATGATCGCTCACAATGGAGAGATCAACTCTGTTACTGCAAATAGATTTAATGTGAAAGCTAAAATGGGTGCAGCAAAGTCTGATATATTTACAGATGAAGAGATGGATAGACTAAGAAATGTCATTCAGGATGACATGTCTGATTCCGCGAGTTTAGATAATTTTATGGAATTCCTTCGTGTGAATGGTGTGGACTTCTTTAAAGCTGCACGTTCATTAATCCCTGCACCTTGGCATAACAACCCACAGATGGATACTGATCTTAGAGCGTTTTATGAGTATGCCAGTGCAACATTTGAACCATGGGATGGACCAGCAGCTGTAAGTATGACAGATGGCCGTTACATTGGTTGTGTACTCGATAGAAATGGTTTAAGACCTTCAAAATACATTAGAACAACTGATAATAGACTTCTTATCTCCTCTGAGTATGGTGTACTGGAAGTACCTGAAGAAGAGATAGCTGAGCGTGGTAGATTACAATCGGGTGAAATGATGGGAATTGACCTCAAACATGGAAAAGTCCTGACCAATACAGATATTAATGATTATCTGAAAGCAGGAAATGCTTATGATAAATGGCTCACTTCAAATCTCTCTTACCTCCAAGAGTATGTACCTGATGCAGAGTTTGCTGCTTGTGAAGCCCAGTATGGAGATATGGCTGCTAAGCAACGTTACTTTAATTTTACCTCTGAAGTGATCAGAGAAGTCATTAGACCAATGATCAATGAGGGTAAAGAGACCACAGGAGCAATGGGTGATGATACACCACTCGCTGCATTCTCTACGGAACAACGTAACTTTACAGATTTCTTTAAACAAAAATTTGCACAGGTGACAAACCCACCGATCGATCCAATTCGTGAAAAAACAGTGATGAGTCTCAATACAGGTTTTGGTGAGAAACATAATATTTTATCTGATTCACCTATACATGCAAAACGACTTAAAACCGTACTTCCTATCATGTCTGCAGAGAAGCTTTGTATTCTCCAGGAGTTTGGTACACCAGGAAATGATAAATATGATCCTGATTATAAAGTTGGGAAATATGATACAACATATAAAGGTGATCTAAAAGAGAGTCTAGATGCACTTACAGCGCGTATCATTGATGATGTAAGAAAAAATGATATCAGAATCATCATTTTGGATGATAGAAAATTAAATGCAGAGAATAAAGTGATTCCTATGCTTATGGTCATGGGTCGTCTTAATCAAGAGCTTTCAAAAGCAAATATAAGACATCTTATAAGTATTGTAGCTGTTACTGGTGAAGTATTTGATCCACATTCAGCAGCGTGTCTGCTCAGCTTTGGTGCAGCAGCTATTTTCCCTTATTTACTTTATCATACAGTTGAAGAGCTGGAAGAAGGCAATGAAGCGATAAAACCAATTTTAAAGCGTTTTAGAAGGGCTATGGGGGCAGGATTGTTAAAGATAATGTCTAAGATGGGTATCTCTACACTTGCATCTTATAGAAACTCAAGACTTTTTGATGTGATTGGGTTAAGTAGTGAAATTGTTGAAGATTGTTTTGAGGGTGCAACAGGATTGCTCCCTGGTCTTGGATATGAAGATATAGATGCGCGCTTAAATGCGAATCATGAACGTGCTTTTACTGATGCCTTCGATGATAAGAATAAGGCACTTTATAAGGGTGGTTTCTACAAGTATAAAAAAGGTGAAGAGTTCCATGACTTCTCTCGTCCTACTATCTCTGCGATGCAAAAAGCGTCTGAGAGTGGAAAAGCTGAAGATTATGAAGAAGTAAAAAAACTCGTGAATGAGCGTGATAAAAAGTTCATTAGAGACTTCTATGACCTAAAAAGTGATAGAGAACCGATCAGTATTGATGAAGTTGAACCACTTAGTGAGATATTTAAACGATTCTCAACAGCAGCAATGTCTATGGGGTCTATCTCTCAAGAGGCGCATGAGACACTTGCTACAGCAATGAACAGAATTGGTGGTAAATCAAATTCTGGTGAAGGTGGAGAGTCTCCGTCACGTTATGGTACTGAGAGAAACTCAAGCATCAAACAGGTTGCATCAGGACGTTTTGGTGTCACTCCAGAGTACTTAAGATCTGCGACAGAACTTCAGATCAAAGTAGCTCAAGGAGCAAAACCGGGTGAGGGTGGACAGCTACCTGGATCTAAAGTATCTCCATTGATCGCTGAACTTAGATTTACAAAGCCGGGTGTAACACTGATTTCACCACCGCCTCACCATGATATTTACTCTATTGAAGATCTGGCACAGCTTATTTTTGACCTAAAACAAGTAAATCCAAATGCTAGAGTTGCTGTAAAACTTGTATCTACAGCAGGTGTTGGTACGATTGCCGCGGGTGTTGCTAAGTGTTATGCTGACAAGATCATCATCTCCGGTGCTGATGGAGGTACAGGTGCTGCACCGATAGGTTCTATCAGGTTTGCAGGTAACTCTTGGGAACTTGGTCTCATAGAAGCACACAATGCACTCAAAGCAAATCACCTTAGAGGTCAGGTAACAGTGGAGACCGATGGTGGACTTAAAACTGGACTTGATGTTGTAAAAGCAGCTATCATGGGTGCAGAAGAGTATGCATTTGGTACAGGTGCACTTGTACTTGTAGGTTGTATCATGCTTCGTGTATGTCACTTGAATACATGTGGTGTGGGTGTTGCAACACAAGATGCTCATTTAAGAGAAAAGTTTACCGGGAATGTAGATAAAGTAGTGAACTACTTTACATTCGTTGCAACAGAAGTCAGAGAGATACTTGCTGAACTTGGATATAAGTCACTTGAAGAAGTTGTAGGTAAAAATGAGTTACTGAAAGTGATCGATGATGAGTTTGCAAAGAAGTTTAATTTTGATGAAATGCTTTATGACATAGAGGGTGACAATACCTGTCAAGTACCGTTCAATGAACCATATGATCAGAATGAATATGAAAAAGAGATCCTGAAAGAGCTTATGCCTACGATCAAAGATCCATCAAAGAAAATTGTTCTTAATAAAGAGATCTCTAACCTAAATAGAAGTTTTGCAACACGTATTTCCGGAGAGATCGCAGCGATACATGGTAATGCAGGGTTACCGGATGGTACGATCACTCTGAATGTAAAAGGTACAACAGGTCAATCTCTTGGCGCATTTATGTCTAAAGGTATCTCTATTAATGTTGATGGAGCCGGTAATGATTATATCGGTAAAGGTATGAGTGGTGGTCAGATCGTGATCACATCAGATAAGGTCGCCGGAGATAAGTTTGCACTTGGTGGTAATACATGTCTTTATGGTGCTACCGGTGGAACACTTTATGTACATGGTACTGTAGGTGAACGTTTTGGTGTACGTAACTCCGGGGCTACAACAGTGGTAGAAGGAACAGGTGATCACCCATGTGAGTATATGACCGGTGGTGTTGCTGTGATCCTCGGTGATACCGGTGTGAACTTTGGTGCAGGTATGACAGGTGGTAAAGCATTTGTATACGATATGGAAGGTCACTTCTATGAAAAAGTAAATCCTGAGCTTGTTGAGCCATTACGTATCGATACAGATGAGTGGGATTCAGAGATGTTTGAACTCAAAGCGTTACTTAAAGACTATGTTCAAAAGACTGGAAGTAAGAGAGCAGCTTATATCTTAGAGAACTTTAGAAGTGAAGTACGTAAGTTTTGGATGGTAGCACCACGTGGTGTTAAACCAACGATAGTTACAGGCGCAAAAGGCGAGTAAAAGTCTGATGACACCTTTCATTGAAGCTTGTATTAAAGCAAATGAAGAGATATACACAGCATTAAAAATCCCTTTTGATGCTGCCTTGTTTGAAAAGACAGAAGTGGGTGCAGGTGGAGATGTCAGCTCTAAACTGGACTTGATGGCTGAAGCCATTTTTGTCAAACATTTAAGTTATTTTGGACAGATAGAGTCAGAAGAATCAGGTGTTATTATTAATGAGTCTTTGGGTGAATGTGATGAGAAGATCATCATTGACCCTATAGACGGTTCTTCCAATGCACTCTCACTTTTTCCTTATTATGGTACTTCTGTTGCGAAGGTAAATGCTGATGGCATTCTGGATGAAGCTATTGTGTGTAACTTAGCCAATAGTGATATTTTTATTACTACGACTGTTGATGGTGTACAGCAAGGTAAACTCTTTTCAAACAGTTTTCATCCTCCACAGACCGTATCTAACGCAGAAATAGGACTTTTTGAAAAAGCCTATGCACATCCTGAACTTGTTGCAGTGCTTGATCAGGAGGAGTTAAAGTTCAGAGCACCAGGTGCCATAGCACTCTCTTTAGCCTATGCGAGATCGGTAAATTACGTTTTGTATGTCGGGGCGTTCCGAATTTACGATTTTGCAGCAGGATTAGCTCTTTGTGAGGGTTTAGAAGTGATTGTTGAAGAGGATTATGTTATAGTATCGAAAGAAAAAGTAATAGCTGATAAAATAAAGAAAATAATTAATAATTTATAAGGAGAGTTGCAATAATGTTTGGAAATATGTTTAAAAAAGAAGAAACAGCTCAAGAAACCCCTAATCAGTGGATAAAATGTCCAAAATGTACCTCTTTGATGTACTACAAAGAAGTTGAGGCACAACTCAATGTCTGTCCAAAATGTAACCATCATTTTCGTATCTCTGCGATGCAACGTATAGAGTCTATTGTTGATGAAGGCAGCTTTGAAGAACATGACAGTACTTTAGCTCCAGTTGATCCTTTAAAATTTTCAGATAAAAAATCATATAAAAAACGTATAGATGAAGCAAAAGCTAAAACAGGTAAAACTTCATCAGTAATGAGCGGTTCTTGTACCATTGGTGGTGAAGAAGTTGAGATCGCAGTATTTGACTTCTCATTTATGGGTGGAAGCCTTGGTTCAGTAGAGGGTGAGAAGATCGTTCGTGGTATCAACAGAGCTATAGAAAAAGAGTGTGGATTCATTATTGTTTCTGCTTCCGGTGGGGCTAGAATGCAAGAGAGTACATACTCACTGCTTCAAATGTCTAAAACATCAGCAGCACTGAATAGACTACACCAAAAAGGACTTCCTTTTATCTCTATCTTGACTGATCCTACGATGGGTGGTGTTTCCGCATCATTCGCTATGCTTGGTGACATTATTATGGCAGAACCGGGAGCACTCATAGGATTTGCAGGACAAAGGGTTATCAAGCAGACTGTGGGTGTTGATCTTCCAGAAGGTTTCCAACGTTCTGAATTTCTTCTAGAACATGGTCTCATAGACATGATCGTAGATCGTGGTGATATGCACCAGACTTTAGCGGACCTCTTTAAAATCTTTAGCAAAAGGGCTAGTTAGTCATTTTATGATCTATGCTTTAGTAGACAAAGAGACACTGACTCAAAAAGGTGTCTCTCTTTTCAAACATCTTCAACATTTAAAAACCTTTAAGAATATTCCTATACTTCAATACCGAAACAAATCAGGCTCCTTAGAAGAAAAAAAAGATGATTTACTGATCATCCGTGAACATTATGATGGTATACTCATTATTAATGATACGATCGAGCTTATAGAGTATGCAGATGGTCTGCATGTAGGACAGGAGGATATACGTAAATATAGTAATGATCTGCCTGAGTCTGTAAAACGGATACGTGAAAAGATAGAAAGAAAACTGCTTGGACTCTCTACACATAATAAAGTTGAGATACTTGAGGCAAATACTTTAGACTTGGACTACATCGGTTTAGGGGCATACAGAGCCACCAATACAAAGTCTGAAGCCAATGTCGGAGGAAAAGCACTTATAGAGGCTGCCTCTTATTCTAAGCATCCTGTCGGAATGATCGGTGGGGTACATATGGATGATGAGTTTGAAGCACCTATTATTTATAAAGTTATTGGTTCAGGACTTTTTACTCAGTAATTATTTTAGCTATACTATAAAAGCCATGTATTAAAAGGAAATAGAATATATGCAGTATGATGTAGATATAAAAGGTAAATTTTCAGATCTATTTATACATCTTCGTAAAATAATATTAGGATTCGAAGGTGTAAAAGAGATAAAAAATGAAAAACAAACTTCCTACCGTGATAGTTATGGCAGAACTGTGTGCATGATGCGAAGTAGAGGGGATGTCTTTGTGTTGGCTTTTTCTCAGGGAAGTAAACTACAGGATAAATACCCATTTTTAGAAGGCAGTGGAAAGATTGTTAGACATTTATATTTTAAAGGTCTAGATCAAGTCGATGAAAAGCTTCTTAGATCTATGTTTGAAGAGACACTAGTGCTCAATATGGAAGAATTTGAAATAAAGAAATTAAAGAGAGTGTTGTAATGGACACACCTAAGATCATACAAACAATTTCTACAGAATTACAAAAACAAAACGCTACAGCCATACTAGTGGGCGGTTCTGTACGTGATCATTTTTTGGAACTTCCTATTAAAGACTATGATATAGAAGTGTATGGGCTTGAAACTATGGATGAATTGGAAGCTATATTATCAAGGTTTGGTTCTGTAAATTTAGTGGGCAAGAGTTTTGGGGTTTTAAAGTTTATATATGAGGGTGAGGAGTATGACTTCTCTTTTCCCCGAGTTGAGACTAAAACAGGTGAGGGACATCGAGGCTTTGATGTAAATGTAGATGGCAGTATGAGCTTTGAAAAGGCTGCCAGACGTCGAGACTTTACTGTGAATGCTCTTGGATATGATATAGAAAGAAAATGTTTTTTAGACCCATTTCATGCTTTAAAAGATATAGAACAAAAGAAGCTTCGCCATATAGATGATGAAACGTTTGTAGAAGATCCTTTGCGTGTTTACAGGGCTGTGCAATTTTGTGCAAGGTTTCAATACCAGTTGGCAGATGAAACGTTTATCTTGTGTAGACACATGGTTGAAGCAGGGATGATTGAAGAGCTTCCCAAGGAGCGTGTCTATAAAGAATTTACAAAGTTATTGCTCAAAGCACCTAAGCCTTCAATTGGTTTTGAACTTATGCGTGAGCTTTGTATTTTACGATATTTCCCAGAACTTGAAGCACTTATAGACTTGCCACAATCACCCAAATGGCATCCAGAAGGAGATGTGTGGGTACATACAATGATGTGTGTTGATGCAATGGCAAAACTAATCAATGATGCGTTAGTGTTGAGCGTTAATCATTCAGTGTTCAGTGAGAGAGAAAAATTGAAATATCTGTTTGCTATTTTGTGTCATGACTTGGGAAAAATGGGTACAACCACCATAGATGAAGAGGGTATTATCCGTGCCATAGGACACGAGCAGGCTGGGCTTGAGGCTACGAAGTCTTTCATGTATAGGATCAGTGATGAGCATGACTTCATAAAAAGTTTATTACCTTTGGTAGAACATCATCTAAAACCATCTCAATTCTATGCTGCACAGGCTAAAGATAAAGCTATACGGAGATTGGCTACCAAGGTGAACATAGAAGAACTTGTACTTGTGGCCAAGGCGGACTTTTTAGGTAGGGCAACAGATGAAGCAATCACACTGGACTATAAAGCAGGGGCATGGCTTTTAGAAAAAGCTTCACAGTTAAAGGTAAAAACAAAGCCGTTAGATAGACTTATAGAAGGTAGAGACCTCATAGAATTAGGGTTAGAGCCATCACCAAAATTTAAAACCATACTTGATGAAGTGTATGATCTCCAGCTAGAAGGTACGATAAAAAGTCATGATGAAGCATTGGCTTATGTTAGAGATAGATATGTTGATCATTTAATCTAGTTACCCTTCATCTTTTAGACGCATTTACTCTTTTGCATCTATTTTATTTAATGATGTTGTCAATGCGATATGAAGATCTGATATAGCAGTGGATTTTCTTATCGAAGGTAATGACAATCCTTCAACATGCTCTTTAGATAAACCTTTTTTTCGTATAGCTTTAGATAGTAGGCTCTCTGACATAGATAACTGTATATCATTTGGTGGAGTAGTCTCAGCAATATTGGGTTTACTTATACCTTTTGTATTGATGCTGATCGGAGGTATATCTTTACGTAAGTCGTTCCCCGTAAATACATTTTCGAAAGTTGGTGCATTGGCAGTTCTCCCTCCTAAACCCCATTTATCTTTAGGTATGCCCATCATGTTTAAGATAGTTGCTATGACTGAAGTATGGTCATAAGGTGTATCACCTTCTGCACGAAATACTGTGGATTCTTGTACTAAAGGAGAGACCAAGATAAGAGGTACACGTACACCAAAGCGGTCAAATTGAAAATCTAACTCAAACTCTTCAGGTTTTGGTGTCCCGTCACTACTCCAAGGCGGTGTGGCACCCCATGGTGGTGCTACATGATCATAGGTTCCTCCATGCTCATCAAAGTTGATGATCCAAAGGGTTTCTGACCATGTCTCTTCATTTGAAGTGAGTGCATCATAGATCTTCTTTAAAAACTTTTCACTATCTGTTACGTCACCTGGCGGATGGTAATCTGTACCATTTATACCAATGTCACTTCCGAGAATTTCCTTCTCTAAACCCCATTTAGGTTCTAAGAAACTTACAGAAGGTAAAGTACCGGCTTTGGCTTTACTAAAAAAAGTTTCCATCGTATCAAAATGTTTATCAAATTTTTTATCTTGGAGTTGGTGCATTAGATCACGAACATAAGCGTAATCTTCAGTTCCTGTCTCATCTTCTATAAATGTACCCTGGCTATAGTAGATCATCCAGTCTGATGGTAGGTCCTTACCATTTTCATAGAGTACATTCCACATGGTCTTTTGGTTATATTGTTTACCTATCGGTTGACTTAAAGTACCTAGTTTATGACTGAATTTTCTATTGTTCACCCATGCTTTTAATGTATTGTTTTCAGTCTCTCCTAACGAGTTTCCAGATGCTGCAAAAGCCCGGTTGCAGTTTGTTTGACTAGGTACAGAACAGAAATAATGATCTGAGACTGCAAAAGAACGTGCCAGACCATTGATGACCGGTAGTTCTTCAGGTGTGTATGACATCATGATCTCATCTATATTTTCATTATATTCAGCAAAATCGTTGTAAAAACCACCCATCATTGTTGAGGGGTTAGGTTTTGAATCTGGGTTGGCAGTTTGACCAAATACTTGATTATTGATATGACTGAACTCTTCATGAGGGTCATGTGCGGGTACATGCATGTTTTGCTTCACACCTTTATGAACAAAATGTTTGTTACCATGTTTATCTAAGTTAAAATATGAAGTTTTCAATCCATTATAGGTTGGTGGAGTTTGGGAAGGGATATTGACTTTTGGTTCTATGTCATCATATAACCAGCCTAATAAATTATCTAAAGAACGATTCTCTAGCATTAAATAAACGACATGTTTTATATTACTCATTCACTTATACCTTTTTGGCTTGTTTTGTGCTTGTATAGTAATTATAGCACCTTTAAATTCATGAATTATATCTTACAGGCATTCTTTAAAATATTTCATATACTTTTTTATGTTAGTGAACAAATATCAAACCGATTGTAGTATACGTTTATTGACAAGTGTCATGATATGTTTTGAAGTGTTTTAGTATACTTACGCACAATGAATAAAGAAAAATTAAACTGGCGAGAACGTAATAAGGCAGAACTAACGCCTTATAACTACCTACAGAACATAGATAATATAGATCTTGATATGATCGGTGATAATGACAGGGCTTACCTTCAAGACGCGGGTATTTATAATCATGAGTCAGAAGAAGATATGTTTATACTCAGGCTTAGGTTCAATGCGGGTCGCATCTCACCTGAACAGCTTTTATTTATAGCAAAGATCGTCAAAGCTTATGATCTGGAGATCATCTTAACGGTGCGTGCTCAGATGCAACTTCATGGGCTCGATCCAGATACGGTTTTAGAGGTGTGGAAAGAACTCAATAAAAATGGTATCTCAACTTGGCAGACCATTGGAGACAATGTACGAAACATCGTTACCGATGTATATGACGGCGTAGGAAAATATGCAGAGATAGAGGTATATCCATACATAGAACAGATGCAAGAGTATATCTTACACAAGCCTAGGTTTGTAGGCTTGCTTCCCAGAAGGGTTTCTGTGGGCATTAGTGGAAACAGGGCAAATTTAAATACCTTTTTTTCAAACGATCTGTTTTTTGCTTTGGCAGAAAAAGATGGATGCAAAGGATTCAATGTTTACCTCGGAGGTAAAAATACCAAGCAAGCTCAAGATGCAAATGTTTTTTTAGAGCCAAGTCAGGTTGTAGCATACTTTATAGCAGTCATAGAAGCTTTTCACCTTCATGGCTCAAGAGGTACAAGAGGTAAAACAAGGTTATTTCACTGGATTGAAAAAGAGGGTATGGAGGGTGTTAAAAAACATATAGATAATGAACATAGTTTAAAGTATCAGACAGCAGGAACTTCATTACTTGAAAGGTATGAAAAAACAACTCCCATACGTTTAAAAGACAACTCTTTTGTTTATGTATATCATACAAAATTTGCTCAGATCACTGCAGATACCTTCATAAAGCTTTCAGAGTTTGCAAGAGAGCAGAAGGCTGAAGTACGTTTGGGTATTGATCAGCATATCTATTTCTTGGGACTTCAAAAACAGGTCACCCCTTTTGAAAATCCTCATCTGCCTTCAACAGTCTCCGTTTGTGCAGGAAGTAGGCACTGCATCTTTTCTTTTTGGAATGTAAAAGAGGATACACGTTATCTTCCACTTGAACTCATAGAAGAACATAAGATAGTAGTTGGTTTTTCTGGGTGTATGAAAGGGTGTGGAAAGCATCAGCATTGTGATATCGGTCTTATAGGTATGCATACAAAAAGGTATGGACGACACCAAGAAGCTGCGATGGTCTATCTTGGAGGTGAGCATAGTTTTGGTCATGGTGTAGCCAGGCATTTAAACATATTTGTACCTAAAGAGGATTTAAATGACTTTTTAGAAGTGATCATTATGGAGTTTGAACATAGTGACTATAAAGACTTTGAAACCTTTAGTACGGAAGTTTTAAATACCTATAGCGCAGACTTTTTATGTTTATGGTTTTTAGCCAAGTTAAGTAGCCAAACAGAGGTTTTTCTTCAAAAAAATGAAGAAGTTCTTCAAAGTGAGTGCAGTCAAGAAGAACGTGAGATCTTAAGTAAATACTTTCAAACACTTATCCCCAATGCAGACTTTGAGTGCTCAAGTGAAATTACTAGACTTAGTCAGGGCTTATTTAAACTTGAACGTTAATCACCTGACATTAGTAAAAAGGTTAAAACTCTATTGCTATTTCTTTTGATTTTTGAATAAAGAGAAGGACATTTGTAAAAGCATATTGATCCATCTCGTCTATACCTTCATGATCATATCCTGATAAATAGTCAAATCCTTCTAGCTCAGTGCTCTTCACTTTTTGTAAGTAAACAGTGTAAAGTAAGAGATCTGCTAGATCACTTACCGGGATTATCTCCCTAAAATCTTTACTGAATGTATCTATGTAATCATTAACTATATCTTCATTTGACATCAAAAGTATCCAAAGTATAATGTTGTCTATATCTTGGGGTGCATCAACTTGCTTTAAAAAACTATCATAGAGCTCTTTATTTTGAGATATTTCATCAAGCTGTTCATTGGCTTGTGTTATTAAAAAGTTGATTCTTTCACCATTAAGTTTATCATTATAATAATTATCTAGTATTAAATCTTTAATTTGTAATGTATTCATTATTTCTCTTTTTTATTTATATATGCAATTATTGCAAACTAATCTAAAAAATTGTATTAAGTATTTTCTTGTTCGCACACTGGATAAGTGGAAAAGACGTAAAAAGTATCTACAATTACTAGTTTAATAAAATTATCATGACTTACATAGATTGCATTAAATCCATGTCAGCAAAAACATTGAGATGATAAGGGCAGGGTAGCGAGTCATTTAGAAATGTGATCAGATGTGTTACAATGTTTTAGATAGTTATAGGATCATGACGAAATGCTAAAAAACCGTACAGAAAAATTCTCACTCAAAGATGAACTTTTTAACCCTGAGAAGGTACAAAAAATAGCTTTAGAGTTAAAAGCAGTGCATCAAGCATTTGAAGTTGAATCTTTTGTCGAGGATGTTTTAGTACGATTTCCTGAATTGGAACTCAAAGAACGCATCTACCATATACGTGATATGTTGTACAGATACCTCCCTAATGGATATAGAGAAGCGACAAACATACTACTAACTTCTTTGCCTCCAGAGCTTGACCCTAAAAAAGAAGATGATGACTTTGGAGACTTTATCTATGCTCCTTACTCTGACTTTGTTGCGTGTTATGGGTGCAGTGATGAACATTTGGACTTTTCACTGCAGGCTTTGAAGGAGATGACGAAGCGATTTTCTGTGGAGTTTGCTATACGAGACTTTATAAATGCATATCCTAAAGAGACACTTACTATGATGCATATATGTGCGGAGTCAGACAATTATCATGAGAGGAGATTGGCAAGCGAGGGTTTGCGTCCGAAACTACCTTGGGCAAAGAAGCTCACACTTGATCATGTTGAAGCATTGGAGCATTTGGACAAGCTCTTTTATGACAAGACACGTTATGTCACGCGGTCAGTGGCAAACCACTTAAATGATATCTCTAAGATAGATGCTCCGCTTGTTCTTGAAACATTGAAACGTTGGGAAAGTACAGGCTTGCAAGATACTAGGGAGATGGCGTATATCATCAACCATGCATTAAGAACACTGGTAAAAAGAGGTGATGAGAATGCTTTGGCATTTTTAGGGTATGAACAAGATCCCTCTATAACAGTGGGTGGACTAATGTTAGCAAAGAATGATGTGACCATAGGTGATGCACTGCTTTTTGATGTAGAGATAGAAGCAAAATATGATACTAAGCTTCTAGTAGACTATATCATCCATTTTAAAACAAAGTTAGGTACGTTCAGTCCTAAAGTGCATAAACTGAAGAAATTTGAACTCAAAGAGGGTGAGAAAATCACCTTAAAAAAGAAACATCCTTTTAAAGCAAATATGTCTACACGTACACACTATGAAGGTGAACATAAAATAGAACTACAGATAAACGGTAGAGTTTTTACAAGTGATACTTTTATGTTGAAGATGCATTAGTGCCGTTATAAATAGAACATACGTTACAATAACCCCAATACTCACTTAGGATAACTATATATGACAAAGACTTTACTACTCTGTATCGCTATGATAACACTTACCGCATGTGCAAAAGAAGAACCTAAAGCAGAACCTTACTGTAGAACAAAACCCATACAACCTCTTAAAATAATCGATAAACCCATAGACTTTGGAGCAGAGCGTATAGCCATGACTAAAGAGTACATCAAGTCGCATTATGGAATGGATGTGAAAAATATAGAGATCACTCCTAAGATCATTCTACTTCACTGGACTGCAGAGATGGGCTTTGAAAAGTCATTTAAACGTCTGCAGCCAGAGCATCTGCTTACAGATAGAAAGGACATTGCAAAAGCATCTTTACTTAATGTCTCTTCACAGTTTTTAGTAGCACGTGATGGAACGATCTACCGTCTGATGCCAGAGAACTGGATGGCACGTCATGTCATAGGACTTAACTACTCAAGTATAGGCATCGAAAATGTAGGAGGTAAAGGAAATACTACAGATGACCTTACCCCTGAGCAAGTTCAGGCAAACATAGATCTAGTTTATTATTTGAAGGCAAAATATCCTAGTATTGAGTACTTGGTAGGGCATCATGAGTATAGACAGATGGAGCAAACATCATTGTGGCTGGAAAAAGACAAAGGCTACAGAACTGTTAAAAATGATCCGGGTGATGCTTTTGTAGAAAAGGTATATAGCAAGACAGAATGTTTAGGTCTCAAACGCGCTCCTAAAGGTAAATAATGAACTCTGCTTTTTCAACTCTTGACTGGGGTGTATTTGTTGCATATTTTTTAGTATTAACTGTTACATCGGTACTTCTGTCAAGAGTGAAAGTGAAAAGTACACGTGATTATTTTGTTGGTGGGAACACTGTTCCTATGTTTGCTGTGGCCATTTCTGTACTTGCAACTTCACAATCTGCAGCGACTTTTTTAGGAGGGCCTGAGTATTCATATGGAAAAGACCTGACCTTTATAGGTTTTTACTTTTCAGCTTTTTTAGCGGTGATATTTGTCGCTAAGGTACTCATACCAAGATTTTATGCTATTAAAGCAGTAACAGTGTATGAACTCTTAGAAGTACGTTACGGAGAACGAGCAAAACGACAAGCAGGGGTGATGTTCCTTGTTGGGCGTCTTTTTGCCTCCGGTGCGAGACTCTACATAGGTGCATTGGCTATCTCAATGATACTATTTTTAGACATCACACCTACACATGTGGCTATCTCCATAGCCATTTTGATGTTTGGTGCATTGGCATATGCTTACTTTGGTGGTGTGAAATCCATCATCTTCTCAGACATTATTCAGGCAGTAACATACATAGGAGCAGGGATAGCTGTACTCATCTACCTCTATATGAGTATCGGTGCAGACTTTGGCACAGTCTATAACACGTTGGAAGCCAGTGAAAAGCTAAAAGTCCTTGACTTCTCTATGAGTGGAGGGTTTTCAGTATGGGCGTTGCTAGGTGGGTGGCTACTGCTGAACATCGCTGCTTACGGCTTAGATCAGGACATGACACAACGTGCACTAACCTGTAAAAGTACAAAAGAAGCACAAAAGTCTTTGATGATGAGTATCTACCTTACCATACCTGTTGCCATACTCTTTTTGGCTATAGGCCTACTGCTTTACCTCTTTTATCAACATCCTGAACTCTCCGGGCTTAGTACAGAGGTCGTACAGAAGTTTGAAGGTGAGAAGATCACTATCTTCATGTACTACATTTTACACGAAATGCCAGAGGGTATGAGGGGGCTTGTAACTGTGGGGGCTGTAGCAGCGGCACTAAGTAGTTCTAACTCTGTTTTGGGGGCTATGTCATCCGTAGCTATAGAAGATCTTTATAAACCATGGAAATTGGCTAGAGCAAAAGTAGATGAGATGCATTTTGTCAAAGCAGGGCGAAATGCAGTACTTTTCTTTGCTGTAGCACTTTCACTCATGGCGATGCTCTCCTACTTCTGGCAACGCTATACAGAACTCCCTTTGCTTAGTTTTGCACTTGGTGTCATGGCATTTGCCTATACAGGACTACTTGGTGTCTTTGGTGCAGCGATATTTACTAAACGTGGTAATGCTATAACTGTTCCACTTGCACTGCTTGGTGGGTTTATGACAGTACTTTTACTTCAACCATATATATTTGGTGATGAGTTGGAAATGCTGTTGGACTTTAAACTTGGGTTTGCTTGGCAGATACTTGGTGGTACAATTACGGCATTTGGTATTATGATGAGTAGGAAGAGTATACAAAAGTAGTATTATGAAAAAAACAACAATATCAATTATTATACTCCTTTTTCTTCTTTTATCTACTAATATATTATGGTTTTTAAATACTATTGATATCAGCATAACACATAAATATCAAGATATGGTTTTATATGAATTGAAGAATTCAAAAAAGCAGGCTGTAAATATGTTAGAAGATACTTTACAAGATAGAAATAAAAGTGAAATAAAAGCTATTGCAGAAAAATATACAGATTTCGATTCTTTTGAAAAAGAAGGGTGTGTATGGATAGGATGGTATGGTTTTAAGTTTTCAAAATCTGGAAAACTTGAAGGAATTGAAACTGATGAATCATACAGCAGTAATCCCATATGTAAACAATTAGTAATTATTCCACCTCAATAATGGGTGGAAAAAATGAAATAAGACTATTGAAGACTCTTCAATCTCTCAATAGCCTCATCCAACTCTTCCTCTTTCTTAGAAAAACAAAATCTAGCCAGATTGATGCCTTCACTATCTTGATAAAATGCTCTTGCAGGCACGGCAGCGATACCAGTTTTTTCCAGAAGGGTAACAACTTTTTCTTTGTCATCTCCACCCTCTAGCTTAGAGATATCTGCCAGTACATAGTATGCACCTTTGACATATTCGGCAGCTAGTCCTGCATCGTTCAGTGCTTTGATGAATTTATCTCTTTTTATCTGATGGTCTTTAGAAACATTTTCATAGTAAGACTTAGGTAGTTCATTTAAACCTTTTAGTATACCTTGTTGCAGTGGTGCAGGAGGGCAGACGTACACCAGGTCATTAAATGCTGAAGCTGCATCGATGATCTCTTTTTGTGTGATCGCGTAGCCCAGTCTCCATCCAGTTATGGAGTATATCTTTGAGAAACCGGATATCACAACCGTTCTTTCTTTCAAACTCTCTATACTGAGTGCAGATACGAACTCAAGACCATCATAGATGAAATGCTCATACATCTCATCACTGAAAAGAAACAGATCGTTTTGATTGATGATGTTTGATAGCGTTTCCAGTTCTTCTCTAGTATAGACCTTCCCACTAGGATTTGAAGGGTTACAGATGAGTATGGCTTTGGTCTCTTCAGATATCTGGCTTTTTAGATGTTCAAAGTCTATCTCATATGTCGGTGGGGTAGTTCTGATGAATTTTATCTTACAACCAATGGACTCAAGTGTTGCAACATGGTAACCATAGTAAGGCTCAAAAAGTATGACTTCATCTCCTT
Source organism: uncultured Sulfurovum sp. (assembly GCA_964492675.1). Taxonomy (GTDB): domain Bacteria; phylum Campylobacterota; class Campylobacteria; order Campylobacterales; family Sulfurovaceae; genus Sulfurovum. The sequence continues at coordinate 19,085 of CAZBLM010000015.1, forward strand.
CGTTGAGCAGAGACATAGCAGTCGCATAAAAAGCCCCTGTAGCTCCCAGACTTACAAGTACATTGTCCACTTTTACACCTTGGTCATAAAAGTCATTCTGTTTTTTAGCGATAGCTGCTCTTAACTTGTAGTTACCGTATGCAGATGTATAGGTGTTTTTACCACTATCTATACCTTCTTTTGCACCCTGAACAACAGGTAAAGGTACTTCAAGGTCACAAAGTCCCTGTGCCATGTTAAGTCCCTTTTTTTCATTACAAAGGATAGACATCGCTCTGATCTCAGACTGTGCGATATTTTTTGCTCTATTACTTAGTTTCATATTTACCAACTTGTGTTTATTTGTTGAAGTATAGTTGAAGTTCGCTTATACAAATATACATACACTATGGATTTTAATTTTTATCTGATGCCACTTACATATATAACCATATTAAGCCTAAATATGTATAATCATTCATACTATAAAGTGCATAATAAAAGAGATATATAAATGAATAAAGAACGCTATATTGGTATCATGTCGGGAACCTCACTTGATAGTGTAGATGTTGTACTCTGTGAGATTGATGAGAGTACATGCAGACTTGTTGACAGCCTTGAATATCCGATCTCTTTAGAACTTAAAACAGATATCTTAAATATGATAGAGGGTAAAAGTACTATAGAGCAAGTAGGTCGCTTAGACCATCGTTTGGGGATCTTATTTACTCAGGCTGTAGGGGCTCTTCTCATACGGGACAACATAGATGCCTCAAGCATCACAGCCATAGGTTTGCATGGGCAGACGTTATGGCATCAGCCTGCTGATGGGTTTACCATGCAGCTTGGTGATCCAAATATCTTGGCAGCTAAAACAGGTATACCTGTGGTGTCAGACTTTAGACGTAAAGATGTTGCTTTAGGTGGACAGGGTGCACCTTTTACTCCTGCTTTTCATGAGTTTATATTTAAAAATATAAACTATGCTGTATCTGTTGTTAACATAGGTGGCATGGCAAATATAACGGTATTAGGCGACAAGCTTATAGGCTACGATACGGGTTGCGGAAATGTACTTTTAGACATGTGGATATCTGAACATCAAGGCAGTGATTATGATAAAGATGGAGAGTGGGCAAGATCAGGAACTGTAGACTACACACTTTTAGACAGTTTTATGTCAGATGACTTTTTTGCACAAGCTTATCCTAAAAGTACGGGTAGAGAAAAGTTCAATAAAGCCTGGTTAAAAGATCACCTTATTGGTAAAACTCATAATCCTGAGGATGTACAGCGTACGCTTGTAGAACTTAGTGCATTGAGTATAAGCAATGAAGTATTACGGTTTAATAGAGATATCGTTTTACTTTGTGGTGGTGGTGCTAAAAACAGTTTTTTAGTCGAACGTATTAAAGCACTCATGCCAAATATAGAAGTAGCTATAGCACAAAATGCAGATGAAATAGAAGCGATGACTTTTGCATGGTTAGCATATAAGCGGATTAATAATGAAAAAGTAAATTTAAAAGATGTCACGGGAGCTAGTGACAACGCAGTTTTAGGAGGTATGTATGCATAAAGAGTTAAAAGGTTGGATAGAGTGGTTAGGTATGGAAGATCCAGAATTAAACGCACTGGATGGAGATGCAAGTCCTAGAAATTATTACAGATTAGAGAACCATGGTGGTGGCATGGTGATGGATGCTTCCAATAGTAAAGAGAGTGTTCCCATTTTTATAGGTATAAGTATGCGGCTTAATGATGCAAAAGTACGTATACCAAGAATTAACTCCTTTGAACTGCACAAAGGTTTCATCTTTTTAGAGGATGTAGGTTCAACCCATTTACTCGATAAATGTGTTGAGGGAGTTGATGCAAGACCTTTTTATGACAAAGCCATAGAAACATTGGTGAAAATGCAAGAAGCTCCTGCACAAGGCTTAGAGCCGTATGATGAGAGCTTTTTACTCGAAGAGATGAACCTTATGACAGAGTGGTACCTCAAGGAATATCTGGATATGAAACTCGAATGTCTGGAAGGCCGTATACTTTTAGAGAATTTTATGCAGATAGCCAAAGAGGTATTGAGTCAGCCACAGGAGACATTTGTGCATCGTGACTACCATTCAAGAAACTTGATGATAGACGGCAATGAAGAGATCGTGGTCATTGATTTTCAAGATGCCAGAGATGGAGCTTTGACTTATGATCTGGTTTCACTTCTTCGTGATGCTTATGTAAAGCTCGATGATAGAGAATTAAGAAGACTTATATCATTATTTAAATCATTAAAAGGTTTAGAAGTAGATGATGAAACCTTTATGCGTTGGTTTGATTTTACAGGCTTACAACGGCATATCAAGATACTCGGTATCTTTTCCAGACTTGCTTTACGTGACGGCAAAAAACAATATCTGGATGATATACCCATGACACTAAAGTATATCTTAGATGTCGGTTCAAAGTATCCAGAGTTAGATGGTTTGATAACTTTACTCAAGTCTGACAATGGTAAGTTTAAAGACGCACCTATTGAATTGAGTTTATTCTAATGAAAGCCATGATACTTGCAGCGGGTTTAGGCTCCCGTATGAGACCACTCACAGATGTAACACCTAAACCTCTACTAAAAGTAGGGGGTATTCCTCTTATTGTATGGCATATTGAAAAGTTAGGACATCAGGACTTTAGAAATATCGTGATAAACATCGCGCATTTAGGGTATAAAATTCCTGAAGCTTTAGGTAATGGGTCTGATTGGGGAGTACACATATCTTACTCAGATGAGCAGGAAGAGGGTGGACTGGAAAGTGCCGGAGGTATAGTCAAGGCTTTGCCTCTTCTAGGAGAAGAAATCTTCTTAGTAGTGAATGGAGACATCTTTACTGACTATGATTTTCAATACCACAGAAAACTTGCAGACGGCATTTTGGCACATTTGATCCTTGTACCAAACCCTGAACACAACCCTGAGGGAGACTTTGCCCTAGATGGTAACACTGTGGTCGATAACAGACAATATACCTTTTCAGGTATAGGCTACTACTCACCAAAACTTTTTGAGAGTGTGCCTTATGGAAAATCTGCCTTAGCCCCTTTGCTTAGAGAAGCGATGAAGGAGGGTAAAGTGACAGGTGAGCTTTATGAAGGTGAATGGTTAGACATAGGGACACCTGAGAGATTAGAACGTTTAAATTCTGAACTTATGAACAGGTATTAGGTTAGGAACTATATCACAGATAATTTTATCATTAATCACTATTAATATATATTTTATTGATTGGTATCAATGATATCAAATAAATTATATTGTATAATTTTATATATACTTAAAGGAGAAAGTTATATGAAAAAAGTATTGTTAATTCTGGCACTATTAGGTGGTTCAACATTTGTGGCAAATGCAGCTCCAGACAAAGAGGCAATTAAAAAGTCTATGCAAAATATGGAAACTTCTATGGCATTTATTCAAAGAGGGTTTTTATACAATCACAGAGGTAGAATCAAAAAGGGTATCACTTCTCTTAGAAGAGAATTAAAGAATATTGATATGTTTATGATTGAAAATGATAAAGATGTGCAATTTAATGCTAGAGAGTATGCAGAAACTGAGACAAAAGCTTTAGATCTTATGGCATCTAGAATTTTAGAAGACTTTGATAAAGGTAACAAAGAAGCTGTAATGATAGAATTTCAACAAGTTCTAAACAGATGTGTTACTTGTCATGCTCTAGTTAGAAGATGGTAATCATTTTTTAACCATATAAATGGATTAAACATTATCGTTTAATCCGTTTAGCTCTCTCAATTATATTTAATCTATTCTTTTATCTCTAATACTCATCTGTTTACTGTCCGGATCTACATAAACATCAAAGATATCTATCTCATCTATCAGATTAGAGAGTTTTTTATACCCAAAGTTAATAGGAGAAAATGAAGTATTGTTATTGATGTATTGACCAATGTTTGCCAGGTTAGCCCAGCCATCTTCGTCCATGGTTTGATCTAAAGCATTTCGCAGTACATTGACCAGCCAGGTATCTGAACGCATCTCTTTTCCATTTTTACGTATAGGTGCTCGTATAACATCTTCACTGCTTTGTGCATGGTTGTTCGTCATAAGTTTCTCTGTAAAGATAAACTGGGAACATGCCGCCATAAATGGTTTTGGTGTTTTTTTCTCTCCAAAACCATACACTTTTATACCCTCTGCCTGTACACGCATTACCACAGGTGTAAAATCAGAATCAGATGTAGCAAAAGCAAAAGCATCTATATCTTTTGTATGAAGTAAGTCTATGGCATCTATAGTCATAAGAATATCTGTAGCATTTTTATTTTTTGAGTAGTCAAACTGCTGTATGGGTTTGATAGCAAACTCAAGTAGTTTCTCTTCCCAGTTTTTGAGATTCTCTTTTGTCCAGTTACCATAAGCTTGCCGTATGTTAACGATACCATACTTACTAAGCTCATTGATAATACCTTCTATAGAACGGTGAGAGATATTGTCACAGTCGATGAAAAGGGCTATCTTATCTTCTTTATTTCGCATAATGTTTTCTTTTTAAGCATAGTATACCATAGACTTGAATGTGTTATACTATTAGAATGTTCACTAAACAAAGGAGTAACTATGAGTTATGAAAATAGTATGAAAGCACTTGTTGATAGTATGATCGTGTCTGGCGTACTAAGATCTGATAATATTATAGAAGCATTTACAGCCATAGACAGAAAATACTTTGTACCTACGTTACATGCAAAGCACATTTATATAGATGTTCCTCTCTCTATAGGAAATGATCAGACCATCTCTCAGCCAACAACTGTTGCCTTTATGTTAGAACATCTTGGTGTTCAAAAGGGAGATAAGGTTTTGGACATTGGATCAGGATCAGGGTGGACAACAGCTTTACTTTGCCATATGGTAGGAGATACAGGAAGTGTTACTGGGCTTGAAAGGGTAGATGCACTTGTGGAACAGGGAAGAGAGAACATAGCAAAGCTGGATATTTCAGCACATTGTCACATCTCTAAAGCAGGAAAACAACTTGGAATACCTTCGGAAAAGTTTGATCGCATACTTGTTTCTGCAAGTGCAGATGAGATACCTAAAGAACTCTTTCCCCAATTAAAAGTAGGGGGTGTACTTGTTATACCTATACGAGAGTCTATCTTTAAATTTAAAAAAGTCTCAAAATCGGAAGTTTCAGAAGAAGAGTTTTATGGATTTAGGTTTGTGCCGTTGGTGTATTGAATTGGAACATTTAACTTAAAATGAAGTAATTTAGAACAGTTGATCTATTACTCTTTGGGTCTCCATTCTGGATCCCATGGTTTCCTTCCAGCTTCATCTTTTTCTAGCTTTACACTTGCTTTAAATTTCTTTTTTACTAAGTCTCTTCCTTCACCTTTATTTTCTGAAGGTGCAAATAACCATAGAAAAAATGCAGTAAAAAATATAGCATAAAAAACCCATAAAATTATCTCTTCATAGGTTTCAAAATCATCTTTTAGTATTGGGGTATCTTCTTCAACATTAGAAGAGACTTTCGGTTTTTCCAGTGGTTTATCATGAGAAGAAATAGAAGAGACGTCTACTTTACTTACAGGAGTATTTTTTTCAACATCAGAAGAAAAAGAAGAAATACCTATCCAGACAAGAAAAACCATTAATATCAATGCAAAAATTGAAATTACTTTTAGTTCAGACTTTCCGGTCTGAACAGCACCACCTATAGCAAAAAGTAAAGCCATACCCAAAATAAAAAACGCATAAAATCCCACTATCCATAAGACAATAGTAATTAATATATCTACCATACAACCAACCAACCTAAATATAATTTCATGCATTTTAACACAATCATATTAAGTTTATGAAAGATTTTACTATGAAATTATTATCATTTAGAGGCTCTTTATTATATGCTATAATCTTTTCATGAATATACAAGAAAACCTACAAAAAGCAAAACAATTACTTGAAGAAGCTGATGCCATTTTCATTACTGCAGGGGCAGGGATGGGAGTAGATAGTGGACTACCTGATTTTAGAGGAGTTGAAGGCTTTTGGAATGCATATCCGAAAGCTAAGGAACTAGGGTTACGATTTGAAGAGATGGCGAATCCTGAGTGGTTTGAGTCTGATCCACAGCTTGCTTGGGCATTTTATGGACATAGATTGCACCTTTACCGTGATACTGTACCTCATGAGGGGTTTATAAAGCTTTTAGAGTTATCTAATACTAAAAAATATGGAGCTTATGTGTTTACTTCAAATGTAGATGGACAATTTCAAAAAGCAGGTTTCTCAGATGATGTTGTGATGGAGTGTCATGGATCCATACACCACATGCAATGTATTGATAATTGTCAAGGAATGTTATGGTCATCAGATGATACTTTTATAGAAATAGAAGAGGGGTTTAAAGCAAAAGAGCCATTGCCTTCTTGTCCATTTTGTGATGGGATGGCAAGACCTAACATTTTGATGTTTGGTGATTATAACTGGGAGTATGCCAGAACTGATGGACAACGAGAAAGACTTACGCACTGGATAGCAAAGCTTGAAAGTGAAGATGCAAAACTTGCCATTGTAGAGATGGGAGCTGGTACGGCAGTTCCTACGGTGAGAAATACTTCAGAACAGATAGCCCAAAGATTTGGTGTACCACTTATACGTATCAATCCAAGAGAGAGTTTTGGAGCAGAGGTCGAGTTACCTATGGGAGCGAACGAAGCATTGGAAAACATTATATAATGCGGTGTTATTCCTGTTCTAAATTAAGCTTACCTATCATATGTAAGACTTGCAAAGAACAACTATTTAGAACTACTATCAGTACAAGAACTATAGGTTCACTTGATGTAATAAGTTTTTATAAATATTCAGCCTTAGAGTCACTTTTACATACTAAACATAAACCTGAAGGGTATCGTATCTATAAAGCTTTAGCCCATATGACTATGAAACCTTTTATAGAAGAGTTTGTAGAGTCTGATGACAGAGATATCTACATCGTAGGTATAGATGAATATGTGAAGAGTGGTTATGCTCATGTAGCTTTACTAAGCAGAGCCATGAAAACAAAAACCTCTTTTCCTCTTCATAGTTCGCTTATGGCAAAAAACAGAGTAAATTATTCGGGTAGATCTTTGCAATATCGTTTGGA
>CAZBLM010000015.1:26344-44542 GCA_964492675.1 uncultured Sulfurovum sp.
TTATGGCAAAAAACAGAGTAAATTATTCGGGTAGATCTTTGCAATATCGTTTGGACAATCCACGAGATTTTGTCTATAAAGGGAAGTCAGGTATAGACGTTATACTGGTAGATGATATTATCACTACTGGTATAACGCTTCAGGAAGCCCAAAAAGTACTTATTGAAAAGGGTGTGAATGTATTATTTGCACTTACGTTGGCAGATGTTGAAGAGTAAGAGTATTGTTGAAATTGAAAGAAGTTTAAGAATAGGCTTAAACTTCTTATGATGTATAGAAAAGAGTAATTGAAATCTTGACCTACACATCTTACCTTGTCCAATAAAATATTGGACTTACCTCGTTGAGTGCCAATAAATGATAAAAATCAAAGTATTATAGTTATGAAGTGTTAATTAAGTATGAATTTTTATAATATAGTATTGATTAGGTTATAATAACTCCATAGGAGTTCCATTGAATACATCTATCTATGACATCTCATTTTTAAACCTTGTATGGGTTTTCATACCTGTTGCTGTAGTGATAATAATCTATATACGCTGGACTCAGGAGAAAGCAACACTCTTTTATGCGCTTTTCAGAATGATCGTGCAGTTGATCCTGATAGGGTATGTACTTACCTATATTTTTGATGCAGATTCTCCTTATCTTGTAGTTCTCATACTTTGTATCATGCTTATTGCTGCAAGTGTTATAGCGATGCGACCTTTACGAAAGAAACATAAATCACTTTATCTGTATGCTTTTATTTCTATATTTATTGGTGGTATCTTTACATTATTCATGGTGATATTTGGTGTTTTAGAGTTAAATCCTTGGTATGAACCTAAGTTTCTTGTACCTATAGCAGGTATGATATTTGCAAACTCGATGAATGCTGTGAGTATCTCTGCAGAGAGACTTGAAAGTGAACTTGATAGAGACAATGTGTATGAAGAGGCAAGAGCGACTGCATACAAGGCTGCACTTATACCTATTATCAATGCACTTTTTGCTGTGGGGTTGGTCTCTTTGCCTGGTATGATGACAGGTCAAATACTTTCAGGCGTGGACCCACTGATAGCTGTACGCTATCAAATGATGGTTATGTTGATGATCTTGGGATCTGCAGGTATTTCTGTTGCGATCTATCTGTGGTTTTTAAAAAAGCTATGATCAGGTCTTGACTATTTCTTCTTCATCTTTCTAAATAAATGATATTCTTCATTTGCAATAGCATTATCGACCATAATATCAGGCATTAGGTTTGCATCTATCCAGCCACCTGCAGGACTCATCATTTCTAGCGCATCCTCGTATCTTAATTTATTGATTTTACTTTTCTTTAGTACTTTTTTCTTTACTTTTCTATCAAGGTCATCAAAATTCACTTCGTGTTTATAACATATAGTTTTAGAACAATTATTAATATCCTGGCACCAATTAGGTTTACCATCTTCAGTATAGTGTACTCTTTGTCCATTTTCATATTTGACTTCAAATATATAATAACCATCCAATCTAAGTGGTTTAGTTAAAACAAAAATAACTTTACCTAAACCAAAGACAACTGAATATATTTCATCATTTAGTTTTATGTCTGTAAATTTTCCCATTATTCATCCTTGAATGTTTTTTATAAAATATATAACTATACACAATTATAGCCATATAAAAATACTTTATGCATTTTTTTTGATTAAAATTAAATCATTTAATTATAGAACAAAAATAGCTGTAGGACTATCTGTCTTCATGATTAGCAGGGATTAGTATCTTGTCGAGGTCTACTATTAAGGAGATATTACAATATAGGGGTTATAAACAGTAACCTCAACAAAATACAACAAAATGAAAGAAGGTATGTATATACATATTTACTTTGGCTAGTGCCAAAAGGTAGCCCGTCTTACTCAGAGAGTCACTAGGTTTTGCGCCACTACCTCGCAGTAGTTTTGCCCTTAATGCATGATGTATTAAATTATACTAGATATTACTTAAGAAGTATCTTTTTATATAATTTATAATTTATTTATTTTATGCTTTCTTTTTATTAATAGATACACATACTTTATTTAAACTCTTAGTAGTCCTCTAGTAGATAGCATAAACAGTCTTGGAGAACGATCTTCTTATCCATAGATATCATGGCTGGCATTAGGGCATTTTTAAGAGATATCTTTCCATTGTCATTCTGGATGATCTCTTCGGTGATATCTTTACCTGTAGGGGAGATCACTAAAAATGGTTTAGAAACTTTTGAATAGGCAAATATTTCATTTATCTCTAACATCGTAAAGTTATGATGGTCGAAGTTCTTGACCAGCATTAGATCATACCCTTGGGTATTACTGTAACCTTCATCTTCAAAACAGAAAGTGACGTCCGTATTGATCTTGATCGTAGCAGAGTTTTTAACGAGTTGCAGGTCATGAGCCGGTAGAGGCTTTTCCGGAAAATGATCCATATGCATCAAATCATCTATAAGTTCAAATGCTCTTTTTATGGCAGGTACATTTCCCGGTGTAGAGCATTCAAGAGTGATAGCCGGACAGATATCATCAAATGCCATGGTTGAGACACCTTTGGGTGACTGGAACACCATGGCAATGTGGTTAAAATAACTGGAGAGATATTTGTTCTTCTCATTCACTACTGAAATACATCCATAAGGAGGGTTTTGTCCTGTATTGTTGTGAAGGTCTATAGCGGCAAACAATTCATCTTGGGTGATGTTATCCATGACTTCCTGTATAAGTATCGCTGTATCTGACTCAGACTCAGGTGTACCGGGCCATGCACGGTTAAAGTCTATCTGTCCGTCTCTTAGTCTCACACCCATTTGTGCGGCATCTACATTTCCGACAAAAAGCCAAATATCTCTTGGTAATTTATACCCGTCTATGGTTTGGTATTTCTTCAGTATCTCCTGCATGATCTGCAGACCGCTAAATTCATTACCATGCAGTAAAATGGAGATGAAGAGTGCAGGCTGTTTCTCACCTTTTAGGTGTATCAGTGCAGGCGTATCAAAAAGATCTTTTATTTCACGATGGGTAATAGAGAGGAATGCACTGGGAATATGGTCTAATATTTTTAAATTACTTTTCATTTAGAGAGTCCATCTGTGTACAGGGATGTTTTGTTTGGTATTTTTCATATAGTCCTCCATAAGTTTAGGTATGTTTTTGTGTTTTTCAAAATGTGCAAGCTGCCATGCAGCCCCGTTTTGTTCACTTGCTGTTCTTTCTTTAATGATATTGAGAAAAAGATCGGCATTATCTATACCAAAAGAGGCAAGTCCTTTTTTTGTAAGTGCCAAGCCATCGCCCAGTATCCATTCTTTTAACGAAACTTTTTTACCATGTATAGGTTCATGAAACTTTGCATTAAAACCTGTTCTTGCTACATTGTAAAAATCATTTTTCACTGTTTCAAAGGGTACTTTTTGCAGGTTTATCTTCGTATCTATCAACCCTCTAATAAGGCCGATAAAAAACCATATATTTGTTTCAGTATCGATGAGTGTTGGTCCAGATGGCAGGGCACGTAGTTCAAGTCTCAATGTATGTTTCCCATCTTTGTCACTGTCCAAGATAGGGCGTATCCATCTCCAGATCGTACCATTATGCAAGTTAAAGTGGCGTAGCTCACTTACTGGTGACTCTTTAACATCTGCAAAAATGATCTTAAAGGCATTGTTCTGATCAAAGAGGTCTAGCCATGAGTCTATGTAGCCATGTGCAAAATGCACTCTTTTTTCATCACCATGTTCTCGTCTCTCTTTATCTCTTGTATCTACAGATTGTTCAAAGATAGGGATACGTGATTCATGCCAGGCTCTTTTTCCTAGAACCAAAGGAGAGTTGGCAGAGAATCCAAGCAAGACGACAGATGCAAGAAGTGAAGCATGATAATAGGCTACTGCTTCATCAAAAGGGATCTGCAGATGGATCTGCAAAGAGGTTCCAAGTGCTTCAATCATCACGTCATCTTTTTCTAGGGATACTTCATCTTGTCCATGAAAAAGAACTTTTATGGGTTCATGTCTCAACTCATTCATACGTTGTGATACAAGTGTATATCTGTGCATCTCTGATTGGTACTTTGACTGATCGAAATGTTCAATCTTTAAAGAGGGAAGTACCCCAAAGAGACCAAGTTGTGCATTAAACTTTGCAGCAGATGCTTGGGCCTGCCCCCAAAGTAACTTCATATCTGCATTTAATTTTTGTGGTGCCTGTTCATTCAGTGCAAAGACATTCCCGTTGATCTCGAGGTCATACTTTGCAAGTTCATTGGTAAATAAAGGAGAGTTGATATCATCAAGTATCTCTTTGTTGAGGGGAGAGGGCATATTATTACTGTCGAGTATGCAGGTTTCAAGTTCATAACCTATACGAAATTCATTTGAAAAGAGTTTTGAACCTTGTGCAAACAGTGATTTAATATATGCATGTTCATTGATACATGCATTTTTAAATGCAATAAAATCCTCTTTTGTATATACTTTATTACTTATCTCACTACCCACGACATACCTTCTTGATCATATCATACCCATTATGTTGTACCTTATTTAACTCAGTGCGTTCTATTAGTATAGTATAACAAAAGCAGAACATAAAACCCAAATCATGAAATAAAATTTTCTGTAATTATAGTAAAGTCACCCATAGACGCTAAATTAATATTATATAGTATCATTTTCCATATAGAACGGATTAATACATGAGAAAAGTGGGTGAGGGCATCTACATATATTATGTACCAGGTTAAGATATTATACATAGATATGAAGCCAATTAAGTTACTACAATTAAATAAATATATTGTAGTAACTTAATTTATATGTCACTCTAAACTTAAAATGATATATATAATAAGGATATATATAATTTAACTAGATTGCTATAGGCTCCCAATATATCAAGCATTAAGCTGTCTTTCCGGGTAGTAAATTAAGTTACTACATAGCTCTTGACATATTGTAGTAACTTTGTGTATAATGCACTAATAAGGTTGAGATATAGTCTTTAAAATATCTCTATATAGAAAGTTAAAGAGAGGTAGGAGGTCACACATGCCAATCAGAACTATCGCTGATAAACAGTATAAAGGTGTGAGTGAACTCTATCGTAAATCTGATGGAGAAGTTACCGGTTACTATATTACTTATAGAGATATAGACGGTAAACCGATCAAACGCAGAGTTGATGCAGATAACAAAGATGATGCTCTACTTGAACTAACAGATATCAAAAAAGAAATTGATTTACAAAAAAAAGGAAATGCCATGAGTATTACACTTCCTGAAACGATCAAAGATGTAAAGATAAAGAAAGCTAAGAGATCAAAGCCTACTATACAATCTTCCGTAAAAACAATGCAAGAGTATCAAGATATCATCTCTGCTTACAACGGTATGGCTGTGGTAACACTCATAGATATCGTTGCTTTTCATGATATCAATATCTATTATGGATATGAAAAGGGTATAGGTATAGTAGAATCTATGCAGCGTATGATAGACGATACCCTAAAGGATATGTGTGCACGCAATCTGTTTAGCAGATATGGTGTCGATGCATTCTCTTATGAACTTTATCATGTCTATGCAGACAAGCTTTGTCTTTTTATAAAGAATGATCTTAATCATCGTCTTTTAGATATGGTGATAAAACAGCTTTTGACAAAGATATCAAATCACCCTTTTGCTGTCTCAGATGAGAACCATATACATATCAATGCAACGTTTGGCGCTACAAAAGCAGAAGGATCTGTAAGTTTGATCCATGCTGAAAAAGCCCTACAGGAAGCAAAAAGATATGAAACCTCCTACATTTTTCATGACAGTTTTTCTATGGACAAAAATGATCATACTGTTAATAACACATATGAAACACTGATAGATAACATTAAAAATGAGAGTGTAACACCTTACTTTCAAGGGATATTTTCTACAACTGACTCTACTGTCCCGTACAAGTTTGAAAGTCTTATGAGACTTGTAGACAGTGAAGGCTACATCCTCTCTCCTGCTGTATTTATGGAAAAGTCTAAAGAGTACCGTCTCTATACGCAGTTAATGTCTCAGATGATAGACAAAGTATTTGATGTAATGTCTACCTATAATGTCGCTATGACACTGAACCTCTCTTATGTAGATATAAATAATAGAGAACTATGTGATCAACTCATACATAAGATCAAAAAAATGAACATCGGCGATCGTTTGACCGTTGAGATCGTTGAGAGTGAACAGATACAGGATATTGAAATGGTCAATGAGTTCATTTTTACTCTTAAAAAACATGATGTGATGGTAGCCATAGATGACTTTGGCAGTGGTTTCTCAAACTTTGATACGATCGTAGACCTAGATATTGATTGTGTCAAACTGGATGGTTCCCTGGTCTCCAAGATACATGAAACAAAATATAGGATCATTCTGGAGAGTATGGTAAAGATCTGTCGTGATCTTGGTATAAAGACCATTGCTGAGTATATTTCTGATGAGAGTATTATGGAGATGGCAAAAGGTATCGGTGTGGATTATCTACAAGGGTATCATTTACACCAACCTCAAGCCTGGGATAATGTTAGAGAGACATTTGGTATGAAAGGAGGTTCGGATGCATAGTAACAGTAATGATTTTGTGACAATGACAGAGATAAATGATATGAGATCTGATCTGGATATATTTCGTAGACAACTCTTCTCAGATGATATCACAAAGAGTAAAAATCGCTTATGGATATTTAAAAATAAACTCAGTGATCATGATACCTTTAATGATTTTGGTTTTCTAGTCAGCATCAAGATATCAGATTATGATGCCATCCTTAAAGAGTATGGATCTAATGTAGGCAATAAGCTGTTAAAACTGGTTTCGGACTATATGAACGACTATATGAAAGAGAATCATCTTAAGTTTGAGATAGTGCGCTATAAGGAAGATAACTTTTTGATATTTGTATATGATCTAAATGAAGGAGAGGTAGAAAGGCAAGTAGTAAACATGCAAAATAGTATGTCAAACTATAAGTTCAAACATCGCCATAAAGTCTTTAATCTGAGATTTTATTTTGCGGTGATGCAATATATCAAGAATGAGTCATTTTCATCCGTATTGGATCAGTTAGATGAAAAACTCTTTTTAAATGAGTTTTAAATAGCCGTACGATCTAAGATCGTATGATATAGTCGAAAAGACCAAAAGAGTTTTCTTTTTGCTGTAGTGCAATTTCTGCAGCGATCTCTTCTTCTGTTTTGGCCCATCTGATAGTGACTGTTTGTTTTCCCCATCTCAATGCACGTTTTCTATTACAACCCATATAGATATCTATTTTCTTTTCCCATCGTTTATTCATTTTATCTAACACTTTATAGTTATGCGTATATCCATCTATGCGAACAGTGGTACCATTTGTTAGACCTAATGCTAAAAGATCTCTGGAAACAGCTATGGACTTGACATTTGGTTTGAGTCTGTTGTTCCATGCTGCAAGAAAGGGTGTACGATCTGTTTGACAGACCGTTGAAGTGTATGCCGTGGCTGTCACTTTCATCACATGCTCTTTTTCGATGGTTTTTTTGTTTAGGTGTGGGTTCGGAGTACATCCTGCAAGAAAAAGTGCCGAGACAGAAATTACTATATAATAGAGATGATATTTTTTCATTTTAACAATTTTACTCTTTCTCATTTAAGTATAAAATTTTACTATAAGGGGCTGAATATAAAGGTATTGTTTAAAGATATATTTTAGATATGACAGCAGTGAGAGAAAAAGAGTATCAGTTAAGGATTTGGGTCCTTCACTGATATTGGAAATAAGGGGTTATAGTAAGCCTAGTAGCGCTATCAGTAATACTGGCGGCGTAATCACTAATCCAACTTTCATATACTCACCCCATCCGATCTTTACACCTTTTTGTGCAAGGACATGTAACCAGAGCAGGGTAGCCAGTGAACCGATAGGCGTCATTTTAGGTCCAAGGTTAGACCCTAGTATATTTGCATAAACGAGCGCTTCATTTCCTGCATATCCGACTTGATCGATGGCGATGTCCATGACCATAATAGTTGGCATGTTATTCATAACTGAGCTTAGTCCGGCAGCAAGGAAACCTGTACCGATAACAGCTATGGCTTCACCTTGAGTTTGAAGGGCAATGATCCATGAGGCTACAGTGTCTGTAAGCCCTGCATTTTTAAGCCCGTAAACCACAACATATAGACCTATGGAAAACCAAACGACTTGCCAAGGAGCAGCCTTGATGGTCATGATAGGTTTAGTAGCCTTGTAGTGGTTTGCTATCAGTAAAAAGATAAGAGCTCCACCAAGTGCAAAGAATGAAACAGGTAGATCAAAGTAGTCACCAACGAAGTATCCTATCATGAGCAGTCCCAGGAACCACCAGGAGAGTTTGAACATTGTATGGTTCTTGATGACAGACTCAGGCGTCGCAAGATTCTCCACATCGATATACTTTGGTATGTCTTTTCTAAAGTAGAGCCAAAGTACTGCCAAAGAGGCTGCTATGGCAAGTAAATTAGGTAAGAACATATTTTTAGCATATTCCCAGAAACCTATGTCAAAGTAGCCGGCAGTAACGATGTTGGTCAAGTTGGATATCACAAGCGGGTTGGATGCCGAGTCACCTATGAACCCACCTGCCATGAGAAAAGCAAAGACAGCAAGTGGTTTCATATCTAAGTGTTTCATCTTTGCTAAGAGAATAGGGGTCAAGATGAGTGCAGCACCATCATTTGCAAAGAGAGCTGCTACAAGTGCACCTAAAAGAAGCACATAAAGGAACATGAGGTTACCATTACCTTTGCTCAGTCTCACCATTTTCAGGGCTGCCCACTCAAAAAATCCTATCTCATCAAGTACCATAGAGAGAAGTATGATACCTATAAATGCAAGTGTTGCATCCCAAACGATGTCAGTCACCGTTATAACATCATTAAAACTCACCACTCCAAGGCTGAGTGCGATCACTGCACCGATAATGGCTGTTGTACCGATCTGAAGCCCTTTAGGCTGCCAGATGACAAAAATAAGGGTTATTATGAAAAGAGATGATGCCAGTAACATTATTTGTTGATCACTTTTGATCTTGCAAGCGCAGCTTCTATCTCTTCTTTAGTCACATCACCGCTAAGGTCAAGGTTTACATCACCATCAGTACCTGAGACTTCCATATTGGTTATCTTTGCTTTTGTCTCATCTGACATACACTCACACTGTCCTGTTGCACAGTTTTCCACCATTTTTACGATGTTTTGTTTCTCTACTGCACCTGAAAAGGCTATTTTAACACCTTCACCTGTTTTAAATACGTTCTTGTTCATATATTGTCCTTTACTTTAGAATTTCTTGCACTTTTGGAAGCAGTATCTCTTCTATCTCTTTATAGGTTTCTTCAAATGCCTCATAATCTTTCCCATCAGGATCATCGAATCCTACGTGTATAGTTGTTACAGGCTTTGGGAACATAGGGCAGGTTTCGTTAGCGTGATCACAAACTGTAACTACAAGATCATAGTCATTATCTATAACCGTATCGAGTGTTTTAGAGTGATATCTCTCTTTCCAGATACCTTTTTCCTCTAAAAGTTTCTTTGCATTTGGATTTACACGTCCAGATGCCTTTACTCCTGAGCTATCAGCTGTGATATTTTCAAAATAGGCATTGATGAGCGCTTCAGCGATGATACTTCTACATGAGTTTCCTGTACAGAGTATGAGTACTTTTTTTGACATTTTTATCTAACCTTGTTTTATATAAGAGGATTGTAGCGTAATATTATTTATATATCAAGATATCTTGATATATAAATTCATTTTTTTATCTGAGAGACCAGTAGCGGTGATATGAAGCTTGTAAATAAAGCGAGTATAAACAGATTACCTTCAAAAAGGTTAAATACCTGGAATAATTCTATCCATGACTTTCCTATAACATAATGCCCAAATATAAATTCAAAGATCAATGTCATACTTACCCAGAGAAAACCAATTGATATATAGGTAGGCTTCCGATGTTTGGCAAATAGATCGAAAAAGAGATAGGTAATAGTGAAGATAAGGAGAGATAAAGTGATCCCACTAACAGGCAGTGCGATCAATTTACCTAAATAAGGTGTTAAAATGTTTTCTCTCAAAATGCCATTGAGCACAGCAAAAAAAGCTATGATGAACCAGATCATTGTAGATTTAATAAAAAGATAAAATGACATGATATTATGAAGTGATTAACTTCTAATTTTCTGTATACCCATCATCACAGCCACAGCCACAGCCCCTATAACAGCTCCAATCAAAAGATCACCAAATACAAAAGGAATTTCATGAACCAGTTCATGTACAAAATGAGAGTTATGTATGAAGATACCACCAGCAACAAGAAGCATAGCGATGGTACCAATGACTGTAAGACCTTTGATAACCTTAGGCAGAGCAAGTACGAAGAATGTACCTGTCTTACTCTCTCCCCCATTCATAGCGATGAGTTTGTATCCGAAGTCATCCATACGGACGAGCAGGGCAACGATACCATAGACACCTACAGTTGCTATAAGGGCTACAAAAGTGACTGCACCTATCTGTACGGCCATTGGTTCAGTTTTTACAGTGCTTAGTGCTAGGATGATGATCTCTATAGAAAGGATAAAATCAGTGATAATGGCAGACTTTATCTTACTTTTTTCTTCAGCAAGAACCTCTTCTTTACTTTTTTGTTCAAGACTCTCTATGTGTTTTTTTTCATGTCGATGAAAGAAATACTCGTAGATCTTCTCCATTCCCTCATAGGCCAGGTAGATACCTCCTATCATGAGTATGGGTATGATGATCCATGGTGCAAACGCAGAGAGTAAAAAGGCAAGGGGTAAAATAATGGCTTTATTGATAAAAGAGCCTTTGGTGATCTGCCACAGTACAGGAAGCTCACGAGAAGAGGCAAATCCTGAAGCTTTTTCTGCATTGACTGCAAGGTCATCACCTAAAATTCCTGCTGTTTTTTGTGTAGCAACTTTGGACATAGTTGCTACATCGTCCATAAGTACTGAGATATCATCTAAGAGGGCTAAAAGTCCTGCTGCCATGTGTATCCTTTTTTTAATGTTATTTTAGCATTTAGGTTTTAAAGTACACTATATAAATCTATAAACACGTTTTGTATGTTTATCTATGTTTATGAAGTAATTAGCTAGTATTTTATTATTGAACCATCTGATGAACCTAATCGTTCACAATATCTCTAGCTTTTGTTTAGACTAGGCACTCTTTTGAAGTCCTAGCCATAGCTAAGTCAAGAAAGAGTAACGACGTATAAACGAAAGCTAGTGATGCCCAAAGGGTGGGCTTTGCAAATGCAATCTTGCACAAGATATTTACTTCGTCTTAGCTATGACTAGGACTTGAAAATCTCTTGCAAAATCTCACATTTGTAAAACCCATTGTGAATGACTAGGTTCATCAGAGGGTTCAATTAAAATAAACATAGGATTTTAAATGATCGATCTTTTACTTGTGTTACTTTATTATGTCTCTCTTTTTATGATGACAGCTGGTATATGGATGATCTTTTCAACTGTTTTCTCAAAAGATAAATCTACGGGTACAGGTACTATCTTGGGTGTTATAAGTATACTCGTTGGTGTAATATTTTTGACAATCTCAAATATGTCTAAAAGTGAAAATAAAATACAGAACACTACTCATAAGAGCGAAAAATCTCGTCCTGTACCAACATTAATTCCCTGAAGTTACTGAACATACTTTTTTAAGTGTCGGTATGTCCATCTCCAAATAACTTATCTCTTTTAAAACATCCTGACGAAACTTATCAAGAGGGGAACGGATGGAGTAGTATGCCCATCTTCCTTTACGTTCTACACGTAAAAATCCTGCTTCTTTGAGTATCTTTAGGTGGCGTGAGATACGTGATTGTATCATGTTGAAAGCTGATTCTATGTCACAGACACATACTGCACCATTTTCATCTATAAATCTAAGTATGGTTAGTCTGGTCTCATCGTTCAGTGCGCCGATAGTTTGTAAAAATGTTTGCATAAAGTAGTGTAGCGTAAAAAGTAAGATGTATCAAGATATATTGATACTTGGGGGGGGTGATTAAAGAGAACCGCCTACACCAACACCCACCGAACCATGCACCTGTCCATCACTGCCTGCATGTACTGATGTGCCCACACCACCATGACTTCCAACAGATGTACCAATCCCTAGACCTACACCACTGTAACAGCCAGAAAGTATGAACATAAGAGAAAGTAAAAAAAGTATCGTTTTCATAAATATCCTTTCGGGTTTTTATGATTATATCATCTTTCTCGACTTGATAATAAAAAAATACCTAATGAAACAGCTGAAACCATGATGATAGATGCTCCTGAAGTCAAGTCGTAAGTGTATGACATCCATAATCCAACAAGTGTAAAGAGTGTAGCTATGGCACCAGAGAGAAACATCATGGAGAACAATGAACTTGAGAGCTTTTCAGCGATGTAAACAGGAATGGTAAGCATCGCAATGACCAAGATAAGTCCTACAACTTTAATGGCTATAACTACTGTGAGTGCAGAGAGTATGAGTATGAGGGTGTAAAAGAACTTTACATTGACACCACGAAGTCCTGCATACTCAGAATCATAAGAGACTGCCAATATATCACGATACCAAAATGTCACGATAATAAGTATGAGTGTAAGTAAAGTACCCATGAAGTAAAGATCTTCAGAGCTTACAGCCAAAATGGAACCAAAAAGGTAAGACATAAGGTCTACATTATAGCCTGGTGTCAAGTCCACAAATATCACACCTATCGCCATACCCACAGCCCAGATGAGTCCTATGAAGGTATCCATACGGTGGCGTTTTTTAAGTGTCAATGATGCGATGAGAAGGGCAGCACCAACTGCAAAAAGAGATGCTCCAAGAAATATAGGAAGACCAAAGTACACAGCAAGACCGATACCACCATAAGAAGTATGAGCGATGCCTCCTGCTAAAAACACCATACGGTTTACCACAATGAGTGAACCTATAATACCCGATGCAAAACTTACAAGTATACCTGCCAAGAGAGCATGCTGCATAAATTCGAACTGTAAGGCTTCTATCATGGTTTTAGCCTCCACTGGGGTTTTTCTTCTTCACATGTATTACAACTCTCTGCTCCAAGCATCTGTAAAAGTTCTATTTCACAGAAGTGTCCCTCATCTCCATGAGTGTGGAAAGTAGACTGTTTATCTGAGATATCATGATAAGAGAGGTTTTTGTTAACATGGGCTGCTTTATTTGCATACTCTAAGATGACAGAAATATCGTGACTGACGACGATGATAGTGATATGTTCATTCAATACTTTTAACAGCTCATATATCTCTCTTTGTCCTGTGATGTCTATGCTTGAAGTAGGCTCGTCAAGTATGAGTATCTGCGGGTGAGCACAAAGTGCACGGGCTATCATTACTCTTTGTCGCTGTCCGCCTGAGAGTGAACCTATCTTGGTTTGGGCAAAGTCAGCCATGCCTACTTGTTCTAATGCGCCCATAGCACACAAGACTTCATGCTTCCCATAACCAAAGAGAGGTCTTTTCCCTTCTACATGCCCCATCATCACGACTTCGATTACTTTGATAGGAAAATCTGTGTTTACATTTGTATTTTGTGGTACGTAGCCTATTTGGGTGAGACTTTTTTTTGGTATTTTACCCAATACGCTTATCTTTCCCTTATCAAAGGTATTGATACCCAGTATAAGCTTGAGCAGTGTAGATTTACCACCGCCATTAGGGCCTATGATCGCTAGAAAATCCTTCTCTTCAACCAAGAGATTAACATTATCCAGAATCAATTGCTTTTCATACGCAAAAGAGAGGTTGGATATCTCTACAACTGACATTATTTGGTTCCGGTGATAGTTTTTGCCATATTTATGAGGTTCTCAGACCAGTTTGGCGACATAGGAGATGATTTGACCACAGGTATATTAAGCTCAGCGGCTATGATCTTTGCAGAGGCATCTGAAAACTCTGGTTGTGTGAAGATAGCTGTGACCTGTTTCTCTTTGGCTTTTCTAATGAGTGTGACAAGTTCTTTAGGTTTAGGGCTTTTACCTTCTACCTCTACAGCTATCTGTTCAAGTCCATACGCCTTAGCAAAGTAACCCCATGAAGGATGAAAGACCATGAAAGAATGTGAGCTTTTATTGTTAGAGAAGAGGGTACTGAGTTTATTATGTGTAGCATCTACTTGTTTGATAAATGCCTTTAAATTTGACTCATAATATTTAGTATTGTCTTTGTCAAAATATACTAAAGCCTTATATATAGTATGTGCTATGTGTTTGACATTCTTGGGACTTGTCCAGATATGAGGATCTTTTTTCCCATGTGCAGCGTGGTTGTGACCGGTGTGGTCATGAGCATTACAGACATGATTCCCCATAGAGAGTTTGTCGATACCATAAGAGAGATCTACTACGTGCATTTTTTTGTTAAAAGCTAGAAACTTAGGAAGCCACACATCCTCAAACTCTACACCCATAGCGAAGTATAGATCAGCTTTTGCTACTGAAACCATCTGAGAGGGCTTAGGTTCATAAGTATGCGGTGAGTTACCCGGCTCGACCATCAAAGTGACGTTAACCTTATCTCCCCCTATGGCTTCAAGGAAAGTTTTCTGAGGTAAGATACTTACCATAGCGTTAATATTAGAAAATATATATGTAGTTGATAGTAAAAAAATGAGTGTTATTTTATTCATAAAGTGGATTATATCCAAATAGTGATGTAGAGAGAATTAATTGAAACTATTCAAAGAAATAATATGCCTGATATGCTATGTTTTCATATTAATATTATGATTCCTCCATACTCTGACTACCATTACAGATATAAGTATAAAACTATAAATAAGTAAGTGCCACCATTCATTGGTCATTACTACTTTATAGTGCAGTGATACAGTGATGAGTGCGGCTAAGAATATTTGCATCCGAACTAATAGAAGTACTATAAATACAAGAATGTAGATACCTTCTGTTGTAGAGAGTATCTTTTGGCTCATCATGAAGTGTATAGATACGAGCACTATAACGATATAAACCAGTTTATGCCACTTTACAAACTTTGCATAGAGCTTTTTAAAAGAGGTAAGTGCCATAAATAGTAATATGAGAAAGGCTATCAGACCTATAAAGATAAAAGGTTTTTTGATGAGTTCTTCATAGATGGATTCTGGATCAAACCCTGTATCTAGGAAAAGTTGCATTAAAAAGAGTGAAAAATGTATGAATGCATAGGTAAAAGCCCACAGTCCAAGTAATCGTCTGTATTTTACTAGATTGATCTTCAAAAACTTTCTCAAAGGTGTGACAAAGAGTGAGGCCATCAAAAACTGTACAGCAGTAATGGCGGCAAGATCTAAAACAAATTTCACTGGATCAGCTACTTTCTCTCCTACGATGTCTGTAAATGATTCAGGTATGAGCCCTATGGTCCAGAAGAATACATAAGAACCGTAGGTAAGGGGAGTGAGAGCAGTTATCCATATGAGTAGTTTTATACTTTTAGTCATAGTGTATCCTAAATGAATTTTTTAAGATCCATATCTTTATACATAGAGGCGACTTCTTTTTGATAGCCGTTGAAAAGCAAAGTTTCCTGTTTAAAGAACTTACCTAAAACACGTTCTCTTTTTTGAGACCATCTTGGGTGTGAGACTTTAGGATTTACATTTGCATAAAATCCGTATTCTCTTTTATTCATTCTGTGCCATGTAGAGATGGGTTCATGTTCTGTTACTTCTATCCTTACAATGGACTTGATGGATTTAAAACCATACTTCCAGGGAACTATGAGACGTAAGGGTGCACCATTTTGATTAGGCAGCCGTTTTCCATACATTCCAACGGTTATGAGTGTCAAAGAGTTCATCGCTTCATCTATACGTAGGCCTTCTCTGTAGGGAAAGGGTATATTTCCAAAAAGTGATGAGCTTTTCTGTTTGGGAAACATACTCGGATCATATTTGGTCACAAAACTCACGTATTTGGACTTAGAAGTAAGTCCTGCTTTTTTAAGTAAGTATGAGAGTTCAAAACCTACCCAGGGAACTACCATTGACCAAGCTTCTACACATCTAAATCTATAAACACGTTCTTCCAGTGGAAAAGAATTGAAAACAGTGTTTATATCTATAGTAAGGCTTTTTTGTACCTCTCCTGTGATCTCGATCGTCCAAGGCTCAGGTTTGAGGGTATGTGCAAGTTTTGCCGGTTCTTTCTTGTCCAGAGAAAACTCATAAAAATTGTTATACGTAGAAGCATTGTCATAGTCTGTGATATCTAGACCATTTCCCGTATAGATACCGCTTTTTGTATGTTTTAGCGCTTTGTATGGAGAGGTACCTGAAAAGCTTTGTATAGGTAATGCAAGTGTAGCAGCACCTGCCATACCAAGTTTCATTAAGTCACGACGAGACTTGTAGATAGTCTCATCAGTGGCTTCATTCTCAGAGATGAACCAAGAAGGTTTATTAAGTACATGCATCATGTATCCTTTATCTATTAAAGGTGTTATAAATGCATTGTAATGTGTTTGTGTGTAAGTGATGTGTATAGGGTAGTAGTATATTTTGTTTTTATGTCAGAGCATACTTTAGTAAGTTTTGCTAAAATTGCTAAAATTTTTATACATGGACCCAGAATGATTAAATTTAGAAAATGGATATATTTAGCAGTATTCTTAGTACTGTTTTATTATGTTTTCATTGTCAATATATTCGTAACACTTTCTGTACTTGCTTCTTTATATGTTGCATTCAGACTCTACAAGATCTATGCCAGAAATAAACTCAATAAGTTATCAGGTTCTAAAACCTTATTTAGGCAGAGTGAACTAGGACATTTCATTGCGCTTGTCGCAAAAGTGGCTAAAGCAGATGGGCGTGTCTCTGAACTAGAAGCACAACTCATAGGTATGATGTTTGATGACATTTCTAAAGTGTTTAACGAAAAAGAAAAAACAAGAGATATTTTAAAAGAGATATTTAATGAAGAAAAGCAGAAAAATGATACAAAAGAGGTAGCGCACTCTTTAAACAAGTTACTAGGGCGTAGTATCTTAAAGCGTAGACAATTTGTAGAGTTTCTCATCCAACTGGCCTTTGTAGATGATGGACTGAGCTCCGATGAAGACAGAGTATTACGTGTGATCGTCGCCGAATTAAACATAGCAGCGAGTGACTATGAGGCTATCTTAGGTAAGTTTGAAAACATGAAACAAGGTCAACCTCAAAGCATGAGCGTTGAAGAAGCGTGTAAAGTCTTAGGTGTACACCCAAGTGATGATTTTAGTACGATTAAAAAGGTCTATAGAAACCTTGTAAGAGAGTATCATCCTGATATTATGATCTCACAAGAGAAAGATCCGGAGTACATAGAAGAAGCTACGGCTAAAATGCAAGAGATAAACAAGGCTTATCAGATACTTAAAGAGGCTAAAAAAGTATAAAGTCGGCACTTGATCTATGTTGGGTTCTTTGTTTTTTAGGACTTAAAGATGTCTGATATATGTATATAGTGAAGTTTAGATGTTCATGTTATACTCGTATGTTATAAATTTTTACACAAAGATAGTAGGTATATAGATGAATAAATATAAAATTGTGTTTATGGCAAGTTCTGTTGTGATGGCTGTGGGAATATATGCCACATCGATAGCTCAACCAAATATAATATCTGCCATGAAACAGGGTGAACAAGTAGAATGTGTTGGTGTTAAAAAGGTTATTACAACTAAAAAAGTTAGTATTTATAAGGGCAATAAAGTAGAACTGTCATTTAACGAGCCTGACAATCATTTTGAAGCTACAGAACACGATACCTCAGATTTTGGCGGATACTCACCGATTCCATATCCTTGCAATTTTATAGATGGTTTTACATCCAAAGATTTAAATATTACTAATGAAAAAGTATTTATTTGTAAAGATGATAGTTATGCGACTACCGAAGAAGTTTATCTATTAAAAAACTGTATGATAAACGGGAGATGATTGATGCAAAAATAGGTAGTTGAACTAGAGTTTGTTCACTTTATTTGACAATAATTGAAAACCTTATAAAGTTATATATAGAGCCACTTGCAAATTCAAGATCACCAAGTGGCTAATTCT
>CAZBLM010000016.1:0-42356 GCA_964492675.1 uncultured Sulfurovum sp.
CTATGTTTTAGGCAATGGACACAATTCAGATGAAAGCCTTCCCATTACCTCTCAACTTAGTCAAACTGCTGTGATCAGACTCAATGAAGGGATTCGTCTTTACCATCAACTAGATAAAAAAGCTAAAATTATAGTTTCTGGCTATCATGGTTTATATGATACAGTGGAACATGCTGAGATGCAACAGAGATTAGCTATCTCTTTAGGTGTAAAAAAAGACGATATTATTTTACATTTAGGGACAAAAGATACACAAGAAGAGGCAGAAGCAGGAAAAAGATTATTGGGAGAAAAGCCATTTATATTAGTTACATCTGCATCTCATATGACAAGAGCATTTAAATTTTTTACACATGAAGGGCTTCATCCTATTCCTGCACCTACTAATCACTTAGGAAGCATACAACATATCAATTATACTGGTATATTCTCATCTGATGCACTTGATAAGTCCCGTATCATTTTTCATGAGATCCTAGGCCTTGTTTGGCAGAAAATAAAAGGAATATAATGCATTTACCATCCAATTCTTTTTCAGGATTCCCAAAAGAAGGGCTGACTTTCCTCTCCAATATCATCATAAACAACTCCAAAGAGTGGTTAGATGCACATAAAGAGGAGTATGAGAAGTACATCCTCACACCAAATAGAGCCTATGTAGAAGAGATGGGTGAGCATTTGCAGATACTTGTACCTACCGTTCATGCTATACCAAAGGTCAACAAATCTCTTTTCCGCATTTACCGTGATGCAAGGTTTCATCTTGATGATCCCATCAAAGAGCGTATAGGCATTATATTTTGGCAGGGAGCTACCCATCGTATGCAATCTGCCTCTTTTTATATGCATTATGACCCTTTTGAGATCTTTGTCGCTACAGGCATACGAAACTTTAAACCACCTCTTCTCTCTGCATATCGTGACTACATCAAAAATGATGCAAAACGTGAAGCACTGCACAATATACTTGAATCTCTTGAAGAAAAAGGTTATCAAATACCTGAACCAAAGTATAAACGTCTACCAAGAGAGTTTGATGAAGAGCCAACTACACATGCCTACCTAACACGCTTTGGTGCACTCTATGCTTATGCTACATTTGAACCGGATGAGATATTTCACTCTGAAGCTATCATAGAAAAAAATTTCAAGATCTATGAAGATATGCTTGATCTTCACCAGTGGATCTATGAGCTAACTAATGCAAATTTATAAAATACACTCCTATGCAAAATTTAAAACAGATCATCATATTTGACGGCATATGCGGACTTTGCAATAAATCTGTAAATATACTCATAAAGTTAGACAGTCAAAAACAGTTCAAATACACCTCTTTACAAGGTAAATTTGTCAAAACATTAGAGATCAAACCCGATATCGACAGTATCATCTTTTATGACGATAGTACACTCTACTATAAATCAACTGCTATACTAAAGATATTTAACGCTTTAGGTGGTGTATGGAAGTTAACAAATATCTTTTATGTCATCCCAAGAGTTATAAGAGACTATATTTATGACATCATTGCGAAGTATCGTTATAAGATGTTTGGCAAGATGCTAAATTGTCGTGTACCTACAAAAGATAAAGAAGTATTGTTTATAGATTAACCAAATATAGTTATATTTCCCGTATCCAATATGAAACATTTAATTTTTTCTCATACCTATGTCAGATACAAACTAGAATTACTTATCAAAACCTGCTACACTCATCTTGAACTGAATATACTTAGAAACTTTTAAAAGGAAACATCTTATGAACCCCACCAATAGGGAAGTCCAACTCCAAAAAACCTGTCAGCTCTATGCCTATGTACTAAAATCACAAGGTAAAGAGATCCCTGAAGCGATACAAGAGTGTGTAGCTTCCTATGACTACCTTCTAGACTGTGTAGCAGATCTGTATCAAGAACTTAAAAGTTTGGATAGTGATACCTTTGAAAAGATAGTCCATAACACAGACTCAAAAAAAGCACGTGACCTTGCTCAGTGGTGGAAAATGTACCAACTATATATCCCTGTAAAATAGTACTATTTAGATAAGATATAGAATTAAGCATGAATATAGTAAACCTACTCAAAATAATGTTAATTAAACATCTAGTGAAACGTAAATTTAAAAAAAGATTAGGTTATGCATTAGACTTAGAAGATCCTAAAACTTATTGTGAAAAGATACAATGGCTAAAGTTCAATCATATTGGTAATGATGAAAAAGTTATTAATAGAACTGACAAATATGCAGCTAGGGATTTTATAGAGTCAAAAGGATTTGGAGAACATTTGGTTACCTTATATGGAAACTGGGAGAGTCCTAAAGAGATTGATTGGCAAAACCTTCCTAATAGATTTGTTCTAAAATTAAATAATGGTTCAGGTGAAAAATATCGTTGGTTTGTTAAAGATAAATCATCATTTTCCATAGCAAAGTTTGAAACTGAAGTAAAAGCAGTAATGTACAAAAAATATGGTGAAGACAAAGGCGAATTTCACTACGCTAAGATACTACCGATGATAATTGCAGAAGAATATTTAGAAGATAGTCAACAAGCCATATTAGATTACAGCTTCTACTGCTTTCATGGAGATATAGCTTTTTTCTCTGTAGAACAAGGTACTATTCAGGGGTCTCAGATGATTGATTATTATGATCTTAACTGGGAAAGAAGTCCAATCAAGTTTTTAGAAGATTTTTCTCGTTCGAAGCAAAAATACGAAAAACCTGACAACTTTGATCAAATGGTTTTTATGGCAAAGACACTAAGCCAAGGCTATCCACATCTACGAGTTGACCTATATAATGTTAACGGTAAAGTTTATTTTGGTGAATTAACCTATACACCTGAGAGTGGATTAATTCAATGGGATCCACCATCATTAGATATGGAATATGGCAAACGCATTGATATTCATAATATCTGTCATTAATTTTGGGTTAACAAGTACTAAATAACAAAACTATATGCTGCTATACTGACCTACTATTTCGTTCAATAGCAGCCAATACATGAGTAGGAAGATTCAATCCATACTGCTTCTGCCACTTAAGATCCAGATAGTCTCTGTTCGTGATAATTCCTCGGCAATTTTGACTACCACAGTGGCATTCCATCTCTAAAAAAAGATCGATGTCACAAGTTGAATAATCATAAGTTACTTCTTCATCAATCTCAATGTCTCTACGTGCAAACAGTGAATTACTTCCTTTCAACCACCACGTATTTGAGTCACAAGAATGATTCATTTCACGTGATAATCCCTCAGGCAGAGAATAGCGGTCAACACCAATTTGAAAACCGTACCAATTAAAGTCTTTACGTCGTTCTTCATCCCATCCTTCGATCTCTTTCCAAGTATAGGTTAGTTCGTCCAGTTCCCAGACAAGTTCACCTTTTCGGATCAGTCGTGTTGTAAAAAGACCATTCCCATGAATTTTCCCCTTTCTACGTACTTCAATCGCTGAATGTAACATGGATATAAACTCCTTGCTTAGTTTTTACTACATAATAATCTATCAAACACATCTCAATATATTACCCCATAGATACCTGATGATATCTTTCCTGCACAAATGGTGATGTGTGTGATAATAAACGTTTCTGTTCTTCAGTACATAATCCATTGAAACCATATATCATACCCTTACATGACTCATTCCCACACTGACATTCAAACGGTGATCTGTATTCATACTGCTCTTTATTGTAATCGTATGTTAGTTCTTCACCTTCAATAATGTTCTTTGCAGTTCTAAACCCTGTTAGATTCTCAGTATTCCATTGATCAAATGTGTTAGGTTCACAGGAGTGATTCATGAAACACCATGGTATCTCGAGTGTATCTGGCTCACAACTTGCATTACTTGGCACAGCATAAACGGAAGTATACACCCGTTTCTGTTCTTGCGTTTCCTCAAGAATAATATCAATATACTCAAGGTCACATACATCTACTAGAGATGAAAATTCTGAAATAGTTAAAAGTTCATTTCTCTCTATGCTACAATTTGCAACGAGATGCCAGTTATTTGGATCCTCTGTGACTATACGATAAAGAGATGTCTCCTTGGCAATGATAATTATAGAAGTTTGCTCTGAAGAAATACCAGGTTTCATCATGTAATACCCCCTTTAGATCTTAAATTAGGATATCTCATGTTTTCCCCTCAACATTTTGTTAATACTAGCAAATTAGAACTTTTAATGTCTTTACTTAGCTTTAGAAAGTACGGTCATTCCCCAATTTCCATGTGCATCTTTACCCTCACTTTTCCACTCTGAGGCAAGAAGTTCTTTACGTATAAACCAATTCATAACACCATGCCCTACCAAGATGATTTTATCATGTTCTTCAGATCGCTTTAGTAACACCCTACTCGCCTCTTTGGCCTGCATCTTAGTCTCTTTTAATGTTACTGCCCATCGTCCAAAACCCACAAGGGAAAATATACGAAACAATACCAGCCAAGATGTAGGTTTAAGTTTAATAAGGTGACCATGTAACAAAGGGATCTGAGCTTCATTGAAAAGTGCATTTGATTCATTAACACTGTTACCAAGTATTCTTACAGAGTCTTGGGTACGTCTCAATGTACTAGAAAGGATAAAATCTGCTTCATTAAATGCTTTATGAAGCGCTTCATCTTCAGGGATTTCCTGTATGACGGGTGCATTATTGTATGCTTCTTCCCAACTTTTTAACATCTTGGCAGTGATAGGTTTAGAAGAGTCCATATCGACTTTGGCATGTCGTACAAATGTGATCTTTTTCATGAATCTACCTGTTCTTCTAAAAGATCCATGATCTCATCTATCTGATTAAAGATCAAAGAGATATGCCCCTCATGTGGATAAAATGTCAATGTAGCATTTGAAACTCTGTCTATCATCTGTTTAGTCATAGAAAATGGTACACCTTTATCTAGCCCTCCATGCCAAAAATGGATTGGAGTGAACCTAATATCATCTACTTTAAATCCCCATGATTTTTCTTGTATATCAAAACTAGCATCATACGCAACACCTTTACTGCCTTGTACATAGGATTCATGAAATGCATCAAGCAAGCTTTGTTTAACCTGCTTGTCTTTAAAAAGTTTTTTATCTACATCATCCAAAACTTGTGTGATATTTTCTAAAAACTGTTCTGATTTCGAAGGTTTTTTACTTAAGCGTCCGTATAAAAGCCAGTAAACAGGGTATATAAGTGAGGGGAAACGTTGGATAAGTCCTATAAAAAAGCGGTTGTACTTAGGCATCTCATCTGTTAGTAGTTCCATAGGGGATACCCCGGCTAATATATTACATGAGAAGAGTCTGTTAGGTATTTTGTACGCACATGCTAAAGCGTATTTGGCGCCTGATGAAACGCCTAAAACTGAAAATTTCTCTATACCTAAATTCTCTGCCAATGCTATGGTGTCATCTACGATATCTAAAACTTTTCGGTTCTCCTGAAAGGTTGACAAGCCCATGCCTGGTCTGTCAAAACATATAAGCTTTATACCCTTATTGTACATCTCCTGTTCTATACATTTTGCTTCCAATCTTGAACTGTGAAGCCCATGAAACAAAAAGAGCGGCTTTCCTTTGGGGTCACCTGTTTCTATATATCCAAGGGTCCTACCATCGTCAAGAACTAGCCTTTTATCGATAGTATTCATCTCTTATACCAATGGTATCGACCATTTTTTATAGTAAGCTACTACTCTCAACGTCACACCTAATATAAAGACAGAAACTATAGGATAAAAACTCATCATATCAAATATATGAAGCACATACATCAATATACCTACCAGTAGAGCTACCGTACCGTAAAACCCTGTTTTAAATACAAAAGGCACTTCATTGATAATGACATCTCTGGTGATACCCCCGCCTACAGCAGTTACAAAAGAGAGTGCTAATATACCTGTAAGATTAAGATCATTTTCGATGGCTATCAATGCTCCGGTTATACTAAAAGAGACCAATCCTATAGAATCACTTAAAATAAACCATGATCGATTTTCAATACTTTCTTTTTTGTGAAATCTAAACAAAATAAGAAGTATCATAATACTTAAGACCATGATACCCGGCATTGTATGGGAAAAAGCATATGGTGTTTTATCTACGACGATATCACGTATGACACCTCCCCCAAATGCTGTAAGAAATACAGAGATAAGTACACCTAAAAAGTCTAACTTTACACGCGTTGCTACAAAGAACCCAGACATCGCAAAAGCAACAGTACCTATATATTCAGCTACTTCAAACATCATAATTTCCTATAGATCTATAGCATAAGACTTAAGTGTATCCAAATCAATAAGTTCAAGCATCTTCATATGCGTTGCATGTATAAAGATCTGAGGTGCCATACCGTCATGCACAGCTTTTACAAAAGAGTGTCCACCCAGACACCAGCTCTGCCCTGGCTGAACTCCTGCAAAATTATGCTCGGGCATAGGTGTAGAAAGGTCATTACCTACTTTTTTTGAGTATGCCAAAAACTCCTCTGTAGCGTAGATACATACTGCATGTACTGCCGGATTATGCGCTCCTGTATTACAAGATCCATCTCTGTGAAAACCCGTAAGAGGTTTTAAACTACATGGTTCTAAGGGTTCACCCAACACATTTAATGATTCATCCATACTATTACTCCTCTATAATTAAAACGATTATATCGAAGTTTATAAAATTTAAATATTATTGACATATATCAATTTAATTCTTTTATGCATTATGTATACTTTCGGCTATTAAAACAGAGGACAAAAATCATGAATGAAGAAACAAAAGCCATAATAAAAGCAACAGCACCGGTACTAAAAGAACATGGTGAAGCGATCACTCAAGAGATGTATAAGATCATGTTTAACAACCACCCTGAAATTCAACCACTTTTTAAAGATCAAGCGCCTGATCAGCATAAAAAACTTGCAAATGCAGTATATGCATACGCAGCAAACATTGACCAACTTGATAAGCTTGGAAAAGGTATCGAAACTATGGTAAACGCACATGTAAAAACCAATGTTCAACCTGAACACTACCCTATAGTTGGGGCTTCACTGCTTGAAGCTATAAAAAATGTTTTAGGTGACGCAGCGACTGATGAGATCATGAATGCATGGGCTGAAGCATACCAGTTCTTAGCAGATGTACTTATCTCTAAAGAGAAAGAAGCATACGCAGCACAAGCCTAATTACTCCTTCTTCTAGATATGTTTTACCTTAGTAAGCATATCTTTTAGAAAAAGGTTCTCTGTTTTCAATACTTTAAAGTATTTTAACAAAATTTTTACTTCTGATATAATACCCGATGAACAAAATACTCCTATCATTCTTTTTCCTCATCAGTTCCATCCACGCAAAAGATATCAAACCCATTGCTATGCTTGAAGTTTCCGGCTTGGTCAGTGACTTTCTTGAAGACAACAGGTTACTTTATGTGGCTACGGATGCCGGTGTTGTTGATATTATAGATCTTTTTTCCCAAGAGATCGTCTCACAGATAAAATTTGAACCACTCGTAACAATGCATGGAGACAAAGTAGATGCACGTGTACATAGTATCGATAGACTTGAGGGGAAAACACTTATCGTAACCTCTGGAATTTCTGCTTACCGTAATGTATGGATACATGATGATAAAAAGCCCGTTGATGAAAGGCTGACCAAGATCATAGATGAGACAAAACATCTTATGCCTAAACGTGCATTTTTTACAGCTGATGGCAAGATCGTACTTGGAACATTTGGATCAGACATCGTACTTTATGATAACAATGAAGCATATAGTGTCTATAACACGCATATATCTGAAAGTACAATGGGTGGTATGGCCTTAAGCAGTGACAAGAAAAAAATGGTCATTTCTGATGAAAGTGGTGCTGCAAGACTCATAGATATCAACTCTTCCAATGTTGAGAAAACATTTAACTCAGAACATGTAGACAATATTTATTCTGTAGCATACAGTAAGGATGTACTACTCACCGCAGGACAAGACAAACGTGTAGGAGTTTACTGTAACGATGATGCATTTCATATAAAAAGTGATTTTTTAGTCTACTGTGTGGGCATCAGTCCTAGTGGAAAAACAGGTGTCTACTCCAGTGGTATAGACCATGATCTACAACTTTTTAACACTATAGATGGAAGCAAGGCAGATCTTCTTAAAGGGCATCAAGCCACACCTACAAAGATCATGTTTATAAATGAGAACACCCTTATATCTGCAGGTGATGAATATATTATCTATTTTTGGCGGCTGGACTGAGGGCAGCTCTAACAATAGGTGATACTCACAATGGGATTTGTAAATGTAAGGTTGTGCAAGAGACTTTCAAATCCTAGCCATAGCTAAGATGAAGTAAGTATCTTGTGCAAGATTGCGTTTACAAATCCCACCCTTCAGGCACTTCCATCTTTCATCTATGCGTCGTTACTCTTTCTCACCTTAGCTAAGGCTAGGGTTTCAAAAGAGTGCCTAACCTAGACAAAAGATGGAAATGTTGTGAGTATCACCTATTATTAGAGATGCCCTTAACTCAATTTTAAGACATTGGTCTCTACACCATCAAGTGTCAAAACATTGTTCTCTTCCCAATACGCCTCTATGCCCTCACGTCCTTTTTTATCTGACCATTTTTTAAGTGTATCACGTTCTTTGATGAACTCATACTCTGGAACTGCATAACCACAGGAAGTAAGTACTAACTCCACCTTCATCTCAAAGAACTGTCTGGTACCTACCTGCTCTTCAAAATATGCAGACATCTCATCCCATCTTTCATCTTTTTGATGTATCACAGTAGCATTCCCATAGAGTTTAAGTATCATCGGTGCTTTATCAAAAGAGTTGAACATTACCGTCATACGACCATTTTCCTGTACATGTGCAGAAGTTTCATTCCCAGAACCCGTGTAATTTAGCCACACTACGGTGTTTTTATCTATTATCCTGAAAGTATCCATCCCTTTAGGTGATACATTTATATACCCCTCCGCCCCGGCACTTCCTATCACAAACATTTTCTGTGCTTCTATAAATTTCTTGTGTGCCTCGTTAATACTGTCAAATTTTACTGCCATTTTATATCCTTCTAAAGACATTATTCTTCATAATCATCCTCTTCTTCTTCATACTCATCCTCTTCATCATCTATTTCTATACCATTACAATCAAACTCCATATAGTTAATGATATTATCACTCTTAAAGTCTATCGCCATCTCTATGAGTGCTGTCATTAACAATTTTGTGCAATCATCAAAATTCATAGGTATATCATCATATTCAAATGTATCACTAAGTTTATACTCTATTTGGGAACCCCATGCTTGCCCCTCGTTTGTTTGTAGCCATATAGTAAACTGTTCTTCTTTTGCTAATGCTTCATAATATCTTTGAATAAAAGATCGTATCACTACTATGCCGGCATCCCAATCTATGATCGATGCTTCATCTTGAACCTGTACACAAAACCCTTCCCAGTTATTATCTAAACACGTGTCATTATGCAGTAGATCATTTTTACTTTCGAGTAATATTTTTGTTTTATTTGCGATACCTATAGCAACTTGCTGTGACCAATAAAAAGTCATTTCATCTAATATTGTCATTTATTTCTCCCCTAAAAATAAATTGTATCCAATTATTCTACAAGCTAAAGATAGTTTCGTTATATTGAAAATACTAAAGGATGCACATGCTAACACGAACAGAGGAAGCACAATGACCAGAGAACGTGAAGGCGAGTTACTGATGGTGGGATTGGCAGTGATCGAATCATGGTTTCCTATATTTTCCATCTCTGCTATGGCATATATAGGGGCGTTGCATACATACAGCTATTCTCTCGTTATTGCACTCTTCTTTTTCATCATCATTATGTATAAACGTGATAAATTTAAAGAGCTTAAAAACAGAGCTGCCTACAAAGATCTACTCCTTACCAGTTTTTGGATCACCACACTCTTTTTACTGGTCTTCATAGGTATGCAGTACACCACCGCAGGGAACATGGCTGTTATTATATTTTTACAGCTTCTTTTTGCTTTTCTCTATTTTAATGTTTTAGGTAAAGAGAAGATGGACAGCATACACATCATCGGTGCGACTGTTATGGGCTTAGGTGCACTCATTATCCTTATCCCAGATGATATATCTTTCAATAAAGGAGATCTTATCATCCTCCTAGCTGCAGCCATTGCACCTTTTGCCAACTACTACCAAAAACGTGCAAGGGTCTACTGCTCATCTGAAACTATATTGGGCTTTCGAACGGTTGTGGGTTTACCCTTCATTGCCATCATGGCATGGTACTTTGAACCTGCTACTACGTATGAAGGTTTCATCGCCGCACTTCCTTACCTATTTTTCATAGGTACATTCATCTATGTACTTTCAAAGATCATGTGGATAGAATCCCTCCACCGCATCAGCATCACAAAAGTATCTGCTATGTTAGGTTTAGTACCTGCTATGACACTCATTTTTGCATACTTCTATCTCAATGAGATACCAACGCTTAGACAAATATTGGGGATACTTCCTGTACTTATAGGCGGGTATTTGATCACAAGACCTGTAACAGATTAACTGATCATCCCATCATAAGCTAAACACTGCCGTACATCCTAACCTGCAAGGTCATATACATATAAGAGGTTTACGCCATTTGCATCAGTTGATTCTGTTAAAAAGTTATTTTTTTCAAGTACACGGATAGAAGCGATATTGTCGGGCTCTACTCCAGCTAAAACAGTTGAAATATTATTTTCTTTACACCAATGAAGAAAGCCATCGAGAAGTTCTGTTGCCAATCCATTGTTCCACATTACTTTAGAAACTAAATACCCTAAACGTAAGTAAGTACCATTACTCGGCTCACCCACTTTAAAAAAACTTATATACCCCAAGGGGTTCTTAGTCTCTTTCTCTACAGCAAGTAGTGTTTTAGATTCACTATCACGTTCTTGAATCCAAAACTTAGCTCTTCTCTTATCATATTTACCTCGCCACATTACGGGGAATCTCTTAGTAACCTCAGGGTCTAACATCTCTTCGACGATATTTACCAGGTCCGGTTCATTAAGTTCTTTTGGTTCAAAAGAATGCCATTCTTTGACTGTCAGTCGTTTTGTAGTGTAATGATAATGCAAATTGTATTCCTCGTAATACATTGTTAATATAGGCTTTGTAAAAAAAATTTGAGAATTATAATAATTTTTTTCTGAAAATAAAATAAATTGATACCTAAGTACTATACTCCTTATAAAAAAGTAAAAACCAGAGGATACATTTGATGATGTTATTGATATGATAAAGATCTATGGTAGTATAATTACTCACACCCAAAAAGTTTTACAAGGATTAAAAATGACATATAATGCCTGGTTTGAAGAACATGCGAAAAAACATGCAGCGATCATGAAAAAACTTGAAGCACTGGGTCTCGATGATTATGACATTGTTCAGTACTTTATCTTTGAAAACATGGTAGAAAATGAGCCTGACTTTTGTGAGCTTTACGCTACCAATACCAAGTGCCATGAAATGTATGAACTTAACTGCTATATGTGTGGATGTCCTCACTTTAGGTTCAACCAAGCACCTGTTAAGGAAGAGGAACTGGAGTATCACTCTGTTTGTTCCATAAACTCAAAGCGCGGGAGACGTGCTGTCAAAGATGGAGAAGTACATCAAGACTGCTCTGGATGTACTATACCTCATGGTGAAGATTATATATTTAGTCATTTTGATCGGGATTGGCTTAAGATGATGGATAAGGTTAAAAATTGACCTTAATAGTACTAGCTTACCTCTAATATAGTTGTCATTTTGACAAATAAATAAAAATTGGTTAAAATGACAATTATAGAGAAGTAAAGGAGTACTTATGGAAGTGAAACATAAGCTGTTTGAGACCATGCTGCATGATAAAGGTATGACGAAAAAAGATTTTTCTAAGTATTCTAAAATCCCCTACTACACTGTGGCGGGATGGAAAAAGTCAGGAAAAGTTCCGCCCTATGTTATGGTATTACTTACAAATATGCCCTCTTCAAAAACTGTCACCGCACAACAACTCATAGATGCTGGTGTTCCAAAAGCCATCTTTTGGAATAATGACCTTAACAAACCTATTCCTAACGATATTTTCATAGTCTCCACGCTTAAACGTTCTTATAATGATGTCATCATAGGAAAATTCATAGCATATTTTGGAGAAGAAACCGTACTGGCTGCACTCATAAAACATAAGAACAAACTCTCAGACGCGTTTATAAATAGTCTCATGGAGCACATTCATACTTCACTGGCTTCAGCATGATCAACAAACAAACACAAACGCTTCTTAGTAAGTTTGCAACAGTACCCTTATTTTCCGAGAATAAAGCTATCCTCATAGGTGGTACAGCCCTAGCCTACCATCTCTCACATCGAGAAAGTTTTGACCTAGATATTTGCTTCCCATTTTCTGAGAAACTCCCAGAACTTGACTTTTTAGACACATTTGAAGAAGTCACCCCTTTAAAATTTGACCAAGGCATCATAGATACAGCTATCAATGAGGGTGGAGATATAAATGATGTGATGAAACGTTACATTATTAACGACACCAAAGTGGATTTTGTTATCAATCCTTCAAGTAACATCTATGAAAGTGAAATACTTCAAAATGACTTAGCTCATACATTGGAACATTTACGTATAGCTTCTATAGATAGTATCTTCAAACTCAAATCACTCCTACTGCTTGAAAGAAACAAGATCAGAGACCTTTATGATGTAGTCTATATGATGAAAGAGTGTGAATTTACAGCTAAAGACTTTATAGATACTATCATGCATTATCGTATCACCTATCTACCACACCACATTCTACAACTCCTCGAAGCAAAAGAAGAAGACCCGTTTGATATAGAAGGCATTGAGAAGCCAACGATGAAGATGAAGGACTATGATGCACTTAAGACGTATTTACTTAAAGAGATACGGGAAATTGTCTAGCTTTATCTCTTTATCTGATACGATTACGTTCACATGACCATTTCTTTCTTTTTTCCTAATAAGAGGTTAAATATACCATAGCTTTCATGCTTTATGCTACAACACTTAATCCACCCTATGTCTCTTCCCATTAAAAGTCACCACCAACGATAGCTGTATCTTCTCTTTGGTATCCAGTACTAAAAATTCAAAACCATCTATGAGTTCCATCGTTTCCACCAAGGCTTTTACTTTTTGTTTCTCTTTATTCTTTTCTTGTTCCGCATTTTCATAATACACTATAGTAGAGGGTATTTTTCTTTCCATGGCAACCATTAACTGGTCAAAAAATTCAGAGCTTATAGGATTATACATCAGCACCCTCCACGCCTAACTTCAACAAAAATGCGTACACCATCGCCACCTCTTTAAATGCCTCAAACCTCCCGGAAGCACCGCCGTGTCCTGTGTCCATGTTGGTATGGAGTAAGAGCATGTTATCGTCTGTCTTGTGATCACGCAGTTTGGCTACCCACTTGGCTGGCTCCCAGTACTGTACTTGAGAGTCATGTAAGCCTGTGGTCACAAGCATGTTTGGGTAGTCTTTTTTTTCTACATTATCATACGGAGAGTACGCTAACATGTAGTCATAAAACACTTTGTCGTTAGGGTTTCCCCACTCATCGTACTCACCTGTGGTCAAGGGGATGGTATCGTCCAGCATCGTGGTGACCACATCTACAAAAGGCACTTGTGCGACTACCCCTTTATAGAGTTCAGGTTTCATGTTTACGATGCCACCCATAAGCATACCCCCTGCACTTCCACCTTGGGCAAAGAGCTTTTCTTTAGAGGTATACCCCTCATCTATAAGGTACTCAGAACACGCTATGAAGTCTGTAAAGGTGTTCATCTTGGTTAAAAGCTTCCCATCTTCATACCATGCACGGCCAAGCTCCTCCCCACCTCGTATATGCGCGATGGCAAAGACAAAACCTCTGTCTAGTAAAGAGAGTCGTGAGATGGAGAATGACGCATCCATAGAGTAGCCGTAAGAGCCATACGCGTACTGAAGCGTCGGGTTTGTGCCATCTAAAACTATGCCTTTTTTGTACACCAAAGAAAGAGGTATATTCTTTCCATCTTTGGCTGTGACCCATGCGCGTTTACTCTCGTAGTCTTCTTTGTTAAACTCACCTAGTATCTCTGTCTCTTTCAAAACACTCTTTTCTTTACTCAGCATGTCAAAGCTTATGGTCGAGTTGGGGGTAGTCAAAGAGTTGTACCCATACACAAGCGTGTAAGTGTCAAAGTCAAGGTTCATGGAGATGTAAGCATCATACACTTCCTCACCAAAGTCTAGGTAGTAAGACTCCTCTGTTTTGGTGTTTAGCACTCTTATCTGCGTTAAGCCTTTGCTTTTCTCTTCTAAGACCAAAAAGTCATTAAAGAGTTCAAAGCCCTCTAGCAAGACATCTTCTCTATGGGCTATGCGCTCTTTCCAGTGCTCTTTACTGGTATACTCCACCTCACACTCCATGAGTCTAAAGTTTTTGGCCTCAAAGTTCGTCGCTATGACAAACTTCTCATCATGATGTTCCACCGAGTACTCCAAGTCACGCTCACGCGTAGCAAAGACTTTAAAGTCTCCCAAAGGGTCATCTGCGGACAAGGTTTGTACTTCTGTAGAGAGTGTGGAGTAAGACTCTATCATGATGTACTTTTTTGACTTGGACTTTGTGACCTGTACTCCGTAAGTATCGTCACTTTCATGGTAGACTTCTACTTCTTCTTTAGAACCCAGTTCATACCTAAATATCTTGTAGTCTCTTAGTGTATCTGCTTCCATTTGTGTAAAGAATATGGTTTTGTTATCATTTGCCCACGTGGCTGAGCCAGTGGTGTTTTCTATGCTCTCTTCAAGTACTTCACCAGTTTCCAAGTTTTTAAAGTACAAAGTGTAGATGCGACGAGAAACATTGTCCACACCATAACAGAGCATGGCATTGTCAGGACTAATGCTAAGACCTCCTATAGAGTAATACGCATGCCCTTTGGCCAATACATTGACATCTAAGATGATGGCTTCAACTGCATCTAAAGTCTTTTCTTTACGACAATAGATAGGATAATCCTTCCCATCCTCATAACGCGCATAATACCAGTACCCATTACTCTCATAAGGTACCGAAGCGTCATCTTTTACTATCTTGGCTACTATCTCTTCATAGAGTTCTTTTTGTAAGTCTTCTGTAGATTCTAATTTCTTTTTAGTGTAGGCATTTTCAGCATGAAGGTAGTCTATGACTTCCGTATCTTCTCTATCATTGAGCCAATAATAGTTATCTACCCTCTCATGATCATGTTTTGTTAGAATTTTGGGATTTTTTGTTGCTTTTGGGTAGTTCATGGTTGCTCGTTTTTTAGGGTATTGTATCGAAAAGTTAAAATAATATTATCATATCCAGCTAGCTATATAAGTGTTTGTCTTATGCTATGCACTGTCATGCCTCTAACCAATCACCAAGTAACACACTCACCACTGTTTCTGTACGTAGGATCCTTTCTCCTAAACTAACAGATGTACAACCGTGTTGGCAGAGTAAGTCCACTTCGTAGTTTATCCACCCGCCTTCTGCTCCGATGCATAGTACCTTTGGCATATTATGATTATTGCTAATCTTGCACTTTGCCTCATCAAGATAGGTTTTCCAAGATTGAGAAGCATAAGGATGCGCGATCACTGCATTACTTTGCTCCCCATCTCCCTTTTTATCTACCAATAAAGCAGGAAATTCATCTTCAACAAATGGCTTAAAACGTTTTTTAAACTCAACAACCATTGGCACGGTGTCTATGGCTTGTTGTAACCCTTCAAAAACAAACTCATCTATACGGTTTAGTAGTGGGCTTTGCCAGTAACTTTTTTGAGAGCGGTAACTATTGACGATGATGAGTTTATTGACACCCAAAGATGTCATATCCATGATCAGTCTACGTAGTACTTTGGGACGTGGCAAAGCAAGAACAACGGTTAAGTCAAGTTTAGCTGGTGGTTTTTTATCCAGTGTGACATCAGTGAGAAGTACTTCATTGTCATTGATATGAGTGATGGTAGCCTTGCCTATGTTACCACCGATCTCTGCAATAGTTAAACTATCTCCTACCTGAGATTTGAGTACCTCTTTAATATGCGTAATTTGGTCTGGGTCACTAATGCTTGTAGCGTTTTTGGGTAATAAAATACAGTTCAAATTATAAAAATAAGACTCAGGTGATAACGCATTGCTTATTCCTCTTGATAACCTCATGGCTAGCAGGCTATGATATAGTTTGATACTTTAGCAACCCTATGCTGAGAATAGCCTTCTTTATAGGCTTTGCGTATCTGTTTATGTCGTATTTGAATGGTTAAAGAATCATATGATAACTCTATTGTCCTACTAGTTTCAACGCTAAACTATCAAAGATACTTTTGCACCCATTTTATGATCTGCTTACTACTGCGTACTCCGGTAAATCTATCTATCTCTTTTCCATCTTTAAATACAAGTACCGCTGGGATGTTTACGATGATGATCTTAGGGTTTTGTGTTTGTGCATGGTCGTTGTTTACTTTTAAAAACTGTGCTTGCAGTGGCATGGAAAGTGCTGCCGTTTCAAAGTGTGGTGCCATCGTCACACAGGGACCACACCAAGGTGCCCAAAAATCCACTACGACAGGTAACTCAGATGTAGTAATGAAGTAATCCACTATCGCTAAATTTGCATTCAACGGCTTACTATTTAAAAGTGATGTTTCACACGATTTACAATCCTCTCTAGCGTATGACGCTTTCTTCTCTACACTGTTTACTTCCAAACAATGGGGACAAACCACTTTTATGTGCATAGACTAGTACTCCATTCTCTCTTTAAATTCCCAAATTACGCATAAAGTTTGAAGCGATGTCTGTACTTTTTAGTTTAAAAAACTCACCTGAACGTGGAATATAGACTTTATCTACGGCCTCATGAAACAGCTTAAGCCACTGCTCAAAAGCTTCTC
The DNA here is from genome assembly GCA_964492675.1 of uncultured Sulfurovum sp. GTDB lineage: Bacteria > Campylobacterota > Campylobacteria > Campylobacterales > Sulfurovaceae > Sulfurovum. Next base: position 17,049 of record CAZBLM010000016.1, read on the forward strand.
TACTTATGCCTTCTATCTCAAAGTGTGGTGCCATAGGGTGCCCGGTATAACGTTCATCTCCCAAAGCCACAAATGCCCAAAAATGACTTATGAGTACAAGATGTTCTTCCCATACATCAGAGTGTATATCATCACCTAACTTTTCCACAAAAAATGGTCCCACCAAAGTATCTTTGAGTACCATAGGGTAAAATGTTCTTACCAGTGTCTCTATATTTTCATCGTTTATGGTATTTGCTAATTCTGTTTGCATACTATGCCTTTCTTTATCTTTTGGTACCTTTTATATAACTATTTGCAAGTGTACTATAATTCAATATGTTATTAGGTTTTATTGTTTGAAAACCAACTCTCTAAAAAACACTCTCTTTCAGAAATCTCCGTACTTAGTGCCTCTTAATTATATGGTATGTTATGCCCTAGTACCGTAGTTGTTATATGCTTTATTTCTTTTACTAAATCCACTGAGACTTGTTTAGGTTTGTTCTCGTTCCTATCCGTCCTCAGTGGTAACGAGAAAAAAGTAGCCTAACCATTTATTACTTAACTCAATCATTCAAATAATTTGATATACTTAAGTATAAATGATTGGCGATTTTCTCGTCTAACACACAAGATTTACTTAAAAGGTAGGATGTATAGGTATGGAATCTTTTCATTGGGGTGAACATTTTATAACCGGATTGGAAGAAGTTGATAAACAACACCATCATCTTGTCGATATCATTAATGACTTTGGTACACTATTGACCGAAAATGTTTTAAATACTGAAGATGTTGATCGTCTATATAATGAATTGGCAAATTACGCGATATATCATTTTGTAGAAGAAGAAAAATTGATGTCAGAGGTAAAAGTTGATAAGCGTCACTTGGAACGTCATGTTGAAGTCCATAACGGTTTTATAGATGATGTCACATCTATTTATGCCAAGATTTCTATGGATAACCTTAGAGAGGCTGGTGATTTTCTCAAATTTCTCATGCATTGGCTTGCCTATTATATTCTTGGAGATGATCAAGATATGGCAGATCAGATAAAGGCTATACGATCGGGGATAAGTCCTTATGATGCTTATAATAGATTAGAACAGGAAAGAGATGATGCGACTGCACCTTTGCTAGAGGCATTGAATGGATTATTTGAACAGGTATCAGCACGAAACAAAGAACTCAAGCTGCTGAACGAATCACTTGAAGATAAAGTGGAGTTACGTACCAAAGAACTACATGCGGCAAATGTGCACCTTGAAGAGTTGTCTTTGACAGATGTACTGACAGAACTTCCCAATCGGCGACATGCCATGCGACGTCTTTCTTATCTTTGGGATGATGCGTTGGAACATAAGTCTCCATTGGTTTGTATTATGATAGATGCAGATCATTTTAAAGAAGTCAATGATCTTTATGGTCATGATGCTGGAGACCTGGTGTTAAAACAATTGGCTAAAACACTTCGACATTCTCTACGAAATGACGACACTGTAGCTCGTCTTGGTGGTGATGAATTTTTCATGATTTGTCCCAATACAGATATAGAAGGAGGCATGTATCTCGCAGAATTGACCCGCAAAACAGTATCCGAACTTCGCGTACCTACGGGGGATGGATTTTGGCATGGCAGCATTAGTATCGGTGTTGCAGCTCAATTGCCTGGTATGAAGAACTATGATGATTTAATTAAACAGGCTGATAACGGCTTATATGCGGCTAAAGAAGCTGGGAAGAATTGCGTAAGAAAAGGTAGTTAATACTTTCAAACAAGTATGATAGTATAGTTATAAATTGAAATTTTCACTACTATTCTCCTGCATGTATAAAAAATATCTGTGGTCCAGTGGTAAGATAACGTAATCATATTTTTTTATTCTCGTAAATATACAGTGAACCTCTAAGTATTGACACCTATAACACTATATCTTAACAGTATCTACTACTTGCAAACCAACGTTCCAAAAAACACTCTCTTTCACATATCTGGGCACCTAATGCCTTTTTATATGGTATATCGTGACCTAAACTCCACAGTGTAAAACCATTTTCTTTAAGATATCTGCCTAGTAGTACGAGTTGCGCCATACCATAGTTGTTATACACTCTATTTTTGTTTCTAAATCCACTGAGACTTGTATAGGTTCTACCTATCATATACCCTATCTCTCCGGCTATAAGTTCTCCATGATGTTCTATATACGCGGTGATGACTTTAAAGTTTTTATCTGCCCCTACTGTACTTCTAAGTATACTGGCATACTGTTTCGTTAGCCAAGAGTTCTTATGTGTCTTATCTATGTACTCGGCTATCTCTTCTATGTTACTGTCTATGGTTAGTTTTAGGTTTTCTTTTTTTATGAGTTTTGCTACTTTTTTACTGCAGTGTAACTGTTCTAAGTCTAGCAGTGCATACTCAAATTGTATTTCAGGGAGTAGAAACTCTTGTCCCTTATACACTTCTGTAACAGATATAAACCCTGCTTTTGCCTGTGCTATATAATACTCAGCAGAGTAGTCGTCACTCCAGTAGTAGTTGCTATCTGTATCAGTGTAAATGGCTTCTTCTAAGTAGCTGGGGGTGATGAGTGCTTCATAAGGCAAATAGTGAATATCACGTTGTATATTTTCCATAAATTGTACCTGTTTTAAATACGTGATATGATTGTATCAAAATATTTTGTTTTTTCTCGTTTTATAGATGAGATAAAAGAGTATTACAGTATAGTCACATTAATAAAATGAAAAAAGGTCACACATTGGTATACGATAATATAGTCTTGATAGGTTTTATGGGATCTGGTAAAACTGCTGTGGGTAAGATCTTGGCACGATATCTAGATAAAAAGTTTGTGGATGTTGACAGTGTTATCGAAGCTGAGCAAAACAGTAGTATCAATGATATCTTCCAAAACAAGGGGGAAGAGTATTTTCGTGGACTTGAACAGACATGTATTGATGAACTCACACAAAAAACCGGTCAAGTGATCGCTACAGGTGGTGGACTGCCTATATACAGTACCATACCGGAAAAGTCTCTCATAGTGTATATAGATGCTGACTTTGATGTCATACTCAACCGTTTATCAGCTAAAGAGCATGCTAAGCGTCCATTACTTCAAGATGAATCTAGGGCTAGAGCATTGTACGATCAGCGTATAGATACCTATAAGGAACTTGCAACCTTTAGCGTAGATGCAAACCAGACCATACAAACCTTTATACATGTGATAGTGGATTTTGTGTTAGATAAGAGAGTTTTATAAAGAATTTATTTTAGCTATAATCACTTCAAAAAAATTAATACATAGGAATAATAAATGTTCGGACTACCACCAAGAAAAGGCTTCACTATGAAAGTGGATGGCATACACCTTAATCGTCCAGACTTGCATCTTATCGCGGCAGAACTTGGTATCGGGACGAGAGATGTACTTACAAAAGACGGCATACTTATCATCTACAACACCTCTGAAACATGCCAAGAGATCATCGATGATAATGCTTTAGCATCATTTGTTTCAATGGCGCTACATATCTCTGCTGAAAATATCAGTGATATAGAAGCCGTGGTAGAAGAACCCGTTAAGATCGAGTTTGATCCAAGTGAATTTGAGGATGACGATGATGACTAGCCTAGGGGCTACTCAGCATCTTCTTTAGCTATCTCTTCACGTATTTGATCCATATCAAGCTCTTTCACATGATCAATGAGCTTTGGAAATGCTTCTTCAGGTAAAGAACCACCTTGATTAAGTAAGATAATACCATCTCTAACCACCATAACAGTCGGAACCGAATGAATACCATACTGTGATGCTATAGCCTGTTGTTCATCAATGTTAACCTTACCAAATGTGACATCAGGATACTTTTCCGCTGCCTTTTCAAAAATAGGGGCAAACTGTATACATGGACCACACCATGCTGCCCAAAAATCGATGATCACGATCCCCTCTTTATCAAGTGTTTCGTTAAAGTCTTTTGTTGTTAGATCTATATATGCCATAATTTTTCCTTTATATTTGCGTGGAGTATATCATAGCGATGATTTCTATCGCCTTTTGTCCCTGCTAAAGATCATAAAATAACTGTTTATACGCTCTTTTAAGAACAGCCACAGCCTGTACCACAACTATCATTTTCAGTGCTGTCGGTAGACTCTAATGTCCAGTTATCAGTAGAGCCACAGCCAACATCACAAGAGATATGAGGATTATAGCCAGGTACAGCATCAAGATTTTTAGCCACAGAAATGAGAAAATTACTCTCTCCTGTCCTGCTGGCACTAAAAGTATGTTGACCACAAAACTCTTCATTCATTAGTTCAGCTAGTATGGTGGCATAATTATATGCATCCTGCTGCGTTTTAAATGTATTATTATTTGTATATTCACTTTTTTTGAAACATGCGCACTCTTTTTCTATTTGTACTGTATACATAAAGTGTTTCCTTTTGACTATGTGCAACATAATCATATTTTACGTTATGTCGAATGATAGCATCATTTGCTTATGCTAAATATGAGATAAAAAAGAAAATGGAAAACCTTATTAGGTTATATTTGATATACTGATAAAATGACAAACGTAGTAATGAGGTGGTAGAACTACAGTGACCACGATATTTTAAGTAATTTAAGAGAGTTTTTATGACAAACGATCAGATGATAGTTATTGCTCTGCTATTTGCGACTATGACGTTCTTCCTGTGGGGACGTTGGCGTCATGACCTGGTTGCTATGGGTGCTCTACTTGTTTGTGTAGTCACAGGTCTTGTACCTGGCAATGAAGCTTTTTTAGGCTTCGCTCACCCTGCGGTCATTACAGTGGCCTGTGTACTGGTACTTGCCTATGGTCTACTTAACTCCGGTGCTATGGATATGTTATCCCAACGGTTCATCCCGACATCTGCAGGACCGACTGCGAGTATTTTTGCGCTCATCTCTTTGGCTGCTCTGCTATCTGCTTTTATAAACAATGTTGGTGCATTAGCCGTGCTAATGCCTGTGGCTATTCAGATGGCCAGCAAACTCGGTCTTCCTCCCGGTAAAATACTTATGCCGCTGGCCTTTGGTTCGATTTTAGGTGGTATGGTCACACTTATCGGAACACCCACCAACCTCATCGTTTCTGAATTTAGAGCAACCGCAGGTATGGGAGAAAGCTTTGGTATGTTTGACTTCGCCCCTGTAGGTCTTGCAGTTGCTATCATCGGCATCATTTTTGTCGGGTTTATAGGCTGGCGATTGGTACCTACACGAGAACAGGCAAGTACTGGCAGTTTTGACAGTGCCAAATACCTAAGTGAAGTACGTATAGTGGAAGGCAGTAAAGCGGTCAATAAGCGCCTGCATGAGGCTGAAAAGATGCTAGATGAAGCCGATGCGCAGATCATCAGTATGATACGACAAGAAGTTAAGATCCCTGCACCAAACCCATGGCGTGTATTAAAAGAAAATGACATTCTGGTGATTGAAGTCGAGCCGGAATCACTCTCATCTGCACTGACAAGTCTGGGTCTCAAACTGGAAGAGGACTTAGTCTCAGCTGATGACCCCAAGGAGAACAGCGAAGAAAAGACAGAGCCACTAAAAACGGAAATCATCAATGAGTCCAATCATGACGAAGAGCAAAATGAGAAGTATACATCATCAGAGTTGGTCATACAAGAACTCGTAGTGAAACCAAACGCCGATTTGATCGGCCGCTCTGCATTAACGCTTGATATGCGTGCCAGCTACGGTATTAGCCTATTGGCTATATCACGAGAGGGACGTCGTTCGATACAACGATTAAGATCTACGCGTCTCAAGGCCGGTGATGTACTGCTGATGCAAGGTCCACCTGAAGCTATTTCCAGTTTTGCCTCTCTATTTGGCTGTCTGCCACTCGCCCCGCGTGACATACGTGTTCCCAAAAAAAAGCAAGCAATAACTGCCATGTCAATTATGGCTGTAACCATTGGTACTGCGGCATTAGGTCTTTTCCCCATCACCATTTTATTTACCATCGCATTATTTGCCTATATTGTACTGCGTATCGTGCCTATCAGGTCGGTCTACTCAGCCATTGATTGGCCTGTGATAGTGCTGTTAGCCGCTATGATACCCGTCGCAGGTGCTGTAGCCTCTACCGGTACTGCTGACTTGATCGCACATTTTTTGTTAGATAAAGTAACACAAGGAGATGCTATTCTTGGGCTGATCACACTTCTAGTGGTTACCATGTTTCTTTCTGATCTGGTGAACAATGCAGCCACAGCAGCAGTAATGAGCCCGATCGCTATCAGTACTGCCATGCAACTTGATGTAAATGCTGATGCGTTCCTAATGGCCGTAGCAGTGGGGGCATCATCTGCTTTCTTAACACCTATCGGCCATCAGAATAACACCCTGATCCTTGGGCCAAGCGGATTTCGTTTTGGAGATTACTGGCGCTTGGGATTACTGCTTGAAGCGATCGTAGTAGTGGTAAGTGTACCTGCTATACTATGGATATGGCCACTGTGATGATCCTTACTTCATGTTCATTTTAAACTAAACCCTAGCTATCTCAAAAATCGATCTCTACAACCCTCTTCTTTGCCAAGGTCATAGCAAACCCTTTTTCATAATAGGCTGCTTCGTTTATGAAGATGGTATAGCGTTCTTCACCTTCGTAAGGTATGGTCTTGTTTTCTAAAGTTAAGAACAGAGGGTCACCTTGTTTAATAGGTGTAAAATCTCTGTCTTGTCTCTCTTGGTGTACCATGGCTACGATCTCACCTTCTTCATCACGAGGGTAGTCAACTAAGACTTCATGGTCGTAGATCTCCAAGGTACTTACCAAGCCTAGATCATCTCCATTGTTTTCTTTTTCAACATAGTCAAGGAGATGGTATATTAACGCTTCAGTTTGTAAAAACAGGTCTGCTCTTAAAACACCCTGGGGCACAGCACCCACTTCTATAACAAACCCATGAGGAGCCATAGAGTCCACAAAACTATTTTCAACATCTCCTTGCCATCTATAGACTTTTAACGATGGTTCCATCTTGCAAAGGTAAGCAATGGCTCTCCATGTCATGGCACTGGGATTACTCACAACGACAGAGAGTCCCATATTTGCAGTGGTTGTATGTAAGTCAACAATGAAATCAACATGAGGATTATCACTGCCTTTTTTACCAAGTTCAGCATTTAACGCTTTTGCTAACTTTGCTTCATGCGTATCCAAGGTATCATCAGCCAGATCAGTTAAGCCAAAAGATCTATTTAGATCCTGATCAACATAACGACGAACCTCTTTAATGGCTCTTTGATTTGTGAGCTTTGTGATGGTCTCAAAATTACTGCGTTTTAGAAGATCCGGATCATTTTGCCATTTTTTAACAAGATAGACTCCTGTTAGTTCATTACCGTGTGTTCCACCTGTGATCGCTATATTTTTTATCATTTATATTGCCCTCTTTTTATGCTGTACTTATATTAACTTTTTCTACTTTAACATATACCCCTGTTTGAAAGTGGTAACCTTTTTTACCTCATACTCAGCTAGGAGACCTAAAACGTGAAACATTTGAACAATGGCTAAAGCTTTTTGCAGAGACTTTAGATGAAGTCTATATAAAAGCCATAGCTGACAAGTTTAAAGAACGTAGTATCATCATAGCAGGTAATTTTTTACAGATAGACTAACGCAAAAGGTACTGTTTCCATATCGTATCTAATGCCACTTTTGCAGAAGCTACGTCTACCCACTCTTCACCAACGCTTATCATAAATTGTAGAAACTTTGCGATGACTTTTTTTTGTTGCTCTGTATATATATCACGTCGATCCGTACCCAATGCACCTTCTTCTAAAATATATATCGTTGAGTCTATAGAGAAAGAGCCTTCTTTATAGTGCTTGACAATATAGACCATATATGCCGGTAACACCCACCTGATACCTTTTGCGTCCATAAAATCCATTACAGAAGAATAAGAAGAGATATATTTATCTTCTATATCTGTCCAACCATTCCACCATGATCTGTCTTGATTTCTCGCTACATTGATAACAGAATCTCTTTCTCCCGTTTCAATGTTGTCAGCTTCGTTGATACCTATGCCATCTTCCAACGACACGTCTTTAAATGCAGTTTCAATCTCTGCTATGAGTTGTTCTTTATCCATATCTATATGCTCTCCTATTCATTCACTATCTATTCTTATATAAAATTATGGATTAATATTAGATTAGTCCATATTGGACTATAGCACTTATGCCATCATTATGGAGTTTATAGCTCATTGGTCATATATTTTTTATTGATAACTACCGAAAGAGGTATTTGTACGATATAGGCAAACATGATAGGCAGTAACATCGATACTCCAAACGTACTCACAGAAAATGTAGAGATGACCAAAGCTAAAGTCAAATATCTTGTGATACTATGCCAAAATGCTGCCCTTTCCTGAGGTGACCTAAGATCATATATCCATGTTGAAAGGATAAATGATAAAAGGTAAAAAGCCGAAACTGCGATCAATGCCACCAAGAAGAGTTCTGGCTCAAAATCATAAATGTCTACAAGAAGCTTCGTGTTTTGTAAAGCAAAAAGATAAAAGAGTATGATGAAAACACTTATATAACTTATATAGCTTCGATATGTTTGTATTATGTTTCGAAATGGTTTGATAAATCTAATAATTCTACTCAATATAAATGGTATCACGATCAAGAGTTCTATCACTGCGACTGTAAAAGTACTGATACTAATATCGGAATAATAATATGCTTCAAAATATGATGCTGCATACATAGCAAAAAAATGTAACATCAGTAAAGAGAGTGAAATAAATATAAGGTTTATAAAAAGCAGTAAAAACCCAAAAGAGGTATCTCCACCAGAACGCTTGATCCAATACATGACCATACCTCCCCCTGAAAGAACAGAGATCAAAAAAAGTCCGGAGGTGATACCAAAATCATTAGTGATAAAGCCAATAATTATTGCTATCAACGGTAATATCAGGTAATTAACAAAAAAACCTTTCATCAATAATTTTTTATGTATCCATACCAGTTTTACATGTGCCAACTCAAAATTAAAAAGAGCAGGCATGATAAGGGTAATACCTGCAAAAAGGCATATATCAGAGTCAAATACAAAACCATCGGTGAATGATCCATAAACAAACCCAAGCACGGCACCCAAAATAACGATAAAAATTAACTGCATCTATACTCCATATCTCAATATAAAATAATATACTATACTTTAGTAGTTATCTGTGCAATCTATACGTAGTAACTATACATTTTATTTACTAATGGTTAGTATAGGTATATTAGAATACCTGAGGAAGAACATTACCCCTTTTAAATTTGATTACAACTATTTAAAAAGTTCTTCCTGTTATTCTTTCTGATAACTTCAATCCACTATGAACAACACTCACTTCCATCTTTGTTAGGTGTACAGGGTGCTGTATCACTGAACTTTCCAAATGTTGGTACACAACATCCATCTGTAGTATCTGTACTATCTACTCCAAAAACTTCTACATCATCCATAGAGTGGTAATTTTCCCATACTATGCCTGTAGGGTCTTCTACCCAGTATTTATTTGACTCTTTGTAACAACAAATAGCTCCTTTATCCTCTTTACCTTTTATGCCTTTACTCTCAAATAAATGCTGTGCTTCTAAAAGAGATTCATCACTTTCATACTGTACACCTAAGTGATTAACACCTTTTTCATAACCACGTGTAGAGATAGCAAAATTCAAAGAGATATCATCTACTAGCCATTGTGCATAGTCTTCTTTCACTTTAGTAGGTTCAGCTTGAAATTGCGTTGAATAAAAAGCAATACTTTTTTCTATGTCATCTACAGACATATGTATATGTAATCTTCGTTTATCATTCATGTTTTATTCCTGTTCAATAATATATTGCAGACTATAACATAAAAAAACCAATACATCAATATATCTTGATGTATTATTGAGTTACTCTTTGAAATGCTTCCAAATATAGAGCAATATACTTCTCTTTTTCCTTACGCCTATACTGCATGACCCAGCGTGGATGAGGAACAACCTCTATACTTTCAAAACAGTGATGTTTGTCATTAAATGCCTTAAGGTATTTAAGATTCTTTCCTTGCCCTACGCAGATGATGTGAGGTTTTGCTTGGGGGAAAGAGATCTGTTTCAGGAGCGTCTCTTCTATGAAAGGTTCTAAAGCATTTTGTGTTTCCATATCATCATAGTAATTATAGTTCTTACCCTCTTTAAGAAGTCCCAGAGGCATTACAGTCGTAAAGAAAAAGTCCTTATAGAACTTCTCAACCCCACCATACGCTTCTATCACTTCAAACATAAATGCTGCAGATATCTCAACACGCTTGTCTAAACTGTTAGGTATGTCACAGTACTCTTCCAAGTGATACGCATCTGCAAACCCTACACCTGTGATGCCTGAGCCTAGTCTACCTGGATTAATACCTACAAGATAGGTACGAGGTCTATTATCGGCATAATATTTGTTAAAAAAGGTTTGCATGACTCTTTTTGTTTCCTCATTCCCAAAAGGATAGATAGTCTCCACACCATTTGGCAGTGCTGTCTCTTTTGGTAAAGAAAAGTAAAAGTCTAAAATTTGTTTTGAAAATGTCATCACTTAAACCTTTTACGTTATAAACAACATACAAACCCGTATATCATCATAACTCACTTTACCATCTAAAGCTTCATATACTGGCTTTAACCGTAACTTACCATCATCAGAAAAATTCTCTTTAAACTTCTTGGTCTGTAGTTTTAATACCACTGTATTTACACGTTCAAAAAGTTCATCTTTAGGTTTATACTTTTCTAGGTCTATCTCTGGGTTTTCTTCTTTTATCTGTGCTAAATGGTTGATGATAGTACTTTTACCTAGACCTCTATTTGTAGCCAGCTTTATGAGCGTGTCTGATTTAGCTATAAGGTTTTTTGTTTTTGTATAGGTAGGTGTAACATAAGCAGAGTGGGAAGGTTTACCCTCTTTGATGTTTTGTCTCTCTTCTTCTATCTTCTCTTTACTCACTACACCGCCAAGTTGTGAGATATGGCTTTCAAATACCTCATCTAATCGCTCTTTAGAAAAAGACATGATGTTATCAGCTGCTTTTTGTGAAGCCGTCTTTATACGCTCATCTACATGCAGTATCAGTGGGTCAACACGTAATGCCATTGGGTTTAGACCCATAAGACGCAACCCTTCTATATTTTTGATACGTGAAAGTGCCACATAGCCCTGCCCGGTTTCAAAAGTTTTAGAAAGGTCTATCTCTGCTGCATCAAGCGTCATACCTTGTGACTTGTGTATAGTGATCGCCCATGCCAAACGTAGAGGAACTTGTGAGACAGTAGCCGTCACTTTTCCACTATCATTTTCAAGTGACCAGTCCTCAGGTTCCAACTTTATTTTCCGTCCGTCACTCGTTCTAACTATGGGCATGTTATCTATAGGGCTAAAGCTTTGAACTGTGCCTGTTGTTCCATTGACATAACCCTCTTCTGCATTGTTTTTAATAAAGATGACCACTGCACCTTTTTTTAATGCCAACTCTTCTAACACCAAAGAAGACTTAAATATCTTCTCTATGTTCTTCTCAGACCCTTTCGTCTCACAAACAAACAGTTTAGCCTCACCCTCAAGCTTGTCTAATTCATCTAAGTTTATGCGGTCTACATCTACATTATGTGTATAGAGTTTGGTAGGTGTCTCTATGCTGAGTTCTTTTTCATGCCTGCTTGCCAACAACTCTTCTGATGTGGATGATATCTTGCCTGAACGTATGTCATCCAATACCCCTATGAGCCTCTCATCATCTTGTCTAAACTTCTCTTGCAGGTAACATGTCTGTAGATCCAAAGCTTTCCAGGCAGGAGACTGCCATGCAAAACGTTTCTCTTTAGGTTCTTTGGAGACAGGAGGTAACTGAAAGAAGTCTCCGGATATAATCACTTGTACTCCGCCAAAAGGTGCATCCGTACCTTTAAAGCCACGCAGGATAAGATCCATAGAAGAAAATATCTCTGGAGAGATCATGGAGACTTCATCGATAATGAGCAGTTTGAGTTTGGAAAATCGTGTTTTGAGGTACTTTTTATCCAGTAAAAAGTCTACATAGCCTTCATCTATGCTATCACGTATACCCAGTGAAAAAAATGAGTGTATGGTCTGCCCTCCCAGATGTGATGCTGCGATACCTGTAGGTGCCACAATGGTGGGATATACCCTGCGCTCTTTTAGGTACTGGGTATAGATGTTAAGCAGATAGGTTTTCCCCGTACCTGCAGACCCTGTGATAAATACATTTTTACCTGATTTAAGTATGTCGAGTGCTGTGTTTTGTTTCATGGGAGTATTATAGCCCATACATATAAAGACAATACGCTACTTAGATATTTTGAAATATTTCACTCTAAGTAAACTGTTTCCTAAAATTTAGCATCAGGGACATCATAGTTATCGACCACAAAATCGATATCTTTATCTCCACGACCACTTAGGTTGACCAAAATAGTTTGATCTGAAGGAAGTGTTTTTGCCAACTTCATAGCATACGCTATCGCATGTGCTGATTCTAATGCAGGAATGATCCCTTCTAGCTGTGAAAGTTTATAAAAAGCGTCTATCGATTCTTCATCATTACACAAACCTACTTTTGTACGGCCTATACTACTTAAGTAAGCATGTTCAGGACCTACTGACGGATAATCGATCCTATAGAATACACAGGTGCAGGCTCTCCCTCTTCATCTTTTAACATAATAGAGTTAAAACCATGCATGACCCCTTCTTCACCATACGTAAGACTTGCAGCGTGTTCACCCAGCTTTTCACCTTTACCCATAGGTTCTACACCTGTAAGCTCTACATCATCATCTATAAAACCTGCGAAGATACCCATGGCATTGCTTCCTCCCCCTACACATGCTACTACATGATCAGGCAGTTTACCTTCATGCTCAAAAAACTGCTCTTTTGACTCATGTCCTACAACAGACTGAAAGTCTCTTACCATCATCGGGAATGGGTGTGGTCCAACAACAGAACCGATACAAAACAGTGACTCATCATAGGTTTCCATATAAACACCAAACGCACTGTCTACTGCTTCTTTCAGTGTTTTTAAACCATGTGTAGCAGGTACAACTTTTGCACCCAGGATCTTCATACGCACAACATTTGGATGTTCTTTGGCTATGTCAACTTCACCCATATGAATTTCACACTCTAAACCAAAGTATGCTGCAGCAGTTGCCAAAGCCACACCATGCTGCCCTGCACCGGTCTCTGCGATCACTTTTTTCTTCCCTAAATGTTTTGCTAAAATAACTTCTGCCATACAGTGATTTAATTTATGTGCACCGGAGTGATTGAGGTCTTCTCTTTTCAAATATATTTTAGCTCCACCACAATGCGCTGTAAGGTTCTTAGCAAATGAGATAGGTGTAGGACGTCCCTGATAATGTTTACGAACATATTTTAATTCTTCAATAAACTCTGGATCATTTTTAAGTCTTTTATACTCTTTTTGTATCTGAGCAAATGGTTCTTCTAACATAGGTGGAAGAAAGGCACCTCCGAACTTTCCAAAATATCCATTTTCATCGGGTTGTGTTTCCAGGTAGGGTTGTTGCATTTCTATTCCTTTTTTATAAGTGTCACTAAGTTTTTATTATAACAACAATGGTTAAAAAAAACTGTATTTTTAAAGATATTAATCTAAGAATAAACAGATATCATAAATATAAAAGTAACTGATGCAAAATGTCACTAAAAATATACAAATATCCCTACTTCTAATAGCTACTCTTGGCGTGATGTCGGGTATTACTGTTGTCTCTTCGTTACCTCTAATGAGTCAAACTTTCTCTGAGATCCCCAACATTGAATTTCTCTCTAAACTCATGTTGACCATTCCCTCTATTATCATCGCTCTTTTTGCACCTTTTGCTGGGTATATCGTAGACAAGTGGGGGCGGCTTAAGCCTCTATATGTTTTACCTGCAAGATTTTTATACTATATTGCTAGGACGTGCAGTGCTTGGCTTTGCTGTGGCACTCATCATGACATCTTCAACCGCACTTATAGGAGATTATTTTGATGAAGAGGCACGACATAAGTTTATGTCTAGACAGGGATTGGCTGTAGCCTTGGGTGGCATTACTTTCATCACAAGCGGAGGTCTGTTAGCACAAATACACTGGTCATACCCTTTTGCGATCTACTTCATCCCTCTGCTCTTCTTACCTTTGTTACTAAGGTCACTTTACGAACCTGAAAAACACCGACACAGTGATGATCCGGAACTGGAACCTAAACTTTTGCCTGTCTACCTTACAGCCTTTTTTGTCATGGTACTTTTTTATATGCTCCCCACGCAACTCCCTTATCTCATAGTAAACACACTGGGAGGTAAACCACAGACCATAGGTTTTGTCATAGCTACTGCCATGACCTTTAATGCCGTCACTGCCATGCAGTATGCCAAGATAAAAGCAAGATTGTCCTACATGCAGATCTATGCAACAACATTCACACTCTTTGCATTAGGACTCTTTCTCATCTCTCAAGCTACAGCTATCAGCCAGCTTTTCTACTCTACAGCATTCATAGGTATGGCTTTTGGACTTCTGCTTGTCAACACCAATGCATGGTTCCTCTCTCAGGTCACAGCAAGTAAAAGAGGCAAAGCATCAGGTATTCTCACTTCCAGCTTTTTTTTAGGACAGTTCTCCTCACCACTGCTTTTTGAGCCAATAGTAAATATGTATGGCATACAGGGGTTATTTTTTATTGTTTCTTGTATTTCTGTGATTGTAGCACTTGTGTTATTTGTAAGAACAAGGAGATAACGCTTTATTCAGGTATCTTAGGTGCGGGTATCTTTGTACCTAAAAAGGCGTAACTTCTTCCTATCCTTGCTACGGGGTCAAAGTCTATACTCATTTTTTCTTTGTCTGTGATCACAGCATCATCTACATAGACTTTCTGTACATTCATAATTAAAGGTATAGTAGAAGAAGCCCCCTCACCCAAGTCAATCTCTTGATTAAAGTCACAACAATATGCTGTGGGTACACCTTTTACCATAGGTGGGTAACCGTCACAGAACGGCTCTGTTTCAATGTTGAAAACCTCCGCTTCACTTAGATCTTTGTCTAAAGATTTCGAAGAAAAATGCATTTTTTCCAAACTCTTTTCATCTACCATACAAATGGTGCACTTTTTATGTTCTCTGATGTTTGCCAAAGTATCTTTAGGCGTGCCGTCAGACTTGTGTCCTACAGATACCAATACACTCGCAGGTTTAGAGGACAAAGCTATAAAATAACTGAAGGGTGCAACATTGATGACACCGTTATGTTCAGTAACGACCCAGGCTATGGGTCTGGGTATAATGGTCTGAGCCATTAGTTTATAAACATCACTTCCTCTGCTGTTGTCCATATCAATGATCATCTAAATTCCTTATTTTACTATATACCCTATTATATGAAGATACAGTTTTTTATAGAGGCATTTTCAATATGATTATACAAAAGTAGTGTTAATAAATTCCTATGCAAATTTCATCTGAACATAGTATATAAGTATCTTCATATATACGGCATGTATCTCTTCTTAAATTCATATATTCATCATTAAAATTTAATTTTTTTATGTTAGCATATTATTATATACTACAGTTTTATGTATAAAATATAGACTTTAAACTGTCAAATAATAGCATGTAAAAGGGATAGTAATGAATTTGTCACAATTTTTTTTACTTTCTTCAAAATCAGACTCCTCTCATCCTAACAATTTAACCCGTTGGGGAACAACACGCTTACGTCTACTTTTTCTTCTTCCAATGGGAGTTGCCATTGCTATTATTATTTTTGTATTGAGTATGATGCTTTATCAACATACACACTACAATCTTGAAAAGGATGTTATCAAAATTCGTGCTTCAGTAAAGGATATTTATCATGAAAGTATCAAGTATGATACGAATGTCTTACATACTATCATGAATATAATCACCAATAACAAAAACCTATCTTTAGCATTGTCAGAACGCAACAGAGATATGTTACTCAAACATGCTTCACCTCTATATGAAGATATTAGACGCAATTATAATATTACACATTTTTATTTTACAGGGATTGATAGAGTTAATATCCTGCGAGTACATGCTCCATTGCGCTATGGTGACACTATCAACCGTATTACGACGCTTCAAGCCGAGCATAGCGGTACAGTTGCACATGGTGTTGAGTTGGGTCCACTTGGTACCTTTACTCTACGGCTTGTCTCTCCTTGGTATGACCCAAAAACAAATAACTTACTCGGGTATGTTGAACTGGGGATTGAGATAGATCATATCATTAATAAACTTGAAAAACTTTTTAATGTTCATGTTGTTGCTATGATTAAAAAAGAATTTTTAAACCGTGATAAATGGGAAAGTGGAATGCACACTCTTGGGCGTACACCTCATTGGGATCGATATCAAGACAAAATAGTATCAAATGGACAATCAGACCATACAATTTACTCTTTACTCGCTAAACGTCTTACAGAACGTGAACTTATTGCAAATAAGAGTATTCTTGAGATGACCTACCAGAATATTTCTTACCGCGTTACTGTTCTTCCTCTATTTGATGCTGGAGGTAATAGCGTTGCAGAGATGATTTTACTTGCAAATGTCACTGAAAATGAAAATTACGCACGCCATACAGTCCATCTCGGTATAAGTACATTACTTACCGTTGGAGGTATACTCTTCATCTTTTTTTATTGGTTGGTTGGTCGTATAGGTCGGCATATTGAGCATAGCGAAAAAGCACTTCATGATCTTGCTACTCATGATGGTCTTACAGGTTTATATAATCACCGTACCTTCTACACGATATTAAATGATAGAATCAAACATGCAAACCGGTATAAACACAATGTATCATTGATAATGCTGGATATTGACCACTTTAAGGGTGTCAATGATACTTATGGTCATCAGGCAGGTGATCGCATTTTACGTGGTTTAAGTGATCGACTTATGGAGCGTGTACGTTCGACCGACAGTGTGTGCCGATATGGTGGAGAAGAGATAATGGTCATCCTTCCAGAAACTGAACTTCATCATGCCCAAGAAATAGCGGAAGATCTACGTCTTCTTATAGAAAAAGACACATTCGACATCGGTAATGATCAAAATATCAATATTACTGTCAGTATCGGTGTTACTACATATCCGGAACATGCAAAAGAAATTCCATCACTTGTCTCCCATGCAGATACAGCACTATATCATGCTAAAAAGAGTGGTCGTAACCAAGTTTGTATGTATAAAAAAAATTAAATACTATAAGATGATAGTTATTGCTTTATTTTGATACAACTACAAAAAAACTATCGGCTATCAACTCAATCTCACCATCCATATCAGAGTGTTTGAACATAGTATCATAGTATTTACTTTTTACCTGTTCATAGTCTTCAGGGCTTAACTCCATCAACATACCTTTATATCCTGTGTTGTTCAATAGATCCCACCATTCATCCACACTCATACCGTAACGTATCTCTTCTACTTCTATCTGTACATTTTCAATACCAGCCATCTTGCAGAGACGTTCTATATCTTCCACACACTTTAAATTCTCCCATTTATCCATATCGTATTCTTTGGCTGAAGATGATCCATATTGTCTAAGTAGAGGAAGAAGTATTTCATTTGATGGGGAAAATGCATTTTTTAAAAAAGAGGTAAAGATAACTATGCCGTCTTCTTTCAATAGACCTATGAGTCTATTAAGTACCCTGTGAGCATCAGGCAGGAAAAAAAGTGCGTACGAGCATGTGATGACATCATACGTCTTCTCTAAATTAAGTTTTGTAATGTCTTGTAAATGGAAATCGATATTTGTAAGGTTTTTCTTTGCTGCATTATCTTGAGCTTTAGCTAACATCCCTACAGAGATATCCACAGCATCAAAATGAGCCCGAGAGAGACAAGAAGCACACTCTAACACGACATTACCGGTACCACAAGCCACATCCAATACTTCTAATGTATCATCATTCTTATACGTATTGATGATCTCTGCTACGTAAGCGGCAGAAATTTTAAAAAAGCGTATTTCATCATATTTAGCTGCAACATCTTCAAAAGATGCTTTAGCATACGCTTGTGCTTTATCTTTCATACGGTATATTATCGTTTGTAGCTATGAGGTACAAGTCTATTATCCTGACCAATATGTTCTCTAAACTCCAGTTCTCGTGGGTCTCTTCTCATAATATGAAAAAACATAAACACATACCCGCCCACAACTATTGTTAAGATCACAAGACAAAAGATTATAATTTGCCAAAGTTCCATGATAAACTCCTCATATTGTATTCTATCCTAATCTATAAGAAGATACAAATAAGAGATATTTATTTTATGTATAGAGTATATAGATCATTGTTTTTATTTAAATGAAGTGTCTGTATTTTACCGTGTATATATAATGTGTAAAAAAAGGGAGAATTGAGTGATAAAGAGAAATAGTAGTTACACCTCAAAAGAGGTGTAATGTCTACAAAGTACGTATGTAAGTAAGATTAGATGGTTGCGTGTAATCTTCCACAATCTCTAAGTACTTCACCTTTATTTTTAAAATCTTCTGAACTACCCATTGCTGCATGTGCCTTTTCGATAGATGCAACACATTTATCTTTTAATTTTTCTGTAGAGTCATCAGTCTTATCAAAAAGACAAAATACCGGTGCTTTTTTTGCTACAAGTGTTCCACAATTATCTGTTATATTGATTTTGTGTGCATTCGTCATAAAAGCGATCTTATCTGCTTTATTGTCATATAAGTGAGCCATTTTGATAGCTGTTTTACAGTTATTTACTGTTGAATTCTCTTGCTTCATAAGTTGATGTGCAAAAAAATCTTTTTTATAAGGCATCTTTGCTGCGATATTTCCACAGTGTGCCACCACATTGTCTTTGTAAAAAGCAAATGTTGCTTCTGAAATCGTGTCTGATTTCATTGTTTCTTGGAAGCTTTTTGCTTCATTGATATATGTTTTACATGCTTCAATACTTGTAGTATCTTTTGCTTGTGTATTTGTTAGAGCTATTATTGAAATTAGAATTGTTATTAATATGTTTTTCATTTGTTTTCCTTATGTTTATCATCCGTTAAGATAATGGCAGTATAACACACGAAACTTAAATTAATATAAATTACTTATAACTATTATTTGTTGAACTTATTATATAAGTAATAAATATATTCTTAACTATGCATTAACTAATGTATCTCAATATTCATGTATAATTTCACATGCAAACCCTACCCATATATCATGTCCTTCCAGAAGTAAAAGAGAAATTACTGAACCATACCAGACTTGTACTCCAGGCACCACCGGGAGCAGGAAAGACTACAGCACTTCCGATTGCACTGCTTGATGAACCATGGTTAAAAGGCAAGAAGATCATCATGCTAGAGCCTCGTCGTTTGGCTGTACGTTCATCTGCAGCGAGAATGGGTGAGATGTTAGGTGAAATAGTGGGTGAACGTGTAGGGTACCAAGTGAAGATGGACTCTGTGCAAAGTAAACAAACACAAATACTCATCGTTACCGAAGGGATACTCACACGAAAACTTCAAAATGACCCAAGCCTGGAAGATGTTGCACTCATCATATTTGATGAATTTCATGAACGTTCTTTACATGCAGATCTATCATTGGCATTGGCATTGGAGTCTCAAGCTGTTTTACGTGAAGACCTCAAGATACTTGTAATGTCAGCCACACTTAATACAACTGCCATTGCAAAACTTTTAAATGATGCACCCCTTATACAAAGTGAAGGACGCTCTTACCCTGTTAAGTCTGTCTATCTTCCTCCAACTACACAACAGCCTGGCAAAAAAGAGCTGCCTATGTACATCTATAGACTTCTTTTAAAGCTCATCAAAGAGGAGGAAGGTAACATCCTGGTCTTTCTTTCTGGTGTAGGTGAAATAAAAGCTATAGAGAGATTATTTCATTCTAATACACAAAAAGATATCTATATATCTACACTTTATGGGAATCTCTCTAAAGAAGCCCAAGACAAAGCTATAAAGGCACCACCCAAAGGCACAAGAAAGATAGTACTAAGTACCAACATTGCTCAAACCTCTCTTACCATAGAAGGTATCAAGATAGTAATAGACTCCGGTCTTCACAATGTTTCTGTCTTTAGTCCATTCTCAGGCATGAACCGACTAGAGAGTACTTTCATATCTCAAGACTCAGCTACACAAAGAGCAGGACGTGCGGGACGACTCTCTGCCGGGAAAGCCTACCACCTTTGGCACAAGTCTAAAATACTCATCAAACATGACACACCGGAGATACTCTCTGCCGATCTATCACCACTGCTTTTAGAACTTGCAGTATGGGGTAATGATGATATCAAGACCATGTCTTGGATGGACATACCACCGATCACTTCCCTAAACCATGCTAAAGCACTGCTAATAGCCTTAGGTGCACTAGATGAACATGGGACTATTACTTCGCACGGACAAGCCATGTCGAACTATCCTATGCACCCAAGGCTGGCACACATGATGCTAAAAGCAAAAGAGCTAGACCTTAGCTATGAAGCATCACTATTAGCTGTCCTCATCTCTGAAAAAGATATCTATACCAAGTCCTATGGTTCCTCTGATCTACGTGAACGTGTCTCTCTTCTGCATGATGTGCGAGTGCAAAATAGTATCAACACAAACTATATCGATCTAAAACAGTGTCACTACCTCTTAAAAAATGCTAAACGCATCGAAAAAATACAAAAAGAACATGTTGAATTGGATATGTTGGGTGTATTACTGGCATATGCTTATCCTGATCGTATAGCAAAACTCCGAAATGACAGATCATCCACTTACCACCTTTCTAACGGGAAAGGTGCTGTACTGCACCCACAAGATGAACTTTTCAACTCCGGATTTTTGGTCATAGCAGATGTAGATGCAAAAAAAACCAATGCCCAAATCTATAAAGCTATAGCCATCACACATGTGCAAATAGAAGAGTATCTCACAGAACAACTCAACAGCCATGAAGATATCAGGTGGAACGATGAGCAAGAACGTATCGAAGCACGAAAGATCACTAAACTGGGAGCTATTGTATTCAAAGAGGTACAAAGTAAAAATCCACCTGAAGAAAAAGTACTAGAAGTACTTTTAGAAGAGATAGAAGTTTTAGGACTAGATGCTCTAACTTGGTCTAAAGAAGCTACAGCATTAAGAGAGAGAGTTAACTTTGTAAATACCTATAACATGGCTTTTCCAGACTTTACAAATGAATACTTATTGGAAAATATGGACGAATGGTTAGCACCGTATATATCAGGGATCAAAACACTTAAAGCTTTAAAAAGTCTGGATCTTAACAACATACTCTTAGGAAAACTAAGCTTTGAACAAACCCAAGAACTAAACAGAGCTGCACCTGCAAAACTAAAGGTTGCTTCTGGTTCCAACATAGCTATAGACTACAGTGACCCAAAACAACCTGTATTAGCTGTAAGGCTACAAGAAATGTTCGGCACAAAATCTACACCTGCCGTGTTTAACGGAAAAGTAAAACTCATGATACACTTACTCTCCCCTGCTTCACGCCCCATGCAAGTCACACAAGATCTGGAAAGCTTTTGGAGCAATGCTTATGATGATGTAAAAAAGGAGTTGCGAGGGAAATATAAAAAGCATTATTGGCCTGACAATCCCTTAGAGGCCCAAGCTACTTCTAGAACTAAAAAAAGAATGTAATGCGCTTCTATGTAACTTTATAGCCAGTAGCAACCTTAACAAGTTTTTCCTCTTTAAGAAGCTTAGCTACATTACGAGAAAAAGTCTCTGCTGTCATACCAAGTATCGATGCTATCTCATATTGTTTTAGGTCTAAACTCAGAGTTGAGTTTTGCGTATAAAACTGTAATACCTTTTCTTTAGAAGTTGAGGCTATGTTAAAATGGATATTTTGTTGAAGTAAATCTATCTTTTTTAACAAAGACTGAATGATCTCATATGAAATGTTAGGATGCGTTATAAACAGCTTTTCAAAAGCTTCCAGATCTATTTTAATGATCGCACCCGAAGTTTGAAACCTTCCAGAAGAAGGTAAAGGAGTATGATGTAATGTTGCTGCTTCTCCAAGTAGTGTATAGCGGTTAAAATAGCCTATAACTATCTCATTGCCTTTAGAGTCATGCTTAAAAATACTCACAACACCATCTGTAAGAAGCATAAGAGACTGACTTATCTCTCCTTCTAGGAAGAGTGAACTACCCTCCTCGTATTCATAGATATGTGAGATCTTCTCCAAGGCTTTTAACTCATCCTCTTTTAAAGAGGCAAACATATTTACCTCTTTTAATATGCTATAGATAGATTTAGTGTTCATAATAGACAGTAGTATTATATTTATGTATTGTAGCTACGGATTTCATTTAAACAGATTTCGCCACAAATCTAAGCCAAAAATATCCAAAAAATCCTGCAAAAAGTGAGGCTGCCAAGATTCCTACTTTAGCCTGAAAAATTAGCTCTGGATTCCCCATAAATGCCAAGTCTGCCACAAAGATAGACATCGTAAATCCAATACCGCCTAAGAATGCCACACCAAAGATCTGAGACATGGTACTGTTTTGTGGAAGAGATGCAAGCTTAAGTTTGATCGCTAACCATGCAACACCAAAGATCCCTAACACTTTTCCAAGAATCAATCCCGCGATAATACCCAAAGAGATAGGTTCAGTTATGGTAGAGCCTATAGAGCCAAAGTCTATGGCTATTCCCGCATTTGCCAAAGCAAAAAGCGGGATCACGATCATCGCTACAGGAAGGTGCAGTTCATGCTCTAACCTTGCAGCAGGTGTACCGATCTGCTTCATGTTATTCTCAAGTTTAAGAAGAATCGCCTTTTGATGCTCATTAAGTGAATGGTTTTTATAGTCAGGAACCATGTCAAACTCATCGAGTAGTACTTTTGCATCAGCCCTAAAGCTTCCTGGTGCACGTTTAGGTTTAGAAGGAATGGCAAGTGCAGCGATTACTCCTGCTATGGTCGCATGTACACCAGACTCAAGCATAAAGAACCACAAGAAAAGACCTACTATGAAATAAGGTAATATCCAGTGAATACCAAAACGGTTAAAGGCAATGAGAACAAGGAACATTGCACCAGCGAGCATGAGAGGAATCATATGTATCTGTTCGGTATAAAAGAGTGCGATCACCACAACCGCACCCAAATCATCTACAATAGCAAGTGCAACAAGAAAAGTCACAAGTGCCGGAGGTACACGTTTACCTAAGAGTACAAGTACTGTAATCGCAAAGGCAATATCTGTTGCCATAGGAATACCCCAACCATTGGCACCCTCACCACCGGCATTCATGCCCAAATAAATAAGTGCAGGAAATATCATCCCACCTAATGCTGCCAAGATAGGCAAAATAGCTACTTTGATGTTAGAGAGCTCCCCTACCATGATCTCACGTTTGATTTCAAGACCAATAATAAAGAAGAAGACCGCCATCAATCCATCATTGATCCAGTGATGGATTGAGTGTGAAACTTTCCAGTCCCCTATATTAAAATCTATCTTCATATGGAAGAGGTGCATGTATGCCTCTGCCAAAGGCGAGTTGGCTAAGATAAGTGCAATGACGGTAGTAAACATTAATACAAGGCCGGTTGTTGTCTCAGCATGTAAAAAATGTTCAAAAGGTGTTGAAACTTTTTTAAAAGCTTTTTCCCATGGTGCGTATAATTTCATATATTTCTCTTTCTTAATTTTATTCGTGATATTTTACTTATTTAGACTTCAAAAGTTCCAAGAAATCACCACGATTATTGTAGCCTACGAACTGATGTGTGACCTTTTCACTCTTAGAGTCCACTACATACAAGGTAGGTACTACAGCTATCTTTCTAAGTTGTTTCGGGAAGTTCTTTTTAGAGAAGTTTAACATCACAGGAATGTATTTTTTCTGTATCATTTTGTCTATATCTACTTTAGAAAGCATTCTGTTCTCTATCTTACGACACCAAGGACAGTAAGTGGTACTCATAAAAATAAACAGCGGCTTTCCTGCTTTTTTCCCTTTCTCAAGTGCTTGCGCATAGTCAGTCTCATAGCCCATATATTCTGCAAAATTTTCATGTGTGAGTCCTACTTTTTCAAAAGAGGTATCTTTATTATCATCTTTGTATTGATGTGCAAATCTTGCGAGCATGTCATCCACCCTGTCCATAAGTATATCCTCTATGTCATCATTTGCTTCAAACATACGTGTATCAATGTAAGAAAGCGCAAATACACCCTCCTTTTTACCATCACGCTTCATATACTCAGCCAACTCCAGGTCTATCTTATACCCTATAGTCTCACCCACAGAAAACTTGGAAATGATAAACGCCAACACACGAGAAGGATGTCCTGTTGTATTTACTTTAAGTTCTTTGGACATATCTATCATCCCTTCTCTTATCTCATCCTTATATATCTCTAGTTCGGGTGGTGATTCTATCAGGGGATCATATGCGTCTACACCAGTAAGTACATAAAAACTTTGGGCTTGAAGTAACATAGTACTGAGGATAAACAGTGTGAATGTTTTGATGAAGTTCATAAAATATTCCTTTGATAAGATTTATGTAGAAAGATTATATCGTATTTCATAACCAGTATTAGTGTATGTACTGATCGTAATAAATTAAAGCATGTAAATGTTTTCTATGATTAGGATAATCATATATTATTACTATGTACAAATATAAATATATAACTAAACTTTACATAAGTAAGTGTTCCCATATATTATTATTTTAATTAATAATTAATTAATTAATTAAATATATCAAGTTATAATACAAATATATTAAGGCATTTCATCCTTATAGAAAGAAGCAAAGGTATACAATAATGAAAAAAATAATCACAACTTCTGCCGTAGTAATACTATTATTCACAAGCTTACAAGCTGATTTTGACTTTGGAGATGTATTCAAAGATATGAAACAATCAGAAATATACAAAGAGTCTACAGTCAAACTTCCTAATGCTGATTTTCTTTTTGGAGACATATTCAAAGACATGAAAGAATCTGAATTTAATTTTGGAGACGAAGTCAAAGATATGAAAGAATCTGAATTTAACTTTGGAGACGTATTCAAAGACATGAAAGAATCTGAATTTAACTTTGGAGACGTATTCA
>CAZBLM010000017.1:0-42201 GCA_964492675.1 uncultured Sulfurovum sp.
CCTGAACCGGTTATCTTTGCCTTGGCAAACCCTGTACCTGAGATACTACCTGAAGAGATCAGGGAGGTTCGAAATGATGCTGTCATAGCTACGGGACGTTCTGATTATCCTAACCAGACTAATAATGTACTTGGTTTCCCTTTTATTTTTAGAGGAGCATTGGATGTACATGCCAGAAAGATCACAGAAGGTATGAAAATGGCAGCAGCAAAGGCACTGGCAGCTTTGGCGAAAGAGCCTGTACCATATTATGTAAAAGCGGCTTATCATAATGAGCACATAGAGTATGGTAAAGAGCATATCATCCCTTTACCATTTAATAAAGAAGCATTGATCTGGGTTGCTACAGCAGTAGCAAAAACAGCATTTGAAGAAGGTGTTTCACGTGTTGACAGTTTTGATGAAGAGGCATATAAAGAGCATTTAAGATGTGTAATCTATGGGTGTCCTACGGACAAATAGAAGATGAATTTAAAGTCATATGTAGACCTGTATACTTTACTTCAAACAGATACAAGTTCAAAAGAAGAGAGACGTGCTTTTGGTTTGTCTCACATACTGGATAAAAAGAGACCTGTAGAACAACTTTTATCTTGGGTAGAGAGTCAACAGGATAGGTTGAAGAAGCCGACACTCAGTGAGACATTTTCCTCGTATCTCTATACTGTAACTTTTACGCTTGTAGTTATTGGATTTGTGCTAGGAATATTGTCTGGTATTGCTCTATTGAGTTACAATGGACATGAACCTGTGAATGTGGTTTATTTTATGGCGATGGTTATTGCTCTTCCTTTGTTTACAATGATTTTGACATTACTCTCTATGTTTAAAACAAAGAATGCACAAAGTGCATTGGTACACATCTCTCCATCCTACTGGATGGAAAAGATACTGAAACTGTTTTCCGGAAAAACATTGAATCATATAGATACACTAAAAATAAACCCATTACTTGCCAATTGGATCGTGATCAAAAGAGCACAAGGTATCGCACTGTTTTTTTCTTTTGGTTTATTGGTTTCTTTACTTATTGTGGTAGCTACAAAAGATATCGCTTTTGCCTGGAGTACTACTTTACAGATCGTACCCAAATCTTTTCATAGCTTCATAAATACTGTGGCATTTCCATGGAAAGATTGGGTACCTACAGCTGTCCCTTCCTTGGAATTAATAGAACAGAGTCAGTATTTTAGGCTGGGAGATAAATTGAATGAAGAGATGATAGCGAATGCTTCAAAACTTGGAGAGTGGTGGAAATTTTTAACTCTTTCGACACTCTTTTACGCCATTATTTTACGTTTCTTGATGTTTGTTATTACGTCGTTTGGTTTGCGCTATGCACTTAAAAGATCATTTTTAACTTTAGAGGGTGCAAGTACTCTTTTACGTGATATAAACGAGCCTATTATATCGACCCATGCAACTACTGCAGAAAAGCCATTTGTATCTTCCACCCAAAATGAGATACAGACACTCTGTCATTTGGATGCATCTTACGATGTATTACAGGGATGGTCGATACCTCAGGATCAACTTCGGGTGATGAGCGACAGTATGCAGATCATAAGTCCAAACTTATTTGAAGTCGGGGGAGGAAATTCCTTACAAGAAGACAGTGAGATAGTCTCAAAAAGTCACGGTGAAGTGTTGCTCTTTGTAAAAGCCTGGGAGCCACCTACTATGGATTTAATGGATTATCTGGAAGAATTACTTCAAAAGGCAGATAAGGTAATCATCTATCCCGTAGGATCAGCAAATGAAGGGTATAGAACAGAATCCAGATTCATAGATATCTGGGCAAAAAAACTTGCACTCTTCAATCATGAAAAAGTTTGTTTACTCGATACTAATAGTAAGGTAGCAGATGCGTAATCATACACACCCAAAATTTGCAGTTGTAGGACATCCAAACAAGGGTAAAAGTTCTATAGTCTCCGCCTTGGCATTGGATGACTCTGTACAGATATCTGATACACCGGGTACCACAAGTAAAAAAAGATCTTTCCCTTTAAAAGTAGATGGTAAGATACTGTATGAACTCATAGATACTCCGGGGTTTCAACGTGCAAGACGTGTCTTGCAATGGCTGGAACAACATGATGTCAGGGCCGATAAAAAGCATGAGGTCGTTTATGCTTTTATCAATGAGCACAGAGAAGATGCAAGGTTCAATGACGAGATAGAACTGTTAGAACCCGTAATGGAAGGTGCAGGAATCATTTATGTGGTAGATGGCTCAAAGCCGTACGGTGAAGAGTACGAAGCGGAGATGGAAGTACTGCGTTGGACAGGTCAGCCTTCTATGGCTCTTATTAATCATATCGATGAATCTGACTATTCCCAAGAGTGGAAGAGGGCATTGGGACAGTATTTTAAAATGATACGTACCTTTAATCCTATGCAGACAGATCTTGATCAGCATATCAGTATACTCGAGAGTATGGCACAGCTTAAAGAAGAGTGGATAGCACCTGTGAAAGCTTCCATTAAACTCTTTGAACGCTATCAGGAACAGAAACTGGATCAGAGCAGTCAACTGATCACTGAACTTATTACAGATGCTTTAGGTCATATGGAAAAACTTACTTTGTCTGATGATGAGATCACTGATAGTCAGAAAGAGGAGATAGAGATCAACTATAAAGAGAAGCTTCGTCATTTTGAAGTTGATGTACAAAAAAAGATAGAAGAAATATGGGATCATGCACATCTTCAAAAAGAACAAAGCGCATTGACCTTTGAAGATTTGGATCTTTTTTCCCAAGAGGCAGCCTCAGTCTTCGGTCTGACACGAAAAGAGCTCATTATTACCGGTGTGACATCCGGTGCAGTGACAGGCGCGGGGATAGATCTTCTCTTTGCAGGTCATACACTTCTACTAGGGGGTGCGATAGGTGGGCTTGTCGGTGCTGCAGGTGCCTATTTTGGTTTTGATGAACTCTCTGATGTTAAGGTATTGGGACAAACTTTAGGTAAGCGTACTCTAGTTATGGGACCTATGAAAAATAGGAACTTTCCTTATATTTTACTCGGACGTGCACTTTTTTATACCTCTAAGACAGCCAGCCGTTCACATGCCTCTCGTAATGTAGCAGATTTTAAGATGGATAGTACTTTCAAAGAGAAGTGGCTGGATGAAGGTTTGCGAAAATCTTTAGAAGATTGTCATAAAAAATTTCGTTCAGAAAACGAGGTGCAAACAAAGGTACTTGAAGAGTACACAATGTTGATAAAAACAATTTTGATTAAATTGATAAGAGGCAGGTCTACTTAAAATGCAAAAGAAAATAGCGTATCAAGGTGTTCAGGGAGCATATTCGGAGCAAGCTTGTAAAAATTCATATAAAAGTTATACAACAGTTGCCTGTGATACCTTTCATGAAGCGATGTGGATGGTGGAAAGTGGTGATGCCGATCTAGCGATGATACCTTTGGAAAATTCAACTGCGGGGAGAGTAGAAGAGATCTATCGTCTGATACCAAAGATGGCATTGCATGTGATAGGTGAGCATTTTGAACCAGTAGTGCATTGTCTACTTGGTCTTCCTCATGCAAAACTGGAAACCTTAAAGTATGTGGCATCACATCCTCAGGCATTGGCACAATGTCATAACAATATCATCAAGCTTGGACTAAAAGCAGAAGCAAAACTAGATACAGCAGGTGCAGCAAAAGAGCTATTGGAGCTGAAAGATAATCGTAGATCAGCAATTGCTTCAAAGCTAGCAGCTGATATTTATGGACTTCAGATATTGAAAGAGAATTTTGAAGATATTCAAGGCAATACAACACGATTTTTTATACTCTCAAGAGAGAAAAAGACGCCTGTTTATAATGCATCACAGAACTACATCACTTCACTTATATTTCAGGTGAAAAATATACCGGCTGCTTTGTATAAAGTACTTGGAGGGTTTGGAACAAACGGGATCAATATTTTGAAGATAGAGAGCTATATGGGAACCAATACACTTCAGGGAAGTCAATTTCATATAGATATAGAGGGACATATAGATTCTGACAATGTGATTTTGGCACTTGATGAACTGGCTTTTTTTGCTGATGAAGTAAGGGTGCTTGGTACCTATGAGAGTCATAGGTACCACAATGAAGAGAATAAGTTGGATTAAAAAAGTTTTTCTATTCCTAGAAGTATTAGCACAGATAAAAGCCCTCCGGCAATACCTGCAAGAACATCATCAAGCATAACCCCTAAACCGCCTTTGAGCTCTCTGTCTATCCAACCGATTGTAGAAGGTTTCCAAATATCAAAAAGACGGAATGCAGCAAAACTAAAGAGGATGGAAAGGATTTCTACGTAAGGATAAGACATAGTAATAGCAGTGGAGTGAGCGATCATAAGGCTTAGCCACATACCGGATGCTTCATCTATAACGATGTGCTGCTGATCATGGATACCGGTTTCTTTTTCATATTTGTTTATTTCAAAGATTCCGATAACGGTAATGGCAATGGTAGCCATAAGTAGAGTTTCTAACCCTAAGTAGTAGAGTATAGCCAGGCCTACAGGGAGAGAAGCAAGTGTCCCTACTGTACCTGGTGCTTTTGGACTTAGACCTGAACCACCAAATGTTAAGAAGAATTTTTGTAATGTCATGTGTACCCTTATGTAAGTGATGATGTCTGATAAAGTTCAATAAGTTTTAAATAAAACTGCTCTTCACTCTGCTGTTCAAGTAGACCTGAACCCGGCATCAAGGAGTAATGCATCTCTTGAAGATTTTCAAATCTTTCAGGGAAGAGGGCTGCGAGAATATTTGCAGAGACCTCTTTTCTGACCAAGATAGATGGAGGGATAAGCCCTGATTGAATGAGTTTCATAATGGACTCAGAGTGGTAATGTACATGATGATGCTGTCCGTGTGGACAAGTAGTTGTACTTACCAGGGTCTTACAGGTATCACAGTAGACATATTCATCAATGGTCTTAATGTTGATATCTATATCTTTACAGTGATCAAAGACAGAATTAAGTCGGTTCTTGTCGTAATAAAGCCCTAAACCACCATGGTTTTTACCGATAACAAGTTGATTACAGCCATAATTTTTGGCAAGTAGGGCATCAAGTATAAGTTCATTGTATCCTGCAAAGACATAAGAGTTTTCAAAAGGAATAATAAGGACTTTGTTGCGTGGTAGAAAATTGTCTACAAAGGTAGTGAGTGCATTATGGCGTATATCGTAACGAAGCCCTTCTGCTGTGAAAGGTTTACGCAAAAAGATAATGAGCAGATCTGAGTCTGAAATAGCTTGACGGATCATTCGCTCATGGGCACGGTTTAACGGGTTTGCTGCTAACATCATGGAGGAGACAAGTTTTGCACCGGTTCTTGTGATCATCGTCTGTATACGGTTTTTGTTGTCTTCAATCAGTGGATAGTTTACAGTGTACTCACCCGATACGGCAATATTTCCAAGTCTTTGGATTGTATTTTTGACACCAGGGTGCGTACTGTCGGAGGTACCGTAAATGTTTTGTAAACGTTGTTTGGGATCCACCTTAAAGGTTTCATCAACATGGAGCTCTCCAACAACTTTTCCTTCCGTGACCAAAGTAACGATATCACCTTTTCTCACTTTCTTGAGTACAGCTTCATTCTCTTCACCATAGGGTGCCAAGATAAAAGAAAAAGGAAAAGGTACACCTTGATACATCTTTGTAGCATCTACCTCTTTAGCCTCTGCTTCGCTCATGAGACCTTCCACCGGGGAGATAAGTCCTGCTTTTACCAAAGCAAGTGTAGAGAGAGCTTCGGTATCTATATAGAGTGATTTGTTATCTGACATATAGGCTCCTTATTTTTTCTTAAATAGTCCATATTTTTTTCTTTTTTCCCAGAGGCTTTTTCTTGAGATTCCCAGTTTTTTAGAGAGCTCTGTATCGGGAAACTTATACTGAAAAGAGTTTACGATAAACTTGACATAGTCATCTATCGTTAATATCTCATTTTGGTCATAGAGCTTAGAATCTGTATTGAGTGTAATGGTATTGAAGTCACTTTCCAACTCACAGGTACTACATAAGATAAATTCATAATCATTCAGTACTTCCAGCAAAAAGGCTTTATCAGTTTTTTTAAGTTCATGTACTTCTGTAATGTAAAGCAGGGAGCTAGGGGAACTTTTTTCTATCTTCTCTTTCCAGCTTTTATCACTTAGTGGAATGAAAGTTAGAAGTGTATTGGCTTGTTTTGCATGTTCAAAAACGATCTTGTCTACCAGCCTCTGATAGTTTGTCTCTATAACAAGTGGTGGCGTGATAGTTGATGTGTCAAATTCACTTTCGATATCCTGGAGCAGGTTATCCATGTACTCTTGATAGAGTACGGTCTGTTTTTTTAGAGATTGGTATTCTTTATAGTGTTCTATTTTACGCATGAGATCTTCTAGCATAAATGGCTTGACGATATAGTCATTTGCTCCGAGTTTAAGAGGTTCGCCTACAGTATCATTGTTGATATAATTGACCATCAAAATGATGATCTTGTCTTGAAATTTTGTAATGAGAGGTGATGTATTCTGTCCGGGAAGGTTTGTGGAGAGCAGGTAGACATCTCCATTACTCTGCATGGACTCTTTAACAGAAGAGTAAGTTTCTGTGTCATAGCCTTTTTCAGTGAGTTTTGAGGCAATACTTTGTGCCAAATAAAGTTCATTTTCTACAATGATGATTTTCATAATTCTTTCCAGTCTAAATAAGTTAAATTTGCTACGGCGTGAACGGTCACACCTTCTTTTCGTCCTATAAAACCAAGCTTTTCAGCTGTGGTGGCTTTAATGTTCACGAAATTTTTTCTAATACCAAGAAGGGATGCAAGTAGTGAGCGCATCTCATCTTTATAGGGTAAAAGCTTAGGTGCCTCTGCCATAATGGTGAGGTCAATATTGCCAATGGTATATCCATAAGCGTAGATGCG
Organism: uncultured Sulfurovum sp.; assembly: GCA_964492675.1. Lineage (GTDB taxonomy): Bacteria > Campylobacterota > Campylobacteria > Campylobacterales > Sulfurovaceae > Sulfurovum. The sequence continues at coordinate 6,939 of CAZBLM010000017.1, forward strand.
TTTTACAGTGTCACTCAGGAGCACTTTTGAGTCAGCTCCTGCATACGAATCTTCAGTGTCGGGGTAAAGTTCACCGATATCACCCATCCCTGCTGCACCAAGCAGTGCATCTATAAGTGCATGAATGGCAACATCTCCATCACTGTGTGCCTTGAATCCATACGTTACATCTATAGGTACACCACACAAGAACATCTTTTTTCCTGACTCAAAAGGGTGTATATCTATACCATATCCAGTGAGTGTTTTGTTAGAGGGGCTTTGTAGACATGAGAGTTTTTTCAGATCTTCAATGGTGGTAAGTTTGTGTGCATGCGTATCGCCTTCAACAAACAGAACAGTTTCCCCCAGTGAAGCAATTGCTGAGCTGTCATCTGTAAAGAGAGTATCTGTTTCCAGTGCATTCTTGAGAATTTTAGTAACAGAGAGTTGAGGTGTCTGAATGATCTTTACTTTGTCTCTATCTATAGGGTTTTCGTCCATGTAGAGTGTATCTGTTACGGGAAGTACAGGTACGATACATGATGCACTCTCTTGTGCATCTAAAATACGTGTTATCATATCATTAGGTACACAAGATCTTGCGATGTCCGAGACAAGTACATGTGTGGATGTTACTTTTTGTAGGGCATTGCTAAGAGAAGCTTGTCTGGAGTCTCCTCCTTCTATATAGGTATAAGAGGCAAAGTTTTTCATGATTTGTATCTCTTCATATGTAGAGACAATGATAATCTCATGAAACAATGCACTCTCTTCAAAATGCTCAGCAACATGTAACCATAATGGTATGTCTCCTGTGTAGAGCCACTGTTTTTTAACATTGTTTTTAAATCTTGAAGAACTTCCGGCTCCCAGAAGTATCAGAGTAGTATTGGACAAATAAACTCCCCTATAATATATACTATGTGTCAAATTGTAACGAATTATACAAAAGTGATGCTTTATCCAATCTTTAATCAGATAAATCTACTCCTATTTAGTTAAATTCAATCTAATTTAAGATTTAGGTGGTATAACTCCTTATAACTAAATTATTAGGAATATACATGACACAAGAAAATGTACTAGAAGCGTTAAAAAACGTAACGTATCCAGGATTTACGAAAGATATCGTAACTTTTGGATTTGTAAAAGATGTACTTGTTAACGGTACAACTGTAGGTTTGACTATTGATATCACTTCATCTGCTGATGAAGTAAAAGCACAACTAAAAGAAGAATCAACAGTAGAGTTAAAAAAACTTGGTTTTGAACAAGTAGAGATCAAAATTACTGCACCTGAGGCACCACAACAGATGTCAAATTCAGTGTCTGGTAAGAATATTGCACCACATGTTAAGAACTTTGTAATGGTATCTTCTGGTAAAGGTGGAGTTGGTAAGTCAACAACATCAGTAAACATTGCAGTTGCTATGGCAATGCAAGGTAAAAAAGTAGGTCTTCTAGATGCAGATATCTATGGACCAAATATCCCTCGTATGATGGGAGTACATGGTCAAAAACCAGAAATTGAAGGAAACAAAGTTCATCCTTTAAAAGCATACGGTGTAGAGATCATGTCAATGGGTTCATTGATGGATGAGGGTGCAGCGCTTATCTGGAGAGGATCTATGATCATGAAAGCGATCGAGCAGTTCCTAAGAGACATTTTATGGTCTGAACTGGATGTATTAGTGATCGATATGCCTCCTGGAACAGGTGATGCACAACTTTCACTGGCACAGGCTGTACCAGTGACTGCGGGTATTACAGTGACTACTCCTCAAGAAGTTTCTTTAGATGATTCTAGACGTTCACTTAACATGTTTGAAAAATTACATATCCCAACTGCGGGTATCATAGAGAACATGTCAGGGTTCATCTGTCCATCATGTGATGAAGAGTCAGACATCTTTGGTATGGGTACAACAGAACCTGTAGCAAAAGAGTATGATACAGAAGTTCTTGCACGTATACCTATAGAACCTGCGATCAGAGTAGGTGGAGATACTGGTATGCCAGTGACTTATCACAAAGCAGACTCTGAAACTGCTAAACGTTACCAGGAAGCAGCAACAAACCTTTTAGCATTTATCGATAAGGTAAATGCAGAAGGCGGCGCTGATAATTCAGGTGTACAACCAACGACACCTCCTGGTGTATCTGCTTGTAGTACAGGTGCAGCACCAGCAGCGGCGCAAGCCGCTCCAAAGACTGAAGGTGAAAGTTGTGGAACAGGCTGCGGCTGCCACTAATTTTCGCAATATTTAGTGCCATCTTCATCCCGAAGTTTGGTGCTTCGTTCAGTCACGTACTAATGGTACGCTTTTTCACTACACACCAAACTTCAGAATAAATTTAACACTAACTAAAGCGAAATTGTTTTTTAGAGTAAGAACCTAAATCATATATTTATGATGATGCACTAGTCATTACTCAAAAAAAGTATAATAGTATTGACAGAATAGTTAGTATATGTTTATTAATAGATATTAGCAGTACAATAAAAAATATAATAAGGAATAAAGTATGACTTTAGAAGAAATAGAATTTGAGCTTGAGATGGTAGGAATATCCGGAGACCAATTGAGAAAATTATTATCAGCCGTACAAAGAGATGGATTTGACCCTAAAGTACTTGATAGAAAGTTAATGACCATGGGCTATGCACCAGTCTTCGATATTTATGATGATGAAAAGGGTGATAAAAAGGGTTAATGAATATCAACAATTTCAGATTGTTATGAAATGCTAAGTGTTCCCTTAAGTTATTAAGCTAGAATCTAATTAAAAACGGAGTAAATATGCGTGATAAAGAATATGAAAGAGCAAAAGAAGAACGAGCTAGAAAAGACAAAACAATAAGTATGGTAGTCTTCTCATTAATGGTTCTGGTTTTAGTGGGTGGTATTACATTTATTGCACTTAATGTTCCATAGTAGCTTGTATCATTATCTAAAAAGTGATTAGGTATTACTTTAATTTACTTTGATCATCTCCACAGTGATATCTATATTAAAGGAGCAAAAATGTTAAAAATAATGATTACATTTTTATTTGTACTACAATTCTCTATCTATGCAAAGGATGCCTCTATAAAAACAATTTATGATTTTAAAGTCAAAACCATTCAAGGAGAGGAGACCACTCTTGCAGAGTACAAAGATAAAGTTCTTCTCATCGTTAATGTAGCCAGCAAATGTGGCTTTACTCCCCAATATGATGGTTTGGAAACCCTTTACCAAAAATATAAAGATAAAGGTTTGTTGGTACTTGGATTCCCCTGTAATCAATTTGGTTCACAAGAACCTGGAACCGAAGAAGATATACAAAACTTTTGTCGTGTAAATTTTGGTGTAACTTTCCCAATGTTTTCAAAGCTTAATGTCAATGGAGATGAAACACATCCACTTTATGTTTATCTCAAGTCTGAACAACCTGGTATCTTGGGAAGTGAAATGATAAAATGGAACTTCACTAAGTTTCTTGTAGATAAGAGAGGCAAGGTTGTTGAAAGATTTGGATCTTCTACAAAACCTAAAGAGATTGAAGAGGATATTGAGAAACTACTATTACCGTAGAACTACACACAGAGTGCATGTTTAGTACAGTATATTGAAGTAGGAGGTATTACATGAAAATCGCACTGACTGGAGCAAGTGGTTTTGTCGGTACAGCTTTACAAGATCAGTTCAGTGATACAGTTATCATAGACAGAAGTGATGATTATGAGAAGATACTTGAGAAGATGGTAGGTGTCGATGTAGTTATCAATCTTGCAGGCGCACCTATTATCAAACGCTGGAGTGATCCTTATAAAAAGATACTTTTGGAGAGTCGTATCAACACGACGGCCACTTTGGTAAGAGCGATCAACAAAAGTAATGTCAAACACTTTATCTCGACCTCCGCTATAGGTATCTATCCCGATGACAGGTTATGTGATGAGCGCTGTACTGATATCGCAGGTGACTTTCTAGGCTTACTCTCAAGCCAATGGGAAAGTGAAGCACAACTCTGTGAAAAACCTACAACCATACTGCGATTTGGTGTAATACTTGGCAGCAATGGTGGTGCACTCGCACAGATGCTAACTCCATTTAAATGGGGTGTAGGAGGTATCATAGGAAATGGTAAGATGATGACCAGTTGGATACATATGGATGACCTTTTGGGTATATACCGTTATATTATTGATGGAAAACTCACAGGTATTTTTAATGCCACTGCACCAAACCCTGTCAGCAATTATACATTCACCAAAGCACTGGGAAAGGCTTTAAGTAGACCTACCATCTTACCTATCCCAGAATTTGTTCTTAGTATTATGTATGGAGAGGCATCATCTATACTTACAGGCTCTAAAGAAATTTATCCGCGTAAGATATTAGAGGCTGGATATATATTTAAATATGAGAACATTGATAAGGCTTTGGAAGATATCATTTCTCCATGATCACAATAAAATTAATCGACAGAATAAGCATTAGAAAAATAGTAATATACCACCTAAAATAAGAATAAGTGCTAAACTTCCAAACTCTAAATATTTTTTTAATGTATCATTAGATTTGAGAGCCTTCTTACGTATAACAGTACTTAAAAGTGCTGAGAAGAAGATAACAGTACTCATTCCAAGGCTCATTACCAAAGCAGAGATGAATCCAGCATAGTAAAGACCTGTAGAGATCGCAAAAATAAAGAGTGTCGTCGTTCCCGGACATGGTATGATACCTGCAGAGATGATCAGTGCAGTATCTGTAGAGTTTTTATCTACTTTACATGATGCACAGCCACAAGTAGAGAGATGAACAGGGGATGTGCTAAATTTTAACTGTGGTTCTCTTTTCTCTTCTTCAATTTGTTTATAGAGTAGATACTTTTTGTATATTAAGTAGAGGGCTATAGCGATGATGATAAGGGCAGAGATCTTGGTAGTATAATAAATGGTATCATCTAAAAATTGTGCTAAAAGTGTATTGACAAGAAAGTAGATCACAAGGGTTAGGATGAAGGCAGAAAAGGTATGTACAACCCCAATAGCCAGTGAGATGAAAAACGCTTTTGAGTAGGACCTGTCATTAGAGAGAAAGTAGCTTGCCACAAGTGTTTTCCCATGTCCAGGCCCCATAGCATGTATAACACCGTAAAGAAAGGCAAAAAAGAGTAAAAAAAGATAGGTCATCGGATTTTTTTCATCTTTAATGGACTCAAAAAGGGATTTGATCTTCTCCATACTTGACTTTAAAAGACCTTCCTGAAAACTCTCCTTATTTTTTTCTACTTCTGTCACCATGTCTGTTTCTATGTTTTGTTCTATCCCTGATACTGCATCTGTTTTTGTATCTTGTACTGCCACAGGTTCTGAAATTTCGTGGATAAGGGACTTGTCTCGAAAGAGTATGGAAGCTGTATTGATGTAGAGGTTCTTTGAGTATGCAAAGTCGCATTTATTGATGTTAAGTTCTTTCATCCTAAAAGTGAAATAACCCTCATCATCAACAAGTGCAATGGATAAACTTGCATTGTCCGATATCTCTTTTGGAAGTTTGGCATCGTAAGAAAAGATCAGTGAGTCATTCACAACTTTAATAGCGTAGTTTTCAAAACTTGGATGCAGTTCGGTGGCTTCAGAGGCATTCTCATCAGCATACTGTATAGAGGTTAGCATATGTTTTGGCACAAGATAGTCAAGTTTGGCTTGGCGTATCTCATCCAGTTCTTCTTTGTCAAGAATCTTATTGCGATTTTTATCATACGGAGGGAACAGTTCATTGGTAAATGTATCTGAAAAGTGCCATTTAAAATGGATCTGATGGAGTTTTTTCTCTTCTATGTGTAATTTTACATTTAGTTCCACAGATGGTACCATGAGCAAACATGTTGCACATCCGTAGCTAAATTGAAACAGTAATGAAAGCAGTAATATGATTTTTGTTATATGCATGACGAATCGCGTCCTATAGATTTTTCTTGATAACTATTATATAGTGATTATTTTATTTTTTCATACATATATTGGTTAATTCTTAAAATATTTTCTATTTGTTCCATCATGAAAATCACTAATATACTAGTCATAAGAAACTTCTTATTTTCATGAGAAAAGCCAAGTCTTAATCCCTCTAAAATAGTACTAGCGACTATTTGCAATAGCATTTGCTTTCTTGATTAAATTTGCTGACCAATCTTTTGCCAATGGGGTCTCTTTAATGACATTTATACCTAACTCACGTGCTATGACTCTTGCACTTTTATCTGAAAACTCCTGTTGTGTAAAAATGGCTTTTATACCTTCTTTTTGAGCTTGACTAATGATCTTTTGCAAGGCTTTAGGTTTTGGATCCTTCCCCTCAATCTCAATGGTGAGTTGTATCAGCCCATACGCTTTTGCAAAATAGCCCCAAGATGGGTGAAATACCATAAATTTAGAGCCTTGAGGGAGTGTATTTAGTATCTCTTTAATTGTTTTGTCTGTGTGGGTTATCTCTGCTAAAAATTTTTCATAGTTTGTTTGATAATAAGCTGTGTTTGCAGCATCAATGCTTACTAATGCATCTAAAATATTTTTAGCCATGATCTTTACATTGCTAGGTGATGTCCACGTGTGAGGGTCTTTTGCTCCATGATGGTGGTGTCCATCAAACTCGGATTTTGTTTGTACAGGTTCAATGTCATTTTTAGCTAAGTCTTTTAAAAAGTGCTCTTTGTTTTCAAATTCAAATGGCATATGTTCTGTAAAGAAAATGTAGGTGCCATCTTCTTTAATGGAAAGTTTAAAAATGGTTTTATTTTTTGTTTCATCAAAGGTAAGTTCATAAGTCTTTTTATTCGCATCTATGGCATCATGGTGCTTTGCAGTACTTTGTGCTGTTTCAAAAAGTGATTTTGCTTCCTCTTCAAGTACTTCGATAACATCTTCACTTTGTGTGTCGGATTTAATCATAAGGAATTTCATTTTAGGGTCTGCATATTCGCCACCTACTTTAGCAAAACTCCAACGGTATTCACCTTTTTTAAGTGCAAATGCACCAGCCCACTCATAAGGTAATCCACTTTCTTCATGACCTTCATCACCATATAGAGGCATCTCTAAAAACTCGACACCCTCTGTCATTTGTACAAATTGCATCTGTTTATTTTGCTCTTTAAATTTAGGAAGCCAGGCATTTTCGAACTCGATTTTTACAGGAAAGTAGATATGTGCTTTTGAGATAGCAACCATTTGTGATGGTTTTGGCTCATACGAGTGCGGATCACTTCCAGGTTTTACCATGGTTGTCACATTGACTTTATCTCCACCGATCTTCTCAACAAAGGTCTGTTGAGGTAAGATACTTACTACCGCATTTACATTGGCATTTAAGATACCACTTATGCCGATCAATCCACTTAAAACAATTTTCTTTAACAAGCTATTCCCTTTTCTTTTTCTACAATCTCTCTACAGTCAATACAATAAATGGCGTGAGGTTTTACCTCAAGTCTCTGAGAGCCGATGTCAACACCACACATCTCACATGAGCCATAGCCGCCTGATTCTATTTTGTTTAATGCAGTGTTGATTTGATATAACTCCTGCTGTTGCTGCCGAATGATAATGTCATCTATTCTTGAGTTGTTCGTTACAGCTACGTGATCTCCTTCATCATTTAGTTCACATGAACCCAATTGATTAAGCTTATCATAGACACCACGGATATTTTTTAAAATTTGTTCCTTTCTATCCTCAAGAATCTTTTTAAAATAGTTCAATTCATCTAATGTCAAAACTTGTTCTTTTTTCTTATCCATGTGTATGATCCTCATGTCTGTGATCATGATCGTGATGATGGTGGTGTTCATGATCATGGTCGTGGTCATGCTCATGTGTATGGTTGTGTTCAAGCAGTTTTAAAAAGTCAAACTGATGTGAGAGCTTATGCATATCTTCATCAATCTCATCTCCGATAAAGACTAACATAGAGGTCTCATCATACTCTGGTAACTCTTCAAATGAAACATTTCCAAAGGAGTAGTTGACGATAAGCGGATTAGGAACATCTACGGTTTTTACCATCCCTTTGACACGGTAGATATTTTTTGGGAGACTATTTAGCAGTGCATCTAAGTCGTTAAAGATAATATCTTGATGGATATGTCCCACACTTCTATCGATCAGGTCATGTGTGTGATCATGGTCTTGATAGTGGTTGGAAAGACCGATAATCTCATCAATCTGATACGTACCCTCAAAAACTTCTTTCCCAACGATACCTTGCTGGGCTTCATGTATAAAGTAGTTATTGAATACTTTTTTTCCTGTCATAGTATTTTTTATATCGTGTTTCTCTTTGTAAGAAATGATATCTTTTTTTGCTTCTTCAAGCTCTTCTTCATTGACCAGGTCTGTTTTGTTCATCACAAGAATATTGGAGCCACCAACCTGATATTTTGCAGTAGGATTATCCATATAAGAGCTGTAATTTTTTGCATCAACCACACAGACAACACCTTCTACTGAAATGCCAAGGTTTTGTAGTGAGAGAAAAACAGGGAAAGGCTCAGCAGCCCCGGATGTCTCTACAAAGATGATATCAGGATCATATTTCCCGATGATCTCAATAACCCCGCTTTCAAACTCTTGTGCCATAGTACAACAGATACACCCTTCAGAGATCTCTATCACGTCACTATGGACATTTTTTAAAATATTTTGGTCAACTCCGATCTCACCAAATTCGTTTACGATAAGAGCGATATTTTTATCTGCAAAATGATTTTTGATCGTATTGGTCAGCATACTGCTTTTCCCGACGCCTAGAAACCCGGTAATGATATATGAATGGATCATAATTTTCCTTTTATATGTTAAATTTATAAGATAGATATTTGTCATACCTATCAATTTTGCAGCATAGTATCATAAATGCAATTAATTTGCGTTTATGATACGAAATGATATACTTTTACTTATGGAGTTTAGAAGAGTAAGGAGACAAAATATAGTGAGTATAGTAAGTGAATTAGCCCATTTTTTTTATGGGAAAAACCTCATTAGGCATTCTAAGATAAGGAATATATTTACGAAATATGGCATCTTTAAAGCCAAAGTCTATAAAGATGGGCGTCAAGAGTATTTAGTGATAATGAGTAGAGACTTATTTGAATTGGAGACGCCTATTGTTTATATTTACAATGAGACACATGTATGCGATCCTTTGGATGATGAGATGTGTTATTGTAACCATCAGATAGATGTTGCTTTAAAGATGATACGTAAGGAAGGAGGGGTTGTTGTCTACTATAGTGCAGATGTAAGAAACATAGATGGACTGTTACAAGAGATCAATGCCCGTAAGCTTCAGGCGAAAGATGATGCTATGATGAAAACAAAAGTGAAGCCTGTACTGAAAATGCATAAAAGAGAGTATCAGAGTATTGGTTTTATCTTTAATGATCTCAATCTCTCGAGCATAAAATTAGTCACGAATGATATTAACGTGGTGCATATCGCACAGCAATTAGAGCTTGATATTGTGAAAAGGGCATCCTATATTGCTTTTGAATATGGTGAACAGAAAATAGATAAAAACGAATAAATAAATGCAATTTACTTGCATTTATTTATTCGTTATGATAGTATTCTTGCAAAAAATAACAGTTGATAGGTTGTAAGATGAAAAATATAATGATTGAAGGATCAGAAGGATCCGTATCTAAAGATAAAATGGATGGAATAGTACAATCAAATGTAGCAAAGCTGCCAACAAGGCATGGTACATTTCAGATAAAAGCTTATAGAGATAAACATCAGGAACATTTGGCAATTATGAGTCAGGATTTCTCTACATTGGATGATCCTATTGTACGTATTCACTCAGAGTGTCTTACCGGTGATACACTTGGAAGTTTAAAATGTGACTGTAATAATCAGCTGGACCTGGCATTAAAATTGATCTCCCAAAAAGGCGGATTGGTCATCTATCACCGCCAGGAAGGCAGAAATATTGGACTGGTCAATAAGGTCAATGCCTATCAACTTCAAGATGAGGGTTACAACACTGTTGAAGCAAATCTCCAACTTGGATTTAAGGCAGATGAGAGAGACTACGGTGCTGTGGGGTTTATCCTGAAGGATCTGGGGGTGACACAAATGAGACTGGTAACCAATAATCCTAGAAAAATAGACTATATAGAAAGTTTGGACATAAATATTATCCAGCGTATTCCTGCTATTACTGAAGTACAGGCATATAATGAAAGGTATTTACAGGTGAAAAAAAATCAGATGGGTCATCTGCTTTAAGTTATAGGTCTTATAATGGTTGACATGAATAACGACACGATAAAAGAAGAGCTTAGAGAAAAGGGCATTAAAAACACTAAAGCGAAGAGTATATTATTGCATATTCTTAAGCGTAGTAAAGGGCCTATGGATGTGAACAGTTTACATGTGGAGTGTCAAAAAGAGACTTCTGTAAACTTGGTAACAGTGTATCGAAGTCTACAGCAGTTTCATGAAAGAGAACTGGTACAGGAGTTTCTGGGGAAAGATGGTGCAGTTCAGTATGAATATATACATCAAGGTTCTAAAGCACACCCGCATTTTCAGTGTGAAAAGTGTAATAGTGTTTTGTGTTTAGGTGAGTTAGGGTTTGACGATGCACTTTATTTTTCCAATATGGCAAAGCAGCATAAAGTCAAATCGATCAATATCACACTCAATGGGCTGTGTGAAGCATGCTTAACACAGGAGATAACTTAGTGTGTATGTTCCATATTAAGAATCTCTTCTGCACCTTCCTCGGTGAGTTGTTCGAGTTCTAAAATTTCTCCTGAAACTCTTAGAGGTATACCTGCTAATTCATGATTTGCATTTAGAATAGCGAAACCATCCTCTATATGTTCAACCACCCATACAGTATCTTCATTTTCAGATTCAAATTCCATCCCCAAAGCAATATCTTCAGGAAAATCTTTGAGTGGTTCTTTCGTTACCAAAGATTCATCATATTTACCAAAAGCCTCTTCAGGAGTAAGAAACAGATCAAAATGATCACCTAGCTTCTTTCCTTCTAGTTCATTTTCAAGTTTTTGAAATATTTGTCCATAATTTCCATGAAGATACATGATCTCTTCATTCTCTTCCAGTAGGTTTCCTGCTTCATCTTTAGTTAAAAGTGAGATGGCAACAAGTGTGTTTTTTGTTATAGTGTCCATATGTTCTGCTTTATATTTGGATTATGTAAATTAGTTAAGTCAATCAAATTTTAGAGCAACCAGAAGCAAGAGGAGTTGTTTGCGACTAAGTTGCACTTTTAGAAGTTTATTTGAAAGTTTATTAATTGCAACTTAGTCGCATTTAATAAACTTTGGGCTATAATCCGCGCCATGAAAATTGAAGAACTGATCAAAGATAAAAATATCAAGCTTACTACGGCAAGAGTGAAGCTACTTGAGATCTTGCAAGAGGCCAATAGACCTCTGTGTTATGAAGAGATCAAAAAAGATATCTCTATGGACAAAGCTACCTTCTATAGAAATATATCAAAGTTTGAAGAAGAAGGTATCTTAAATGCTTTTGAATCAAATGATAAAAAAAGATATTTTGAGGTCAAACTATCACCGCACGCACATTTCGTTTGTGTAGTGTGTAACGGTATAGAGTGTATAAAAAATGTCGATATTTCTTTGCCAAATTATGAGATTAACAATGTCATCATTAATGGCAAATGTCCAGCTTGTTTGACAGCAGTTCAACAATAGAGTACTAGAAATGAATATTATAAAAGGAAACAATCGTATGAAATTAAAACAATCTGTTAATTTACTGTTGATTGCTCTTTTTGTATGGGCATTTCAGAGTAGTACAATTCACTTTCAACATCATGAGATTGAAGAGATATCTGAGTGTAACCTTTGTCATACCTCTGAACAACTTGACCTCAATCATCATAATAGTACTACTGTTATTGTAAATGAGAACTTTGCTGTAAAAACCAGAAAGCATGTAGAAAAGGTTGTTGTTCAATCTCGATTTGAATACACGCCTGTACCACAAGTAAAATGGGTTGATATGGTTGAAGATCAACAATACTCTACTGAACCTATACCTTTAGGTTATTATGCCATGGCTCCTCCCTATCTTTACTCTTAAGATCAAAACGATCAAAAACAATTCAAATCAGATTAAACTATATAAATATACATAGAGTATAAGGAAAATAATGAAAAAAATATTAATGACAAGTGCCGTAGCATCAGCGATGCTATGTGCGCAAGGAACAACAGCACAATCTATTCAAGAACAACTTGCTAGTAAAAAAGTAAGTGCATACGAAGCAAAGAGTGGATTTACACCAGAGATATCACTTATAGTTGATGCATCGTATACACATCAGTCATGGGATGAAGAGGGACATACAGATGAATTAAAGTTACCAGGGCTTGTGCATGGCGGAGGGCATGATCATGAAGGACATGCACATACTTCATTGGCTGGTGATGATGGATTTAACTTAAATTATGCAGAGCTCACAATAGGGGCATCTGTAGATAGTTACTTTGATCTAAAAGGTGTATTTCACCTAACTGAGAACGATTTTGAGATCGAAGAGGCTTTTGCAACCACACGTTCATTGCCGTATCATCTACAATTGAAACTTGGAAAGTTTAAGAGTGACTTTGGATACATCAATAATAAACATCTTCACAATTACAACTTTTCAGATATACCACTTGTATACAATGCATTGCTCGGTGATCACGGTTTAAATGAGGTTGGTGTACAACTACAGTATGTACTTCCGACATCACACTATGTAATGGTTGGAGTTGAAGCTCTTAAAGGTGAAAATGAACGAAGTTTTGGTGTAGAAGGTTTCTCACATGAAGATGCACATCATCACGATGAAGAAGAAGAGGGAGAAGAAGGACATGATGAACATGCTATAGAAGGTACAGAATTCCCTTCACTATGGGTAGCATATGTGAAAACTTCGCTGGATATAGGTGGGGGTACATTACTTGCAGGTGCAAGTATAGCTAAAGGTGACAGCCGTATCAACCATTTGGAAGATGATATGAAACCACATGCTCTTGCAGGGGATACAACGATCTATGGCGTAGATGTGACATACAAATACTATTTTGCAGCAGATAGCGCGATCACATGGCAGAGTGAATACCTTTATAGAGAAATGGACGGTACGAAGTATGTACCTGGTGATGATGGAGATTGGAATGAAACTAAAACAGGGGCAACGAAAAAAGAGCAAGCTGGATACTACACAGAGCTTATCTATCAGCACGACAAGAACTGGAGAGTAGGTGCACGTTATAGTGCAATCACACAAAATGATGTTAACCCTATACCAGAACCACTTGAAGATGATATGTATATTGCTACAGCGATGTTAGAGTATAATCCAAGTGAGTTCAGTAGAATTAGACTACAATATAACCATAATAGCTCTTTGTATGATGAACATGATGAGAAAAATAATAAAAATGAGATCATCTTACAGTTTAACTATGCCATCGGTGCACACGGTGCACATTCATTCTAGGAGTAGCGTATGCGAATAATACTATTTTTCTTAGTGACATTCACGGCACTTTTTGCTAAGCTTAACGTGAGTGTTACTTACCCATATATTGAACAACTGACAAAAGAAGTTGCACAAGATAAAGTAAACATATCCTTACTATCTAGAGGAGATTGGGATCCACATTTTGTGGTCCCTAAACCCTCTTTAGTAGGTAAACTTAGAGATGCTGATCTACTTATCCTTAATGGTGCATCGCTTGAAATTGGATGGTTACCACCTCTTATGGATAGCTCCAACAATGCAAAGATCCAAAAGGGTGCAGAAGGTTATGTAGACCTAAGTGAATATATTAAACTTCAAGATATCCCGACACATGTAGACCGATCAATGGGGCATGTGCATGAAGAGGGTAACCCTCACTTTGCACTTGATCCTCATAATATGATACCGTTGGCTGAAGTGATCATGCTTACACTTTCTTTACATGATGAGAAAAATTACAGTGTTTATAAGAAGAATTTTGAAAGTTTTAAAAGTAAATGGACAAAAAAGTTAAATCAGTATGATGCAAAAATGAAAAAATGTAGAGGAATGAAGGTGGTACAGTACCATGAACTATTTAACTATTTTTTAAAACATTACGGTATTGCGTCTATTGACAACCTTGAACCAATTCCTGGCATTAAGCCTAACTCTAAACATGCATTAAAATTGATTGGACAGATAAAGGATCAAGATGTCAAACTTATTCTTCAAGATGTGTATCATGAGCATAAAACAGCAAAGTTCATTGCGCAAAAAACAGGTGCAAAAGTGGTTGAAATACCGCATGATGTAGGTGCCATAAAAGGTACTGAAACGCTTGAACGTTTTTTTGATATGTTAGTAGGTAGGGTATGCAACTAATAGAGCTTTTGTGGCCTGCATTTGTGCTAACTATACTATTGGTATTTGTACACACGATTTTTGGTTTGCAGATCATTAAGCGCGGAGTCATCTTTACAGATCTTGCTATTGGGCAATTTGCCGCAGTAGGAATGGCACTAAGCATAGGATTGATGGAAGGTGAAAATGAGTTTGTCATGACACTCAGTTTCGCCTTACTTGGTGCATTGGTCATCACCTATGCGACACAAAAGGTAGAGCATATTGAAGCGTTTATAGGGATGCTTTATGCTTTGGGTGCCTCAAGCATTATGATTATTTTAGCAAGCTCTGCACAAGGTACTGAGCTTTTTTCCAAGTTAAGCGCCGCTGATATACTGTTTGTTACACCAGATGAGGTTTATCCAGCAGCGATACTTTATAGTCTGGTCGCATGGGTGATGTTTTTTGTCTATCCAAAATTAAGCGGTATTTTTAAAGAACTTATGTTTTTTGGCCTCTTGGCTTTGATAGTGACCTCTTCAGTAAAACTTGCAGGGGTGCTTGTGGTCTTTGTACTTCTGGTTGCACCTGCTTTTATTGGTTTACTGCAAAAAAGATGGGCGCCAATTTTTGTTGCATGGGGTGTAGGTATCGTAACTTCATTTTTGGCACTTATGCTCTCTTATATGTATGATCTCCCTGCAGGATATAGCATTATATTTTGTCAAAGTATGGTTGCAGTAGTGTTTGCTTTGCTTTTTAAAACATCTGCACAAAAGTAGTTTTTTTAGATACAATACGTAAAAACTACCTTATGGAATCAAAAATGACAAATGCAGATAAATTAAAAAACCTTTTAGAACTTGAGATCATCCCTGATCTGGAAGTAGCGATTGATGAACTTTTTGCAGCGATCGACAAAAGTAAAAATGCCTCTAAAGAACAAAAAGAAGATCTTGAAGAGATGCGTGAGATGCGTACAGAGTGTTTTGCTATCGTTGAAGAGCTTGGACGTGATGAGCTCGAAGAAGACGAGATAGAAGAACTTTTGGCTGAACTTGTTGATATGAAGACAGAAGAGTAATATTCTTTTATCTTTACTTTAAGATAAGTTAAGGCTATTTTTAGCCTATTTATACTATATTCCCCCATCAACCTCTCGGGGCGCTTCATTTTTAAATGTAGCTGAGATAGCAGTAGATTGCTTGACCCGTTGAACTTGAACTGGATAATACCAGCGTAGGGAAGAGTAGTATATATTATTTAAAATGACCTTCATTTTTTATTTATCCCACTTCTTTCCTTGTTTAAATTTTAAGGAAAAACACAATGAAATCCAATATTTTAAGCGTATCGATCATCGCATCATATGCCTTACTTACTACATCTGCATTTGCTGAAGAGGTGACACTTGACCCAATTGTAGTAGGAGCTGACTTTAGAGAAAAAACACTTTCACAAACAACTAATTCTGTATCTATCATAGGTGAAGAAGAGATTTATGATAAAGCATCAAAATCTTTTATTGAAACTTTGGCAACTACTCCAAATGTAAATTTTACAGCAGGTGCATCGAAAGCAAAATATATCCAAATTAGAGGTATAGGTGAGAGAAGTCAATTTGAAACACCTGTGAATCCATCGGTAGGACTCATTGTAGATGGCATTGACTATTCTCACAGCACTTTAGGTGTAGGTATGTTTGATGTAAAGCAAATAGAAGTACTTAGAGGACCACAGGGAACAAACTTTGGTGCGAATGGTATGGCAGGAGTTGTTGTGTTACAAAGTAATGAACCAACAAAAGAGACCACAGGTCATATTGAAGCAACTGTTGGCGATTACAATACTAAAGCATTTGGTGCGGCTGTAGGAGGAACACTTATCGAAGATACACTTCTTGGTAGGGTTTCTGTTTATAAAAACACAAGTGACGGATATATGGAGAATACTTACCTTGGTAGTGATGATACTCAGAATATTGATGAACTTGCTGTGAAAGCACAACTAAGTTGGCTTATATCTGACCGACATACAATTGATTTTAATTATGCACATATTGATGTTGACAATGGTTATGATGCATTTACTTTTGATAATTCTCGAGTTTCACTTGCTGATGAACCAGGGGAGGACACACAAAAAACAGATGCATTTGCGATAAAGTCAACGAGTAACTATGATAGTTTCCAAGTTATTAGTAAAGTGAGCTACTCAAAAAGTGATATGACTTATAGTTATGATGAAGATTGGGCAAATGTTGACTACTATCCAGGAGAAAATTGGAAAGGTTCAGATGAGTATATCCGAGACAAAAAATATGTTGACTTTGATATCAGACTTATTTCTAATGAATCAAATCGTATCTTTAATGGTTCAACAGACTGGACAGTTGGTGCTTATTATAAAGATTATGAGGAGTCTTTAGAAAGAAATCATCTTTATGTAGATCTCTATGATAATGATACGGTATATAATACAGAATATGATGGTGAGTATAAAACAAAAAATAAAGCTATCTATGGACAGCTAGATACACACCTAAATGATAAACTTACGCTTATTACAGGTTTAAGAGTAGAAAATGTTGATTTTGATTATACTGACTCTGCAGGAGCAGATATCCCGACAGATGAAACACTGGTTGGAGGTAAAGTAGGATTAAATTATGCCGTAAATGACGCTAGACTATACTACTTAAGTATTGCAAAAGGTTATAAACCTGGTGGAGTTAATGCAAATAACGAAATACCGTATGATGTAAGACAATTTGAAACAGAAACACTTTGGAATATTGATCTTGGTATGAATAGTAGTTATCTTGATAATACACTTGTAAGCCGTCTTAACCTTTTCTATGGAAAGAGAAAAGATCAGCAGGTAAAAAGCTCATATGTTGAAGATCCTAATGATCCTCAGACTAACTTTAATGAATATTTTACTAATGCAGCAGAAGGAACATACTATGGACTAGAAGCACAATTAGACTATCATATGACAGATAGTTTGTATTTTTATGGTTCTCTTGGTCTACTCAAAGCAAAATTTGATGATTATACAGATCCAAACCCGGATGCTGTTGATGTAAATGGAAGAGCTCCAGCACAGTCACCAGAGTATCAATACAATGTAGGATTGAATTACATTGTTACTGATGCTTGGATAGTTAAAACAAATGTTGAGGGGAGAGGAAGCTACTACTTCTCAAACAGACACAATGAAAAAGCTGATTCATCAACTATTGCAAATGCTAGTCTCGAATATATGCACAATGGTTTAACTGCTGCATTATGGGTTAGAAATATTACTGATGAAGAGACACAAGTAAGAGGGTTTGGAAGCTTTGGAAACAACCCAGCTAACGGATGGGAAACTGAACTTTATACGCAGCAAGGTGCACCAAGAACTATTGGTTTAACAGTTTCATACGACTTTTAAGGAGTATAACAAATGGAAATCTCAGTAGACATCAGTATGTATCCGCTTCAAAAAGAGTTTGAAGCACCTATTTTGGCATTTATCGATATGCTCGAAAAAGATACAAAAGTTGAAGTGGTACGTAATGAACTCAGTACACAGGTACATGGTGACTATAAAATCATCATGTCTCTTTTGGAAAAAGAGATGTTTGCTGTCTTTCAAGAAATTCCTGACTCCATCTTTGTGATGAAGTTTGTAGGAAATAACAGAAGAGGCATTTACTAGAATGTCTTTTACATTGGATGATATAGTTAATGCTTTTGCTGCCATGCCTGCATGGGAAGTTCTTGCTGTAGTACTTGGTGTCAGCTATGTCATTCTTGCAGCCAAAGAGTCTTTATGGGCTTGGGGCTTTGCATTTTTCAGTACAATCATCTATACTATCTTGTTTTGGGAAGGGGCACTTGTCTCTTCCTCTTTTCTCAATCTCTATTATATGGGTATGGCAGTCTACGGATTTATCTTATGGCGTGGTGGAGAGAGTGGTGAAGAACTGAAGATCAGTGTTTGGGACAGTCGTCATCTCTTGATGGTTATTGTTGCAGGAGTTTTAGTAAGTTTTGCAGTAGGTTATTTATCTCAGACCTATGCGGATGCTAAACATGCATACCTAGATGCTTTTGTGATGATCTTTTCCATCATTGCCACTTGGATGTTAGCTAAAAAGATACTTCAAACTTGGATTATGTGGATTGTGATAGACTCTGCAGCCATAGTACTTTATTGGCAATCGGGATACCATGCAACGATCATCTTGTTTGTGCTCTATGTGGTATTGGCATTTTATGGCTATGCTTCTTGGCGTAAGGCATATCGTGAAGCCTGATCTCTCAAAGTATTCATACTTTAGTGGTCCAATAGAAAATTTTTCTCTACTCCCTATTCAAGGTTTTTGTAATGAAAACTACTCTTTTATGATGGATGAGAAAAAATACCTGCTTAGAAAGTTTAAAGATCAGAGCATAGACAGGGCAGTTGAGTTTAAAGTACAAAACCTTGCATATGAAAAAAATATAGCAGCCAAAGCACTTATCCTGGATAAAGAGAATGGGTTGATGATCTGTGAATATTTGGATGGTCATCATAAAGATGTTTTAACCAGAAGTGATCTAAAAAATATAGCAAATGTTTTAAAAAAACTACACAGCATTACATTTGAAAGTACACCTCTTGATCTGGAAGATCAGTTTAAAGAGATGTCTAAAGATGATATACAAGCCTTTGAAACACTAAAGCAGTACCCCGTCCAATATAGACTCTGCCATAATGACCTAAACCCCAAAAACATACTCTTTTTGGATGATGTTAAACTGATAGACTGGGAGTATGCTGCATGCAATGACAGGTATTTTGATCTGGCAGCAGTAAGTGTGGAGTTTAAACTATCCATACAAGATGAAAATTATTTTTTAGAAAATTACTTTGTGTCAGAAAAAGTATTTTATATAGAAAAATTAAATGCATATAAAACCATATACAGTACATTGTGTAAACAGTGGTTTGAAGAGCAAGGTATAAAATAGCTCACTTTAATACTTTTCTAAGTTAAATTATCCTATATTCCCTTATCAACCTCTCGGGGTGCTAATATCTTTTTTAATTCAATGAATTATTGAGGATATATGCTGAGATAGCAGAAATGCTAGTCCCGTTGAACTTGAACTGGTTAGGACCAGCGTAAGGAAGAGACTGTATTTACTTCATAAGTAGATAATTGTAATACTTTTAGGTATTAGTTTTATCTACTTATACTTCTATTTACATTTCTCTCTTTTCGTATAACATTACATTCATTTTGCTTCAATACGACTAGTCGTATGAGCCAACTGCTGAAGTTGACCTAGTGTCAACGTAGCTTTGTTTAGCTTTGCTAAAAAAGCGTTATATATAATAAGAGATAACATGACAAAACCATTTAAAGACACATTGACAACATCAAACGAAGAACTTACCAGAGATCCGTTTCCCGCTTCTCAAAAGGTATATTTAGAAGGTGAAATACATAAAGATATACGTGTACCCGTAAGAGAGATCACACTCGGAGATGAGTCTAAACTCAGAGTGTATGACACTTCAGGTCCATACACAGACCCATCTGTTGAGATAGATGTAGGAGAGGGGATCCCTGCGATAAGAAAAGAGTGGATCGTAGGACGTGGTGACGTAGAGGAGTATGAAGGGCGCATTATGGCACCTGTAGATAACGGTTACGCTACAGATGAGCAGCTGGACTTTGTAACTGCAGGAGCTAAAGGGCTTGTAAGAACGCCTTTACGTGCTAAAAAGGGAAAAAATGTTTCTCAACTTTGGTATGCAAGACAGGGGATCATTACACCAGAGATGGAGTTCATCGCTCTACGTGAAAACCAAGATGCACAGATGAGTGCTGACTATCTTCAAGATGAAGAGAGAGAAGCAAGACTTAAAGGTGAAAACTTCGGTGCAAACCTTCCAGAGCAGATCACAGCAGAGTTTGTTAGACAGGAGGTAGCTGCAGGACGTGCCGTTATTCCATGTAACATCAACCACCCGGAAGTTGAGCCTATGATCATCGGCCGTAACTTCCTTGTAAAAGTAAATGCAAATATCGGTAACTCTGCTACAACTTCAAGTATCGCTGAAGAAGTTGAGAAGATGGTATGGTCTACTCGTTGGGGTGGAGATACAGTGATGGATCTTTCAACTGGTAAGAACATTCACACAACACGTGACTGGATCTTACGTAATTCTCCGGTACCTATCGGAACGGTACCTATCTATCAAGCACTTGAAAAAGTGAATGGTATCGCAGAAGATCTTACTTGGGAAGTGTTTAGGGATACACTTATAGAGCAGGCAGAGCAGGGTGTGGATTACTTTACGATCCATGCAGGATTACTTTTACATCATGTACCTATGACTACTAAACGTGTAACGGGTATCGTTTCACGTGGTGGGGCTATTATGGCTAAGTGGATGATCCACCATCACCAAGAAAACTTCCTTAATACACACTTTGAAGATATCTGTGAGATCATGAAAACGTATGATGTGACTTTCTCTCTTGGTGATGGACTACGCCCTGGATCAGGAGCAGATGCGAATGATGAAGCACAGTTTGCAGAGTTAAAAGAGCTAGGACGTTTGACAAAGATCGCTTGGAAGCATGATGTACAGACGATCATCGAAGGTCCGGGTCATGTACCAATGCATATGATTAAAGATAATATGGATAAACAACTGGAGTGGTGTCATGAAGCACCGTTCTATACACTTGGGCCGTTGACTACTGACATCGCTCCTGGGTATGATCACTTTACTTCAGGTATCGGTGCCGCAATGATAGGATGGTATGGATGTGCAATGCTTTGTTATGTAACACCTAAAGAACACTTGGGGCTTCCAAACAGAGAAGATGTAAAAGAGGGACTTATCACCTATAAAATCTCTGCTCACGCAGCAGATGTAGCGAAAGGTCATCCGGGTGCAAGAGCGAGAGATGATGCCATGAGTAAAGCGCGTTTTGAGTTTAGATGGGTAGATCAGTTCAACATCGGACTTGACCCTGAACGTGCACGTGAGTATCATGATGATACACTTCCTATGGAAGCAGCAAAAGTAGCACACTTCTGTTCCATGTGTGGACCAAAGTTCTGTTCTATGAAGATCTCTGCAGACGTAAGAGAGTATGCAGACTCTTTAGGTACAGATGTAGAAACAGCTAAGCAGCAGGGTATGGATGATATGTCTATGAAGTTCCAAGAGATGGGCTCTGAAGTATATGTAGAAGCGGATAAGATAGAAAAAGCATAGTATTAATCACACGAAGTGTGCCTTGTCTCTACGAACGACCTTGAAAGCGAAGCGATTCGAGAGTAGAGACGCTTTTTTTGCTTCGTTTTTTTCTAAAAAAAATGACGAGAGAAACAACGCCTCAGTTTAGCTAAGAGGACAATTGAACAAACATAGATTTATAAGAGTACAAAAAGGAATAAGATATGCATATCGGTATAGCAGGAGTTGGTCTTGTAGGAAGAGTTTTAGCTTTAAATCTCTTACAACAGGGACATACTCTCACATTATTTGATGAAGATACAGCTTATGGTGAAGATGCTGCAGGCATGACTGCTGCAGGGATGTTGGCTGTGTTTGCCGAGTTAGAGAGTGCAGAGTCTGCCATTTTTGGACATGGACAACGTTCCATCGCATTATGGCCTGATCTTTTAGAGCAGATAGGTATTTTGGATGCATATCAACAAGAGGGCAGCATTATCACTGCACATCCTCAGGATTATAGTGAATTAGATCACTTTATAGAGACATTGAAGTTAAAAGTGGATGAGGCATCGCAGATAGAACTTTTAGATAAAGCAGGTATTACAGATCTTGAACCGGATTTGGAACAGCACAGTAAAGCATTCTTTATTCCTCAAGAAGGTCAGGTAGATGCTCAGAAGTTTATGAAAGCTTCTAGTGATTATTTGTTAGCACATCCAAATGTCACTTGGCATCAGGAAACGAAAGTAGATGAAGTGCATGAAGGAAGTATTACTTACGCTGGAAAAACAGAAAAGTTTGACTGGGTGTTTGATGCGCGCGGCTTAGGTGCAAATGCACAAATAGAAAGTCTGCGTGGTGTAAGAGGTGAAGTTTTTTGGTTGGATGCCCCTGAAGTGAACATCAGTAGACCAACACGTATGTTGCATCCGCGTTATAAGATCTACATCGTACCGCGTCCTAACAACAGGTACATTATCGGTGCAACAGAGATAGAAAGTGAAGATAAAAGCCCAATGTCGGTACGTTCTTCTTTAGAGCTTTTATCGGCTGTTTACAGTATGCATACCGGTTTTGCAGAAGCAAGGATAGTCAATATGGTAACTAATTGCCGTCCGACGCTGAAGGATAACTTGCCAGCCATTGAACACAGTGAAAAAATGACACGTATCAATGGACTTTACAGACATGGATATCTACTTGCACCTGCCATCGTTGAGCAAGCGTTGAATGGAGGGGTAAACAAATGATAGAAGTTTCAGTAAACGGTGAACTAAAACAACTAAATGAAGGATTAAATGTTTCACAAATGATAGAAGCATTAAATTATAAGACAAAAGGTTTTGCTGTTGCAGTGAATACTACTTTTGTTGCTATTACTTCTTATGAAAAAACGATTATAAAATCTGGAGACACTATAGATATTTTAGCTCCGGTACAAGGTGGATAAGATGACCAAACACATAAAACAAGAAACAGATACTTGGGAGATAGGGGGAAAAACTTTACATTCCCGTCTCCTGATAGGTTCTGCACTTTACCCAAGTCCAGCAAATATGGAAGATGCCATTAAAACATCAGGTGCACAGATAGTTACAGTAGCACTTCGCCGTCAGGCAGCAGGTGAAGGTGGAGGCAATCAGTTTTGGGATATTATCAAATCTATGGGGATAGAAGTATTGCCAAATACTGCAGGGTCTCACTCTGCTAAAGAAGCTATCACCACGGCACAAATGGCAAGAGAAGTATTTGGAACTAATTGGGTAAAGTTAGAAGTTATCGGTGATCAGTATAACTTACAGCCTGATCCATTTGAAACAGTAAAAGCAGCAGAAGCTCTCATAAAAGATGGCTTTGAAGTATTCCCATATACGACGGATGATCTGGTAGTAGCTAAACGTCTAGCTGATGTAGGTTGTAAGATACTTATGCCTTGGGGCTCACCCATAGGTTCTGGAAGAGGTTTAATGAACCCTTCTAACCTGAAGGCCATTAGGAAACAGTTCCCGGATTTACAACTCATAGTAGATGCAGGTATAGGAAAACCTTCAGACGCAACACAGGCTATGGAGTTAGGCTATGATGGTGTGCTTTTAAACTCTGCCATAGCTTTGGCACAGGATCCTGTAAAAATGGCAGAAGCATTCAAATATGCAGTAGAAGCAGGAAGGCTAGGGTATGAGTCAGGTACGATGCAAGAAAGAGAGTTTGCTTCTCCGTCTACACCTACAGTAGGAACACCTTTTTGGCATCAGTTTAAGTAGAGGTTTTACTCTACTGTAACACTTTTTGCCAAATTCCTTGGCATATCTACATCATTTCCAAGTCTTACAGAAATTTCAAGAGCAAGTAACTGTGTGACGACCATCATTTCAAAAAACTCAATCATTGGGTGAGAAGAGTACTGAGTTTGAATGAAATCATCTGCCAGTTCAAATGGTTCAGGAGAGATGGCACAGATAGTGGCATCTCTTGCTGAGAGTTCTTCAACATTTGATCTGATTTTATCGTAGTGCATGGTCTTTGGCATCAGTGCAATGGTGAAAAGTTCAGCATCCGCTAGTGCTATAGGACCATGTTTCATCTCTCCTGCGGGATAACCCTCTGCATGCATATAACTTATCTCTTTAAGTTTTAAAGCACCTTCTAAAGCTAATGGATAGAAGATGTCTCTACCTATGAAAAAGAAACCATGTCCATGCAGGTATCGTTTAGAGAGTCTATGTAGTTTTTCGTGAAGTTTATCAGTAACTATGAGTGCTTTTGGAATGTGTAGCATCGCATCTATCTCAGTTTTAAGAACGTCTTTTGAGATAGTACCTTTATCTTGACCCATATAGAGTGATAACATCCAAAGAACCATGGTCTGTGTGGCGAAGGCTTTGGTACTTGCAACCCCTTTTTCTATACCCGCTCTGGTAAGAATGGCTGCGTCACTTTCACGTACGATGGAAGAGTTGTCTACATTACAGATACTAAGGCTTTTAAGACCGGCTCTTTTGGCCATTTTAAGTGCTTCAAGTGTATCTGCTGTCTCACCACTTTGTGAAATAGTAATGAACAAAGTGTCATCAGTTAATAAAGGCTCTTTATATCTAAACTCAGAAGCGATCTCTATATCACACCTTATTTTTGCGAGTCGTTCAAAGAGATACGCAGAGGTAAGTGCAGAGTGATAAGAGGTACCACAGGCACAGATCTTAATGGCAGAGATACCATCAAAGAAATTTGCATCCAGTTCATCCAAGTCTATGGAATCATCTAAAACACGTCCCATCATTGTTTCACCCATTACACGGCTCTGTTCATAGATCTCTTTTTCCATAAAAAATCTATAGCCGTCTTTTTGAGCTAATGCTTTGTCTGCGGTGAGTGCTTGTTTCGTAATACTGCATTCACCTTTAGCATTAAAAAGTTTTACTTCACCATCTTTCGCATAGCCATATTCGCCATCTTCAAGATAGTACACTTCTGTCGCTTTCCCGATGATAGGCGTATCTGAAGAGGCAAAATAGACATCATTAGCATTAAAACCTATGAGCATCGGAGAACCGTTCTTGGCAAAGTAGATCGTATCGGGATCTGCTTCAGTAATTAGAAGGGTTGCATAAGCACCTTCAAGTTTTTGTATCGTTTGTTCAAAAGCAGTAAATACAGAAGTTGCATTATGGTTATACTTTTCAAAAAGGTGGACTATAGTTTCTGTATCTGTCTGAGATAAAAAGTTCACACCATCTGCTTGAAGTTCAGATTTAAGTTCCTGATAGTTTTCTATAATACCGTTATGTACGACATAAGAGTAAGCACCCAAGTGCGGATGTGCATTAAGTTCAGTTGGTTTTCCATGGGTCGCCCAACGTGTATGACCGATGGAAATACCAAACCCTTCAGTATGGTATGCTTTGGTTTTTTCTCTGAGGTTTTCTAGTTTTCCGATAGCCTTAAACTGATTGAGTTTATCTCCCTCTATCACAGCGATACCCGCTGAGTCGTAGCCACGGTACTCTAACTCTTGTAGACCATCTAAGAGGATCTCTTTTTTTTCATTTTTTCCTAAGTAACCAACGATTCCACACATAATTAGTTTTCCCCTATAAGTTTATCTAGTATTAATTCAGTATTATGACAAAAGTTTCCATTCTTCTCGATGAGAAAGCTATCTCGCACAGAATTCTTAAGTGTATGTATTTTTGCTGATACGATATCTATACCCATTTCATCAAAAAGATTAATAATATAAGCCAATAAACCTTTCTGATTTGCAGTATGAATACGCATCATAGCGTAGCTTTGCGAATGTTCACAATCAATCTCAAGTTCTTTCTTTTGTATTACAGGTATATGTACTGTACTTTTTTTATTGTCATTAAATGAATGATGAAGTATCTCTTCTATTAGTATAATATCTTCTTTATCTACATTGCTAGTAAAGTCTATTTTAAAATATTTCATATCAGAAAAGAGTTTACAAATATCCATATTGGCGACGTCAAGTGTGTTGAGATTCGCTAAAAAATATCCTAAGTTAAAAGATTTTTTACGTATGATCTCAATCGTTAAATACTCTTTATTGCTAATAAGATATTCATAGGAGTTTGTCTCAAATCCTTTTTTTGCAATAGCAACGATTCTTTCAGGTTTGTAACGTAAAAAAAGTAGATTGGAAGGAATTTGTAAGATCTTTTTTTGCTTTATTTTGCTCAGAGAAAGAAAATCAGGATGTTTTTTGAGGGTCTGCTCTTTTTTGATACGTTTTGCAGTTTCATCAATCATTACAGTGTGACTCAGTGCTTCACTAGAACGTAGATAAAGTGTTTTGATGAGTCGACTATTAAAAGAATTATATGTCCCTTCACCTACACCATTCATATCTGCATACGTGAGAATATAAATCATATCTAAAAGTTTTTGTGTTTTAAAATGTGCAGCAAATGCTAAAATGACTTTTTCACTGTAGAGGTCTTCTCTTTGTGCAACATTTGACATAAGCGTATGATAAAGTATAAGGGTTTCTCCTAGTTTTATAAGTTCAGGATCTATATGGAGTTTTTTCGCAAAAACTTTAAAGAGAGATGCACCTACAAGGTGATGGTCACGTTTACGCCCTTTACCTGTATCATGCAGGAAAGTGACAAGTTTAAGCATCGCTTTCTCTTCTGAATCCAATGTCTCAAAAAGATTTTGAATAAAAGGATCTTCTATATGCTCCAAGTGATAGACACACTTCATTGAGTGTATATCTACAGCATACTGATGGTATCCGTCAAACTGAGGAAGGTCAACTACTTTTCTAATAGGAGGGATAACATATTTTAAAAGTCTTGAAAATGAAAGTGCGCTCAATATATAGTAAGAGTACGGTTGATAAAAAAAGTTTGCAATAGTTTCATAGAGTAATTTATCGGGACGGTCTGGTTTATCAGCGGTCAAAAGCTGTTGTATAAATGAAGAGTGTGCATAAAAAGGGTTTTTGGCATGATCACATAACTCTTTTAGAAGCGGGTTAAACTCTTTTGTTGTAGAATAGATAAAATTTCTTTTAGGATCTACTTCGGTATGTGTCTCTGTTAGTTTGTTTAGCCAAATCGTACTGTAAAGCCTAATGATCTTTAGGTTCTCGGTTACTTTTTTGGCAAATTTCATATGGTCTTGTTTACTCTCTTCATATCCAAGTAAAATTGCTATATTTGGAATGAGATCAAGACGTAGTTTATCTTCCTTTTTTCCTGTGGCTAAATGTAAAGCGGAACGTACACGAAAGAGAAATTCCAAGGCAATTCTAAAAGAACGGTACTCTTTTTCATTGACGATATTTGAGGGAATATTTTTGATACTGTTAACATTATAAAAAATTTTTCCTACCCAAAAAACAAGGTTGGCATCACGAAAACCACCTACACCATCTTTAAGATTTGGCTCCATTGTAAGTGGAAATTTGAGATGTTTTGTATTTTGTTCTTTGAGTTTAAGTGTTATAAATTCTTTTATATTATCATGACGTATTTTAGTAATGGCATTTTGAGTATCAACCCAAATAAAATGCGAACCTTCAATAAAACGTGATTCTATAAGTGCCGTTTTGATAGTAATATCTGTTTTTGAAACATCGTACAACTCTTCAACAGTATGTACACGATGACCCAGTTTTAAACCTGTATCCCAGAGGATATAGAGTATTTTTTCTATCATCTCTTTCGTATTGTAACCAGGTATTTCTTTATAGACTATCATCAAGTCTATATCTGAATGTACACAAAGTTGTTCACGGCCATAAGAACCAAGCGCAACCAAACTTAGAGGAATAGAATTTTTCATAGGTGCATAGTCACCAAACATTTCTCTAAGGGCTACTTTGTAGACCATTTTTAACACAGTATCTATTTTTTTGGTATGTTTGACAAGGAAGTCTTTCCCTCCAGATGTAGCAAAAGTCTCTTCAAGAGTATCAAAATAGATTTTGATATCTTGTTTAAGAACTTTTGCTATTTGAAAATCTGCTGCATTTTCGTACAGTAGCTCTTCTATCTGTGCTTTTACTTTATCCACTTAGTAACTCCTAATCAATTATTGATATAATAGCAAAAATAACTAAGATGGACAAAAATTGATGGATTTAATAGAAAAGGTACGTAATAAAGTCAGGCTCACACAAAAAGAGGGTGAAGCACTTTATGATTTAGATCTTTATACTCTAGGCGAGTTAGCAGATGAGATACGTACAGAAAAATACGGTAAAAAATCATATTTTAATATCAACCGTCATATCAACCCTACCAATGTCTGTGCAGATGTCTGTAAATTCTGTGCTTATTCTGCCACACGAAAAAATCCTAATCAGTATACTATGACCCATGAACAGATCTTGGATATTGTAGATAATTCTGTGAAAAATGGTGCAAAAGAGATGCATCTTGTTTCTGCACATAACCCAAATGATGGGGTAGAGTGGTATATGGGTGCATTCAGAAAGATAAAAGACAAATACCCGGACCTGCATGTTAAGGCAATGACGGCTGCGGAGATAGACTTCATCACCCGTGAGTATGGACACTCTTACGATGAAGTACTCGACATGATGATAGAGAGTGGTGTAGACTCCATGCCAGGTGGTGGTGCGGAGATATTTGATGAAAAGGTACGTGAATATCTGTGTAAAGGTAAGGTGAAATCCCATCAGTGGCTGGATATACACGAAAAATGGCATGAAAGAGGAAGAGAATCAAATGCAACGATGCTTTTCGGACATGTAGAAACAAGAGCACACCGGATCGACCATATGATACGTCTACGTGATCTGCAAGATCGTACAGGCGGGTTTAATGCTTTCATACCTTTGGTCTATCAAAAAGAAAATAATTATATGAAGAATTGTAATTTTCCTTCAGGACAAGAAGTATTAAAAACCTATGCTATCTCCCGTATCATTTTAGATAACATTCCGCATATTAAAGCATATTGGGTTACAGCTTCTGTAAACCTAGCACTTATAGCTCAAGAATTTGGTTGTGATGATCTGGATGGCACTATTGAAAGAGAGTCTATACAGTCTGCTGCAGGTGCAGCAAGTGCACATGGAATGGACTTGCAGGATTTTGTATCATTGATCAAGAATTCTGGTTTTGAACCTATAGAGAGAGATAGTTTATATAACGAATTAAAAGTGTATTAAAATGGATAAAATATATTATTCCTATAACGAATTCAGGGATGATTTAAAATCTCTTACCCAAAAGATAGATCAGCCTTTTGATGCCATATTAGGTATTGCTAGAGGTGGACTCTCTATGGCACAATTGCTCGGTGAATATTATGATCTTCGTGCAGTTTATGCGATCAATACAATTGGATATGACGGTACTAAGAAAAACGATTCTGTAAAAGTGTTCAATGTGCCTGATCTAAAATCGGTTGAAACTGTGCTTATAGTAGATGATATCGTAGATTCAGGAGATACCTTAGTAGAGGTATTGGCTGTATTAAATGATATGTACCCAAATGTTACATTTCATACAGCCTCACTTTTTTATAAAAAAACTGCTAAAATAGCACCAACATGGTACGTAAAAGAAGCAAAGGGATGGATAGATTTCTTTTGGACAGTTGATTTAAGGAACTAAAAATATGGTATTAATGATAGACAACTATGATAGCTTTACGTATAACGTAGTGCAGTATTGTAGAGAACTTGGTGCTGATCTGAAGATCATTCGCAACGATGAATTGACGATCGATGAGATCAAGGCACTCAATCCTGAGAAGATCATACTTTCCCCTGGACCATCTACACCGGATGATGCAGGCGTAACACTGGATGTGATCAAAGAATTTTCAGAAAACACGCCGATCTTTGGTATATGTCTTGGACATCAAAGTATTGCACAGGCATTTGGCGGTGATGTGATCAGAGCAAAAAACATGATGCACGGCAAGACATCTCAAGTTGAGGTAGATGCACAAACACCTATTTTTAAAGGTTTACCAGAAGAGTTCAGAGCGACACGTTATCATTCTTTAACAGTGGATAAAGAGACACTTCCTGAGTGTATTATTGCTACATCCCACTCTAAAGATGATGATGAGATCATGTCATTACAGATCAAAGA
This sequence comes from uncultured Sulfurovum sp., assembly GCA_964492675.1. Taxonomy (GTDB): domain Bacteria; phylum Campylobacterota; class Campylobacteria; order Campylobacterales; family Sulfurovaceae; genus Sulfurovum. The sequence continues at coordinate 37,156 of CAZBLM010000017.1, forward strand.
TAAACCTATCTATGGTGTACAGTTTCACCCGGAATCCATTATGTCTGAACATGGGCATGAAATGTTAGATAACTTTTTAAAACTCTAAATGATGACAAAACAGCACCTCATATTTTCAGGTTTTATTTATGTGTGTGTTATTTTTTATTTAGCGATCACTACTCCTATAAGCCCACATGAGGCGAACACCTTTTATACATCAACAGATATTGTTTTTACTTTAATGCATTGGGGTGATGACTTACTGGGAGGCTTCATAGGTATTAGGATTTTTTTTGTCCTTTTGGGTTTTTTGACGGTCATACTTTTTTATGAGATGTGTAGACGTTATTTCCCCAAGAGAGAAGATGCCTATACAGCTACAGCGATATTTATGTTCTTACCAGGTATTCTCAGTGCAACGATATTCGCAAATGTGACTATTTTAGTGTTACCTTTGGTACTTTTCTTTGTATTAATGTATGAAAGACAAAGTTATTGGTCTCTTCCTATTGTGATGTTGGCCTTGTTTTTTATACATGAAGCTTCTATTATCTTTTTTGTTGCACTTTTTTTCTATGCACTTGTACATAAAGATAAAAAGTTGGGTATCACATCTGCAGCATTTCTCTTAGCATTTATTTATTTGGCAAAAGGAATAGAGATAGGGGGAATACCCTCTGGACATTTTGCTGACATTTTTGGACTTTATGCAACGGTATTTTCTCCCCTGCTTTTCCTTTACTTTTTTTACGCTATGTATCGTATTTTATTGAGAGAAAAAAAGAGATTACTATGGTATATCTCTTTTACTGCATTGGCATTCTCTTTAGTATTATCTATACGACAAAGGGTATACATTACGGACTTTGCACCTTATGTGATGATCTCAATAGTACTGATGCTGGATGTGTTTAACCACAGTATTAGAGTTAGATTGCCAGAGTTTCAAAAACACTATATGAGGGGATTCTATGCAGTAGTACTTTTTTTGGCTCTTAGTGTGCTACTTATTGTTTCACACAAGTTAAGTTATGAACTCATGAATAATCCTGACAAACATTTTGCAAAACGCATCTATAAGCCATATTATTTGGCACAGAGCTTAAAAGAAGAGGGTAAAGAGTGTTATGATGTTTCCTCAAGACGTGAACGTTACCAATTACGATTTTATGATATTCAATCTTGTGCAACTTACTAAAGCTGTCTGATTTAAAACCTTTAAAAACTGTTACAAAAATCTACAAAAATTTCTTTATGCTTATAATTTAAATCACCTAAACAAAAGTTAAAACTACTTAATGATAAGCTTATAAGAACTAAACTAAAGGAGAACTCGATGGCTCAAAAGGCGATTAGAGAGTATGACGCAAAGTCAATTCTAGCAAAACATTGGGATAAGTATTTCCCAGATTTTACTTATGCATATGAAACAGTAATGGTTCAAAACGGAGCAGACTTATTAGAAGCTGCAAAAACGAATGCATGGTTAAATGAAAAAACACTGGTTGCAAAACCAGATATGCTTTTTGGTAAAAGAGGTAAAAATGATCTAGTATTGTTTAGAGATGCTAAACCGGGTGATGTTACACTTGCAAAAGCTGCTTCTTGGATAGATGAGAAATCATCAACTGAGCAAAAAGTATACTTCTCATTTGATGGTGATACACCTACAGGTGAGCCAAGTGTAGATAATTTGACTCACTTTGTTGTTGAGCCGTTTACTCCACACGAACAAGCTGAAGAGTATTATGTATCTGCAACTTGTGTTGGTGATGATGATGTGATCTACATGTCTGCTGAAGGTGGAATGGAAGTTGAAGAGGGTTGGGATGAGAAAGTTACTGAAGTAGCATTCCCTATTACTGCAACGGATGATGAGATCGCTGAGAAGATCAGAGCAAATGTACCTGCTGATGTAGCAGAAGCAGACAAGGCAAACTTTGCAGAGTTCTGTATTGGTTTCTTTAAAGCATATAAAGAGTTAAACTTCGCATACCTTGAAATCAACCCGTTTGTAATGCAAGGTAACAAGATCGAACTTCTTGATATGGTTGCTAAGCTTGATGATACAGCTGGATTTATGATGGTTGATGAGTGGGGAGATGTTTCTTACCCAACAGCATTTGGTATGGAAGATAAATCTCCAGAAGAAGAAGCTGTAGAGCTTGCAGACTCTAAAACTGGTGCATCTCTTAAGCTTACGATCCTTAAGCCTGAAGCTAGAATCTGGACGATGGTTGCCGGTGGTGGAGCTTCAGTTGTTTATGCTGACACTATTGCTGACATGGCAGGTATTGAAGATCTTGCTAACTACGGTGAGTACTCTGGTGGACCAACAACAGGTGAGACTAAGTTCTATGCAGAAACACTTTTTGATCTTATGACAAGAGAAAAAGATGCGCAAGGTAGAGGAAAAGTACTTATTATTGGTGGAGCGATCGCTAACTTTACAGATGTTGCTAAAACATTTACCGGTATTATCCAGGCATTTGAAAACTACCAAGACAAGTTAAAAGAAGTTGATGCAAAAATCTACGTTAGACGTGGTGGACCAAACTATGAGAAAGGTCTTAAAGACATCAAAGAAGCAGCAGATAGAATGGGTCTTTACATCGAAGTTTATGGGCCAGAGACACACGTAACAGATATTGTACGTATGGCACTAGAGAAGTAAGGAGATAATATGGAAAGATTATATACTAAAGATACACAAGCGATTTTTTGGAACAACAACAAAACTGCTATCCAAAGAATGTTAGACTATGATTACACGATCAAAAGAGAAAAACCATCGGTAGCGGCTATTGTAGCTCCTACTTCTGGTAATAAGTTTGAAAAGTTCTTCTATGGACCGGATGAAGTGATGATCCCACTTTTCAAAACAACAGCAGATGCTAAAGCTGCTCAGCCACAAGCTGATGTACTTTTAAACTTTGCATCTTTTAGAACTGCATATGATGTTACTATGGAAGCACTTGAAATTGGTGGTTTCTCATCTATGATGATCACAGCTGAGGGTATTCCTGAGAGACTTGCAAGAGGGATGAACCAAACTGCAAGAGAAAAAGGTGTTACTGTTATCGGGCCTGCAACTGTTGGTGCTATCACTCCGGGTGCATTTAAAGTTGCTAACATTGGTGGTACTATTACTAACATCGTTAACTCTAAACTGCACAGAGCAGGTTCTTGTGGACTTGTAACTCGTTCAGGTGGACTTTTCAACGAGCTTTCAAACATTATCTCTATCAATGCTGATGGTATTGCAGAAGGTGTTGCGATCGGTGGAGATAGATTCGTAGGATCTGTATTTATCGATAATCTTCTTAGAATGGAGAAGAACCCGGAAGTGAAGTACATGATCCTTCTTGGAGAAGTTGGTGGTACTGAAGAGTATAAAGTAATTGAAGCTATTAAAAATGGTCAAATTACTAAGCCGGTTATCGCATGGTGTATTGGTACAATTGCTAAGCATTATGATTCAGGTGTTCAGTTTGGTCACGCAGGTGCTTCGGCAAATGCTGAGTCTGAAACTGCTGAGTACAAAAACAATGCAATGGCTGAAGCAGGTATTCATGTACCGGCATCATTCAATGATCTTCCAGCGATGATCAACAAAGTATTTACTGAGCTTAATCTTGCAGATATTCCAGAGCCAGAGATGAACACAGTTCCTGCTGTTAGAAGATCTAAGCAGTTCATCTGTACGATCTCTGATGATAGAGGAGATGAAGCAACATACGCCGGATTCCCTATCTCTTCAGTAGCTACACCAGATACAGGAAAAGGTATCGGTGATGTGGTATCTCTACTTTGGTTTAAAAAACAGTATCCGAAATGGGCTACAGACTTTATTGAGACAGTAATGAAAACTGTTGCTGATCATGGTCCGGCAGTATCTGGTGCACACAATGCAAAAGTAACAGCAAGAGCTGGAAAATCTGTAGTTGAAGCACTTGTAACTGGCCTTCTTACTATTGGTCCAAGATTTGGTGGTGCTATCGATGGTGCTGCAGAACACTTTAAATATGCAGACGATAATGGTCTAAATCCAAAAGAGTTCTTGAACCATATGAAGAAAGAAGGTATACCAATTCCAGGAATCGGTCACCGTATCAAGTCACTTAAGAACCCTGACTTGAGAGTAAAAGGTCTTATGGATTTTGCAGCAGAAAACTTCCCTGCAACGCCACTTCTTGATTATGCAAGAACAGTTGAAGCATTGACTACATCTAAGAAAGAGAACCTTATTCTTAATGTTGATGGTACGATCGGTATCTTGATGGTAGACATGTGGAGAGCACTTGGTTATTCTGAAGAGGAGATCAACGAGTTCATCGCTTCAGGTACATTGAACGCATTCTTCATCGTTGGTAGATCTATCGGATTCATCGGTCATATTCTTGATGAAAAACGTCTTGCTATGCCTATGTACAGACATCCAATGGATGATATCCTATACGACGTACAAGTAGCAGAAGAAATCTAATTTTCCTGCTTTATTGCATCTTTGACTGAACGAGCACTGTTTCGTTCAGTCACGTACTTATTAGTACGCTCCTTTTCTCAACAAAACTCCTACAGCCAAATCTACAATAAATCAAAAAAATTATTATATTTTTTGAATAGACTTTCACACAAACTGCACCAAATCTAAACTTTTATTATTGACTAATTCAACTATATCCAATAAAAATTATATTAATAATCTCTATTTCTTTAAAATTTATCTATCAAATTTAAGTTTTTCTCATTAAATTCTTATAATATTATTTATATTTTATAAGCATAAATATAGCCTAAAATTATATGACATATCTTTCCAAATTCTTTAAAGAAAGTGCTGTTGGGCGCTGGCAGTAAATTAAGCAAAAATAAGCCAATTTTTATTTTTTTTACCTATATAATGTAAGTAAAAAAAGAATTTCAAAAAATTTACAATATTTCTCGAAATACTCTTGACAATAAAGTTAGTGGGTGCTATAATACGCGTCCAACAACACATGGACCGATTACGAGTTGTAAGCGAGAGTGTTATTGAATGATCTTTGACAACCAAATATAAGT
>CAZBLM010000018.1:0-42181 GCA_964492675.1 uncultured Sulfurovum sp.
GATAATACTGCAGGCTACGTCTGTGGAAATGTAGGTCGCTGCCACTTTGAGTTTTTAACTATTTACTTCTTAACAATAATCAAACTTCTTATCATTTATAAGCTTTTACTTGAAAACATAGCATATTCACTATCGCGCTACTTAACATTAATCCTCTATTAACGCTTACTTACGCTTGATTAACCCCACCTTGTTATACTCTAATTAGAAAAGGCGTTGAAGTCCAAGTTATTAGTCTACTCCCTGTCTGGAAATTCTATTTTACTTCTCCCCTCCCTTGTTTGAATCGGACTTTCGCCTTTTTTCTATCTGTTCTGCTTTCTTTTTTCTCTCTTTTATCTCGTTTAATACATATATTGTTTCAGAGTTTTACACTATATAGTTTATTTGGAAATAAAAATAAATTTAAATAAAAATAAATAAAAAGATAGATATAATAATCAATTATTAATAAAATAACAAAAGGAATAAATATGATTAAAAGTATTTTGAGTTTCATCGGTGGTATCGCTGTAATTGCAGTGGCTTATTTGGCTATAAACTTTGGAGGTATGATGGGCAAGGCATCTAACCTACATCCAGATGCAATTGGACATTATATGGATATGTTTGAACAAGTTCTTGAAACAGGTAATGCTCCTGAAGCAATGATTCGAAAAGTAAGAATTAATGATGACGTTAGCACTGAAGATGCTTTAGATAACATGAGAGGTATTGCAGGAGATAATAACTTTTTAGTTGTTGGTGATGCTAAAATGTCTATCAAGGGTAGTATAAAAGATCCTGGAGGAAAAAGATATATTAGAATATTATCTTTTTGTGCTCCTTCAATTGCTGAAGAATTCATTGGTTTTTCAGAAGCATTTGGAGCATTTATGCCATGTAGAATCTTAATCGTTGAAGATGATGAAGGAAATAGATGGTTGATGACAATGTCAATGGAATTAATGATCTATGGCGGTAAAAAACTTCCACCAGAAATGGAAAAAATGGCATTAAGAGTGCGTGGACTCATGTATGGAATGATGGATGCAGCAGCGATAGATGAAGACTATGATCCTGAAGAAAATAAATATGGAGAAAGACCTGAATAGGACTTACCATAATATATTATTAGTATGTTTTGAGCGATATGTTCTTAGCATGCTAATACGTTTATAATTCACAGTTTAAAGAATCCTCTCCTAAAATTCAATAACAGAGATAAAGATTTATCTTAATGATTGTTAAAAATCTTTTTTAACTTATCTCTAAAACATCTTAGTGCCTAATTAAATGTATGGAGAGTACGAAGGTTACTAAATGAAATGTTTTTGATAATAATGTAAGTTATTTATAAATTCACTTCATAATATAATCAAAATAATATTATAATTTAAGATATAAATTTCTATCATGATAGAAATAAAATTTAAAAATAAGGTTTAAAATGAAAAAAATAGTTCTTACTATGCTATTTGCTAGCATTGGTCTTGTTGCCTCTGAAGGTGAAATTCCATATGCTATTGGCTTAAAATTGACTCCTCAGCCAGCTAAAATTTATGCATCAGAGTGTGCTAGTTGTCATGGTGCTAACGGTAAACAGACTAGTTTTACTGGTTTCCCAGAAGGCATTGTTTATAAAGAAATTGCTGGTATGGATGAAGCAACATTGGCTAAAACGATTAAAGAGTATAGAGGTGGAGTAAAGAGTAAAGACTATCAACCTCTTAATAAATATGGTTACGGTGCAGCAATGGCAGCGCCAACAAGAGATCTGTCTTGGGATGAAATCGATGCAGTAGCTAAATATATCAGTGGTTTAAAGTAAGGGGCAATGATGGATAAGAAATATATGGACAGTATGTTGTCAAAGATGGATAAAGATCTATCTGAACATGGTATGAGTAGAAGAGATGCTATGAAATTAGCAGGTATCTCTGGAGCTGGTCTCTTTATGGGTACAACCGCAGCAAGTGCTGAAGAAGAAAAAATCGTAAAAACGGATGCAAAAGGTAAGATAGTTATCGTTGGTGGTGGTCTTGCAGGTATGAGTACTGCGGCAAGAATTACACTTCAATTGGAAAATCCGGATATTACCATCATTGAGCCTGATCCAAAGTCAGTATCTTACCAGCCTGGACAAACAATGATTGCTGCAGGTCTTTGGGATGAAGAAGATATCATGTATAACAGAGATGATTTTGTGCCAGATGGTGTTAAAATTATTCCTGAGAGAGCAGTGTTTTTTAACCCTCAAGAAAATCAACTGACTACAGATAAAGGGCAAGTTGTCTCTTATGATTATCTCATCCTTGCAATGGGTGTACAGCTTGACTTTGAAAGAATCAAAGGTTTAGAAGAAGCTGGACGTGCTTTAAGTAGTGGAGACAATGAAAAACTTCTTGACGCACTAGGTGATAGCATTTGTTCTATCTATACAGCAAAAGGTTCTGTAAAGACTTGGGAGATGATGCAAAAGTACATCGAACAGGCTAAGTCTGGCAAAAAAACAAAGTTTGTTTTTACGGATCCTGATACACCTGTTAAATGTGGTGGTGCACCTAAGAAGATCATATATTTAACAAATGCTAGGCTTAAAGAAGCAGGGGCAAGAGAAAATGCTGAACTTGTTTACTACCCAAATGGGGGTGCAATGTTTGGTGTGCCTGAATACCACGATGCCATAGTAGGACAATTTGCAAGAGAAAATATCAAGTATCACTACAGACATAATCTGATTGAGGTAGATAAAGAAAAGAAAATAGCAGTTTTTGATGCTAAGTGGCAAGAAAAAGGTCCGTGGGATCCTGTTATGAAAGACTTTGAAGTCATTCCTAAGCGTGAAAAAGTAAGAGTTCCTTATGACATGTTACACGTCGCACCTGCAAATATCGCTCCAAGAGAGATAGGGGAATCAGATTTAGGTTCTGCTACAGGATGGGTTCCGGTAAATAAAGAGACACTTCAACACATTAGATACTTAAATGTATTCTCAATCGGTGATGTGGCTCAACTACCAATGGCTAAGACAGGTGGTTCTGTTAGAAAACAGTATAAAGTACTCGTTGATAACCTTATTGCACTCATGAACGATAAAAAAATGGAAGCTAAATATGCTGGGTATACTGTATGTCCACTTATTACTGACATTGGTACAGTGATGCTTGCAGAGTTTGACTGGACTGTTAAACCTACACCTTCTTTCCCACTTGACCCAACGGTTGAGAGATGGGTATTCTGGTTAATGAAAGCATATGCGTTGAAGCCTATGACTATGTATGGTATGCTTTCTGGTAGAGCATAACAGTAAAGTCAGGGTTTGTAAATGCAAATAGAATTTGAACTTGTTACATACGATGAAGAATTAGATAAGTTTGACTTAGATGAAACAATGTATCAAATGGAATTAAGTGATGAAGATGCTCAAACTTATGAGCTTTTAAAGTCTTCAGATCTTAATTTGTATAATTGGCTAAAAGAGTCTGATCTTTTTAAAAAGTATGTCAGAGAAGAAGTATATCCTGATGGTGACCATACAAAGATTGCTATCAGTGATATCAATGGCACAACTTTTAGAAGATTTTATTTTTTTAAAGTTACAAGTGGTGATAGCCATTATGAATATTTTAAAAAAATGTTTGATATTTTTCAAGAGTCAGAGTGGCAAGATAGAGAAGATGTTGGAGAAAAAATTCTAGAGCAACTTATGGTTAAAAGACAAGATCTAATAATAGACTTAGAAGAAGATAACATAATGGATAATGATGCTGCAAAAGTTTAAACTTGCGATAAAAAGAGAAGTATATATTTATCTAATTATGCTTTTTATCTTAGCGCTAGTTATGCATATCGATCTTTTAACTAACCCAGTTTCAAGGTTTGAAACTATGTATGAAAAAGGAAACTATTCTCATCCTTTTTTGTATACTTTTATTATTTATAGCATACTCTTCATCATCCGAAAAATCCTAGATTTCATCATCAGTATATTTGAAAGAAAAAAACAATAACGATAAAATACTCTTAAGAGAGAGGTTCCTTTTTTCACCTCTATCCTAAGATAATAATAGTTTATTAGAAAACTTTATACCTTATAATATAGGGGTAAATCTGTTTCTGCTGGTAACATACTAGCGCAAAAACCAATTTTAATTCACGTATTAATATCCCCTTTTTTTAAACCTTACGTTATAATTATGATTATAATTTATATTAATGGTATATTTTGTTAATTGAAGTATACATCAATGTAAGTATATGGGAACGATTTAGATCATTCCTAAAATAATTATAAGAATCTAAAAAAAGGCAAAGACGTGAACAAAACATTTGAAGTAGAAGAATCAAATTCTGTAAGCAGAAGAGAATTCTTTAAAAAAACTGCATCAGTCAGTGCTGTTGCTGCTACAGGTATTTTAGCACCAACTACACTTCTTGCAGATGATGAAAATATTATTCATCATACAAAATGGGGAACTAGTTTAGGATACGAAGTTAACAAGTTTCCTTATGGTAAGCCATCACTATATGAACATAATGTTGTTAGAAGAACATCACCACTAATGTCTTCAGCCGGAGACATGCATGCTGCTATTTCTATGACTCCATTACATGCATTAAAGGGAATCATTACACCAAATGGATTACACTTTACACGTACACACAATGGTGTAGCTCAGATTGACCCAAATAAGTTTAGACTTATGATCCATGGGCTTGTTGAAAAACCAATTGTTTTAACATTAGAAGAACTTAAAAAATATCCAAGTGAAAGTAGAATTTTATTTATGGAATGTCCATCAAACTCTGCAGCAGAATGGAAAGGTCCACAATTTGGTTCTTTACAAATGGCTAAAGGTATGATGTCCTGTGCAGAATGGACAGGTGTTCGTCTTAAGACTATTCTTGATGAACTTGGGCTTAAGCCGGAAGCTAAATGGATGCTTGCAGAAGGATCTGATGGTTCAGAGATGAGTAGAACACTACCTGTTGAGAAAGTACTTGATGATTGTATGATAGTGTATGCACAAAATGGTGAAGCACTTCGTAATGAGCAAGGTTATCCGGTACGTCTAATGGCGCCAGGTTGGGAAGCGAACCTTTGTGTTAAATGGCTTAAAAGATTAGAGTTTGGTGACAAGCCATGGTATGCAAAAGAAGAAACTTCTAAGTATACAGCATTGACTGCAAGCGGAAAAGCAATTCAGCATTTCTATGCTAACGAAGTGAATTCAGTCATTACTTACCCATGTCCTGAGAGAGATTGGAAAGATCTTGAAGTAGGTGACATTGTTGAAATTGAAGGTCTAACATGGACTGGACATGGAACAATCAAAGGTGTAGATATTAGTTTTGACGGTGGAAAAAACTGGGTTGAAGCTCAACTTAAAGGTTTGGTGCTTCCAAAAGCTTGGACAAGATTCTCATACATGTATAAATATGAAGGTAAACCATTGTTGCTACAAAGTCGTGCATATGATGACTCTAACAATGTTCAACCAACAGTGAACCAAGAAAAAGCTGTTGTTGGTGTTGAAGGTGTATATCATAGAAATGCAATTGTGACATGGCAAGTAACTGATATGGGGGAGGTAAATAATGTTCAAGTTAGATCGTAAACTAGTAACTGTTGGTATGGTATCAGCATTGGCTCTGACATTTTCTGTTATTACAGCATGTGCTGCAGAAACATCAGAGGGAGCTAAAGAGACTAAAAAAAGTGCTGCTGAAGTAGGTACATATGTATCAAAACCAGGTGCTATCGATGGTGGTGTAACATACCCAAGAGAAAACGGTAACTACACAGCATACAAATATAATGAGCAGAGTACAAAAGGCGTAAGCTTTGGTAGAACTCCTACTGCAAACGAGATCAAAGCATGGGATATAGATGCACTTCCAGATGGTTCAGGATTACCTGAAGGTGAAGGTTCTGTTGAACTTGGTGATGAACTTTATGAAGCTCAATGTGCTATATGTCATGGTGACTTTGGTGCAGGTGGTCAAGGTTATCCACAATTAACCGGTGGTAATAAAGAGAAAGATGAGAATGGTGTAATTATTACCCTTAAAAACCAAAGAGTTTATGGGAGTACAGATGCACCTAAAAGAACTATTGGTACATACTGGCCGGTAGCAACAACACTCTTTACATATATTAGAGATGCGATGCCATATGCACATCCAAAATCTTTATCAAATGATGAAGTATATGCGATCACTGCTTATCTTCTTGCACAAGATGGACTAGTAGAAGATGATGATGAGTATGTTCTAAATAAAGAAAAACTTTCAAAAGTTGTGCTTCCAAACAGAAACGGTTTTTATCCAAGTATTGATGGACCAAATGCACAAGAAGATATCAGAGCATTCTTTGCTGATCGTGCTAAAAACATTGGTGCAGGTACAAGATGTATGAAAGATTGTAAAGACCCAGGTGGTCAGGATGGAAAAACGCCACCTTCAGTAATGGAGATCAAGTATGAAATGTCAGATGTAAATCCTCCATATGCATATGCGAAAGATCTACCACCAATGAAAGATGATGGACCACAGCATCCAGGTAAAGCAGGTTATGAAAATAACTGTGCTGTATGTCATAAAACAGATGCAATGGGTGCACCTGCAGTTGGTGATAAACATGCATGGGAAGCAACACTTAAGCAAGGTCTAGATAAAGTATATGAGAATACTATCAACGGTAAAGGTGGAATGCCTCCTAAAGGTGGTTCTTCATTACCAGATGATAAAATTAAAGTGATAGTTGACTATATGATAGAAGCGAGTAAGTAGTTTAACTACTCACTTTTATTACACAAATAGTCTGTATAATAATCCTAATAAAGATCTTATGATCTTTATAGGTCCAATTTAATATAAAGGAAAAAAAATGGAAAGAAGAAAATTTTTGAATATGGTAGCAGTAGCTGCAGTAGCAGTACCAGCTACAAACCTAATGGCTGTAAACTTTAGAGAAACTAAAGCTAGTGCTTGGGAAGCTGAAAAGACATCACAAGCGGTTAAAGAGATGTTTGGAGAAGACGTATTTAGTGGACCAGACAAATTAAAAGCTACAACAGATAAAATTAAAATGATAGCACCTAAGCTAGCAGAAAACGGTGGATCAATCCCTATTACACTTAAAAGTGATTTAGATATTGAAACAGTTGCATTTTTCCAAGATGCAAACCCAAGAGCAGCTACGGTAGTATTTACAGTGCCAGAAGGTCAAAAATTAAATTATTCTTTTAGAATTAAAATGAGACAAACAGCATACGTTACAGTTGTAGCAAAGACTAGAGATGGAAAACTACATACACTCAATAAAGAGATCGATGTATCTATTGGTGGTTGTGGAGGGTGATTTAATCACATTCACATTCAATACAAAGTAAATAAATAAAATAAAATAAAAAAGGATACAAAATGGCTAAAAAGATGAAAATCAAAGCAAAAGAAAAAAATGGTGTTGTTAAAGTAAAAGCAATGTTTACAAACCTAATGGCTGATAAAGAAGAAGCAGAGAAAAAAAATATCAAACCTGAATTTATCACATATATTGTTGGTAAAGCTAATGGTAAAGTTGTATTTGAAGCTACTACAAGTGGATTTATGGCAGAAAACCCATTAATTAAATTTGCATTTACTGGTGCTAAAAAAGGTGATACTCTAGAGTTCGAACTTACTGATAACCATGGTAAAAAAGAAACAGGTAGTAAAAAAATTAAATAAGGATACTTATGAAAAAAAGTATAATAAGTATTTTATTAATAGGAGCATTTGCTGCTTCTATGCCATTTATCTTCAATAAGTCTATTGATGTGAAAGAGCCTCATAAACTTGATATTGATGGTAACTTCATCATGTATGATTGGCATTATGATGACTTTAAAGAGGGCTCTCGCGTAGGTGAGGGACCAGACTGGGATTATAACTTAAAACCAGTTCAGATCAGTGAAAGAGTATGGTGTTTCTTTGGTGCGATGGAAATGCCAACAAAAGAGAATGCAGGTAATATGTCAAATTCTTGTTACATCAAGGGTGACACTGAGTGGATAACTTGGGATACAGGTCCTTCTTACGTCTTTGCAGAACAGGCATATGCAGAAATGAAAAAAATTGCAGATATGCCAGCGAAGACGGTTATCATTAGTCATGAACACGATGATCATTGGTTAGGTAACAACTATTATAAAGAGGTACATGGAGCAAAAATTATTGGTCCAGCATCTGTGAACGAGAACTATTTTGGTCCAAGACATATAGAGGGTAAAGATTATCCTGGTATGCAAACTAGAATGATTAAAGCACTTTATCAAAATGCTACAAGAAAAACTGTACTTGCATTGACTGACGAAGCGTTTGAAGAGACAACTGAGTTTGAAATCTCTGGTGTTAAACTTGAATATGTAAAAGTTGGTTATGTTCACTCTGAAGAAGACTGGTACCTATATTTACCGGATGACAAAGTTGTCTTGGCAGCAGATGTTGTAATGAACGGTAGGGTAACTTCAAACAGAGATGGTATCGTTGTTGGTCAAATCAACGCGTTGAACTCAATTAGATCAAAAGAATGGAATTATTTGGTTCCAGGACATGGATTTATCACTGATAAGACGGCTGCTGATGAATCGATCATGTATTTTGACATACTTACAGAAAGAGTACTTGAAAAGATGGAAGATGGCGTTATCGCAGACTTCATTACAAAAGAAGTAACTCTAGATGAGTTTAGAGATAAAGACTTGTATTATGTACTTAGTCCACAAAATGTATTTAGATCTTATGAAGAACTAGAGATGTTTGATGAAGATGACTTGATAGATTATAGTGCAGAGAAAGAAGACTCTGAAGATTCTGAAGAAGACTAAGAGTATTAAGAAAGTTATAGCGTAAAATTAAAGTGTATATAAAAAGACTTTTTTTTATGCTTATAAGTGTAGTAACTATGGCACTTGCCAATGATATTAACCTTAATCAACTTGTCATTGAAGCAGAGAAGACCAATAAGCATCTATTGGTCTATTTGCATATGACTGGATGTGATTATTGTCTCAATATGGAAGAATTTACTTTTGATGATGAGAGGGTAATAGCAGCCATAAAAAAAGATTTCATTTTTGTAGATATTAATGTGAGAGATGAAGGATTGATCTCTTTTGATGGCGTTAAAGCCAGCAAGCTTAAATTCGCAAAAGAAATTGGCTACCCCATATATCCAAGTTGTCTATTTTTTGATAAAAATGGAGAACTTGTATATGATGAAGTAGGCTACAGGGATGAAATTAAATTTCTTAAAACACTGCAATTGGTTAGTAGTAAAGCCTATAATGATATAGATATATAGAGTATAAAGTAGGTAAAATGACTAAAATTGGTAAAGTCTCATCATTGTATTATTCTCCTCTTAGCGGACGTATAAGGGTTGATTCTTTTGATTTGGATATCAAAGGTATAGTGAATGATAAACACTATGATAAGGATATCGACAGATCTGTTCTCATCGCGTCATTGGATAGTTATGTGCTTGCCAATCGTCATGGTATAGACATTGCTAATGGTTTATTGGGTGAAAATATCTTGATAGATTACAATCCCTACCATTTAATAGCAGGAACAAAAGTTAAGATAGGTGAAGTCACCTTAGAGATAAGTCAGCCTTGTACGCTCTGTAAAAGCCTTACTAAAGTAGATAATAAACTTCCTAAGTTACTAAAAGATGATAGAGGTATCTTTGCAAAGGTTATTAAGCCTGGAAGCATAAGAGAGAGTGATGATATCTATCTGTTGGATTAATGCTATAATATAGAAGATATATATAAGGAATATAAATGAAAAAGTTATTATTTTCTATTGTCTTTCTTGGAATGACATCACTATGGGCACACGGTCCAAATCATAATAAGGCAGATGAGGCTAAAAAAAGAGGTGACTACAAAAGTGCTGTAAAATATAGCCTTATGCAATTAGCTGAGGATTACGAGAAGTTTGGTGAATATTCTAATGAGACATTAGACACTTATGGAAGGTTAGGTATCTTTTCTGAAAAGACAGGTGAGTATGATGCTGCATTGGTATATAATTTTCAAGCGCTAAAAATACAAGACAAACTATTAAGTGAAAATGACGTGACAAGAGCTACTACGTATAATAATATAGGTGGGGTATATAGTAAGCTTGGTATGTACAAAGAGGCACTAGAGTATTATTTCAAATCTTTGAAAATGCAAGAGATACTTTTTGGTAAAGATCATCGTTCAGCTGCAATTACAAACAATAATATAGCTAAAGTGTATCGTAAAGAAGGGAAATATGAGAAAGCTTTAGTCTATTATAAAAAGTCACTAAATATACGCATAGACAAGTTGGATAAGTATGATCATTCTATTGCGTTAGCTCACAGTAATATTGGTCTAGTTTACTTCAAGCTTAAAAAATATAATGAGGCACTGAATGAACTGGGTAAAACCCTGAAGATAAGAAAAAAGGTTTTTGGATCAAAACATTCATTTACAAAAAAAACACTGAAGAATATAGATTTTATAAAAAGAAGAATGGCAATGAAATAGTGTAGTGCTTTTGTATCACACTAGAGTACAAAAGAGTATGATTGATTTTAAAAATTAAACTATAACTCTTTTTTAGTTAGTATACTTTCACTCAAAATTACATAAGGAAAAAACATGAAAAAAAACTTTAACATGATAGTGGCAGCACTATCGTTCATATTTGCTATAAATGCAAATGCAGCACAGGATATACGTATATATACTGCAGATAACAATAGCGGTAAAGTTACAGCTGAAAGTATTGGGAAAGCATTTAAAGATGCAGGGTTTACTATTACTGGTAACAACAATATGAATAAAGCATTTGAAGCTAAATTCAAAACACATACGCATGATGTTTATAATCTAATGACACTGCATAAAAAAGATATAGTGGCTAAAATGATACAAAAGTATCCGGAGATCGCTCTTTTTACACCACTAAGTATGTCAGTTTTTACTAGAAAAGGTGAAAAAACTATTTCTGTATCGTCAATGAATATTGCAGGTATTGCAAAGGTCACAGGTATCCCTGTAGATAATGTTGATCTTGTAGCCTACATGAAGGAAGTCGCTGATGTATTGGAAAGGGCTCTTCCTAATGGTAAGTTTGAAAAAGTGAATTATAAAATAGAAAATCCAGAAGGCCCCCTTGTTAATAGATTTACGATGACTATTGATGTACAAGATGACGACCTGGAAGATGAAGTAGATGGTATTCAAGAAGAGTTAGAAGCCGGACTTGAAACTGCAGGCTTTGTTTTGGCAGGATTTAATAGACTTGGTGTTGATCATGGTGATATTAAAAATGAGACTTATGACTTTTTTGATGTGTACTCAATCTGTAAAGTAGCTGTAATTTTTGAAGTCTCCAAGAAGTATCCTGAAGCAGGAGCATTTGCCCCGTGTACATTCTATATGTATAAAAAGAAAGGTGAAAAGACAGCACATTTTGCTTATCCCGCGATATATAATTGGTTAAGTTCTATAGATGTAACAGATAAAGCATCAAAAGATGTACTTCTTAAGGCACAAAAAGCCATGAATACTGCCACAAACGAGGCAACTGAGGACTAAGGTTCCTCTTTCCTTCGTTTTAGCACTGTATTCTTTGATATGGTGCTGAAAATACTTCAAAAAATATCTAACTGGTTGGTTCTAAACTTATATTATTTTTCTTCTAGTACTTCTTAGAAAGTTTTATTGGATAGAACTCACTTCAAAATAATGTATAACTTCTCGGATGAGTGTGGCTTCTTTTCTTCTTTTAAAGTGGTCACTTATGTCAAGTGATCCATTGTCATAACCCTCTTTGTACTCTTTTATAAAAGCATTATAGAGGTCTTCCTTTATGGCAGTAATTTCGTAGGTGATTTTATCAAAAACAGCAGTATCAGTGCGAACCACTTCTCGTGCTTTTTCATTTGCGTTAATACCACCGTATCTGTTTTCTTTTTCTTGTGTTATATTCATCTCTAGATGAGCGCGTATGGAGGTTACTGTATGTTCAAGTAGAAAAGCTTGCATATCTTTAGGTAGTGAATTAATAATAGTTGCTCTTTCTTTACTATAGCCCCAGTCCCCTGATAGTGGTAGATCCATATCAAACGTTTCTTTTATGAGTTCTTGAATGTTTGTGTTCTCTTCTAGTGTATCAAAGCTTACCATTGTGTTATTCACTTATTAAATCAATTTCATCTAGTACATCATACCAGCCTTCAAGCTCTCTACTACCTTGTACTTCAGCGACGATTTTTCCATTAGGTGTTAAGAAATAATGAAAAGGCACACCATATTTCTCAAATCCATCTGGAATTTCATGTCGATCTCTTGACATATAGAGCAATATATATTTTTCTTTCATGTACGCTATGAGTTCTTTATTGGATAGTGTTTGTTCTTTAAATCTATCGCAATGTTTACATACATCAGCCCCAATAAAAAGATAGACCATTTTCTGCTCTTTCTTAGCAGTTTCGAGGGCATTTTGATAATTGTGTTCCCAATTAAGTTCTATGGCATTTAATGTTGAAGAGAGCAGTAATATAGAAAAGAAAATTTTGGTAAAAAATAAAAATTTATTCATTGTTTTTCCTTAGTTAAATTATTACTATTATAGCCCAGCTTCTTTAATGGCTTCTGTTCTAGCATGAGCCATGAGTGGTTCAAATACAAGCTTAAGGTTACCGTTATTCATAATATCATCCAATGCATAGAGTGTAAGACCAATACGGTGGTCGGTCAGTCTATTTTGCGGGTAGTTATAGGTACGGATTTTTTCTGAACGTGAACCTGATCCCACCTGGAGTTTTCTTTGACTTGATGATTCATCAAGCTGTTTTTGAAGCTCTGCTTCGTAAACTCTAGCTTTAAGTACTTTCATCGCCTTGGCTTTGTTTTTGTGTTGAGACTTTTCATCCTGTATAGCTGCAACGATACCTGTAGGGATATGCGTAAGCCGTACTGCAGAGTCTGTAGTGTTAACTGACTGACCGCCACATCCACTTGAACGATAGGTATCCATCTTAATTTCATTAGGCTTGAGGTCAATCTCAACATCATCTACTTCCGGGATGACAGCTACAGTGATGGCAGAAGTGTGTACACGTCCTTGTGTTTCAGTATCCGGTACACGTTGTACACGGTGAATCCCTGCATCATATTTGAGTGTTGCATAGACATTTTCACCGTTTATCTGGGCGATAATCTCCTTGTATCCACCTGCTGTTCCATCACTAGAAGACATGATCTCTATCTTCCATCCAACTTGTTCTGCGTAGCGTGTATACATTTTGAACACATCTGCTACAAAGAGAGCGGCTTCATCACCCCCTGCACCTGCACGAAGTTCTAAAATAATGTTTTTATCATCATTCTTGTCTTTTGGAAGCATGAGAACCTTTATTTCAGATTCTAATTGTGGCAGCATAGGTTCAAGCTCTGAGAGTTCTTCTTTGGCTAGGTCACCTAGTTCAGCATCACCTAAAAGTTCTTTATTCTCAATGATTGCATCGTCTGTTTCTATGTAAAGTTTTGCTTTTTCTACAAGCTCATTGAGTCCTGACTGTTCTTTAGAGAGTTCTGTCATACGAGAGATATCGCTAGCAATGTCCGGAGAACTTAAAAGTTCAGTGATTTCATTGTGTCTGTCTATAAAAGGTTGGAGTTTTTCTTTGAACATATGGTGTTCTTTGTGTTGGATTATTAAGAAGTGTCTCTCAGTGACAGAGGTCACGGAGACAAGAAGGCTGAATTATGCTACAGCGTTTACCATTTTATGAAGACGGCTTACTTTTCTTGCTGCAGTTGACTTCTTAATGAAACCTTTGCTTACAAGTGAGTGGATCTGTTTGTTTGCTGTTGCAAATGCAGTTGTTGCAGCTGCTTTGTCTGAAGCTTCTACTGCTTCATGTACTGCTTTAACAATGTTCTTGATTCTTGTTCTGTAATATCTGTTTCTTTCAGTTCTTACAGCGGTTTGCAAAATACGTTTTTTTGCTGATTTGTTGTTTGCCATAGTCGTTTCCTTAAATGTGTATTACTCTCTAGCCCACATAGGCTTTGGAGTGAAATTAGTGCGCGAATGATATCGAAAAGAAGATTAAAGCATTATTAAACTTAGGGGTTAATCTGCCTTCTGGAGCTTGTATCCTTTTTTTCTAAGCCCTTCGATGAGACCGTTTACGTCTGCCAGGTGCCCAGCGCCAATAGCAAAAAAGTAATTTTCCATAGGATTTTTTTGTAAGATCCTATGCATACGTTGAATAAAACGGGCATTTCTCTCTGTAAGAAGAGAAGCAAAAAGCTTATCATCAAGTGCTCTAATAGTGGGATCATTATCTTTAAACGTTTCCTGTATCTCTTTAAATCCTGAAAGTTCACCGTTGATGTACCATGTTTTGAGAGCTTGCTTGTATGAGTCATTTTCTGTTTGGTTCATACTGTCTATAAGAAGCAGTTCCTGCTCTTGGGATGAAAGATCATCAAAATAGATAAGTTGCTCTTTGGGGGTTTCAAGACCTAAGGAGAGTACAGCAGACTTATTTGCATATGCTACAAGATGTTCATCCATAAAAAGTGTGTCCGTATCACCTTTTGATTCGGCATGATTATTAAGCAGCAGTGCAATAGCCCAAGTTTTGAATGTAGAAAGTTGACGGGTCGAGAGAGGTATGTCTGCAGTGTGTATATATCTTTGCAAACGTCTGTAAGTAGAAGCGCTGAGCCTTTTTTTTAATGGGATGGCATGTGGACTTTGCATAAAGGTTTGAATGGAAAGACGGCTCTCATTGGTCATGTTTGTTTCGGTATAGAGTGTTTGTGTACTTGCGAGTACTTGTAGGACTTTCACAGGAAGATCATTGATCTTTTTGTCTCTGCTGTGGTAAGTTCCAAAGAGAAAGGAGGGTTTTGCAAGGCTTTTGTGCTCTATTTCCCACAACATCATGGCTCTTGAATCATTTGCATAGCTCAACAGTGATAAAAGACTAAAGAAGAGAACTGTTCGTTGTATCATAACTGATATGTTAATCAAATTTGCGTTAAAATAAGCTCAATAATCATAGAGGCAGGAACTATTTTGGAACTTTTTGGAACAGATGGTGTACGTGGGAAAGCAGGAAAGAAAGTATCTGCAGTCAACGCGATGCAATTGGCAATGGCTACAGGGATATATTTTAAACAATTTGCAAAAACCAATAAAATATTAGTCGGAAAAGATACAAGACGCAGTGGATACATGATAGAAAACGCCATTGTTTCAGGACTGACAGCTATCGGTTTTGACGTGATACAGATAGGGCCTATGCCTACGCCTGCTATTGCTTTTTTAACAGAAAATATGCGTTGTGATGCAGGGATCATGATCTCTGCCAGCCATAATCCTTACTATGATAACGGCATAAAGTTCTTTGATGCTGAAGGGAACAAACTTAACCGAGATAAAGAAGAAGAGATAGAGAAAATATTTGTCGACGATACGCGCATTTCTCAGGCACAGGCTACTGATAAAGAGATAGGAAAATCTAAGCGCATTGATGATGTGGTGGGACGGTACATTGTGCACATAAAGAACTCTTTCCCTAAGCCATTGACACTGGCAGGTAAGAGAGTGGTGATAGACTGTGCAAATGGTGCAGGGTATATCGTCGGTCCAACTATTTTAAGTGAACTGGGTGCTGATGTGGTTGTTGTTGGAGATAAGCCCAATGGATTTAACATTAATGAAGGGTGTGGTGCAATGCATCCGGAACATATGGCACAGATGGTTAGAGAATCACGTGCAGATGTGGGAATTGCACTTGACGGTGATGCAGACAGATTGGTACTGGTGGATGAGAACGGTGAAGTGGTTGATGGCGATAAACTTATGGGCGTTCTTGCGGTGCATCTCAAGAAGCAAGGGACACTTAAAGGAAAGGGTATGGTTGCTACAGTGATGAGTAATCAGGGTCTTGATGAGTATATGACACAAAATGGACTTACATTACACCGTTCGGCAGTAGGGGATAAAAATGTGGTGGAGATGATGCAGGCTAACGGTATTAATTTTGGGGGAGAACAGAGCGGACATGTGATCTTCTCTGATTATGCAAAAACAGGTGACGGGATCTCTTCTTCGCTCCAGGCTTTGGCATATCTTGTAGAAACAGGAAAAAAAGCAAGTGAAGCATTTGATCCTTATGTCTCGTATCCACAACTTTTGGTTAATCTTCGTGTTGATGAGAAAAGAGCATTTGAGACGATCGATGGATTAGAAGCATTGAAAGCAAAAGTAGAAAGTTTGGGTATGCGACATCTCTTTAGATACTCAGGCACGGAAAATAAGATCCGTCTTTTACTTGAAGGAAAAGATGAAGATACGCTTGAAGCAATGATGGAAGAGTGTAAAACATTTTTTAAAGGGGCTCTTGCCTAATGAGGGGTTTTGTTATATTTTTTATGGTGATCCTCGGAACTTTTATCATAGATCAAAATATTAAATCTCTTTTTGTGGATGGGTATTACCGTGCTGGAGAGTGTATAGATCTGGAGTTGCATTACAATAAAGGTGTTGCTTTTTCGATGTTCTCATCTTTGGGACCTTATCTAAAGTGGATACAGGCGGTACTTATTTTAGTCATACTCTACGTGGTTTTTGCAGAAGGCTATATCAAGAGATATGCTTTCCCTGCGGGTTTACTCATAGGTGGTGCACTGGGTAATGTCTATGACCGTTTTATACACGGAGGAGTGGTTGATTATGTGGCTTGGCATTGCGGGTTTAACTTTGCAGTATTTAACTTTGCAGATGTTGCTATAGACATTGCAGTGGTGTGGATACTGATTATGGTGTATTTCTTTGATAAGAAAGCAGAAGAGGGAACTCAATAGTTTATGAAATTTGTTCTTTTGTTCTTTTGTTCTTTTATGCTGCTTGAAGCAGGGGTCACTGAAGCAAAGATCACACCTAAGCTGGACAATAACCGTTTTATGGGGATTGAGATACTAGATCAGAAACAGCTTTTTTTTTCAGAGGTAAAAGGGGTAAAGTTTTCTGAGCTTTCAGACCTAACCTATGAGAAGGAGACGAAGACATTGTATCTTGTAGGGGATAAAGGTTCTCTTTTCTCTTTTCATGCCTCTTTTTCTGACAAAATTGAAGGATTGAAAGCATTAGACGCAGTGACCTTGAAAAATAAAAAAGGCAAACGTTTCAGAAAGTGGAAGAGAGACAGTGAAGGAGTCACACTTGATGATCAAAGTAGACTTTTTATCTCTTTTGAAGGAGAGGCTAAAATAGCTTCTTTTCATAAAAATGGCGATCATTATGGCAACATGATAGATAAATTGAAATTACCGAAAAGACTCAGAGAAACGAAATATTATCGTAGCAAAAACAAGTCACTCGAGTCTGTGGCTTGGCATCCTGAACACGGTATCCTGACTGCAACGGAATGGCCGTTAAAAAAGTACGATAAAAAGAAACAGACGATTTATGCATTAAGTGGTAAAAAGTGGCACTTCAAGGCAGAACCCGAGGGAAGGTCAGGTCTTTCTTCCATGGAAGTGATGGATGACGGGAGTTTACTTGTCATGGAACGTTCTTTCACGGGACTATCAAATCCTTTTGTCATTACGTTAAAAAAAGTCTATCTTCAAAACTGTCAAAAAAAGATGTGCAAAACCAAGGTAGTAGCCAAGTTTAACAGTTCTCAAGGCTGGTATCTGGATAATTTTGAAGGTTTGGCAAGAGTAGGCAAGAACCGTTATGTGATGATCTCGGATGACAATGACAACTTTTTTCAACAAACATTGTTGATTTATTTTGAGGTGAAATCGTGAAAAGAGGATTTATTTAAGTGAAAGATCTAATAGTGTACACAGTGCTGATTACAGTGTTTGGAATGATGCTTTTTTATGGTGAAAAAGCCTATAGGGAAGCGATACTGTATGAAGAGTTGACCATAGAACTTGTCAGCCATCAGGGTGCAGAGGAGCAGGCTAAAGGACAACTAGGAAAACTGGCAAAAAGTATACTGGGTGGTTTTTACGTTGATGAAAGAGAAATAATGCTTGGAAAGATACGAGATAAACAGGAAGCTGCAATGATGAAAGCAAAAGAGTATACCATGTACTTTATGGCATTTCTAGGTATATCATTACTCTCTTTTTTCTTTGTTTCTTTACGAACGTTTACACTGTTTGGTTCCTTGACAGCATTGTTGACACTAATTTTGGGGCTTATAACACCTATTTTTATGGTGACGATACATAAAGAAGTGGAGTATTTGGGTGATGTTGTACTTTCCTTTGAATCTAAAGGGGTGATAGGCTCCATAGAGAAGCTTTTTGAGAGTGGGGATGTTGTTGTTGCACTAGTGATATTGTTATTTTCTGTGTTAATCCCAGTACTTAAAGTACTCTCTTTACTCATTGTCTCTGTGTTTATGAAGAGCAGCTTTGCGCATGGCATTATAAAGTTTTTTAAGATGATCGGGAAATGGTCAATGGTAGATGTCTTTGTTGTCTCTGTGTTCCTTGTGTATCTCACAGCAAATAAAGGAGAGATCAGTCGGGCAGAAATTGAGGTAGGACTTTACTTCTTTTTGGCATATGTGATCGTTTCAATGCTGATGAGTTTATCTGCAGACAAGATGTTACATAAGTTGAAAAGATAGCTCTTCAGACTTATCCTCTAAAATAGATTATTTACTGATTTTGTATTAAGTTTAGAAGATGTATACTTAGTATGTAACATATTTTAATTATTTAGGAGATTTAAAATGAAAAGTATAATTATAATTGCATTACTTGCCGGTAGTAGTTTAATGGCAGCAAATTTAGATGGTGCAAAACTCTATAAAAAACGTTGTTCGATATGTCATGGAGTAAACGGTGCGAAAACCCCTTTGACAGGAATGATGCCACTCGCGGGTAGAGATGCTGGTGAATTGGCACGAAAGGTCAGAGCATATAGAGATCAGGATGCAAGACATGGGGTTGCCCATTCGATGTATGAAGACAGTATAGTGATGAGCGAGGCTACTTACTCAATTTCTAATCAACAAATTTCTGCTATAGCAACTTATCTTAGCGGGTTAAAATAGTTTAAGTAACTATGCCGAGGTTTCGGCATATATTTGCTTATATCACCATATCTACATCATCATGGTCTTCAAAATATTTGAAGATCTTGTTTCTTTCTTCTTCTGTATCTACGGTACATGAAGCATTGTAGCTGTGAAATTTTCCTGTTCTAGATGCATTTCCTAAAGAACAAAGGTGTTCTTTCTCTCCCACTTCTTTCATGATCTCTTTGATACATTTAAGTAATGCATCTTTATCTCTACCAATGAGTTTGAATCCCCATTTGGTTGGATAAGTGATATCTGGCCTTTCTGGCATGTTTTCATCTAATACTTTCATTTTCTTTCCTATCGACTAAAGTCACCAGAGTTTCCCCCAGACTTCTTTTCTAATTGCACATTTCTTATGATCATTCCTTTGTCTATGGCTTTGAGCATATCATAGATCGTAAGTAATCCTACACTGACACCAGTTAATGCTTCCATCTCTACCCCTGTCTGTCCGTTAAGTTTAGCGGTAACGGTAAGTTTGAAACCAGGAAGTTCCGGGAGTTCTTCTATATCAGTTTTCACAGAAGTCAGCATAAGCGGATGGCACATAGGGATGAGGTTGGATGTCTGTTTTGCTCCTTGTATAGCAGCGATGACGGCAGTCTGCAGTACAGGACCTTTCTTTGCTGTGTTTGCGATAACAGCATCAAAAGCCTCTTGCCCTACTTCGATAATGCCTGAAGCAGTGGCTATACGTGTGGTTGCTGCTTTGTCTCCTACATCTACCATTTTGGGTTTGTTCTGTTCATCTAAATGTGTTAAATTCAATTGTATACCTAATAATTTTTTGTTATTTTAACATAAAAAGCACCAAAAATAGACAAATGACGATAAAAGTATAAAAAAACTTGACTTTAGTCATCAAATAAGATAAGATTATGATGTAAAATCGTAGAATTAAAAAAAATAAAGGAAAAATGAATGGTTTATACCTATGTAAGACAAGCACCAAATTTTCCAACATTAGCTTCGCAGCAACAAGATATTATGACATTCTCTACGCAAAAAGGTTTACAAATCGACCATGAGGTCGTTGAGTATGCTACAAAAAATCTTCTGATCGATGATAGAGAAGAGTTTGAAGCATTTTTGCAAACGATGAAGGATAACCATACAGTAATCGTAGCATCTATCTCTATCTTGACGACAAGAACGGACGAACTGGTAAAGGTCATTAATTGTATGTTGAGTCATAATGTGAACCTATGGATCGTTGATGTCAATATGCTCTTTAATAAAGAGAGTAATATGGTTGATATTTTCCCTTTATTGGATATGTTAAGAGAAGATAAAAAAGAGAAAACACAAAATATAGGACGACCTAAAGGCAGCAAATCTTCTTCAAAGTTTGATGTGTATCACAGTGAGATCGTTTCTCTCTTAAGTGAGGGATATAGCGTGAGTGCGATAGCCAGGGAGTTGGAAGTCAGTAGAAGTTCTTTAAAAGATTATATAGAATCAAGAGGTATAAAAGAGTTGGTTGAAGGTGCGGGCAAACAAGTTCGTGAAGCCGGAAATGTAAGTCAATTGGATAATGTACTACTCATCTGTCCATTTGAAAAAGAAGCACAAGAAAAATATAAAAAGGCAATATAATTATGGAAGCAGTCGTTGAAAATAACAAACCGAAAAAAGTGAGTAAAAAAGAGTATTTGAAAGGGTGGATACCATATCGCATTAAGCGTTATTGGTTCTATGTCGGTGTAACAGTTTTTGCGATTGTTTTACCGTGGATCAAAACAGCTGAAGGCAATCATATGTTCTTACTTAGTTTTGATCAGAAGAAACTGCATTTGGCGGGTACCGCATTTGATATGCAGGAACTTTATTTAATGCCATTCTTGTTGATGCTCCTTTTCCTTGGAATATTCGCTGTTACAGCAGTAGGGGGTAGAGCGTTTTGTGGTTGGGGTTGTCCACAGACGATCTTTAGGGTTATATACAGAGACTTGATTGAAACAAAGATACTAGGGCTTCGCAAGCGTATCAAGAACAAGCAAAAAGACCCAGATATGAGCACAGTGGAAAATAAAGTGAAAAAAGTGATCGCAGTATTGATGTGGTCTGCACTTGCAATGGTGGCAGCATCAAACTTTATGTGGTATTTTGTACCTCCTGAAGACTTCTTTACATATTTGGCAAATCCTATGGAACATAAAGTACTTCTTGGATTTGTTCTTGGTATTGCAGGTTTCTTGATCGTTGATGTGATCCTTATCAAAGAGAACTTTTGTATTTATGTGTGTCCGTACAGCCGTGTGCAGTCAGTACTCTATGATGATGATACGATCATGGCAGTCTATGACCCTAAACGTGGTGGAGATATCTATGAGGGACATGGGTATGAGCGAGAAAAGAAGTTTTCTAAACAAAAAGAGTTACTGAAGGTAGATGAGAGTGCTGAATGTACGACTTGTGAATCATGTGTAACCGTTTGTCCTACACATATAGACATTAGAAAAGGGTTACAGCTTGAGTGTATTAACTGTCTTGAGTGTGTAGATGCATGTACATCAGTAATGGGCGCACTTGGTAAAGAGAGTTTGGTACGTTGGTCTTCAGAGAAAGAAGCGGTAAAATATGAAGGGAAAACGAATTACTTGAGAGGTAAAGTGATCGCTTACTTTACAGTACTTAGTATTGTACTCATTGCACTATTTATGATGGGGTCTACAAAAGAGCATATGTTACTTGATATAAACAAGTCACCTAGACTCTATAAGATACTTGATAAAGGTGTGGTACAAAATGATTATATCTTTTTGTTCGCAAATACAGATTCCAAGGCACACACCTATACTTTTGAAGTGGTTGGAAATGATAAGATCAAGATCGTAAGACCTAAAGATGCATTTAAGATAGGGGCAGGTAAGAAAAAGAAAAAAGTTGTCATTTTAGAAGCAAGTGAATCTTTGGCGGATACTACACATAAGGATATGCCGGTACCTATAACTATCAGAGCATATGCCGTAGATGAAAAAGAGAAGATCATCATAGACAGACAGGCAGTGTTTATGTACCCAAAAGCTGATTTAGTGAAGAAATAGGGAGTGGAGAAAATGCAACATAACGAACCAACACTTCAGGGTATAGAGGATTATAATGCCAAAGGCAGTCAGGAGAAGCGATTAACAGTATGGATCGTAATCTTGTCAGGACTATTAGTAGGTGCAATATATGGTATTATAAGCGCAAATACATCAGTATCTGATGCGTTAGTAGGTAAAGAGACAACAGGCATCATTAAGTATTAGGAGAGAAGGCATGAAGAGAGTATTGGTTTTAGGTGGTGGCTTTGCCGGTGTAGAAGCAGCGATCTATTTACGTAAACAGAAGATAGATGTTACGTTAGTGAGTGATAGAGATTATTTTTATATCTATCCGACCTCGATCTGGATACCTACGGGAAAAGTAACAAAAGAAGACATCTCCGTGCCTTTAGACAAGCTTGCAATGAAACATGGGTTTCAGCTCATTATAGACTCTGTCGTAAAGTTTGAAGCTAAAGAGAAGAAAACAACGCTTGAAAGTGGACGAATATTAGAGGGCTTTGATTATGTTGTTGTGGCATTAGGACAAGATAAGATACAACATAAAGGACAGTCACACAGTCTCTCTATCTGTGGAAAACCTGAAGAGGCAACAGCACTTTATGAACGTTTGGATCAGCTCATTTCCAAGGGTGAAGGGAAGATCGCTATGGGCTTTGGTGGAAATCCTAAAGATACTTCAGCGGTACGAGGTGGACCGGCATTTGAAGTACTGTTTAATGTGCACAATTATTTAAAGAAAAAGAAGGTACGTAAAAACTTTGAACTGACCTTTTTTGCACCTATGCCAAAGCCGGGTCAGAAGATGGGTGAAAAAGCATTGCTAATGATGGATAAAATGTTCAAGATGACCAATATCCAGAAAAAAGTGGGTGTAAAGATCACAGCATTTGAAGAGGATGGTATTGTCTTTGAAGATGGTGTAAAAGTTGAATCTGATCTGACGATGTTTATTTCTGCAGGTACAGGGCATAATATCATAACTGATTCGGGACTGCCTTTGAGTGATGCTGGTTTTGTTGTCACTAATGAATATAGCGAGATAGAAGGTTTTGAAGGTATCTATGCCATAGGAGACTCTGCTTCTCTTATGGGGCCTGAATGGAGGGCTAAACAGGGACATGTGGCTGAAGTAATGGCAAAGAATGTAGCTTATAATATACTCAATCATATGCAAAGAATAGATTCAAAGTTGAGTTATATGGGACATTTGAATATTTTGTGTGTGATGGATACAGGGAATGGAGCAGCATTTGTTCATCGTAGTGAAAAAGGTGGTAAGATGATACCTATGCCACTTGTAGGACATTGGATGAAGAGAGGTTGGGGTTGGTATTGCCATAATTCTAAGTTGGGTAGGATTCCTAGAATTCCAGGAATGTAAACAAATTTATTTAATTAAGAGTAAATTTATCTTATTTAAGCCATAATGCTCAAACTAAAAAATTTAAAGGATATTAAATGGCAACAGTAACATTTAAAAATGACATCGTATGTAACCTAGGTGGTACAGAAATAAACGTAGGTGATACAGCACCGGTAACTACAGTAGTAAATTGTAACCCAATGCTTCAAGATGAGCAGATCGGTGGAGAAGGTAAAGTGCAACTTGTAATTGCAGTACCTTCATTAGATACAGGTGTTTGTGATGCAGAAACTAGAAGATTTAATGCAGAAGCAGCATCACTTGAGGGTGTAGAAGTGATCACTGTTTCTATGGACCTTCCATTTGCAGCAGCAAGATGGTGTGGAGCAGCAGGGATTGAAAATATCAAAGTATGTTCAGACTTCAGAAAGAAAGACTTTGCCAATGCTTATGGTGTGCTTTTGGCTGATGGTCCTTTAGCCGGTGTAACTGCTAGAGTAATTTTTGTGATCGGAAAAGACGGAAAAGTAACTTATAAGCAAACAGTTCCGGAAATCACAGAAGAGCCTAACTACGAAGAAGCACTTGATGCAGCTAAGGCAGCTTGTTAAGTTCTAGTCACTTCATTTGATGTACTTACTTTAAAATAGTATGTACATCTTTTTCTTTAGGCCGTTTGGCATAGTTTTTATGCTCTTTTTTTAATGCTCCATCCAAGAGATGTTATATTTCCTCTAAATCCGTTTTTTTTCATAGAATTGAATCTCCATAGCTAGATGCTGTATAAGTGTTGAAATAATCTACATATAGGTATATTAGCAATCTTTTATATAATTTGGGTATAATACCGTCCCATTTTAACCTCAAATAACAATACTATTTGGATTAAAAAATTCTATCAGGGAGAAGCATATGCCTAAAATGAAAAGCGTAAAAGGCGCTGTAAAGCGTTTTAAAGTTAAAAAAAGCGGCAAGATCAAAAGAGGAACTGCGTACAGATCTCACATTCTTACTAAAGTTGATGGTAAACATCACAGAAGTATGAGAAGTCCTAAGCACGTTGACCCAGTTGACGCTAAGAACATTAAAGAGATGATAAACTAGTCTAACTAGTATCATTTCACAAAGCAATTAACCCCCGATTAGGGGCAAGTTTAAGCAGAGAAAATGCTTAACACCTACTAAAACTGGCTTTTAAAAAGTTACAGTACAAGTATAAGGTAAAGGAAAAACCATGAGAGTAAAAACGGGTGTCGTAAGATCAAGAAGACACAAAAGATTATTAAAACAAGCTAGAGGGTTCTACAGCGGTAGAAGAAAACACTTCAGAAAAGCGAAAGAACAACTTGAGCGTTCATTAGTATATGCTTACAGAGATAGAAGACAAAAGAAAAGAGATTTCAGAAGATTATGGATCGTTCGTATCAATGCGGCAACTAGATTGAATGGTATGAATTATTCTACATTTATGCATGGTCTTAAAGTTGCAAATATTGAACTTGACAGAAAAATCCTTGCTGATATGGCGATGAATGCACCTGAGTCATTTGCAAAGGTTGCAGAGGCTTCTAAAGCAGCACTTGCTAAATAATTCGCAGCATCTTTTTTCACTTTAGCAAAAAAGATGTCGGCATGTAGTGCCAGAATTATCTCTTGAGGAGTTTCGGCTCCTCTTCCTTTATTATTTTCCCTTCAATACGATACATAACCAATATATTTTTTCATCATTTTTTCATTATATTGTAATTACTGTAGGATAATTCTTACATACTAATTAGTGCTAAAACGTTACTCTATAATTTCAAGAGTTATTTTTATGAACATAGTGACATATAATTGTCAAAATGTATTGGGGAAAAGTAATGAATGCGAAGGAAACTGGCTTAGTAGTGGATGATACGAGAGAGAATATCCATATGCTGAATGACACTTTAGATGATGATTGCAATAACATGGCTGTAAAAAGTTGGGAGATAATAAATGAGAAGCAAACCATTTTAGTAGTAGATGATAGAAAAGAAAATATTCATATGCTGATTGGTCTTTTGGGTAATGATTATAATGTCATGGCTGCAAAAAGTGGGAAAGCTGCACTGGAGATTGTTAATGAAGAAGAGGTAGATTTGATCTTGCTGGATATCATGATGCCTGAAATGGATGGGTATCAGACATGTGAGGTTTTAAAATCACAAACAGATACAAAAGATATCCCTATACTTTTTATTACAGCAAAAACAGATGAAGAGAGTATTGAAAAGGCTTACGATGTCGGTGGCATTGATTATGTTACCAAACCATTTAAACCAAAAGAGCTGCTTGCACGGATAGGGACCCACCTTAAATTGAGTGGAACTTTGCAGGCCTTGGAATACATGGCTACAAGAGACTCTATGACAGGTATCTATAACAGAAGAAAGTTTTTTACACTGGGGGAAGAGCTTTTTAAGCAAACAGAGAATCTTTTTGCAGTGATGATAGATATCGATAAGTTTAAAAATATAAATGATATCTATGGACATCCCTTTGGAGATATTGTTATAAAGAGCTTGACAGCGACTATTTCAAATATTATATCTGATGAAGTTGTTTTTGGAAGATTAGGTGGTGAGGAGTTCGCAGTTCTCTTTGAAAATAACTCTATTGATGAGGTGAAAGAAAAAGTGGAAGATATAAGAGTAGCTATAGAAGATCTGGAAAACATGTATGATGATAGTGTGGTAAGATTTACTATCAGCAACGGTATCGCACGAAAAAATGCGTCAGACACTATCGATACACTACTTAAAAGGGCTGATGAAGCACTGTATGAAGCGAAAGAGACAGGTAGGAACAAGGTTTGTTTTAGAATTTAGTTATTTATCTTTTAAAGGCATAATCAGATGAAGACATACAACACATAT
Organism: uncultured Sulfurovum sp.; assembly: GCA_964492675.1. Lineage (GTDB taxonomy): Bacteria > Campylobacterota > Campylobacteria > Campylobacterales > Sulfurovaceae > Sulfurovum. The sequence continues at coordinate 26,464 of CAZBLM010000018.1, forward strand.
TTTACATCCGAACATACCCTACATCAATTTATACAAGAGCAGCATATTGAAGATTCCTCCTCTCTTTTAATTCAGGTTTTTACTGCTAAAAACGATGATTTTTTTATCAGAGATCTCATCACTGTTATCAATACATTCTTGCCGCATGCTATACTCATAGGGTGTACCACAGATGGTGAAATCAAGGATGGATTGGTCTCAACCATGCATACCGTTATCAGTTTTACCATATTTGAAAAAACAACACTGAAAACCTATATATCCAATGATTTCAAAGACTATTTTGAAGCCGGTGTCAACCTTTCTCGTGCGCTATATACGCTAGATACAAAAGTAATCATATCTTTTATAGATGGATTGACAGGGAATGGAGAAGAGTATTTAAATGGTATCAACTCCATAAGTGACGAGCTTAAAGTAGCTGGTGGTCTAGCTGGAGACAATGCAGCTTTTGACAAAACATTTGTATTCACTAAAGATAAAGTACTTCAAAACGGCGTGGTGGGTGTTGGATTACATTCAGAACATTTAAATGTTCTTACAGATTACAGTTTCCACTGGATTCCTATAGGTAAAAATCTCACCATCACAAAAGCTGTTGATAATCGTGTATATACCATAGATGATAGAACTGCCTATGAAACTTATGCGTATTATTTAGGTGAGGATACAGCAAAGTCATTACCTGCTGTTGGTATAGAATTTCCTCTTATTATTAAGAGAAACGGTATCGATATTGCGAGGGCTGTTCTCAGCAGTGAAACAGATGGTTCTTTAGTCTTCACCGGAAATTTGAAAGATGGAGATATAGTAAGATTTGGATATGGCGACAGTGATGCTATATTGGGCCATGCAAAACAAAATGTTGAAAATATTATGTCTAATCCCATAGAATCTATTTTTATATACTCCAGTATGGCAAGAAGAAGATTTATGCCTGAGCAGATAGAACTTGAAACAAGACCGTTTAATGCCATTGCTCCTACATCAGGGTTTTTTACCTATGGGGAATTTTACTGCTCTTCAAAAAAAGAGTTACTGAATCAGACGATGACCGTATTGGCTTTAAGCGAATCAGACACAGTTAAATCCCACATAGATATAGATAATGAAAAAAAATATTCAGATGAAAGCAGTACTATCAAAGCCTTGTCACATCTAATCAATGTATCATCACATGAGTTTGAAGAGTTAAACAATGATCTAGAGAAAAAGATCATACTTAGGACAAAAGAGTTGGAAATAGCTAAAGAGAAAGCAGAAGATGCTACAGCAGCCAAAAGCAAATTTCTGGCAAATATGTCTCATGAGATAAGAACACCGATGAATGGGATTATTGGGATGAGTCATCTTGCATTGCAAACTAAGCTGAATGACAAACAAAGAAATTATATAGAGAGTATAGATACTTCAGCAAAGTTACTACTAGAGATCATTAATGATATTTTGGATTGTTCAAAAATAGAAGCGGGAAAAATAATTTTAGAAAAAGAAAAGTTTGATCTGTATCAAGTACTTGACAATGTGATTAATGTGATAGAAGTTAAAGCACATGAAAAAAATCTTGAATTAATTATTAGTTATGACAGTGATATGGGAAAATACTTTTATGGTGATAGTCTTAGGATATCTCAGATCTTAACCAATCTTTTAGGTAATGCGATCAAGTTTACCCAGTCTGGTGAGGTTGGCATATATATCGAAAAAGTAAAACAGAACAGATACAGGTTTGAGATAAAAGATACAGGGATAGGGCTGACTAAAGCACATGAAAAAAACCTTTTTCAGGCCTTTTCTCAAGCAGATGAAAGTATCACTAGAAAATATGGAGGGACCGGTTTGGGACTCATCATCTCTAAACAATTGGTCGAACTGATGGATGGTAAGATATGGGTAGAGAGTACATATGGAAAAGGGAGCAGTTTTATATTTGAGATCAAGCTTCTTGAACAGCCTTATAAGGAGTCATATCATACGTTTAATGATAAAAAAGTCCTAATAGTTGATGACAATCAAGCATGGCATGAAATATTGAAAAATACCTTGAATAAATATGCTGTCCAGATAGAATCTGCATTTAGTGGGAAAGAAGCATTGTTTAAGATCAAAGAACATAATGTAGATTATGATCTTATACTAATGGATTGGAATATGCCTGAACTCGATGGCATAGAAACAACGCTGTCCATCAATGATATCTATACAAAAGATGAAAGTTTGATGTATAAGTCTCCCCCAACTATCATTATGGTAAGTGCCTTTAGACAAGAGAGTATTGTCAAGTATGCCAAAGATGCAGGTATCGATATATTTTTGCAAAAGCCTGTCAATCCATCAGTACTTAATGATATCCTGAGCGGATTGTTTTTAGATGATGTTGCTATGGATTACAAAGGTAGGGGCAAGGAAAGCTCATTGCAAAATGAGATACATACGCTTGAGGGAAGAAAAATACTTCTTGTTGAGGATAACAGTACAAATCAGGAGATTATTTTAGGTTTGCTGGAAAACAGTGGAATAGAGATAGATATGGCAAACAATGGACAAGAAGGGATTGACAAGTTCAAAGCCAATGAATATGAATTGATATTGATGGATATACAGATGCCAATGATGGATGGGTATGAAGCCACAAAGATTATAAGGGATATAGATCAAGACATTTCTATCATTGCGCTTACTGCCAATGCCATGAAAGAAGATATTGAAAAGAGTATTTCAATGGGGATGCAAGCACATTTGAATAAGCCTATAGAAGTTGAAAAACTCTATGAAACACTCCTCAAATATATACCTAAAAAAAATGATTTATTGCAAAGAGATATTTTACCTCTAAAAGAGAGCGATATACCAGAATTTCAAAACATAGACACTGTTTTGGGATTGAAATATTTAGGAGGGAATAAGAAGCTGTATCTTAAGCTATTAAATGGTTTTCTCGCTAATAATAAAAATATTGTTTTGGAGGAGTTAGACAGTGAATCGTTTAAAAGAACTATACATACAATCAAAGGACTCAGTGCAAACCTAGGAGCAACCTCTCTTCATCTGGTGGCAAAAGAACTGGATGAAACAGGTAATAATCGGCTGTATCCGAAATTTTATGAAGCGTTGAATATACTGATAGATGAGTTGGAGGAGAAATTACAAACAGCCAAAACGAAAGAAATAAACAGTAAAGAAACGATATCAAATGAAAAAAGAGATGGATTATTTACTAAGCTAAAAAAGGCGCTAGAAACAAGCATAGTTACAAAATGTACCTCTGTTATAGAGGAGTTTGAAGCATATGACTTAACAGATGATGACAAGGAGTTGTTTAAGAAGATCAAATATTTTGTTGACGAGTTTGAATTGAAAGAAGCTTTAAAATTATTGAGGAGAAGGTAATGTCAAGGACGAGCCTTAACATTATGGATAAGTGGGTTAAATGCTTGCGCGGATTAGCCTCGTTGTGTTTCTCCAGAAAAACCGATGATCCCCGGCCTTAGATTACATACATTTTCAAAACCCATACCTTTCATGGCATGTTGTACTTGAAAACTTCGACTACCTGAGTGACAGTAAACAATGATGTTTTCAGATTTTTTGCCTGCAAGTTCTTCTACTTTGGCATAAAACTGTGAAGTAGGCACTAGTGTGTCTGTCCCTACGATGTGACCCATTTGAAACTCCATATGTTCTCTTGTATCTACAAGTGTGAAATGTATCATTCCTAGGTCACGTGCTTCTATAAGAGCCTCTAGCTCATCACCATCGAGTTGTTCTTCTTTTATGAGTATAGCTGCCTGTTCTTTAGTAAGACCTCTTGAATGGGTATGGACTATCTCTTCTATCTCATCGTGTACAGCCTGTGCTTTTGCATACTCTGGTGTACAGAAGATACCACAGTGGCAAAGTCCATCTTCAGGAATCTCTTTTTCTATAGCTGGTTTACATGGGCAAATACGATTATCTGCAGCTTTTTGTTCTTCTTTAGTTTCACCTATGACCATGAAGCAAGGACAAAAACGCTTTCCGTAGATGAGTTTATTGCGTGCAAGCCCCATTGCTACACCGTCATTTACTTCTTCATTCGGATTTTGCACCCAATCAAATTGCTTATTGACTTTTTCTACAAAATCCCATGTCTTTTCCAGTTCAGCTTGAAATTCATCTGAATTCATATCTATTTGTTGCATTAGTGTGTTTCCTTTGTTCTATTGTATTCTATATCTTCTACTATTTTATCATACTCTTTGACGTAGCCTTCTATCTTTTTGCTCCACTCATCTAAAAGTGTTTGGGTTTTGTTAAGGTCAATATTGATATTGCCATTATTGATTTGAACGCCACCTTCTTGTGCATCAATGATCCCTTTTTGTAGGTCATCGGAAACTTGTTTCATTTGGACATTCATTCTATTACCTAGGTCTTTGAGGAAATCTTTTGTTTTATTGGTATCGATGGTAATGGTACCTTGATCCATCTTCACACCTATATGAGAAAATTGATTATTTTTTTCTTCTTGTACTTGTTTTTCTTTTTCAAGTTCAGCTAAAAGTTCAGTTCTTGCTTGTTGGGCTATTTTTGCATCATGTTGAGCCTGTTCTTTTTGTTGTTGTTCTTTATCCTGGCAACCGGTAAAAGTAAAAAGTAGTATTAAGGTAAGAAGTAGATGATGCATAAGTATCCTTAATTAAAATTTTATTGATACATTATACTGTTTTTTGTAAAAAAGAGGTAAAACTCCTATAGCTTTCACTATAGGAGTAAAAAGAAGAAGACTTATGAGTAGATTAACCACATTTGCCTTGACCACATTTTCCTTTTTTAGGTGCTGGTTTTTTTTCACCACCACATTTACCCGCTTCACATTTCATACTTTTTTTCTCTCCAGCACATTTGCCAGATTCACATTTTATACCTTTTTTGTCAGTATCACATTTACCAGCATCACATTTTTTTTCACTCTTTTTACTGTCTCCACATTTACCTTCACCACATTTTCCCTCTGCTGTTGCTAGGGTAAATGTCAGTGCTAATGCACTCAGTACTACAAGTAATTTTTTCATTATTTTTCCTTTGTAAGTTCATTAAGATTATTGTTCATCACCAAAAAGCAGGTGGTCTAAACTAAGTTTTCCGGCTCCAAATGAAGCAAAGAGGGCTAGGAACAACATATAATAAAGAGGGATCTCATACCCATTATTACCTGCACTAAAACCATTGCTTAAATGTACAGTGGTAATGGCAACGATCATTATAATAATGAGAGGGATAGAGATCAACCGTGTAAAGAGTCCCAATGTTAAAAGTATTACACCTAAAATTTCAGTACTTGCCGCCATATAGGCATTGAGGGTAGGAAAAGGAATACCTATAGAACCAAACCACTCTGCAACACTTTTGATATCAGACCATTTTGTCATAGCAGGTTCATAAAAACCGTAAGCAACTGTAAGCCTTGCAAGAAATAAAGAGATACTTTGCCCGTTGCTTAATATATTTTTTGTTATTGGGTATATGGTTTTTAACATCTGAAACTCCTTTCAAAATTATATGCTGGTTGTTACAAGTGCAAGTATAGTATGAAAGATGTGTAGTGTGTGTGTATTTAGAAAGAGGATAACAAAGATGTAGAAGGTCTATTTTCTTTAAAAGAAGAAAAAGACCTGAAGATTGAATGTCTACTTAGAATTTGCTCCACATTTTCCTGGAGCACATTTTCCTGCTTCACATTTCATAAAAGGTTCGATCTTGTCTTGTTCTGTTGGATACGTTTCAAATGCACCTTCAGAGTAGAGGATATAAGCTAAAATGGCAGCAAGTACAGAAATGATGGCTACAGAATAGAGTAAAAATTTTTTCATAGATATAATTTTCCTTGTTCATGGATATTTTGATGCTTCATTATTGAAGCTTTAAGTGTAGAAGTATAACATAAATAAAGAGGAAATTTTCTCTTAAACCTTATGGTATAGATAGAGTATAATTGCTTTGATCCATAATATCAATGTATTTGCTTCTACACTTTAAGTACACACAAGAGTAATATGATTGGTGAAATTTTAGAAAAGATAGATGATGATTAAAAGAAGAAGACAATTTTTAATATTGGGCTCAATACTTGGACTCTCTCCCTATATTCATGCAAAAAGAGAGAGTAAGTATGAGAAAGAATTTGATAAAGTTCGACCGACCATTGCTGCGGTACAGGAACATATGTTCCCAGATGGAAGTAAATTACCTTCTGCCAAAACTATGAATGTGACACAGTTTTTATTTGAAACCATCACACATAAGAGTTTTGATAAAGATATAAGAGCTTTTGTGCTTGAAGGGGCTGAAGAGTTAGTTTCACGGGAACAAGGACGTTTTGTTTCTATGACTACTAGAGATAAAGAAAAAGCTTTGCGTGCTTATGAGGAGACAAATTATGGAAGTTCCTGGTTGTCACGTATCATGACATTGAGCATGGAAGGGATGTTTAGTGACCCTGTTTATGGATCAAATGTCAATGAAGCAGGGTGGAAAGCATTGAAGGTTAATGGCGGTTATCCAAGACCCAAAACAAGGTATATAGAGCTATGACGAGTCGAAAATATGATGTTGTGATCATTGGTTCAGGAGCAAGTGGAGGGGCAGTAGCTTATACTCTATGTAAAGCGGGTTACAAAGTGGCTGTTCTTGAAAAAGGTAGGCTCATTAAACGTGATGAATTCTCTAAAGATGAGTTGGCTTACTGTCGCAGAGACTTGGTAACACCTAATCTTTTTGATGAGTACCATACCATTGAAGAAAAAGTAGATGGGAAATGGGTAGCTACACCTACTTATGAGTCTGGTTGGAGCTTTTGGAACGGCAACATTGTAGGAGGCTCATCAAATCTTATGTCTGGGATGTTGCATCGTTTACATCCAGATGATTTCAGGCTTAAAAGTAAATATGGGGAGATAGAAGGAGCAAACGTTGTTGACTGGCCCATTAGCTATGACGACTTGGAGCCTTATTACACGCTTGCAGAAGAGTTGGTAGGGATATCAGGACATTATGAAAAACATGTGTATGAGCCATGGCGGAGTACTGTAAACTTTACACAACCACCGACCAAAGAAAATGAAGTTGTAAAACTTTTTGACAAGAGTTGTAAAGCGTTAGACATTACCCCTCTTGTCACTCCCCGTGCAGTTCTCTCTCAAAATATGCCCGGACGTGATGCTTGTTATTATTCTAATTTCTGTGGAAGTTATGGTTGTTCCTCTGGAGCCAAAGGATCTTCTAGAGAAGCTCTGTTAAAACCTGCTTTAGCAACAGGAAACTTAACACTTATGACAAACGCTTACGTCAAGTATTTGCATACTGACAGTAAAGATGAGGTCAGTTATGCTGTTGTGGTTGATACCATTACAGGTAAAGAAAAAAAGATAGAAGGTCAGATGTTCGTAGTCGCAGCACAGGCTCATGAAAGTGCCAGGCTACTACTAAACTCTTCTAATAAACATCATCCAAAAGGTTTAGGAAACAGCTCCGGAGAACTTGGAAAAAATCTCATTTTCTCCGGAGGTGGCTCAGGACAGGGAGAATTGCATGAAGATTCTTTAAAAGAGATAGCATTTAAAGACCTTATGACAACGGGGCTTTTTGTCAACCGTTCTGTACTTGACTGGTACTTTATAGATCACTGGTGGGACGGTAAGTTTAAAGGTGGCTCTGTAGAGTTTATGTTCGAGCATCAAAACATTATCACACGTGCACGAAAAAATGCTTATAAGAATGGTCAGTTGGTTTGGGGAAAAGATCTGGGAGAGAGACTTGTAGAGCGATTTAATACGCATAAGAGTATACGTTTTGAGATCTTTAACGACTGGTTACCCAATGATGATTGTTTTGTTTCTTTAGATCCTACACATAAAGATAAATACGGTATGCCTGTAGGAAAATTGAGAGTAGAGGGACATCCTCAAGATGTAAAGGTAGGGAATTACATTGCCGAAAAATGTGAAAAGATACTCGAAGAGATGGGTGCTAAAAATATTTATTCTGGGGTCTCTTCTGCGCCTCCTCAAAACCTTGTTGCAGGAGGGTGCCGTTTTGGGAATGACCCAAAAACATCTGTATTAAATAAGTACTGTCAGTCACATGATGTTAAAAACCTTTATGTAGCAGATGCAAGCTTTATGCCTACAGGTGGCTCTGTAGCCTATACTTGGACTATTTATGCAAATGCCTTCAGGGTAGCAGACCATATGGTAAAAAGGTTAAAACAATTAAGTTTTAGTTAAGTAAAAGTTAATTTTCAGTTAATTTTTTTTTGATAATATACTCTCGGTAATGATGAAAGAACGAAATCCAACTGTGAAGTATGGACAGAAAGTTATGGTCTTTCTTAAAAGATCTTAGACTGCCTATCGTTTATTCATCTAAAATCAATTTAAGTTAAATTTAAATCCAGATTTATTTTTTGTTAATTTTATATTGATAAGATTATATCAATATTATTTAGTATTAATTAAGTAATCTTTATTAGGAGTATTAATTTGAAGAAACTTTACGCATTATTATTTACATTGTCCATAACTACAATATCTGCACAAGCTGCGGTTAAACATAAAATAAAAAGCGGTGATACCCTTACAGGTATTGCAAAAAAACACCATACCAGCATTGCTAAAGTGAGAAAAGCAAATGATATTAAAAAAGGTGACATCCTTAAAGTAGGAAAAATACTTACTATCCCAACAAAAAACAATTATGGAAAATATAACGTAAAAAAAGGGGATACACTTTCTGCTATAGCATATAAACATCAGACATCTGTGAGTAAAATTAGAAAAGCTAACGGAATGAAAAAGGGAGATATTCTTAAGTTGGGAAAAGCACTTAACATACCGGGTAAGCAATATAGACTTCAGAAGACATCTACAAAACATACTATAACTACAGGGGATACGCTTTCTGCTATAGCTGTTAAATATGGTACATCTGTAAGTAAGCTTAGAAAACTTAATGGTATGAAAAAAGGTCAGACTTTGAAGTTGGGGCGTGTTTTGAACGTATCTCCAACAAAGACGTATAGAGTAGCAAAAAAGAAAAAAGAGACTACTTCCTCATCTCCTGATATTTTTAAAAGTGTGGATAAAAAAGAGTTGTCAAAGTATACAAAATTGACTATAGATGCAAAAAAGAAACTTGGTAAAAAATATGTATGGGGTGCATCTGGTAGAGGTAATACCTATGACTGTTCCAGTTTTTGTCAGTATGTCTATAGAAAGAATGGTATTTCGATTCCAAGAACATCCATTATGCAGTCTAAACATGGTAAATATGTAAAAAGAAAAGATCTTAAAAAAGGGGATCTTATTTTCTTTGATACGTCTAAAAAACGTAAAGGGTATGTGAACCATGTAGGTATTTATCTTGGAGATAATAAGTTTATTCATGCCTCTTCGGCGAGAAAAAAAGTTGTTGTGTCAAATTTAAGTAAGTTCTATGGGCAGCGTTATAAAGGTGCAAGACGTCCTTCATAATAGATTTACTTCTTGAGGAGTCTGATCTCCTCACCCTTCTGTATATTTCCCTCCCCCACTAAATTTTCTTATTATTTCAGTTTGGATTGAGCTTCATTGTTCATTTTTTTTCATTGTTGATGCAACAAAATAAATAAAACGAACCAAAAAAAAGCACGTTTCACGCATAGATAAAAATGCAAGCGACAATAATTTTACACTGTAAATTGAGCACATAACTCGTTTGTATTTATGCAAATAAAAAAAGAGGATAATGTCAAGGAAAATCCTTGACAAGAAATATAAAAGTATATAATACTATTTTAGCGATTACTCAGCGTAAAGTATTGCTCCAGAACTTGCATTTGTAACCAATGCTCTGTATTGTTTTAGCCATTTACTTGTAAGAGGTTTTACAAGTGGTTTGAAATTTTCTTTTCTTTGTGCGATTACTTCATCGCTGAGGTTGGCTTGTAGGATATACTGATCTACATCGATATGAATCTCATCTCCGTCTTCAAGTAGACCTATCATCCCGCCTTCTGCAGCTTCTGGGCTTACATGTCCTATACTGGCACCTCTTGTCGCACCTGAGAATCTACCATCCGTAATTAGCGCAACTTTATCACCAAGACCCATACCCATGATGAGAGAAGTAGGACTTAGCATTTCTTGCATACCTGGACCACCACGAGGGCCTTCATAACGAATGACAACAACATTACCTGCTTTTACCTTACCTGCTAAAATACCCTCGATCGCTTCATCCTGTGAGTTAAAACATACTGCAGTGCCGGTAAATACTCTATCACCTGTGATACCAGCCGTTTTGATGACGGCACCTTGTTCTGCCAAGTTACCGTATAAGATAGCAAGTCCGCCAACCTCTGAGTATGCATTATCTATTGTATGGATGATATTCGTATCTAAGATCTCTGCATCTTTTACTTTTTCATACAGTGTTTCGCCTGTGACACCCAAATTGTCAAGCAAGATGTCATCTCCGCGTTTCATCATCTCATGCATTACGGCATTGACACCTCCAGCTTTGTTGATATCTTCCATATGCACAGTTGAGAGTGACGGAGATATCTTTGCGATGTGTGAAACACGTTTAGAGATAGCATTGATGTCACTTAGATTAAAGTTTACATCTGCTTCTTTGGCGATGGCAAGCATGTGGAGTACAGTGTTTGAACTTCCACCCATTGCCATGTCAACAGCAAAAGCATTACGTACAGCATTTTCATTTAAAATATTTTTCATACGGTATTTTTCACGTTCAGATGATTCTGCTTTAGCGATCTCACAGATTCGACGCGCAGCTTTTCTATAAAGCTCAGTTCTTTCCGGTGTTAATGCCAAGATAGTCCCATTACCAGGTAGTGCAATACCCATAGCTTCCATTAATGTATTCATAGAGTTAGCAGTAAACATACCTGAACAAGACCCACCACTTGGACAAGCATTACATTCAATGTCAAGCAGCTCTTCATCTGTGATCTCGCCTGTTTCATGTTTCCCTACCGCTTCAAATGCAGTAGCAAGGTCAATAGGTGTACCATCTTTGGTATATCCTTTTTCCATCGGGCCACCAGAGACAAATACAGTTGGTACATTTACACGTAAAGCACCCATGATCATCCCAGGAACGATCTTGTCACAGTTAGGGATGGCTATCATTGCATCAAGTTTATGTGCATTCATGACAGTCTCAACTGAGTTTGCAATGATTTCACGACTTGGAAGAGAGAAAAGCATACCGTCATGTCCCATAGCGATACCATCATCTACTCCGATTGTATTAAATTCAAACGGTACACATCCATTTGCACGTATCTCTTCTTTGATGACTTCCGCCACTTTGTTTAGAAAAAAATGCCCTGGAATGATCTCTATAAATGAGTTCGCTACACCGATGAATGGTTTTTCAAAGTCTTCATCTTTTACACCTGTTGCTCTCAATAAAGACCTATGTGGGGCTCTGTCATAACCTTCTTTTATCTCGTTACTACGCATTATTTATCTCTCCTTCCTCTTTTGTTTACAAGGATTTATATTTATTTTTAGCGATTATAGCGAAAAAGCTCTATTTTCTCTTTACATTCAAAGTCTTTTAGGCTATAATCGCACTCCAATTTTAAGTAATATACTTTTAATTTGGTATTTTTGGAGTGCGGGCGTAGCTCAGCGGTAGAGCATAACCTTGCCAAGGTTGGGGTCGACGGTTCGAACCCGTTCGCCCGCTCCATTAAACAAAAAATATATTATGGTGCCAATATGCCCGAGTGGTGGAATTGGTAGACACAGGGGACTTAAAATCCCCCGGTCATTGCGACCGTGCCGGTTCAAGTCCGGCCTCGGGCACCATGATAGATCGTCAAAAAAACAAATCTTTCAAGTTATTTGTTTTTTTGACGATCTGCATTTATAATATGGAGCCATCGCCAAGTTGGTAAGGCCGTAGATTGCAAATCTGCTATTCACCAGTTCGAGTCTGGTTGGCTCCTCCATTAAAATTTCTTTTCTAATAGAAGAAATTTAACTTTTCAATAGTTTTTTATCTTATTTAGATAGAATTCTACTCTACAAAACGTCGGGAGATGTCAGAGTGGTCGAATGTGCCGGTCTTGAAAACCGGTGAGGGTAATACCTCCGGGGGTTCGAATCCCCCTCTCCCGGCCATTACTTCAAAAAATAAAATCAAATAACTAATAACACTTAAAATACACGCTATAATAATGTAATTTTACACAAGGACTTTATTATGGCAGATAATATAGGAAAACTGGTACTTCGCATAATGCTTGGAGGGATGATGCTTTTTCATGGTATTGAGAAAGCGTTGCATGGGATAACTTTTATTAAGGGAATGTTGAAAGTACATGGTCTGCCGGAAGTATTGGCGTATGGTGTCTATGTGGGTGAGATCCTTGCGCCTATTTTTCTTATTATAGGATGGAAAAGTAGAATGTGGGCAGGGGTGATCGCTATCAATATGCTTATGGCTATTTATCTGACAAAAATGGGTAGTTTGTTGAAGCTTGGGGCACATGGTGCATGGGCAGTGGAAACACCAATGTTTTTTCTTCTAAGTGCCATCGTTATCATGTTCCTAGGATCAGGGAAATATGCTGTAATAAGAGATTAGTACATTAAAATTACACATTGTTTGCATATAGTTCTCAAAAATAAAAGGTTTTAAGATGCGAAAAATGGTATTGGTTTTACTAACATTAGGGGTTACCTTTGTGGTAGCTCAAGATTTTACCCCATGGAAAACAAAGATAGACACATTAAGTACATTTGAAAAGCATGTGTTAGTAAATAAAGGTACAGAACGTGCCTTTTCTGGAAAATATGTACACAGTAAAGAGAAAGGTGTCTACAGATGTAAAATCTGTGATGCTGCATTGTACAGATCTGATGATAAGTTTGATTCACGTTGCGGATGGCCTAGTTTTGATGATGCAATCCCAGGGGCTATCAAAGAGACCAGAGATGCAGATGGGAGACGTACAGAGATCACCTGTGCGAATTGTGGGGCACATATGGGACATGTCTTCAAAGGTGAAGGGTTTACTGCTAAAAATACACGCCATTGTGTCAACTCTGTATCCCTTAACTTTGAAAAGAAGAGTAGTGTAAAAAACAGTCTCAAAAAAGCCTATTTCGCAGGTGGTTGTTTCTGGGGGGGTTGAGTATTACTTAGAGAAGTTAAACGGGGTTAAAGAAGTAACTTCAGGTTTCATGGGTGGACATGTGAAAAATCCGGGTTATTATGATGTGGTACGTAAAGATACAGGACATATAGAGACCGTAGAAGTGGTCTATGACCCTTCTAAAGTAAGTTATGAAACACTGGCTAAAACCTTCTTTGAGATACATGACCCTACGCAAACTGATGGACAAGGACCAGATATAGGAAGTCAATATATCTCTGCTATATTTGTAGCTGATAAGAAGGAGAGAAAAACCATTGAGAACCTTATCTCAATACTGCAGAAGAAAGGGTTTAAAATAGCGACGAAGGTGTTATCCCAGGCACCATTTTATTCTGCAGAAGCGTATCATCAGAACTACTATGAACGTAAAGGTACAAAGCCTTATTGTCATAGACGTGTGAAAAGGTTTTAATCCTTAGCGTTTATCATCCATTGTGAGAAGATATTAAGATAATTCCAGAAACTCTGTATATTCTCTTCTGAACTCAGTTTTTGGTTTATGATAGGTTGTAGCGCCTCTTCAAATGTGACAAGCCAATGAAGTCTCGCATGAGGTGTGATACGAAAAGGAGCATGTCTTTTTCGCATCTGCGGGGCACCTCTATTTTGGTTAAAGTATTGTGGCCCTCCACAGATCTGTATGAAGAAGTCTGCTGAATGTTGTGCTGCGATCTTCATCTCTTCTTTGTCTAAAGGAAATATATCTTTGATAGGACTCTCAAAAAGACCCATATAAAATCTATCGAGAAGATCTCTTATCCCTTGTTCACCTATATCTGTTAAAAATGCAGGGTTTGGTTTTGTAACAGGAGGATTAACGCCTTCCTGATAAGGAAATATGGAAAAATCTAATGTAGATGTACTGAAGTTCATAGTGTACCTTTATATAAATAATAAAGGTTATAGCAAGAATACGCATGACTGTCAAGCCATAAAGGTTATCGACAACCACCGGTGCCACAACTTCCGCCATTTTCTACAGCGAAACTGTTCGCATACCCACACTCTAAACATTCAAAAGAGAGTATTTTAGGTCCGGAACATCCACTTGATCTCTGATCAGTTAACTCTATGCTTTTTTTGTGACACTTGGGGCAAAACCCTCTTTTTATAGCATCAAGCTGCTCTTTTTTATCTTTAAGATAATAGATATAGACAAAGACAGAACCAAGGAGAAGAATAAGCATAAAAGCTAGGAGATAAAATGAATCGATGGTATTTCCTTTAAGTAGTATAGGTTTTGAGTTCAGCTATTTGTACTTTATAGTCAGGTAAATATTTCTCAACTAACTGCCAAAATGCCTTCTGATGGTGTTTGTGTTGAATGTGTGCTAACTCATGTACAATGATGTATTGTATCACATCTATTGGCAGCTTCATCATCATACTGTTAAAACTCAAAACATTTTTTCCTGAGCAGCTTCCCCATTGCCGTTTTGTTTTCCGAAAACGTATGTCTGAAGGAGAAAGTGACATTTTTTTTGCCCAATGTGAAACAAGCGTGGGAATGTATACATGGGATTCTTTTTTATAAAAACGGTCAATATGGGTTTGAAAAACAGTTTCATCATAAACAGAATAATAGAGTATAAATTGATCTTCTTCAAATAAAAGTTTTGTACGTTTTTTTTCATACAATTCTAAGACAAGAGGATATGCATTACCCATATAATATAATTCCATAGTAGAAGAAAAGTTTAAAGCTTTTCCTTTTTTCTGTCCAACTTTAACTCGAGAGTTTTGTATCCAGGAGGCTTTTTTAAGGAGAAGTTTTTCTATCTGTTCATGTGATACTTTAGGTGACTTGATGACGAGATTTCCCCCATCATCAAAGCTAAGATAAATATGCTTGAGTTTTGGATTAATAATGTGTATATATTGAGGAAGAAGACTCATAAGGTAAACTTAGTTTATGAGCTTACCATTACGATACATCACACTTTTATTTACTGAGCCATCTTTATTGTATGTTTGTGCCGGCCCCTGTTTGATGCCATTATTATAGGTAAACTGTATCATCACATCTCCATTCGGGTAGTAGGCATATTGTTTACCATGTTGTCTTCCGTTTACATAGTTAAGTTTCCAGAGGGTACGTTTTTTATCATCATAACCAATTTCATGACCATCTTTTACACCATTTCTTATGTGAACGGTAGAAGTAAGATGTCCATTGTAACCATATTTTTTTAGAAAACCATTTTGTTCACTATCATCATCCATGATAAACTCTGTACGAAGTTGTCCATTAGTAAAATACTCTTTTTTTACTTTTTTACCTGAAAGACCGGGGGAACTACATGCAGTAAAGAAAAGAAGGATAAATGTAGAGAGTAGTAAGAGAAGTTTTTTCATGCATGTGACCTTATTTATTAAATATTCACATTAGTATACTATCAAATAGCTTTGGATGATATGATGAATTAGATACATAAAAATAGAGTGATTTTATATATATTTATGTAAGTAAAGCACAAATTTCAACAAATTTCAGAAAATTGCGTA
>CAZBLM010000019.1:0-27025 GCA_964492675.1 uncultured Sulfurovum sp.
GAGATACTTTATCTATCGTTTATCCAAATGGTACAACGGTTTATGAACGAGTACCATAAATCATTGTTCAATTTCCTGTCAGTTTGAATTAATTCGTGAGTTTAGCAAACACTACAATGCTTTAGCCAATGTTTTCTCTTTTTTGAAATTTTGCTATAATTCCATTTCAAAAAATCATCTTCTACTTGATCGCACAGGTGTTTATAGATGATTGTACAAAGGATGAGAGATAGAACTTCACGATAGTATTACTAGAGAAAACCTTAGAGTATTGATGACCTCATTTTATGAAAAAGCTGTAGAAGATAAAGACTTAGGTCCTTTTTTCATACTTGAACTTGGGGATGATCTAACCAATAAAGAGTGGATAGACCATATAGAGCTTCTAGCGGACTTTTGGTTGGCTGAACTTTTAGGGGAGGACACTTATTATGGAAACTTTGTTGGTGCGCATGTGAAGATGCCTCATATACAAAAAGAGAGTTTAACAGTTTGGTTAGAACTTTTGTCAACAACAGTTGATGAGGTATATGCACAGGATGTAGCTGCAACCTTTAAGAAAAAAGCGCTGCAACTTACGAAACAATTTTTAAACAGTAAGAAAAAGATATAAAAGGACAAGTATGACTACAGATAAAAAATGGAATATGCTTTTCATTAAAGATGATAGATCAATGTTTGATTCAAGTAGTGAAATGTTCAACACACTGTTTAAAAAAGTAGATATAGTCTTAGGTAGGGAAGAGGCACTAAAGTTTTTTGATGCAAATGCCTATGATATAGTGATGGGTGATCTAAGTGTGTCTCCTGAAGAGGTTGGCCTTTTAAAACAGATCAAAGACAAAAAGCCTCAACAGACGATATTTGCGTTACTTTTACCCAAAGATACAGATAAACTTTATGGTATAGCAGATCTGGGTATCAACGCCTTTGAATTAACGCCAGAGCAGTTTGCTCAGGCGCTAGAGCAGGTTTCAACTTTTGATCCTTATGAAGAGGTACAGTAAAACACCTGACCCAAACATAGGAAACCTATGTTGAACCTATATCATGGAAGATACTATCTACCACTACAACAGTGCGTTTTTACTTTGTCTTCTTCAAATACTTCACGCCATGCTGTTAACAGTTCCATGTCCATGTTATTTAAAGAATCTGCATCTATAATAGGTAGATCTTTACCTATTTGATCGTTGTGAAATGATATGGTCTCTTGCTGCACTAAATCTAAATTACTCATCTATAATCCTTTTATATAGTCTTATTCTGTAGCATAGCACATTATACTTTATAAAAAATTATATGATTTATTTATTTGTAGTGAAACACGTATTTGTTACTCCTTTAAATCCTTCAAATAAACGAAGGGTATAAGTAAGTTTTTTTCGTTAAGATGTCACAACAATAATATAAACCCAAAATATGCAATAGAAGTCACAGAACTCTATCACATCATTGCATCGTGGGCATTCACAAAGAATCATCAATTAACCTTTGGGTTAATCTCAAATTCTTTGCAAATACCCACAACACAAGCATTTGACAGATTTCAAGCGATTCTAATGCATAATTTGGGATAAAGGTAAAAAATGGAACAAATAGATTCCCTGTTAGAAAAATATGATTATTTTAGAGCTGCCCAGATCCGTTCTATCGAACCAACCTCAGAGTCTTCAAAAATACTTACACTTGTTGTGCAGGATGATGAAGGTGAGGACAGTGATATTGTGCGTATAGAGTTTAAAGACATCAAATCTTCAAAGATACTGGTCAATAGTATACTGCCAATGCTTGATATGATGGATGGTATCAGTCTTATAGTAGAAAATAATTTATACGGTTTTGCATTGGGACGTGATACTGCGATGTTACATGTACAGAATGCACCTTTGTACATCATAGCTTCAGAGATAAGTATCGAAGAAAATAAACTATAAATAGAGGAGTTGGGGCTAGCATTTTAGCCCCAGGTCTTGTGGAAAACGATGTTTAGTTTGAACCACTCTCTTTTGGAGGTACTTGTGTACCATCAAAGCCAATGACCACAGAACTTTTGTTGATAAGGTCTCTTGCATCTTCCACATCAGTATCTTCTTCATCTTCATCTCTTACACTACTGTGTATCACTATCTTATCACCATAGTCTACAGCTTCAAAAAAGTGTGTCATACAAAACTGTTGGTTCATAAGGCACTCCATAACACGTGCTTTATTATACATGTCTTCTCTTGATTCGAACGTCGTAACTTTTTCATAGCCACTTTTTTTAACGCAACTACACTCTTTTTCAATTTCAATTGTGTACAAAATCTTTCCTTTGTTATCTTAATTACAGGGGGTTATATCATTTAAAGCTTTAAGATATAATAAAGAGCTAGTCAAGCTCTTTTATGACGATAAACTCACCAAACTCAAATGAGTACACTTTTTTGGCTGCTTTGTCTATAATGACCGGTCTGATCCATTCATTTAAGATGAATTCCTTCGCAATAGAGTTTTCCACAGCTTTTCCGACTGTCTCCAGTGGTGCTTCCATATATGTGAGTAGACGTACAGGCTCATGGTACGCTTCACCTTCTTCAAGAACACTTTGCGTAGGCAGACCGATCTTTAGATCACTATAGTTTCCATTATAGACACCGATTTTTGATACGACGTTGTGATACACTTTTGAACCTGCTCCATAGATCTTATTATCTACAGTAGAAAAGTAGTGTTCAAGGTTGATCCATTCGCCGACAACAAGAGGACCATTAAAGATACGTGTAAGTATGTCAGCATTCTCATTGTCTATAGTGGCATCATAAGAGTGCATGAAAAGTCTGTTGTTTAGTTCCATATGTCTAGAGGAATCCCTAGGCCCTGCGAATACACCCATGTTACCGGCAAGACCCCATTCCGGTCTAGGTTCTGACCAGTCCATCGTTTTAATGAAAAGATCTTCTTGTGTTTTGGCATTAGGTAAAACTGCAGCTCTTTCTTCTCTTGATGCTAAAGATGCTTTTTTGAAATCTTGCTCCATTTTAGAAAAAAGTTCTCGTTCCTGGACACTAAGTATATCTGTATCATAAAATGTCATTTCATCTGTCGTTGTAACATGTAAGGCAGGTAAAAATCTTGTATCTTTCGGGATATCTATCCCTTTTTCTCTAAGCTTTTCACGTATCTCAGGTTTATTCCCGATCATACAGAGCGCTCTTGCATTTGGTAAGCTGATACTACCTCCACATGCACCACAGTCCAGTGCAGATTCAAACGGGTTATTGTCAGAGACACTTCCATGTCCTGAGATGGTTACAAATTTAGGGAAATCTTTTATAAGACCTATCATATTTAGCAGATTTTCCAGATACATCACCTGCTCGTCAATAGTAAAACCAACTTGAGCAAGTTTTTCTTTTTGAAGTGTATAATCTTCACCTGTTATATGGTAAGCATGCTTTAAATTCTCGATGATGTCTGGCGAGATCTTAATACATAGATCTTTATTAAACACAAGATGCTCCCATAAGATATAGAGTTCATCTTTGTTAAGTACTGTATCAGATTGTGTAGTTAACACTTCATTGATAATATTTGTATGGAGTCTTCGAATATATTTCTCGATCTCTTTAATACTCAGCTTATCAAGTGTAAAAGTGGTTTTTGGCTTTTTGGGCTTCATCTGATCAAATAGTTTTTTCGTTTTGTCCGGGAAAAAAGTTTTTCCAAAAAGTTTGACACCAAACATCCACCCGATCGCTTCTACCATGATATACGGTGTATACGGGTTATTTTTAAGGTCACTTAAGACTTTTTTGTATGTTTTGCTTATGCCTTTTTTAGTATTATACTCTTCATGAGACTCGACAGGTATCTCAAAAACAATATTTTGAGGCTTGATAATGGCAGGAGCAAGGGCGAGGGCATGTGCTTTGTCAAACTCTACAAAAGAGATAGGTATACCAAGGAATCCACCTGCACCATAGGTTTCATGTGGTCCAGACTCTTCAACTTTTCTACGCATAACCTCTGATCTTACATCTAGACAGAAGACAGTAGAGGAGAGAGGTTTTTCATCATACGTGTTAGGTGCTGTGAATTCGTCTACATGTTGCAAGATATAGGTGTCTTCTAGAGACTTTAGCCAAATAAACCCTTCTTCTTTTTTAAGAAGATCTGCAAAGTTTGAAAACGCTATAAGTGTCATATCAAGTGAGGGAAATTCTTTTTTTGCAAGTTGCACTTGTAATGCATTTAAATTGATCTCATCTTTCACATAAGCATCTAAGATCTCTTGATAATCCTGGTGTTCTTCCATAGCATCATTATAGGTACCGGTAAGTTTACCTTTTGCCTGTAAGAGTTTCAATATAGTATAAGGCGTATTTTCTTTGATAAATGCATTGAGTTTCTCAAAATCATTGATCTTTTCTTTTTCCATATATTTTAATTCAAAATGCAATCTAACAGCCATATAATCCATCATTGTCGAAGGGTGTTCTTGTTGCGCAAAGTACTCTTCATCTTCCGAACGGTATTTGATATATCCTGCCCATCCATGCAATTTAAGTATATGTGTTAAGAAGTATTCTTCTACATCTTCTACTTTAAGTCTTTCCAGAGCTTCTTGAACATACCCTTCTGCATCGATCACATAGTCGATATCTTCATAGAGTTTAAAGGTGTTGAACATACCAAGATCTCTGTCTTCCATACTAAGCGTAGTCTGCTGTTTATCAAGAAAACGTGAAATGTACTCAATGACATCTTTTTCAATAAGTTCTTTTTCACTTGTGCCAAATAATGCATCATGAATTTCATAGAGGGTCATATGCTTCGTAAGTGACTTGATCCATGCATTTGTATCCATGTAGATGGAGTTCTCTTCAAGATAGGTATGTAGTTCTCCATCTATTTGATGTACTTTTAACGCTTCATAGCTTCTTAGACCATTCCATTCTGGACTGACTTCCAATATAAATGTTTTAGCTTCTTCAATGTACTTTTCGAGTTTAGCTTCTCTTAGTGTTCTTAAGAGGTTTTTTTCAAGAGGCTCAGGCTTGACTTTATCTTCATTATAGAGTGAAATGTAATAGTCTGGATCCATATAGACCTTACCACCAAATATACTTTGCGCTTTATCAAGTCCTTCTTTAAAGTTCAGACCTTCAAAACCTTTTAGTGGATTATGGTGAATAAACGCACCAATAGGCCAATAGTGTGGTACAGTGTCTTTCACCGCATTTAATTTTTCTAGTATACTCATTAAAGTACCTCCTGAAGTCCTACAATACTAAGGACAAGTAATAATATAAAAATAGTTAGGTGTAGCCATCTCTCTTTAGATGCCAGATCAATATAATGTACATTGTCATTTGGTTTTCCAAAAACTGTTTTTGCCATGACTCTCACAGCAATTAAAAAATTTCCAAAAAATATAACCACAACAGTGATATACCATAAGGCATTGATCTCAGAAGAGAGTATTCCGTTGAGGAACATTAAAGAGTTTGGAAAAGGAGGGTAGAGTGCTAATGCCGTCAAATAAACAGTTAGCATGAGTCCGGCATAAGGTGTTACAAGTGTGATACCTGTTATAGGCTTATAGTTTGCACTTCCATAGTTACGCTCATAATATTTACCCATAAGAAAGATACCAAGTAGTGTTACGAGTAGTGATATACCATAGAGTGTACTCTCTTTTACACCAAACATCAGTAGCATAGGCGCATTAAAGAAGAGTATATAGTAAACCAATTTGTAAAAATTTCTTGTTTTATTGGCTTTGTAAAGTGAGAACAAAGATGACAATAAAGCAACCATAACAAATGGCATTGATACTGTCTGAGCAGTGTTATTAGAGATCAGCATTCCAACGATAACCAATAATGCGGAAAGATAAAATATCTTTTCTTTCCCTAAAATATTTGTCTTTTCAAACAAAAGATAGTATGGCACTCCGGCAAATAAAAATAATAAAATAAAATCCATTGACATTCCCTTCCTAAAATACTTTGAAGTATTTGATATATAGGTCAGACAAGTAACCTTCTTTTGCTAATATCTTATAGATACGCCATTGAAGTTTGTTGGGTTTGTGTTCACCTATAGGTATACCGATAAAGTGTTGCTTATACGTAAAGTACCAACCGATAAACATGATAGCTATCAACATGAGAAGGGTCATTGTGCCCGATACATGCAGTGTAGCCACTTTATAAAGCAGTGCACCATGTGCACCATAGAGGAAGTGTTCGAGGGCCAAGCCTACGAACTCGTAGGTAAAGAGTACAATAATAAATGAACTGATAACCGTCAGAATTACTTTTGGCGAATTGGCTTTGGTAACTTCAAAGAATGATAAAAAGAGTTGTGTTCCTGTAAGCCAAGCAAATGCCAGTATAAGTACGGCTGCATTTAAGTGGAAAAGGTCTTCTCCCAGTGCGAATTTAACCCCGATGAAAACGGCTACAGGTACTACTGTAAAGAGTGCGACCATACGGAACATATTGATGCCATTGTATTGTGGTTTCTCTTCCCAGAAAAGTTCATGGGAAAGACGTCTAGGAACATTTGGTTCTTTTCTTGCAGAGTTGATAAGACTTCCAGACTCCAAGAAGAGGGAAGCTTTAAAGATACCGTGTACCATAAGGTGATAGATCGCAAGTGAGAACGCACCCAGTCCTACTTCCATGATCATATATCCCATTTGACCCACAGTGGAGTAACCAAGAGAACGTTTGATATCAGATACTGCCAGCATAAGAATGGATGCAAAAATAGCTGTGATAAGCCCCATCACAAACGCAACATTCAGTACCGCAGGGGTCAAGAGTAGCAAGAATGCCATTTTATTGAGTAAGATACCCCCAACATTAACTACACCTGCGTGCATGAGTGCAGAAACAGGCGTAGGTGCTTCTGAAGTATACGGTAACCAAAGATGAAAAGGTATGATAGCAGATTTCATCATCGCAGCAAATAAGAACAGGAAACCGATCACATAGATCAGAGGGTTGTCTATTGGTCCACTCTGAGACATCGCCAGCCATTTTTCACCCAGTTGTGCTAGGTCAAAACTGCCAAATACTTTATACGTGAGGATGACCGCTATGATAAAGAACAGGTCTGCAAGTTTATGTACAAGCATGGTCCATCCACCATTTTTGATGGCAGATTTGGACTCTACATTAAACGTGATAAGAAGGTAGAGACTGATACTCATCAATTGCCATGCGATAGTAAGTATGATCAGGTTATTACTCATCACAAGAAGATAAATGGCTGAGAATATGAAGTTTAAAAGTATAAAGAATCTTTTATAACCAGGTTCATCCCACATATATTTTGTAGAGTATTTTCTGATGACAAGACCCAAGATTGCAACATAAGGCACAAGTATGGCAGAAAGTTCATTGAAGACAAGGTATCCTCCAAAACCATAGATCACTTCATCAGTACTCATCACATGGTAGGTACCATAAAGTCCTAATAGTGCAACGATTGATGAAAAAAAGATAGCCACTTTAGGCATGTGCTCTTTTTTATTTAAAAAACCTATCAGGATCGCGATCATGACAGGTATAAACGGAATGAATAAAACTAGTTTTTCCACATAAAACTCCATTATTTAGATAATATACATTTATAAGAAATAGAATCTTTATTTATAATTAAAGGCACTCTACTTCTGATACTTCCATCTTGACGAGGGAAGAATATTGCCATTTTTTTTAGTTAGAAACGATTATTTGGATTAAAAAGTGTAACACAAAAAACTTCAATACTGAATGGATATTATCAGAATTTATAAAAGAGTTACGTTAGTATTATTCTATAGCATTATCATTGGGGAATATATGAGATTAAATGAAACACACTAAATGTATTTGATTTAAATATAAAAGTTTTTTTTATATGAAGGGTTTAGATCACCTTATGAAGTTCCAGTGACAAATTATTTATATAGAGGCACTTGCTACACAATATATTAAGTATTTAGGATGAGAAGATTTTATAGCTCATTAATTAAAGTAAAGTAAAGGTTTTTAAAGTAAACTCCGTACTACATATACTATGTTTAAGTTATCAGAAGAAGGAGTAAAATGTATTATATAGCAAAAGTTGATTCAGACAAGTGTTCTGAGTATAAATGTAATGCCTGTACACTGTATTGTCCGGAGGCGAATACGCTGATGTTCAAAGAAGACGAGAATACATCTTGGGTAGATGAGGATAGATGTAAGGGATGTGCACTATGTGTGTACGTATGTACTGACATGTTAGATCGTAATTGTATTACGATGGAAATGCCTGACACAACAGCAGAAGCTTAGAATTAAGAGTTAATTCAAAAGTCAGTAAAACAAATTTAGAGGAGAACTTATGGCAAATCAAGGTCCTGCGTATTATTCACCGTATCCAACGGCTACGTATGAAGGTAACATCACACCACCGGAAGGGAAAGCACTTTTGTTGGAAGATGTTGTTGATGAAGAAGTTGCAATGAGAGAAGTTGCAAAACAGATGTTAACAAAAGAGAATGCGACGATATTCCCTGGTCCACAGGTATTATACGGATGGAATGAAGAGGCAAAGAAGAAAGCGACGCTTATCAAAGAGATGGCGGATGTACTGAATGCTAAGATGATTCCTATGTACGATTATAGACCGAAATATCCAAAGATCGATCCGGAAGTAGAGATCAATCCAAATCACCCGAACTTAACAATTTGGCATAACGATATTAAAGCAGCGATCTTTGTCGGTGTTCACTGTCACTATGCAAACGTTGCATTGAAGATCGTAAGATCAGAAACAGATTGTTATACAATTGCGATTTGTGGTTTGTCAGGGCACGAGGATGCTATGGCGACACTAAGAGACCAGCATACTGAAGAGCTAGCGAGATTTATCGAGATAGCTAAAGAAGTAAAAGCTGAGTTGGGAAAGTAGGAGAGAATAATGAGTAAACGAAGTGATATGACAAAAACACATAATTGGTCTGGACAGAAACTTGTTTCAACAGACTATATGCTTTTCGAAGCTCCTAGAACGAAACACTTTATGACTGGTTCTGAGGTTTTAAAAGAGTCAGTTAAACGTGCAACAGTAGATGCATCAGTATCTTATCCTATTACACCACAGTCTGAAGCAGCACACCTTATCGGTGAGCTTTGGGCAGAAGGGTATGTAGGAACATACTTTAGAGGTGAGAATGAATTTGGTGTAATGTCTGAGGTTGCTGGTTGTTCAATGGCAGGTGCTAGAACGATTACAACTACATCAGGACCGGGAACACTAAGAGCAATGGAGAACTTTGCACAGTGGTCAGGTACAAGAGCTGCAATGCAACTTGTATTGATGGCACGTGGTATCAACTCTCCACTGACTATTCAGCCGGATAACCTGGAAGTACAATACCTACTAGAGACTGGATGTATGATCTGGTACGCAGAGAACGTACAAGAACTATTTGATATGTCATTGGCAGCATTTACAGTGGCTGAGAAGCCAGATGTACACGTGCCGATCATTACAGCAGTAGACGGATTCTTTGTATCTCATACAAGAGAAGCAGTTATGCTTCCAGAAGATGATATTGCTCTTATGCCATACGATCCATACAAAGCGCCACTACCTCCGATAGATTCAGAGATGCCTCCGGGACGTTTCCTAAGAGATCCATTTGTAATGAAGTCTAACTATATTTCTTATGCAACACACGCATCTTGGCAGTGGGAAATTAGATCAGCTGTTGAGAGATCTAAGCCATATGCAAGACACTACCTACAAGGTTTGGCACATGTAACAGGTGATGAAGATGCAGAGATCGCATTTGTTACTTGTGGTACGGCATCTAACCAAGCTAAAGAGGGACAAAGAGAACTTGCAAAACTTGGAATCAAATCGAAAGTGATCAAGCTAAGAACGATCAGACCTTTCCCAGAAGAAGAGCTTATCGAAGCACTTGATGGTGTAAAACATGTATTTGTACCTGAGTTTAACGTTGTTGGTTGGTTGGCAAATGAAGTAAAATCTACACTTTACGGAAAAGTAGATGTGAATATTCATGCAGGACCAAGAGTTGCAGGTGGTATGAGTTTGCCTGCTGAAGCGATTATTCAAGAAGTTCAAGAAGTAATCAACGCAGGAAAAGGAGCATAATATGTCATTAGATATTTATAAAATCAATCCTGAATTTAGAGACATCATGCCTCAAGAGATCATTGATCTTGAAGAGAATGCTACATGGGCTCAAAATCAGGAGAAACCACGTGGTATTAAAGAACTTCCACAAACAAAAGAGTTGCTTGAAGAGCACTCACTTTGTGCTGGTTGTCCGGAAGCGGCTACATTAAGATATGTTCTTTCTGCATTGCCAAACCCTGAAAATACAATTATTGTAAACTCAACAGGTTGTACATCATTGATGTTCCCACACATTGCGCTTCATACAGTACACTCACTCTTTGGTAACCAAAATGCGGTTGCATCAGGTATCAAGAGAGTACTAGACTGGAGATTCCCAGATGTTGAGAAAGATGTTGTTGTTCTTGCAGGTGATGGTGCTACTGTTGATATCGGTCTAGACTATACATTACAGTCATTCTTTAGACAAGAGATGATCACAACGATCTGTTTCGATAACGAAGTATACGCAAACACAGGTGGACAAGAGTCTGGTGCTACGGCTAAAGGACAAGTATTTAAAATGGCTCCAACTGGTAAGAAGTTTGATAAAGTACCTATGTGGGAACTTGCTACAACTTCAGGTTGTCACTATGTTAGAAACATGACTGGTTCTGCACCAAAAGCGGTTGCTAGAGCAGTAAGAGAAGCAATTACAGTTGCAAGAGAAGTCGGACCGACATTCCTTAACATTTATACGCCTTGTATTCTTGAGATCGGGCTAAGTGCAAATGAAGGACTTGGAGAGATGAAAGATCAAGATAAAGATAGATTTGCATCTTACAAACATGTTTCAGAAGAAGCAGAAGCATGTTTGGCAAAAGCTAAAGAAGAGGGGCGTTTATAATGGCAAAAGATTCAATTAAAGTAAGATTGCCCGGTCTAGGTGGGCAAGGGGCAGTAACTGCTGCACATATTGCAGCAACTGCAGCGGATACAGAAGGTTACTACGCGGTATCTAACCCATTCTTTGGTGCTGAAAAGCGTATGGCTCCATCTGAGAGTTATGTAAGAATAGGTACCGTGCCTATTTACGATAGAGGGGAAGTAATCTACCCTGATATCGTTATGATCTTCCACCCACAGGTTATTACTATGGGTAAATCATATACAATGCCTTTTTATGCTGGTATCAAAGAGAACGGTCTAGTGATCATTAACTCTGATAGAGACCTTTTAACAGATACAGATAAAAAGATCCTTGATGATTTAAATGTAAAAGTACTTACAAAAGACTTTACAGCATTTGCTATCGATCAAGCAGGAACTGAGCTTGCAACAAACATGGCAATGCTAGGTGCACTGTTTGGAGCGCTAGGAACTGTTTCTAAGCCGGCTATTGAAGAAGGTATTAAAGATAGATTCCTTAAGAAATATACAGCTTCAGGTGGTACAGCTACACTTGACTCAGTGATTGAGAAAAAGTTTAAAAAGAAACAAGAGCTTATTCAGAAAAACCTTGATACAGCATCTGCAGCATTTGATCTGACTGCTGCATGGGCTAAAGAAGTTGGTTTCGAACAAATTCTTGAAGACCCGAACAAGAACTAAACCCTGACCTTACAACTGTGCCTTCGGTGCAGTTGTAAGGCATCTTAGTGCAACTCTCCAGCATCTATAAACTCCAATATTTTGGGTAATAAATCACTTTTTTTAATTTTCTTACAATAAATACATTGATTATAAAATAAACATTGCATTGCATCTTAAATTATGCTAGTATCGTGACAAAATTTGTATGCTTATAATAAAGGACAATTAATGACAAGTGGAAAAGTATTATCATTGTATATGACTATGCCTGATATGATACGTTCTGGACACCGTATGAGTGTTGAAGATATTGAGTTAGATGAAAATGGTATCATGGGCTCTAGAGACTATGAAAATGGTTCAGAACCTACTATGGTTCTGGTTTCAAAAAAGAGTTACGACATTATAGAAGAGGCAGAACTTATTTTTGAGAGAGGTCTATTAATGGAAGATATTTGTGTTGATATTGACCTTTATCATCTTAAAAAAGGATCGATCATTGAAATTGGGGATGTGCTTTTTGAAGTGACTGGCCCATGTGAAGATTATCGTTACCTTTATGCATTCGCACCGGAGCTTCCTGAGCTCATTCATGGAAAACGTGGTCTTTTTATCTCTCCTATAGACCATGGGGGCATACAAGTCGGAAATGAAGTGAAAGTAATAGAAGAAGCATAATATGAAAAAAATTGGTATTGGTATAGATTACAGTAATATCTGTAAAGACTATAATACATCGTATTTGGATAGAGACAATACAGATCCGGCTACTAAAAAATGTATGAAACAAGTGCTTGCATGGTCTCAGACATTTTTATCAGAATTTTTAGAAAACTTCGGATATGCAATGTTTCATTTACACTCTTCTACTTCAGTAAAGGTAGACGACATAGCTTCAAAAAGATTTCTTTTTTATTCGTTAGAGAAAGAGATTACACTACAAAGCTATGTTTTGCAAAAAGAGTATGTACAGTACGAATCCTTAGCAGAGTGGGAATTGGAAAGCAGTGAGGGAATACTGATCCAAAATGATGAAGATGGAGAAGGGATCTATCTTTATTTCAATGAAAATTCCAGAGAACAGCAATGGATCATCGATAAACTAAAAGATCTTTCCTTAGAAGAAGTGCCTTTTCATGCCAAATAAAAAAGTTCAAATTGTGAGACAGGCTGTTATTTAGCCATTTTCACAATGCATCTCAAATATTTATAAAGTATTCTACTCACACTACATTTTTTTTAAAATTTTTTTCATCATTTCTTTACACGCCTCTGTTTTATTGTGTTATAATATTTATAGGTATATGGTAGTGACCTTAAAGAAAAAGATACTATCATACCTCGATGCTTTTCATTACAATGATTGGCTATATTATTTTAGGAGATATTATCATGCAAAACGAAGTTACAAAGAAACTAGAAGAAGTTGTGGCACTATTGAAAGATCCGGATACAACTGTAATGAATAACGAAATTAAAGAGAAACTTGGAAAAATTATTACATTTCTTGATAATTCAGGTGATGTGGCAACAGAACAAGAAACTAAAGAGAAATTGGAAACAATTGTAGAACTTGTAAATAATGTGATGGTAGACCCGGATATTGACATTGAATATTGTATCCCTGAAGTAGCAACAACATCAGATACTTGTGATATCTCCGGAGACCCTTACATCTCAGTAACATACGTGGTAAGTGAATATACAAAGCCGACACGTAAGATCCGTCTAACAGACTCATACTTAAGAAATTCTGCACAAGAAATAGCTAACTTGGTTACATTCTCTATTGAACAATTTAAAACAGAGATAGACTCTGTAGAGATGGGCTAAAAAAAATATACTTATATACGAGCTATTTAGGCTAAAAATTGATATTTTTAGCCTGCTTTTTGATCACTTATTATATTAAACCGTGATATTGTTGATATGCTCTTTTTACATATTTTGGTTTGAGACCTGCAGTTTTTATCTCTGCATGTTCTTGTTTAATATGTTCTTGTTTAATGGCAATAAGGTTTTCCCACCTTTTCACTAAGTGTGCTCTCACTTCTTCTTCAAAATCACCCTCATAGTCAGGATATGCAAGCGACAATTTTTCTACCAGGTCACCGAACGCTGTCTCTTTTACAAGTTTTAACTGTTCTACCGGATGTGTCTTTTTAACTTCTACTGCATTTGTCCAACCAATATGTACTGTAGTGTTTAACTCTTGCAGATAATCTCTCTCTTTGTTTTCTTCTGGAAATGCTTTTATCAACGCAGCAGCAATGTCTTTAAGATCATTGGTATTTACTATCTCTAACTCGTCTTCAAAACCTTGCAGATCTTTTTCATATTCTGCTGCATCTTCATAGAGTTTCGCCATTTCAGCATTTTGAGGGTTCTTTTCTTTTGGTTTTTTTGGAGTAGTAGACTCTTTTTCATCAACTAAAGAATCTTTAAGCTCACCCATTTGTAATTCTAAATAACGTTTTCTTTCTTGTTCAGCCATAACTATAAGTACTCCCTAATGATTTTTTCGTATATTAGCATGACTTATCGTAATTAAACTTAAATATAGAGCCAATACAGCATTATTATTGACACTGTGCTTGATAGGCCTGCTTCACTTTTGCGATAAATTCAGATGTAAATACATTTATAAACTCCTCATCCTCATCATGATATTGGATAAATCCAAAGAAATCATCAGGTGTGATTTCCCAAGTACACATTTTTTCTATAGCTTCCATAGTATGACCTGTCGATAAGAGACCGGCTATCTCTTCTCCCTGATAGGTATACTCTTTATGATCGATCTCTTTATAACACTTTTGCTGAAGAAGTAAAGTTTCCAGTTCCTCTATCCTGGTACCTTCTTCCACTGATGCAGTACCACTTTTTAGAATATTTGCAATGATCTCATGCAACTCAGTTAATATTTTTGCTTGTTCACTCATTTTATCTCCTATTGTAATGTTGTGATTATAGCTTGTTCTCTTAAAGGAAACATACCCCTTTTAAAATAAAAATGGTAAAATACCCAAAAAGGAAAATATAATGTCCCATACACTTATTCACAATGAAGATGAATGTACATATGAGTACCATATAGATGGTCATGTAGCATTTATCAGATATGATGATCAAAACGGAAATATGCATTTAACAGAAACACAAGTACCAGAGGCATTGGCTGGAAAAGGTCTTGCAAGAATGCTTTTAGAAGATGTACTCAAAGAGATAGAAAAAGCAAATAAAAAAGCTGTATCTAAATGTTCGTATATCGTAAAATACGAAGAGAAACATCCTGAGAAAAGCGATCTGTTCGCACAATAGATTGAACGATTAGGTCTAAAAAGAGTTAGACCTAAGTTTTATAGTTTGTGTGTTTATGAACAACCACAACTTCCTGAGTCACAACCGGTATCTGCAAGTGCAGTTCCTGTATCCGTGTCACAACTTCCAGTGCTGCAAGAGCCCGAGTTTGCATTGTTACCCACACCAATAACAAAATGATCATCTACTGTTTTGTATGCAGTAAATTGGTGCTTTTGACAAAAATCTTCATTCATGAATTCTGCTACTATATTTGCATAATTATATGCATCCTGTTGATTATCAAATGACTTTTCATTTTTGTATTCGCTTTTTTTAAAACATCCACATTCACGCTCCATATACACTGTATACATATATTATCCTTGGTCATTATAGTTTTACCGGTGTAGCGTTAAAAAACAACACTACCCCTGTTCAATGTTGCATAGCTTATATCAGTTGTTTCCTTAAATACTAATGTACCTGTCGTTGTTTGCTTAATATTAGCAGGAATATTACGTGTGTATAAATTATTATTTTATACTTTAAATTTGGCATATACTACAAATTAAAGACAAAATAAAGGTTTTTAAAGTAAACTCCGTAAAACATATAGAAATGGCGAATAAAGAAGCTGTCACGAGTATGACTGAATGCGTGTTATTAAGGTTTTCTTGTGTAAAGTTTAGCTATATTTTCAACCAAATTTATAATAATTTTATATAATTATCATAATTTGGTATGTATGTTCAAACAAGGAGATAAAATGTATTATATAGCAAAAGTTGATTCAGACAAGTGTTCTGAGTATAAATGTAATGCCTGTACACTGTATTGTCCGGAGGCGAATACGCTGATGTTCAAAGAAGACGAGAATACATCTTGGGTAGATGAGGATAGATGTAAGGGATGTGCACTATGTGTGTACGTATGTACTGACATGTTAGATCGTAATTGTATTACGATGGAAATGCCTGACACAACAGCAGAAGCTTAGAATTAAGAGTTAATTCAAAAGTCAGTAAAACAAATTTAGAGGAGAACTTATGGCAAATCAAGGTCCTGCGTATTATTCACCGTATCCAACGGCTACGTATGAAGGTAACATCACACCACCGGAAGGGAAAGCACTTTTGTTGGAAGATGTTGTTGATGAAGAAGTTGCAATGAGAGAAGTTGCAAAACAGATGTTAACAAAAGAGAATGCGACGATATTCCCTGGTCCACAGGTATTATACGGATGGAATGAAGAGGCAAAGAAGAAAGCGACGCTTATCAAAGAGATGGCGGATGTACTGAATGCTAAGATGATTCCTATGTACGATTATAGACCGAAATATCCAAAGATCGATCCGGAAGTAGAGATCAATCCAAATCACCCGAACTTAACAATTTGGCATAACGATATTAAAGCAGCGATCTTTGTCGGTGTTCACTGTCACTATGCAAACGTTGCATTGAAGATCGTAAGATCAGAAACAGATTGTTATACAATTGCGATTTGTGGTTTGTCAGGGCACGAGGATGCTATGGCGACACTAAGAGACCAGCATACTGAAGAGCTAGCGAGATTTATCGAGATAGCTAAAGAAGTAAAAGCTGAGTTGGGAAAGTAGGAGAGAATAATGAGTAAACGAAGTGATATGACAAAAACACATAATTGGTCTGGACAGAAACTTGTTTCAACAGACTATATGCTTTTCGAAGCTCCTAGAACGAAACACTTTATGACTGGTTCTGAGGTTTTAAAAGAGTCAGTTAAACGTGCAACAGTAGATGCATCAGTATCTTATCCTATTACACCACAGTCTGAAGCAGCACACCTTATCGGTGAGCTTTGGGCAGAAGGGTATGTAGGAACATACTTTAGAGGTGAGAATGAATTTGGTGTAATGTCTGAGGTTGCTGGTTGTTCAATGGCAGGTGCTAGAACGATTACAACTACATCAGGACCGGGAACACTAAGAGCAATGGAGAACTTTGCACAGTGGTCAGGTACAAGAGCTGCAATGCAACTTGTATTGATGGCACGTGGTATCAACTCTCCACTGACTATTCAGCCGGATAACCTGGAAGTACAATACCTACTAGAGACTGGATGTATGATCTGGTACGCAGAGAACGTACAAGAACTATTTGATATGTCATTGGCAGCATTTACAGTGGCTGAGAAGCCAGATGTACACGTGCCGATCATTACAGCAGTAGACGGATTCTTTGTATCTCATACAAGAGAAGCAGTTATGCTTCCAGAAGATGATATTGCTCTTATGCCATACGATCCATACAAAGCGCCACTACCTCCGATAGATTCAGAGATGCCTCCGGGACGTTTCCTAAGAGATCCATTTGTAATGAAGTCTAACTATATTTCTTATGCAACACACGCATCTTGGCAGTGGGAAATTAGATCAGCTGTTGAGAGATCTAAGCCATATGCAAGACACTACCTACAAGGTTTGGCACATGTAACAGGTGATGAAGATGCAGAGATCGCATTTGTTACTTGTGGTACGGCATCTAACCAAGCTAAAGAGGGACAAAGAGAACTTGCAAAACTTGGAATCAAATCGAAAGTGATCAAGCTAAGAACGATCAGACCTTTCCCAGAAGAAGAGCTTATCGAAGCACTTGATGGTGTAAAACATGTATTTGTACCTGAGTTTAACGTTGTTGGTTGGTTGGCAAATGAAGTAAAATCTACACTTTACGGAAAAGTAGATGTGAATATTCATGCAGGACCAAGAGTTGCAGGTGGTATGAGTTTGCCTGCTGAAGCGATTATTCAAGAAGTTCAAGAAGTAATCAACGCAGGAAAAGGAGCATAATATGTCATTAGATATTTATAAAATCAATCCTGAATTTAGAGACATCATGCCTCAAGAGATCATTGATCTTGAAGAGAATGCTACATGGGCTCAAAATCAGGAGAAACCACGTGGTATTAAAGAACTTCCACAAACAAAAGAGTTGCTTGAAGAGCACTCACTTTGTGCTGGTTGTCCGGAAGCGGCTACATTAAGATATGTTCTTTCTGCATTGCCAAACCCTGAAAATACAATTATTGTAAACTCAACAGGTTGTACATCATTGATGTTCCCACACATTGCGCTTCATACAGTACACTCACTCTTTGGTAACCAAAATGCGGTTGCATCAGGTATCAAGAGAGTACTAGACTGGAGATTCCCAGATGTTGAGAAAGATGTTGTTGTTCTTGCAGGTGATGGTGCTACTGTTGATATCGGTCTAGACTATAC
Organism: uncultured Sulfurovum sp.; assembly: GCA_964492675.1. GTDB lineage: Bacteria > Campylobacterota > Campylobacteria > Campylobacterales > Sulfurovaceae > Sulfurovum. The sequence continues at coordinate 18,270 of CAZBLM010000019.1, forward strand.
ATTACAGTCATTCTTTAGACAAGAGATGATCACAACGATCTGTTTCGATAACGAAGTATACGCAAACACAGGTGGACAAGAGTCTGGTGCTACGGCTAAAGGACAAGTATTTAAAATGGCTCCAACTGGTAAGAAGTTTGATAAAGTACCTATGTGGGAACTTGCTACAACTTCAGGTTGTCACTATGTTAGAAACATGACTGGTTCTGCACCAAAAGCGGTTGCTAGAGCAGTAAGAGAAGCAATTACAGTTGCAAGAGAAGTCGGACCGACATTCCTTAACATTTATACGCCTTGTATTCTTGAGATCGGGCTAAGTGCAAATGAAGGACTTGGAGAGATGAAAGATCAAGATAAAGATAGATTTGCATCTTACAAACATGTTTCAGAAGAAGCAGAAGCATGTTTGGCAAAAGCTAAAGAAGAGGGGCGTTTATAATGGCAAAAGATTCAATTAAAGTAAGATTGCCCGGTCTAGGTGGGCAAGGGGCAGTAACTGCTGCACATATTGCAGCAACTGCAGCGGATACAGAAGGTTACTACGCGGTATCTAACCCATTCTTTGGTGCTGAAAAGCGTATGGCTCCATCTGAGAGTTATGTAAGAATAGGTACCGTGCCTATTTACGATAGAGGGGAAGTAATCTACCCTGATATCGTTATGATCTTCCACCCACAGGTTATTACTATGGGTAAATCATATACAATGCCTTTTTATGCTGGTATCAAAGAGAACGGTCTAGTGATCATTAACTCTGATAGAGACCTTTTAACAGATACAGATAAAAAGATCCTTGATGATTTAAATGTAAAAGTACTTACAAAAGACTTTACAGCATTTGCTATCGATCAAGCAGGAACTGAGCTTGCAACAAACATGGCAATGCTAGGTGCACTGTTTGGAGCGCTAGGAACTGTTTCTAAGCCGGCTATTGAAGAAGGTATTAAAGATAGATTCCTTAAGAAATATACAGCTTCAGGTGGTACAGCTACACTTGACTCAGTGATTGAGAAAAAGTTTAAAAAGAAACAAGAGCTTATTCAGAAAAACCTTGATACAGCATCTGCAGCATTTGATCTGACTGCTGCATGGGCTAAAGAAGTTGGTTTCGAACAAATTCTTGAAGACCCGAACAAGAACTAAACCCTGACCTTACAACTGTGCCTTTGGTGCAGTTGTTCATATAACTCTTCGTAAGTTACTTCATTTACAACGACTTCTTTCTTAAGCCTTTATTTTTATTACAAAGGATTATGAAATAAGTCTATTTACAGACATCTAAACATATTTATTACTAAGGCACAGACATGATACAATCATTTATTATTACAGGATTTCTAGGTGTTGGTAAAACTACTATGCTTACCAATACAGTACAAAAACATTTTGCTGATAAAAAAGTGGCTATTGTAGTGAACGAATTTGGCGATATAGGTATCGATGGCAATATTTTAAGTAATGTATACAGTGAAGTCCTTGAAATATCAGAAGGGTGCATCTGCTGTCAATTGGCTGAAGAGTTTGAAAGCGGTGTGCTTGAGATCATCGAAAAATACAATCCTGAGATCATCTTTGTAGAAACATCAGGTGCATCTGAACCTTTCCCTATCTTTTTATCTTTACAAAACCTTGGTATAGCAGTAGAGGGTGTGATCTGTGTGGTTGACTCTAAAAACCTTGATTCGTATAAAGATAACTCAACAGCCAAGTATCAAATCGGTGGTTCAAATATTATTGTGCTAAATAAGACAGATCTGGTAAATGAAGAAGAGCTAGAAGCGGTAAAAAATGAAGTTATAGATATTAAGGGTGCTTACAATATTAAAAATAATCTTACAGGTAAGACCATTTTTAACAGCTATGTCATTAACAAGGCAGAGCAGGGTATCGTGAACAAAGAGGTATTTGATGGTGTTTACCGCATAGATGAGATCATTGGTCTGGCAAAAGATTATCAACATCATGATCATACCGGTAAAGATTCGATCACACAAAAAGTAGCGTATCTTAAAGAAGATATTGAGTTTAATGATGTAGATGAAGTCTTGAAAAATATGCCTAAAAGTATCTACAGGGTAAAGGGTGTTGTAAAAGTAAAAGATGTACCAAACCCTATTGTGATAAACTATTCATTTGGTAACATCTCATTTGAAGAGTTGGAAGTGTATGAAGAACCATCTATCATGATTTTTATCGGAGAGGCAATAGATAAAGATGTAACTCTACTGTGTGATAAATTTGACTTTGTAAATATCCCAAAATTTAGAGTAAATAAGTAGAAAATAGTAACATTTTATGACTTGATATTTATTTGAATATCATAGATATATATTTGTTACTTATCCCCCATAAATAGTGCTTTCAGAGCACTTAGTACTCAATTACATAATTAATCCTAAAATTATAGATTCAAATTGTAACAGATGGTGCTTTTGAAATCAATGTATGAGACAATTAATTAATATTTTATACTTTGTTAGTATAATTTAGATAACTTTTTTGTATATTATAAGGAGCAAAACATGTTAAAAAAAGTCACAGAAGGACCCGCTGGTTATATGCCAGACTCAGCACCTATGATGGGTGTTGAACTTGCACCAGAAGGGCAAGCATTACTCTATGGTAACACAGTAACACCAGAAGAGGCAATGAGAGATGCTGCTAAAGCATTATTAACTAAGAAGAATCCAACAATTTTCCCTGGACCACAAGTTTTATGGGACTGGAAAGAAGATGTTGCTGAGAAATCTGCAGCTATCTTGGATCTTGCATCTGAGATTCCAAACTGTAAGATCATTCCTATGCCAGATTACAGACCTAAATATCCAAAAATTGATGTTAAAGCTGAAATTAATCCAAATCACCCGAACCTAACAATCCTTGATAATAAAATCGATGCTTGTATTTTCGTAGGTGTACACTGTCACTACGCTAACCTTTCACTTAGAATGATCCGTGCTGGTACTAGTTGTTATACTGTTGCATTATGTGCTTACATGGGACATGAAGAAGCAATGGCATCGATCAGAGACTTACATGCTTCTGATATTCAAAAGTTCAAAGAGATCATAATTGAAGAAAGAAATAACTTAGGCATTGAGTGGGAAACTACTCTACCACCTGAAAATCCATCTTTGCAAGAAGAGGATTACACTACATTGTCACCAGCAGATTATGGCGAGTATAGAAGTCTCATCATGTCTAAAAAAGGTGAACATGTTGCAGATGTTGAATAAAGGAGAAAATAATGAGTAATGTAGATACAAGACCAAGACCAAACGACACGAAAAAATTCGTAGATATGAATTACCTCTTAAAAGAGGCTCCAAGAGAGAAACACTTTATTACTGGTGCTCAAGCAATGGCAGAAGCTGTTAAAAGAGCAAATGTTGATATGGCAATTGCTTATCCTATTACACCACAATCAGAGGTAATGCACCTTGTTGGTGATGTTTATGCACAAGGTCACCTTAAAGAGTACTACAGAGCTGAAGAAGAACTTGGTACGATGTCTGCGATCGCAGGTGCTGCAAGAGCAGGTGTTCGTCTGTTTACTGCAACATCAGGACCAGGACTACTTAGAGGTTTAGAAGCAATCGTTTCTTGGCCAGGACACAGAGTTCCAGCAGTACTTGGTATTTTGACACGTGTTATTAATGCACCATTGTCAATTCAACCTGATAACATTGAGATGGCATACATGATGCACTGTGGTGCTGTTATGTTACATGCTGAAAATCAACAAGATACATTTGACTTTACACTAGCAGCATTTGCTATTACTGAAAAAGTTGATGTGTATATTCCAGTTGCAGTTGCTACAGAAGGTTTCTTCGTAACACACGCAAAAGGTTACGTTGATATGATGTCTGAAGAGCTAGCATATAAAGATTTCGATCCAGTTGCTGCTCCAGTTCCGGCGATGGATAATGAAACACCACCAGCTAGAATCCAAAGAGATGCTCCTGTACAAAAGTCAAACTTTATGTCTTACTTGATTCACTCAGTATGGCAACAAGAGATCTGGGATTCAAACAAGCGTGCTATGAAATATATCTATGAGTACCTTGGTGGACCGATCGAAGTTCAAAACCCTGAAGCTGATGTATTTGTTGTTGCTTCTGGTTGTGCTGCTGCACAGGCTAGAGAAGCATGGAGATATGCACAGGAAGATGGACTAAGCGTTGGACTTATCAAAGTAAGAGCGATCAGACCATTCCCAGTGGATGAGATCAGAGAAGCAGCTAAGAATGCTAAAGCACTTATCATTCCTGAACACAACATTATCGGTTGGTTGGCTAAAGAGGTTAAAGCATCTATTCCAAATGGTGGAATCGTTGTAGATGGTCCAAGAGTTTATGGTGGTATGACACTCCCAGTTGAGTTGATTATGAAAGAAATTCACACGGCTCTTGGATTAGAGTACGAACTAAATTTATAAGAAGGAGATAAGATGAGTTTAAAATATATAACTCCCGCAGAGAGATTTAAAAAATACCTGCCAAAAGATTATGTAGAGTTAGTTGAGTACGGTCCGTTTGGAAAGACTCAAGAAGAGGCTGGTCCTGGTAACATGGGTCAATTCAAAGAGCTAATCGAAGAGCACCCAATGTGTTCTGGTTGTTGGATGGCATACTTCATTAGATTGGTATTTGCTTCACTTCCACAACCTGAAGAGACTGTAACACTTGGTACAGCTGGATGTGGTCGTTTGGCGATCTCTCAAGCTGCTGTTCCATTTATTTACGGTAACTACGGTGACCAAAATGCAATGGCTTCTGGATTAACACGTGCATTCAGATTACGTTTCCCAGATAAGAAAAAAGATGTTATTACTATTGCCGGTGACGGTGGTACTATGGATATCGGTTTCTCTATGACTATGCACTCATGGATCCGTGGTGAAAAATTCACAACGATCATGCTTGACAACGAAGTTTATGGAAACACTGGTGGACAAGAGTCTGGTATGTCTCCAAAAGGTGCAATCCTTAAGATGGCTCCACTTGGTAAAAAAGGTGAGAAAATGCCTGCTACATCATTGGCACAAGCTGCTGGTTGTGTATATACAGTTAGACTTTCTCCAACAAACATCAAGAAAGCTGCAAAAGTGATCAGAAGAGCGATCTATGTTGCTAGAGAAGTTGGACCTACATTTGTACATGCTTATACTTCATGTAATATTGAGTACTCTATCCCTACAGAGGATGTATTTGCAGATGCAAAAGAGAAAGAGAAAACAAGATTCCAATTCGAAGAGTACATGACTGAAGAAGCTAAAGCAGTTATCGAACGTGTAGAAGCGGAAGAAAAAGCAGCAAAAAAAGCAAAAAAAGCAGAGGCGGTTTAATATGGCAACTGAGAAAAAAAGATATAACATAAGAATCTCTGGACTAGGTGGACAGGGTGTTGTTACTACTGCTCACATCCTTGGTGCAGCTATGGATAATGCAGGTAAATATGCATCTTTGGTACCATTTTTTGGTTCTGAAAAAAGAATGGCACCTGTTGAAGCATACGTTAGAGCTTCAACACAGCCAATTTATGAAGTAGGGGAAGTTGTTTACCCTGATATTATTATGATCTACCATGCACAAGTTGTTACTCATGGTAAGTCTTACACAATGCCATTCTATACGGGTCTAAAGCCAAACTCTTTGATCATTATCAACACGGACAGAGATGTTCTTGAAGAAGATGACCTTAAAGTACTTAAAGATCTAAATGCAAAAGTTGTTCAATTTGACGCAACTGCATTGGCATTGAAAATTGCTGGAACTGAACTTGCAACTAACATGGCAATGATGGGTATGCTTCTTGGTCTAACTCAGCTAGTAAATGAAGATAACATCGAAGCTGCGGTTAAAGAAAGATTTTTAGGAACTTCTTTTGTTGCTTCTGGTGGTACAGCTGCACTAGATTCAGCTATCGAGAAAAAGTTTAAGAAAAAAGAGCAACTGCTTGCAAAAAACATGGAAGTGATTAACGCAACTTTCGATATGGCAGATTCTGTAGATATGACTACTGACGAATTAGTTGTTCAGTTTGATGTGTAAAATAAAGGAATAAAATGTACTATGTAGCAAAAGTTGATTCTGATAAATGTGCTGAGTACAAGTGTAATACTTGTACTTTGTATTGTCCAGAGTGTAATACACTAATGTTTGATAAAGAGGCAAATACTTCATGGGTTGATGAAGATAGATGTAAAGGTTGTGCAATTTGTGTATACGTATGTAGCGATATGCTTAATCGTGATTGTATCACGATGGCAATGTCTACACCTGACGAATAATAATTTTCAACCATAAAGTCACCCTCTTGGGTGACTTACTCGATGATATCTCCTATCATTAAATAATCCAAATATTTCAATACTAAATTAATTTAACATTCATACCCATAACTAGCTAACTTTAGCTATAACTGTAACACTTTTAAGGTAATTTTAAATCAAGTTAATTTTAGAGAATAATGCTAAAATTACGCAATTAAAATTAAAAGGATTGTAGTGAAAGTTACAGTAGAAAAAGTAGATGATATAAACTTCATTATAAGCGGTACAGTTGAAAACAGTGCTATCGAAGAGATAGCTAAAAAAGTTAAAGCAGAAGCTGGTAATGACGAAGAGTCTACAGATGAAAAAGTGCAACATGAGGCAGCAGGAAAAGCTTTTCAAGCTTTTGTTGATGCGGGTATAAAAGAAGCAAATATCGATATAGAGACTCTTCTTGGTCAACCGGCACTTAAAAAGTATGAACAGAAAGATACTAGTATCTATTTTGAAGTAGAATTATCAACAAGTCCTGAGATCAATGTTGATCTGGATTTGTCAGATATTATCCCAGCTTTCACTAAACCTGTGGCTGACCCAGGTGATGTTGAAAAAAAATTAGCTGAATTTGCAACACAACAAGCTCCATTTAAAAAGATAGAAAAAGCAAAGCCTGTTGAAAATGGTGATGTAGCTGTTATAGACTTTACTGGGTATATAGATGGTGCTCTTTTTGAAGGTGGTAGTGCTGAGAAGTTTAACCTTAAAGTTGGCTCTAACCAATTCATTCCTGGATTTGAAGAACAGTTGGTTGGAATGGAGTATGGAGAACAAAAAGATGTTATCGTTTCATTTCCAGATGATTACTCTGCACCAGACCTAGCAGGTAAAGAGGCTAAATTTGTTGTTAAACTTCATGAAATTCAGGAACAACAGGCTGAAACACCGGATGATGCTTTTGCACAAAAAGTACTATCAGATGAAAATGCTACACTTGATACACTGAGAGAAAAATTGGCAGATCAAGTGATCTCTGAAGATGTTTCTAAAATATATATGCGTGATCTTAAACCAAAAATTGTAGAAGGTTTACTTGCAAAATTTGATTTTACATTGCCAAATAATATCGTTGAACAAGAGATAGATGCAAAGGTAAGTGAAAGATCAAGATCATTCTCTGAAGCTGAACATAAGGAATACACGGAAGATAAGGGAAAATTCATGGAACTTAGAGAATCTGTTCGTGAAGAGGCAAGAGCGTCTATAAAGAAGACACTTATCGTTGAAGCATTGGCTAAGAGAGAAGGTGTTGATGTGCATGAGCAAGAAGTACATGCAGCACTTGCTTACCAAGCTATGATGACAGGTCAAGATGCACAAGAACTAGTTAAGTACTATGAAGAGAACAATTTAATGAATTCAGCTAAAATGGGACTTACAGAAGATAAACTTTTTGGTCAATTGCTTGGATTTCACAAGTAGACTAGATCCTTAAACGATCATTATTTATATTAGGAGTTACAATGCCTTATGATACAGTAGATAGAGGTAACATTGAAGAGATGGTACGTGAGTTTTATAGTATTTTACTTAAAGATGATCTTGTAGGTCCTATTTTTATAAAAGCTTTAGGAAATGATCTCAACAATGGTAAATGGTATGAACACCTTAATACTCTATATAACTTTTGGGTTCTAGTAATGACGGGTAAGACAGGGTATGGGGGTCATCCTTACCCACCGCATGCATTTATAGGGCCACTGTATCGTGAAACTTTTGAACGTTGGCTAAAAGTTTTTCATGAGGTTGTATATCGGATGTATGTTCCTGAAATTGCAGATAAGTTTTATAAAAAAGCTGATATGCTGGCAGAGCAGTTTATGGACAACCTTGGATTAAATGATGAGGATGAGGATGACGATTAGAGCATTTATCTCTTAAGATATAAAGATGGGTTTTAACCCATCTTTATATCATCCACTTCATCTTTAAACTCTTCAATGGCGAGCATAACATGTTTCGTGAAATCCTCAGGTGTACTCTGCATAGCGGTATTTCCTAAACTAACCTTACGCGTACGTGTTGTATATTCATTTTCTGCATATGTCAGTAAAATATGAGGCGTACAATCTTCATCATACCCCTCTGACCCAGGCATGCAGTACGCAACGTCCACATCAAGGTCGATCAGCGTATCATTTACACGACTTTTAATCTCTTCTATTTTATTGTTAAGTGCTTTTCTTTGTGCCACAACTTCTTCTGGATGCCCCAGAAGCCCTATGATGTTTTCAAGTTTTTCTTTCACTTCTTTGTCCAATACAACTTCATCTGGATCATTCAGTAGGGCTACAATTTCCTCAAGTTTCGCTTTAATTTCTCGTTGCATAATATTTCCTTCTAAGATAATTGAATCAAAACAGCTATTTCTAGCGCAGCTATATCGAAGTATAACATAATAAATTTATATAGAAAAATATTA
>CAZBLM010000019.1:27125-41967 GCA_964492675.1 uncultured Sulfurovum sp.
AAATATTAGTGATATGGAGATGCAGGTTGCAGAGAACTTGTAGTGTATGACTTTGCAGCTGCAAAGCCAATTTCTGTATGCTAAAGATGGAGAAAGATAGAAAAAGTTATTTGGTGTTCTTAGCTTGTATCGTTGGGTTTTTCATAACAGCTGCTCTGACATCTTCATTTTCATCTATCATTAATGCATCTAATGTATCAGAAGGTGTATTTGGGTTCACTGCAACAGAAGATCGTGTATTTTCATCTTCACTTTTGCTGTATTGCTTTAATAATTCTGCCGGTGTATTAGGATTTCCTGCGATCCAGTATGAAAGATCACTATCTTCACTTAATTCGACTAAAGTATCTGTTGGTGTAGTGAGGTGTTCGGCAACAAACTGTTTTACCAGAGGTGTTTCATCTTTACTTAACATCATTAATGTTTCTGCTGATGTATTCATATGTGCAGCTACTCGTACGCGAACAAATGGATTCTCATCTGTACTTAATTGATCTAATATCTCAGCGGATGTATTTTGATCTTGTAATTGTGCTAATGCTTCTATATTTGTCATATGTATTACCTTTATCTTTACGTGAATTGTAGCTTGAATAGCTTAAGAAATAAGGTTAGAGGTGTTCTTAAGTAAATGTACAATATGATGGCGCAGAAAATTCCTAAAGGAAATAACAAATGGATACAGCAGTTAATATACGTTTTAACGTAACTCCAGCACAAAAAGAGACCATAGATTCAAGGGTGTCAGAAAATGGATTTACTGATATCTCCGAGTATTTAAAAGTGGTTTCACTCAAGACAGAATCTTTCAACGTGACACCTGCAGGTGCATCCACAGAAGAGGCTTCTGTAGAACTTGGGTTTCAGGTGACTGAATCTGAAAAAGTAAAATTGGAAGATAAAGCCAAAGAGAGTGGGGCTGAAACCCTCGAAGACTACTTACTGTATATTGCCTTACATGCTGTAGTATCAGCAGTTGTTGAGATACGTTCTACTGGAAGTTTTGATTCGATGGTAGCACGTATTGCTGCGGCAAAAAAGAAGTAGCCTTTTTAGTTTCATTAAGATAGAAAAGCTACAATGAATTATATAGATAAAACTTAATAAGAGAAAATATGACTGAAACAGAAGCTTTAGTAAAAGAACAAGTGAAAAAATATGAGTATGTACATGACGATGAACCAGAGAGTACATCAGAGATCAAAGCTCAACAAAACTTAGCCTTTGTAAACACATTAAAAGAAGAGCTCACTAAAGAGCTATTTGGGCAAGATGAAGCTATCAATACTGTTGTGAACAGTATGAAAAATGACATTGTAGAAAATAAAAAGGGACCCAGGTTAACCTATCTGTTTTTAGGATCACCTGCTACGGGTAAGACCTATCTTTCTGAGCTTATGAGTGAAAATATACCCAAATATAAGATCATGACATTTGATATGACACAGTATCATCAGCAAAATGGTGGAGAACTCTATGGGTATCCTGCCGGTTGGAAAGGGTATGGGGTTGGTCAGTTAACAGGTTTTGTGCATAGAAACCCTAAGTCTATCATCGTGCTTGATGCGTTTGAAAAATGTGATACGAACATCCAAAGTAACCTTCTTTCCATTTTCCAAGGCGGTAAAATGCGTGACGGATGTGGTTGGGATAAGATCACTGATGATCCATGTAGTGAAGAGCCTGATATCATTTATTCAGATGAAAATGCCAATTATATGGTTGACTTTACCGAAACGATCTTTATCATTACCACCAGTTTAGGTAAGGAGCTTTATCTTGACAGTAGATTTAAAGACCTTGTAAAAGAGGACTATATACAAGCTGAATCGATGATCCTTGAAGCTATCAGACGAGAGAAAAAAAGAGACAGCAGAAGTGGTGGTCTGCAGCAAGCCATCTTACCAGAGCTGGTTTCCAGATTTTCACAGGCAAATATCGTTTTATTTAATAAGCTTAATTATGGTGCATTTGAAAACATTACAAAGAAAACTTTTTTAAAGTATAAAGATGGCTTTAAAGATAGATATGACATTGAGTTTGAACAATCCAGTAATTTCACAAACTTCTTAAAAATACAGATACTCAATTTTGCACCCGAACTTGATGCAAGACGTATAAAAGATAAGGTGAGTACTTCTTTCTTTAATCGTATTACCAAACATATGATGGACTCAGGTAAGACGACGAAGCAGTTTAGTAAGATAAAAGTGTCACTCTCTAAAGCTTGTGTTACTTATCTGAATGAGATGATAAATCCTCTTATAGAAGATAAAATACTCGTAAGAGAACTTTTTAGAAAAAATGTAACCCTAAATCTAGATGATAAGTTTACAGATAAAAATGGTGTGATCACCTACAAAGTCAACAGCATTAGCTTTAAACAAGTAGCAAGAATTAAAGACTTTAGTGAAGATGGACTTGTTTTTGATATCCCTAATATCTCTTTTGATGATATCGCAGGTCACTATAAAGCAAAGCAGAGGCTCCATGAAGTCATTAACTTCTTTAAAAAGCCGAAGTTGTTGGAAAGCTTTAACATAACTCCGCCTAAAGGTATGCTGCTTTATGGACCTCCGGGAACGGGAAAAACCATGTTGGCCAAAGCATTTGCTAAAGAAGCAGAACTTCCTTTTATCTCAGTGACAGGTTTAGAATTACTTCAGCCCGAAAAAACCAAGCAGATCTTTGCCAAGGCAAAAGAGTATGCACCTGCTATTATTTTTATTGATGAGATAGATACCATCGGTAAACGTGGTACCGGAGACAGCAGGGAAGTGCCTATCAATAAACTCTTATCCGAAATGGATGGGTTCTCTGATAGAAAAGGTGAAAATATCTTTGTTATTGCTGCAACAAACTATAAAGATAACATTGATGCTGCTATCATCAGACCGGGAAGAATTGAGATCCATATAGAGATCAATAACCTGGATAAAGATGCAAGAAAATACTTTTTAGATCAAGTGATCGAGAATAAACCTACATCCGGTGATTTTGATATCAACAAGCTGCTTATGTATACAGCGGGAATGACAGGTGCAGAACTTGAACTTATGGGTAAGGAAGCTTCATTTTATTGTTTACGTCATGCACTTCCTACTATTACAGAAGATATACTGATCTCTCAGATCAATGCGATCAAATATGGTGAGCAACAGTCTTACTTGTCTCCTGAACAGATGTTTGAAGAGACAGCGATCTATGAAGCAGGGCGTGCTGTGATCTCGAAGGTTTTAATGCCTCATATTCATATTGAACATATTTCTTTGACACCTAAAGATAATAATGAACATTTTATCTCAGAAAACTATACGGATGTTCAAGACAATATGACGATCAAGGACTTTAAAAACAAGATATGCATCTCTTTAACAGGAAGAACAGCACAGATAAAACGCTTTGGTGAGATAGAGGGTATGGATACAGGTGCTTCAAATGACATACAGCAAGCCACACGTGATGCGTATGCAGCCATAGCGTATTATGGAATGGATAAAGAGGTCGGATACATCAATATCAATGGTGTCATGGATGCTAAAGATAAATCTGTGAGTAGAAAAGATACAGAACATTATCATGAAAAGATAGATACGGCACTTGAAAAATGGATGCTTGAAGGTGAAAAAAATACTATAGATCTAGTTAATGAACATTGGGATACTATAGAAAAATTATCACAACAACTTCTTGAGAAAGAAATCATCTATGCAGATGAATTGGATGAGATATTAGCTAGATAATGCTTTAGTAGCGGAAGTGACTTTTTTCATCACTTCCTATGTAAGATTAACCAACGTGTGGAGCAGTTTGTGCATCCCATTTTGAAACATGTTGTGTATACCACTTCTTAAAATCTTTTTCTAAAAAACCTTGAAGCTCCTTTGGACCCTTAAGTACTTCCCATCGTTTATGAAACTTTGCTAGTTTTTTTCTCATGATATCATGATCACTTTTGTGCATCTGCATGTCTGCATAGCTACTCTGTTCCATCATATCTTCTTCGGTTTTAAAGTGGGCTTCTACTTCTACTAACAGGGCTTTAAACAGTTCATCAACCTTTTCTATATCTTTGGCTTTAACAGCATCATAAAAAGCATTAATAAGCTCTATCTCATCTTCATGTAACATATTCATCATAGCATTGGCTACTTGTTGTACATCTTGTTCTTGAATTAGCATTTTATCTCCATAACCTATAGTTTTATAAAAGGATTATATCTATAAAAGTTTATAGTAGACTATAAAGGTATAATAGCCTTTATATATTCAGGAGTCACAGATGATCACATTAGAGCAAATACCCGTGCTGGCAATACCAAGTATGAATGACACTCATTTAGAAGAGTCTCTTATTATAAACAGACTGGAGGTTGCAGTAAGTAATGATGATATAGATGATGTCTACCTAATCTTGAGAGAATTGTTAGAACATACCGGTTTACATTACTCTGCTGAAGAAGCATTGATGGAAGAAACACTTTTCCCTGCGTATAAAACGCATAAACAAGAACATGATAGACATCTAAATGAACTTAGGTCTGTTATAGAGTATTTTGACAAGCATAAAGATCCAAAAGCAGTAGATGCTTATATTAAAGGTACTTTTTCTGCATGGACACTCCATCATGCAGATACTATGGATAGAGAATTGGCTTTGTTTGTAAACAATTAAATGATGGAGAGTGGGGTGAAATATGAGTCTTTGAAGAAGAAATTATAGAAAGAAAAACTATACTTCTTCAACCAGACAGGTTAAAGAGAAACCTTCTTTTTTAGCCAGTTCTTCAACAAGTTCTGCTTTGGTCTCTGCTATCTCTAACATGTAACCACCACAAAGCCCTTCACCATTTGTCACGATCTCATCTGCAATGCCTTGTGCATCTTCATAGTTCTTATGAAAGACCTCTTCAAGTACACGCATACAGAATTCCCAAGACACATGTTTATCATTGATGATAGAAACAAGGCACATTTCGGGTTTTTCAAATTGATCGTTCACATAAGATTTCAGTGTAACAGGCAGTTTAATTTTAATGGGCATAGTACACCTTCTTTATAATCTGGGTATATTTGAATTATAATCAAAAAAAGCTGTATTCGGCTTAATGGTGGTTTTATGATTTACGTTGTTAATTCTAAATCTTTAATCATTTGTTGTATGGTTTTATGTAGAGTATCTATATCGTCTTTACAAACATTATAAATCGCTTCTGCATTCATATCAAAATAGTGATGAGAAAGGACATCTCTCATACCTTTGATTGCTTTCCAATCAATATTTTCATATTTCTTCAATAATTGTTTTTCTGTGAGTTTATCGATATTCTTTAAACTCTCCCCAATAGCTATAAAAAGCATACAGAGACTATCTAATTTCTCTTGACCAGAGGGTGTTTCAAGAAAATAATCTATGCTATCTACAGGTTCAAATCTAATTTTTATAGTTTGAATAGCATTTTCTATTTGAGATAGTATTTCCTCTACTAGTTCTATATTAGGCACTAATTGCTTCATGTTCTATATGTTTTTTTAAATATGTATTCATTTTATCACGAAGTTGTACTATGTCAGTATGTTTACCAAAAATTTCTTCCAATTCTATTCGGATCTTAGAGAGTAGAAAAAGATTAGAGCGTTTAAGTTTAATAAATACATCGATATCACTCTCTTCTTTTTCCATACCTTTCGCATATGATCCAAAAATACCTATCTCTTCTATGCCATACTCTTTTGAATGGGATTGTTTATAAGATTTTAAAGAGGAAAGAATTTGTTGCTTAGTTAACATTATATCAGCCTCATTTTTTGATTTATTATAACATAATAATAAATGTCACTCATAAGTTTCCATTTCTTACTTAACATTTATAAATAGTATCAATAAATAAACATAATACTCATTTTTAATAAAAAATTAAGTTTAAGTTTAAATTAATTTTAGTACTATGCTTTGAATTTATTATTTTTTGGGAGAAGAATATATGAAAAACGTTTTATACCTGCCTAATTTAACTCCGCGGTTGACAGATGAACGTAATGATATTGATCTGATCTCTCAGTTAACAGTGAAGGATGTTGTAGCGTTGGCTCAGTAAACCTTTAGAAGAAAATAATGATAAAAAGAAGAAAATAATGATAAAATATCACTAAACAATGAGAAGAAGAAAAAAAGGATACCAAGATCAATACATTCCCTCTAGTCAGTATCGTCATACCTTTTTATAAGGGAAGGGCGTTTATACATGAAACGTTAACTTCATTTCTGGAACAAAGTTATACGCATTGGGAGTGTTTGGTGATCGATGACCATTCTCCTGAATCAGCTGAAGACATTTGTATGGCTTTTGCTGATGAGAGGATCAGGTACATCAAAAACGATGGTCCAAGCGGTATGGCACATGCACGTAACAAAGGTGTGTCATTGGCAAAAGGTGAATTCATCGCTATGTCTGATCAGGATGATATCTCTTTACCGGATCGTCTACTTCGTCAAATAGAAACGTTTCAAAATGATGATGCATTACTTTTACTGGGTACATGGCGACGTAACTTTGGGTTAAATGAACTAAAACAATACCATCCTACAGATCCTGAACTGATTAAAATGGGTCTTTTAAAAAACATGAATCTGATCAATCCTTCCATTATGTTTCGTCGTACATTGTTTTCCGGCTCCAATTTACGTTTTCAACAAAACATAGCACCTGCAGATGATTATGATTTTGTGTGTCAGGTAGCACTTTTAGGAAAAATATCCAATGTGCCTGAAGTGTTATTGTTATATAGGATACATGAGCAACAGACCTCAATTCAAAAGAAGACAGAGATGTATCAGTGTGCAGATGAGGTGAGAAAAGTCTATATGAGAAAGATGCTTGCATCTTGGATCCCTTATGGACTCAATGTCGATAAAATGGCTGAAGTTTTTTCTACAAACAGACATCTGTTGAGCCTCTCTGCAAATGATATGGTAGAACGTTTTACTTTGTGGACTGAGTTAAATGAACTATCTCCACTATGGGACAAAAGAGATTGGCATATTTTTCTTGGGAAGAGGGTTTTAGATATGCTTCCCCATCTAAAGATCTCAAAATGGGAAAAACTAAGGCTTATGTATGAAGTAAGAATATTGATCTTTGCTATTATCATGCGTAAGAGACCATGTAAAAACATAGAGCTTATTATCCGACGTTTACTCAAGTAAAAATAAGTTCTGCTATAATATTTCCAATTTCGAGGGTGGAGAGTAATTATAATGAATAGTAAAATAGCAATTATCGGTCTAGGGTATGTTGGTTTGCCTTTGGCGCATGCGTTTTCAAAGAAGTATGAAGTGGTTGGTTTTGACATTGCGCAGTGGCGTATCGATGAGCTTAACTCTGGGGTAGATCGTACGCTTGAACTTAGCGATGATCAGGTGAAAGAAGCATTGGATGGCGGTATGAAATTTACTGCTGAACTCGATGAGATCGCTGATTGTAATGTATATATAGTGACTGTTCCTACACCCATTGACAGTTCTAACCGTCCTGACCTCACCCCGCTTATCAAATCTTCCGAGTCCGTTGCTAAAGTGCTTAAAAAAGATGATATCGTCATTTATGAATCTACTGTGTATCCGGGTGTGACAGAAGAGGTATGTGTGCCTATACTGGAAAATATCTCGGGGCTTGTCTTTAATGAAGATTTTTATGCCGGTTATTCTCCTGAACGTATAAATCCCGGAGATAAAGAACATACTGTTACCAAGATATTGAAAGTGACTGCCGGTTCTACACCCCAGATCGCTAAAAAAGTAGATGATCTTTATAAAAGTATTATCACTGCGGGAACACATCTGGCATCTTCCATCAAAGTAGCAGAGGCTTCAAAGGTCATAGAAAACACCCAAAGAGATGTGAACATCGCCCTTATTAATGAACTGGCTCTCATCTTTGATACCATGGGTATCGACACGACTGAGGTTATCGATGCTGCTGCAACTAAATGGAACTTCATCAAACTTACTCCGGGTCTTGTGGGCGGACACTGTATAGGAGTGGATCCTTACTATCTGACACATAAAGCACAAGAGCTTGGCTACAAACCAAACCTTATACTCGGTGCACGTCAGATAAACAATGGCATGAGCAAATACGTCGCTGAACGTACCATCAAAGAGATGATCACACATGACAAGAAGATCAAAGATGCAAATATCCTGATAATGGGTTTGACATTTAAAGAAGATTGTCCTGATATACGCAATTCAAAGGTCTTTGATATCATTGATGAATTATATGATTATGGTTGCAGTGTAGATGCTTATGATCCGTGGATAGAGGAGAAAGATGTTGATCAGAAGAACTTTACCTTTGTCACCGATCCTTTTCAACGTGACAAAAAGTATGATGCTATAGTCATTGCTGTAGGGCATAGTGAGTTCAAAATATTGAAACGCAGTGCATACGAAAGCATAAGTAGTATGGAGCCGGTTTTGATAGACATTAAAGGGATAGTGCAAGATCCTACATGGAGATTATAATACAATGACCAATATCATTTTATGCGGTGGCAGCGGTACACGTCTTTGGCCCTTAAGCCGTACACTGATGCCCAAACAGTTTGTAAAGCTCTTTAAGGGTGAGTCTCTTTTTCAGAAGACGGTAGAGAGAAACCAGAAAGCTTGTGATACACAGTGTATTGTCTCCAATGCAGAACAGTATTTTTTAGCAGTGGATCAGATAGATGAACACAATAAAGATCATTCAAAATCAAACATCCAACATTCAAAATTTCTTCTCGAACCAGTAGGGCGGAACACTGCACCGGCTATAGCATTGGCTTGTCTGGCACTTGATGCAGATGAGATCGTCCTGGTAACGCCTTCAGATCATCTCATAAAAGATGAAGCTGCCTATCTTGAAGCGGTAGAAAAGGCAAAAGTATTGGCCCAGCAAGACAGCCTTGTGACCTTTGGCATCATGCCTCAGTATGCTGAGACCGGCTTTGGATACATCGAAGCAGAGCCTGAAAATGATGAATGTTCAATTTTAAATGTTGAATGTTTTAAAGAAAAGCCAAATATAGAGCTTGCAGAGCAATATATAGAAGAAAATTTAAAATTAAGCATTCAAAATTTACCATTAAAATGGTACTGGAACTCTGGCATGTTTTGTTTCAAAGCGGGGGTTTTTCTCAAAGAACTGCAAGATCACTCTCCCACTATTTATGATGCCTCTTTAGAAGCATATAACAATGCTAAGCATGAAGAGATACTAACGCGTATCATGCATGATGACATGATGGCTATCCCCGAAGAGAGTATAGACTACGCTGTGATGGAAAAAGTGATAAAGTAAAAGTGATCCCTTCAGACATAGGCTGGAGTGATCTTGGAAGCTTTGAATCTTTGGATAACGAGATCAAATCGTCTGATAATGTTATCAATGTTAACTCTAACAGTAACTTGGTCCTCTCTTCTAAAAAAGTTGCAACGATAGATGTGGATGAGCTTATCATCATCGATACATCTGATGCACTATTGGTCTCAAAGAAAGGCTCTTCTCAAAAGGTTAAAGAAGTTGTTCAAAGATTAAAAGAAGAAAACTCAGAACTGCCGCATATACATGTTACAGGGCATAGACCATGGGGAAGTTACACGGTTTTGGAAGATAGTGACGGCTATAAGATAAAACGCATAGAAGTAAAACCGGGCGGAAGACTCTCTTTACAAAGACATAAACATAGAAATGAGCACTGGGTAGTTGTAAGCGGAACGGCCACAGTGACTAAAAACGATGAAGTATTTACGCTAAATCAAAATGAATCAACCTACATAAAAGCAGGTGATACACATAGACTTGAAAATGATACAAATGAACCATTGCTTATCATAGAAGCCCAAGTTGGTAGTTATACGGGTGAAGATGATATAGAGAGGCTTTCTGATGATTATCAGAGGAGTTAGTGATTGTGATGGTGATTGTGGATTGTGAGTGGAAACGTAATGATAAGTGATTATAAACAGTTGAATGTTTGGTTGAAGTCTATTGACCTTGTAACGCATGTTTATGCATTGACAAAACAGATGCCAAAAGAAGAGTTGTATTCTCTTGCAGATCAGATCAAGCGAAGTGCTGTTTCGATTCCTTCGAATATTGCTGAGGGAAGTGGAAGAAATACAACAAAAGAATATATTCAATTTTTATATATTGCATTAGGCAGTGCATCAGAGTTGGAAACACAGTTAATTATTGGTACAAATTTAGGTTTTTTTAATAACATAGATAATCATATGAAAGAGATCAATGATATTAGAAAAATGTTAAACGGTTTAATAAATTCATTAAAAAAGAAGGAAGTACGATGAGTCCATCACAGGCTACAGATACAAAGACACAATCACAATCCACTATCACTGATAAGAGCAAAAAAGTTGCTCTTATCACCGGTATTACGGGGCAAGACGGAAGTTATTTAGCTGAATTTTTATTAAAGAAAGGCTACGAAGTTCATGGTATTAAAAGAAGAGCATCACTTTTCAATACGGATCGTATCGACCATTTGTATCATGATCCGCATGTAGAAGGATTCGATCTCACACTTCATTACGGTGACATGACAGACTCTATGAACCTGACTCGTATCATTCAAGAGGTACAACCAGACGAGATCTACAATCTTGCTGCGATGTCTCATGTGCATGTCTCTTTTGAGACACCAGAGTATGTTGCCAATGCTGATGGTACAGGTACACTGCGTATCTTGGAAGCTGTGAAACTACTAGGTCTTACTAAAAAGACACGTATATACCAGGCATCTACTTCTGAACTTTACGGTAAAGTACAAGAGGTACCTCAAACAGAAACCACACCCTTTTATCCACGTTCTCCCTATGCTGTAGCAAAGATGTATGCTTATTGGATCACTGTGAACTATCGTGAAGCGTATGATATGTTTGCATGTAACGGTATCTTGTTCAACCACGAGTCACCGGTACGTGGTGAAACCTTTGTTACACGTAAGATCACCCGTGCCGCTTCCAAGATAGCCCTTGGTCTTCAAGATAAACTTTACCTGGGTAATCTTGATGCAAAACGTGACTGGGGACATGCCAAAGATTACGTTAAGATGATGTGGATGATCCTACAGGCAGATGAGCCCGAAGACTGGGTCATTGCTACAGGTGTGACAACGCCTGTAAGAGAGTTTGTACGTATGGCATTTGCCTACGCAGGTATAGAGTTAGCGTTTAAAGGTGAAGGCGTAGATGAGAAAGCTTATGTTGTTTCATGCTCTAACCCTGAGTACCAAGTAGAGATAGGAAAAGAGGTTGTGGGAGTAGACCCTCGCTACTTCCGTCCTACAGAAGTGGACCTGCTCATTGGTGATCCAACTAAAGCTGAGCAAAAACTTGGATGGAAAAGAGAATATAAGTTAGAAGAACTTGTCAACGATATGATGGCATCAGATCTTAAATTGATGACAAAAGATCAGTATCTTAAAGATGGTGGTTATAAGATCATGAATTACTTTGAGTAATTGATGATCAATGTTGAATGTTGAATGATGAATGTTTAATCGGAGAGAATGTGAGAGATAATATTATTTTAGATAAATCATTTGAATTTGCTATTAGGGTTGTAAAACTTTATAAGTATCTATGTGAGGAAAAAAAAGAATATGTATTGTCTAAACAGCTACTTAGAAGTGGTACATCTATAGGTGCGAATATCAATGAAGCACAAGCTGGACAGAGTAAAGCTGATTTCATAGCAAAAATGTCCATAGCTAGTAAGGAAGCAAGAGAAAGTAAATACTGGATAAGTCTGCTAATAAAAACAGATTATCTCCATAAAGCTGACAAACATGTACAAACTCTAGTCAACGAGATAGATGAGATAGTCAAACTATTAACTAGCATAGTTAAGAGTTCACAAGGGAATAATGGATGATAGAGAAAGAGATGTTACAAATGGAAAATAATTCAACATTACAAAAAGACTCTCGTATTTTCGTAGCTGGTGGTACAGGTCTTGTTGGTTCAGCTATTATAAAAAATCTATTGGAAAAAGGTTATAGTAATATTATTGCAAATTATCATACCCGTGTTCCAAACAATTCAAAATTCAAAATTAAAAATTCAACATTGAAAACAAATTCAGTGGTGTTTGAACAATTAGATCTACTAGACAGCAATGCAGTGCAAGAATTCTTTAAGCAACATAATCCTGAATTTGTTTTCCTGGCTGCTGCAAAAGTAGGGGGTATCGTAGCCAACAACACGTATCGTGCAGACTTTATCTATGAAAATCTTCAGATACAGAACAACATCATCCATCAGAGTTACAAGAACGGTGTTAAAAAACTGATGTTCTTAGGCTCTACCTGCATCTACCCGAAAAATGCACCACAGCCGATGCCTGAAGATTGTTTGCTGACAGATACTCTTGAGTATACCAATGAACCTTACGCTATAGCCAAGATAGCAGGCATCAAGATGTGTGAGAGTTACAACCTTCAGTACGGTACCAACTACATCTCTGTGATGCCTACAAACCTCTACGGACCTAATGACAACTTCGATCTGGAGAAGTCACATGTACTTCCAGCACTCATTAGAAAGATACACCTAGGAAAAGCTTTAGAGAGTGTTAAGTGGGACGTGCTAGGTGCTAAGGATGATCTATATTGGGAGCAGATCAAAGAAGATCTGAACAAAATGCCAATAGAAGGAGTCACTGGAGAGAACTCGATTGAAGAAATACTAACTATCTTGGACAAATATGGCATAAAAACTAATCGTAACACTTCACACGTAACACGTAGCACAACCCAAATCGAAATTTGGGGGAGCGGAGCTCCACGAAGAGAATTTCTATGGAGTAACGATATGGCTGATGCCTGTGTCTTCCTTATGGAAAACAGAGACTTTGACGATGTAGTGATGGGGAATAGTGATAGGGATAGTAAAAAAGTACAATCAACGATTGACGAAAAATCCTGCGAAGCGATCACACAATCAAATTCAACATTCACGAATGAGATCCGAAATACCCATATAAATATAGGAACAGGTATCGATATTTCAATTCACGACTTAGCTTATATGATTAAGGATATAGTAGGATTTTCAGGTGAACTTTACTTTAATACTGATAAACCGGATGGTACGATGAAGAAACTGACAGATCCAAGTAAATTACATGCATTGGGTTGGCACCACAAGGTAGAGCTTGAAGAAGGTATACAAAAAATGTATGAATGGTATAGAGGAAAAACAGATGTTAGTTAATTCAACATTAAACATTCAAAATTCAAAATTAAAATTGCTTCATGGGCTTGGATGGAAGCATAGTGTTGAGTTAAGAGAGGGGATTAGAAGAATGTATCAGTGGTATAAGGGTAACAGTTAAATGCAAAAAATATTAATTGTATTTGGTACTCGTCCAGAAGCCATTAAAATGGCACCACTGGTTAAGGAGTTTAAAGTACTTAGTCGAAGTGAGTATGAAAGCATTAGTACAGACCAACCTGTACTTATAGATATCAAAGGGATCGTTGAAGATCCTACTTAGAGACTGTAAAGATTGAACCCTCTGATTAACCTTCCATAACCTGCATAAAACTGGAATTTAGCTAAAATAGATATATCAATAGCGATAAATATCTATCAAGGGAAAGTCCTGTGCGGCTAAGTTTCTTCGATCACTCAATACAGTACCAAGGCGCTAAAAAGTGTGAAGTTTCTAAATGAAATGAAGGAGATTATCCCCTACAGTGGCATAAAAAAGCAAAACATATCAGAATATTGGAGGTGATTTCAAAGAAAATAGCCAATAAAGTGAAAATTCATGAGAATTGTGACATAAAATGTGACATCTAGTAAGTATAATTTTGAAATAAGATGAATTCTTTGGGTTTTTCAGAGGGTTTAATTTAAAATAGTGTGTAAGTATAATTTTGTTTTTAATTTTTGTAACTATATTAGCTGATTGGGAATAGGCATGTATCTAGAGTTTATTAGTATTTTTATTGTTTCGTTCATTTTGATCAAGTTGGTCAAAATTAATGCTCCAAAATTGGGACTTATGGACGTGCCAAATGGACGAAGTACACACTGCAGTATCGTACCTCGTGGTGCAGGTATAGGGTTCTATCTGGCTGTGGCTCTCATCTTACCTGTTTTCCATTTTGATCTTATCTCTACTTACTTGTGGACAGCAGTGGCTATCTTATCTGTATTTGTCATAGGTGTACTTGATGACCATCATGACACTTCACCCAATACCAAGTTCTTGGTACTCATCGTAGCGACACTCTTTCTCTCCTTTGACAACATCATCATCGCCGATATAGGTACTTTCTTTGGTGTATCGATCTCACTTGGGTGGTTTGCACTCCCTTTTACCGTGTTTGCAGTAGTAGGATTCAGCAACGCACTCAACCTCATAGACGGTATTGACGGTCTCTCTGCAACCATCTCTATGATCATCCTAGCCACCTTCTTTTTTGTAGGGGTTGAACATGATGATCTTTTTATGATGCTGCTTTCGGGTGCCTTTATCGCTGGGCTTTTAGCCTTTATATTCTATAACTGGCATCCTGCTTCCATCTTTATGGGAGACAGCGGTTCTTTGACACTGGGGTTTGTCATCGCAACACTGGCCATCAAGTCTTTAGCGTATCTTCCTGCGATCAGCATTTTATTTGTGGCGGCCATCCCTATCTTAGATACGGTCATCGTGATGACACGCCGTAAAATAAACGGAAGGTCCATGTTCTCAGCAGACAGATGTCACATACACCACATACTCAGACACTTCTTTGCAGAAGACACACCCAGAACAGTCATCTT
>CAZBLM010000020.1:0-40068 GCA_964492675.1 uncultured Sulfurovum sp.
GGGTCAATTCATGGTACAAGTTGAATCAGTAGTCTATGTAGGTCTCTGGACACTTATAGGTACTATAGTTGTTTACTATTTCGCTTCGGCAATGACTGGTGGTGCAAGAGTAGATGAAGAGACTGAATCCAATGGTCTTGATGAAACTATTCATGGTGAAGTAGTAGTAAATTCATAAGAATTTACTGCCATAAATTTATAAAGGAATTATAATATGAAAAAAATTGAAGCAATAATCAAACCATTTAAACTTGAAGATGTAAAAGATGCCCTTGTTGAAGCGGGTATCGAAGGTATGACCGTATCTGAAGTAAAGGGTTATGGTCGTCAGCAAGGTCATTCAGAACTCTATAGAGGTGCTGAATACGTCGTAGAATTCATACCTAAAGTGAAAATAGAGATCGTAGTAAGTACAGATGAATATGCAAATATGGCGATCAAAGCGATCCAGGAAAATGCTAAAACCGGTAAGATCGGTGATGGTAAGATCTTTGTATCTGATATCTCTAAAACGATTCGTATCAGAACAGATGAGGAAGATGCAGAAGCATTGTAAAGCGTTGAGCGTTGAGCGTTCAGCGTTCAGCGTTCAAATCCACAACTGATTAATTTTTAATCACATTATCCAACATATTTTTATATAAATATCAAAAACTGCCTTATTTTAATACAATTCTTTCTTTCACTACACTTCTCTATCGGTTATACTTACTACATTCAAATCATTAGGAGATTTTTTATGGAAATAAATTATGTAATAGATACATTCTTTGCCATCTTTGCCATGACGCTCATCATTTTGATGGTACCAGGCTTTGCTATGCTGGAAGCTGGTCTTGTGCGTACAAAGAACGTGACTTCTGTGCTTACAGTAAATGTCATGATATATGCGGTGGCTTCTATGTCATTTATGCTGATAGGGTATGAGTATGCCTTTGGTTCTTGGGACCACCAAGATGGCATGAGTAAATATGCTTTCTTTATGTTCCAAATGGCTTTTGTAGGTAAGGTCATCAATATCATGTCCGGTGGTGTGAGTGAACGTTCTCGTATCTTACCCTTGGCACTGTTTACCATCGCTGTAGGTGCTTTTATCTACCCAACTATTGTAAATATCACTTGGGGTGCTAACTTTCTTGATGGCACAATGTTTGATATCTCAGGGTTATCTGACCTGGCCGGTTCAACTGTCATCCACTCAACAGGTGGATGGGCACTCCTGGCAGCTATTATTATCATGGGGCCTAGACATGGTCGTTTTAGAAATGGAAAGATCCGTGTAATTCCTGCATCTAATATTCCATTGGTCACACTGGGTGCATTCCTCTTATGGATAGGTTGGTTCGGATTTAACGGTGGTTCTGTAGGTGCTATATCATCAAAAGAGAATGCTGATGCAGTGGCACTCACCATTATGAATACAAATACAGCTGGACTTGCAGGTGCCATAGCGGGCTGGTTGCTTACATACTTCAGATATAAGAAATTCGATATCACGATGATCCTCAACGGTGCTTTAGGTGGACTTGTAGCAGTCACAGCTGGACCTCACCTTTATGATATACATACACCAATTCTCATCGGACTGATCGGTGGTGCATTAGTCGTTATAGCTGTACCACTGTTTGACAAGCTGAAGCTTGATGATCCGGTGGGTGCACTCTCAGTTCACCTTGTCAATGGTATCTGGGGTACACTTGCAGTCGGTATTTTTGTCAGTGATATAAGCATTATTACACAACTTAAAGGTATCATTGTAGTAGGCGTTATTGTCTTCCCTCTTGCATGGATCACTATTTTTACAATTAACAAGATCTTTGTACTCACAGCTGGAGATGAAGAACAATTAGAAGGCATCGATGCCACAGAATGTGGTATCGAAGCATATCCTGAATTTAAACGTAGTATATAATAAGTATAGAGGAGATAAAAATGAAAAAAATTGAAGCAATAATCAAACCATTCAAACTAGAAGATGTAAAAGATGCTCTTGTTGAAGCAGGTATCGAAGGCATGACCGTATCTGAAGTAAAAGGATATGGACGTCAACAGGGTCATTCTGAACTTTACAGAGGTGCAGAGTACATTGTAGAGTTCATTCCTAAAGTAAAGCTGGAAATAGTTGTAAGTAATGATGACTATGCAAATAAAGCCATTGAAGCCATTAGAGAAAATGCTAAAACCGGTAAGATCGGTGATGGTAAGATCTTTGTATCTGACATCTCTAAAACCATTCGTATCAGAACAGATGAAGAGGATGAGGAGGCTCTATAGATACTAAATGTATCTATAATAACGATTAGGAGGCACTATCATAAGCCCTTCTCTTCTTTTAACTTCTTTAGATTCTCTTCACTTCCAGTCACTTTCCAGTCCACACTATCCATTCCAAAATCACGTTCATATTTTGTAAGATCCAATTGTTTTAGTTGATACAATGTTTTATCTACGTCACTATAGGTTGTAGTAAACATATACGTATCTTCTTTCACATATACTACCAATGGAGATTCTTCCAAGACGTTCTTAACAGCCAAAGCATATGCCCTGGCCATACCCCCTGTACCAAGTTTTATACCACCAAAATAACGTACGATTAATACTGCACAATTGATAAGCTCCTCACCTCGCAGTACATTAAGTGCAGGTACTCCTGCACATCCTTTTGGTTCACCATCATCTGAAAAGTTTTCAACCACCTGATTGAATTCATTGAGATAGCGTAAAGCATATACTACATGATTTGCTTTTGGATGTTCATTTTTTAGTTGTTCCTGCAATCCGGCATAGTTATCAATAGGTACAAGGTATGTTAAAAATTTAGAGCGCTTCACCTCTGTTGTTCTAATCGTTTGTGAAGCTATGGTAAACATAATAAATTTAAGATTTTTCTATGAGGGTATCATACTCACTTGATGCACCACAGCAGAGACAGACACTGCAGTCTGAACAGGCAAAAAGATCATTTTTCTTTTCTTTCCTATGATTCATTACATATTTGACAATTAAATTGACAAATGCCTCATTACTGTTCATACACTCTGCTACAATGTAATCATCATATTTAATTTTATCAGCAATTTCACGATGCTCTATATCAAGTTCAAAAAGAGTCTCAGAATTATCTATGGTAAATGCTAATGGGTAGATAAGTACTTTTCTATTATGTGGGTTACGCAAAACATCTACAAGATTGGGTTCCAGCCATGTAGCATTACCAACCTTGGATTGGTAGACCAATTTAATATTTTTAAACTGTATCCCTTTTATCTCAAGCAAAGTTTTAATAGCACTTACGTTAGATTCTACTTGTCTCTGATAAGGGTCACCTGCTTTTATAATACTAACCGGTAACCCATGTGCAGATAAGAGTAGATCATACTCACTGGAATCTACATGACCTATAGCTTTTTCTATCTGTGCAACATTTGCTTGGATATAATCTGTATCATCATAATATTGACATGTCAACATGGTGATCTTTGGGAAATACCCCATTGCCTTACATCGAGAAACTATATCTTCATAAGAAGAGAGTGTCGTAGTTGTTGAATATTGCGGGTAAAGCGGGAAGAGTAAGAGTTCTTCTACCCCATCTTTTTGACACTGTTCAAGTGCAATATCTGCAAATGGAGGTACATAACGCATAGCAGCATAGATAGGCATATCTAAACTCTTTTTTAACTGATTTATAAGTGTTTGTGTCAGGTCAGATAGAGGTGATTTTCCACCCAAATGCTCATAACTCTCTTTGGCTTCATCTAGACGTTTGGCAATAATAATTGTACGTACTAGTGCTCGAGTAACAGGGTTAGTTGGTAAGATATTTTTATCTGAAAACATATTATATAAAAATAGTTCTACTTCATCCAAATTATTTGGACCACCCATATTTAAGAGCAATAAAGCCTGTTTCATACTACACCTTTCATTTAATTGTAGTATCTTAGCATAGTAAGTGTAAAATAAGTTTAATATAAAAGAAAGGTTTAACCCATGATTATTATTCCAGCACGTATCGGCTCAAGCCGCTTTCCTAATAAAGTTTTAGCAGATATTGGTGGTATGCCAATGGTTGTGCGTACAGCCAAAGCTGTTGAAGATATCGATGATGTTGTTATAGCTACAGATTCACAAGAAGTGATTGACATTGCACAAAGTCATGGTATAAAAGCTCTTATGACCTCAGAAGACCATCAAAGCGGTACAGACCGTATCTATGATGCAGCACAGACTTTAGGATTAAAAGAAGATGAGATCATCATCAATGTACAAGGGGATGAACCCTTCATAGAAACAGATGTTGTACAAGCTATTTATGATCTTACAAAAGAAAATAGAGATAATGAACAAATTATGATGAACTCATGTTATAAAGTAATCTCTAATCCCGAAGCAGATGACCCGAATATTGTCAAAGTGGTTACAGATGAAGCAGATATAGCCCTTTATTTTTCAAGAGCAAAAGTGCCCTATCCAAGAGATCATCATTTTGATGCTTACAAAGGGCATTTAGGCATTTACGGATTTACAGTAAGATCTTTAAAGAAATTTTGTGCATTATCACCCGCACCACTTGAGAGTATAGAAAAACTTGAACAATTAAGAGCTCTCTACCACGGCTATGAAGTTGCCATGACAGAAGTAAACACAGAGAGTTTTGGGATAGATACTCAAGAAGATTTAGAAAAAGCTATCAAACACCATATACTTTAAGAACCTTTATCAGAAAGGAAAGAAAATCCTTTTCTTTCCCTAGCTACCCTTTAACCGCTTTTCCAAGATCCCACATTGGCATAAAAATACCAAGAGCCATTAATAATACGAGCCCTGCAATAAAAAAGAGTAGCACAGGTTCAATATATGCTGAGAGGTTATCAATAAGATCTTGGAATTCCCTATCATAGTACCCAGTCACTTTATCCAGCATCGCGTCAAGTTGACCACCTGCTTCACCTGCCTTGATCATTTGCAAAAGCATATTCTCATACAGACCAGTTATTTGAAAAGATTCCGCTAAAGACATACCGCGTCCAATATTTGCATTTACAGAAAGTAACTGTTCCTTTATCGCCAAGTTATCTACCATCCCTACTGCTGTATCTAAAGCTTCAGAAACTGGGATACCAGCCTTAACCAATTCTCCAAATACTAAATTATATTTATGCATTGTTGAGAGAAATATGGCTTTATTGATGAGATAAAATTTAGGATGTATCAACAACCTATCTATTTTTAATTTAAAATCCATATTATTTTTATAGAAAAACTTTAATGCAAATACCCCTGCAGCCAGTGCAATTAATATATACAAACCATAATTACTAAATGCCCACTCTAATTTTAAAAGTATTTGTGTAGGGAAAGGAAGTTCAGTTTTAAATTTTGAAAATATATCTTTAAATTTAGGTACAACCACCATAATTAATATTGTAAATGCAATACCCATTGCAGCTAAAGTAATTAAAGGCGTTCGTATTGCTTTTTTAAACTTCGCGATATTATCTCTAATATTTTCTAAAATATCTGCAAGCGTATGGTAGGACTCGGAAATATTACCTGTTCTTTCTCCCAAGTTTGTCATTGCCAATGCCACATGTCCAAACTCTTCTGTATAGGGTTCCATAGCATCAGACATACTGTTACCCGCATTAATATCATTATTTATATTTGCATAAATCTCTTTAAGCTGTCTATTGTCCGTATTATCCGAAACCTCCAATAAAGTATCATTAATTGGAATACCAGCATCCGTCATAACTGCTATTTGACGAATAGTAGATATTTTATCATTAATGGGTATCTTAGATTTAAAAGATTCTTTAAACCCTGATAATAAATTATTGATTGTATCTTCTACTGGTGCAGATGTTTCCATTGCTTTCATGACTATAGTTCTAGGAAATTTATTTTTTGCGATCTTTACAGCAGACATTTTGTGCTCTGCTTTAATTAGTTCTTCTCGCTTTTTACCTTTTTCCATTATTGTTACATTAAAATACTTCATATTATAACCTTGCTACTCTAAAGATTTCTTCAACTGTTGTTCCACCTTCTAATGCCTTATGCACACCATCTTCAAACATCGTAACAAACCCCTCTTCAACTGCCTGATTTTCCAATTCCTCTTTTGAAGCAACCCTTGCGATCATTCTAGCTAAAGTTTCGGAAATAGTTAAAACCTCAGAGATCATTTCACGTCCAGAATAACCACTGTGTCCGCACTCTTTACAACCTTCTCCTTTGTAAAACAGAGGGTTTTCAGGTAGATACTCTTTTACTTCTTTATAAAGAATAGGATCAAGTGCTGTCTCTTTTTTACAATGGACACAAATCTTACGTACAAGTCTCTGTGCTTGTATAGCTACCAATGCACCAGATACCAAATACTCCTCAATACCCATATCAAGAATCCTTGTTACAGCAGATATAGCATCATTTGTGTGTAAGGTAGATAGCACAAGGTGACCGGTCAATGCCGCTTGTATTGCAATACGTAACGTCTCTTGATCACGTATTTCACCGATCATTATCTTATCAGGGTCTTGTCTTAGGATAGATTTTAATGCTGAAGCAAAAGAGAGTCCCACATTCGCCCGTACTTGAACCTGCTGAAGACCAGACATTTGATACTCAACCGGGTCTTCAACCGTAATAATCTTATCTTTAATATCTTTAATGGCATTTAATGCGCCATAGAGCGTTGTAGTTTTACCCGAACCTGTAGGTCCGGTAACCAAGACGATACCATAAGGCACTTTAATAGCTTCATTAAACCTATCTAGACAAAACTGACTCATACCTGCATCTTCAAGTTTGATCATCGCTTTAGATTTATCTAATATTCTTAGGACAATTGACTCACCATCTATCGTAGGTAATGTTGATACCCTAAAATCATAAGGCTTTTTAGATACAGTTGCAGAAAACCTACCATCCTGTGGTTTTCTCTTTTCTGCAATATCGAGATTTGACAATAATTTCATTCTTGATGCAAGAGGATTAAAAATATCTTTATCAAATGTAAAACTTTGACGAAGCATACCATCCACACGTTCTCTCACTGCACAAGATTTTTCCAGAGCCTCTATATGGATATCACTTGCACCTGCAAATATAGAAGACTTTAATATTATATCAATAAGTTTTAGAACAGCCGGAGACTCTTCTTCATCTCCATTTTTTCCACCTTCTTGATTTAAATCTTTTCTAATATCAGAAACCAAACCTTTAATACTCTCATTTATCTCAAGACGCTGTAAGTGGGCATGTATCTGCTGTGGTTTTGCGATAGCTATACGTATAGGTTTTTTAGGAAATAGTCTTTGTATTGAATCTTGCGCTGCCATATCAAGAGGGTCATCAAAGACGATCAAAACATTTAAGTCAGTCTCTTCTATTGGTATAATGTTGTATTTGAGCAGTTGACTATAAGAAACCTTTGAAAAAAGTCTCATATCAATTTCAATTTCATCAAGATCTACATAATCTACATGTAGTGCCTTGGCTACCTCTTCAATGATCGGTGCGATATTAATACCTTCTATCTTTTCAAGGTGGGACAAAGTGATAACACCTTGCCTGATCTTCTTAGCCAAGAACATCTCTACAGTATGAAGGTCGACCATTTCCTCAGTAATAAGATTGGCAAAAGAGATCTTTTTTGGAGGTCTGCTTTTGACCAAGGTGGATATTGCATCTTTTGTAATAATATTTTCTTTAAGCATTATTTCGATAAGTTTAACCATCTTTAAGACCTCCTATTTCTCTGTATAGAGCATAACATTAAATATTAGTATATTATTTTATAATGTATCATTTTTAATTTTAAATAATATATTTTTTGCTTCTTGTGAATTAGATTTACTGATATATTTTGTTAAAATGGATATTGCTTCATTTTTATGACCTAACTTAGCTTTTGATTTAACAAAAATCAGTAGACTATCTTCTATATTTTCATCTATTTTATTGGTTTCAAGTGCCCAATATTCAGCTTTTTTGTAATACCCCTTTTTATAATAACTTTTAGCTAAGAAAAGAGAATCATCAATATCATGTGATTGTAAGAAACGTTTTTCGACATCTTTATATGCAGTGACAGAACTTGTTTCAATAATTTCTATATGAACTTTCTTTTTTCTATCTACAGGTAATTTTTCATTCACAGGTTGTTTCACGTTTTCCAATATAGGTATATCGACCAATATATTAGAAGACTTTGATTCCTTTTCATCTACAGTTTCTACGTTAGAAGATTCAGGTTCTTTCTCTACAGTTTCTATAGCTATAGGTTTTTCTATCTCTAGTGTTTCTAAAGCATCATCTAATAATACATTACTTTTAACTTCTTTTACTATCGGTAAGGCATTGTTTTTGATAGTATTAAAATAACGGTTGAATGTTTCCATATTTATGTTTACATTACCAAAAAAAGTAATGCCCACTATTGCCAAAATAAGAAAAATGAAACCACCTATATACCAGGGTTTTTGTCTCTGTTTCCTATATCTCTTCCACTCTGCTTCCAAAGGCTTAATATCATACATTAATGTACCCTAATTTTAATGCTGCCATTTCAATAATTTTGTTGGGGATATGTGAATAGTTTACTTTTGAAGGTTCATTTCGATCATAATATTCACATATTTCAAAAATAGTAAATAAAAGTTTATTACATTCTCTATAATTTCCTTTAGTAAAATGATGTATATATTTCATATCTTTTGCTTTAATACTATTTGCAACTTCAAAAAGATTCTTTTTTAAAAGTTTTTTATGTACATAAGCTGTTTGGTCTTCCTTCGTCGCATTTTTAAGCTCTATTACTTCCCAAATACGAGATTGAAAATGTTCTTTCGCAATAAGGTCTTCATCTTCTGTTTTATGTAAGGAAACAATAAACTTCACAGCACGTGTATCAGAAAGAAGTCTTATCTTCTCCATCATTTCCGTCCCATACATTTGTGCTTCATCTAGAAGAATAACAACTTCTCTTTTCCCTCTTAGATTTTGACAAAATTCAATTAACGCAGAAAAATTTATTTCAGTATTACTAGGAAGTTCTTTTTGTGTTAAGACTTTGAATAATTTATAATAAAATTCTTTTTCACTACTTGTAGGCGTATCAAAATAATGAATCTCTTTTTGATGCTTCAGTCTGTTTTGAATGCGATTGAGAAGAATACTCTTACCTGTACCAGGTCGACCAAAAAGTAAGATCATTTTTAAAGGTTTTTCTATACTATGTTCTAACTGTTGATATGCAGTTACAGCAGAACTTAGTTCAATGTAATCATCGATATCTATAGAATCGATAAATACATTTTTTGCTGCTGTAAATCTACTTTTCATTCAATTTGCTATATCCTAAATCTTTCAAAGATACTGACTTAGAACTTTTAACGATATGTGGAGTAATGATCAATACAAGCTCTTCTATTTTATTGATCTTTTCTTCTCTTTTAAATAAACTTCCTACCAGTGGCATATCTCCCAATAATGGCACTTGACTATCTCTAAATCCAGTTCTAGAAGTTACAAGTCCACCAAGAATTGCTTGTTCTCCATCTTTTACTTTAATAACTGAAGAGATCTGTCTTCTAAGTAGATCTGGTGGAATAGTTCTAACACCAGCCTCAGCACTTACTTCCTCGATCGTATCAGATATAGATGGGTTGATTTTTAAAGTGATATATCCGCTATCATCTATCTCTGGTGTAATATCTAGCAATATTCCTGCAAAGACAGAATCTACTAACTCACCTTCTGCTGCTACTGCACCACCACCGCCAGATGCTGTACTGCTTGATTTAATTTTATAAAATAACTCTTGACCTACAGAAATAAGTGCCGGTTGATTATTTAAAGTCATCACACGAGGGCTTGATATTGTCTTGACATCCCCTTGTGTAGATAAAAACTTCACTACTTCTGTTATTTCAGTATTCCCTGTTAGGTTTATCACATTTGCACTCTGAGGTTCTGTCCCTTTTAAGAATGTTGCATCAGTAATTCCCTGGGTATTGTCAAATGTATACGATGAAACATTTCTTTGTGCCATTGCTAAAGAGTTTACCGTAAAGTTTTGCAGGGTATAGAGTTGAGACCAATCCACACCTGTTGTTGCACTATCATCAAATGAAACGTTCAAAATACGTACATCTATCAATACTTGTGTTTTAAGCTGTTTCGACAAAGCATTAACATATTGAGCAACTCTGTTGATCTGTCTATCTGTACCGGTTACAGTTACCATACCTGCTTTTGGATTAACAATAGGTGCAAGAGGATTGTATTCCCATACTTTACCATCTGGTCCTGTCCATGTGTCTCCTGACTTTTCATAATGAGTACTACCGTCTGCCGCACCGATCAAAATACGTTGAACTTCTTGTTCTATTGTAGTCCAGAATTTAAATTCATCATTACTCTCTATACTGATCCCTGTTTTAGATGATGAAGTAGAATCAGCACCACCGCCACCGCCACCACTGCCAGAGGCATCATTAGAATTAGCAATGGTTACATTTGCTGTACTTTTACCTGTTCTATCTCCAGCAATGTAATGTATACGGAATGTCTTTGTTATAAGGTATGAAATTTTAAGTTTATTGCCTTTTAGAGTATAATTAAGATCATTGTCTTTCAAGATCGTATTTAAAAAACCTTTTAACGTACTATTTTTCAATTTTACATAATACAACTTTTTATTCATACGTAATTTGGCTGCATCATCTTTTACGATCACTGTCAAACCACAAGTATCAGAAAGATTATCGATCACATCCCCAATACTCAACTTGCTGTCGATCGTAACAGAAAACAGCTTTGTTGAACAACTATTAGCCACAAGACTATTTGTAAATCCAAATAGTGCAATAGCAACTATAAGAAATTTGACCCCTGATTTTTGTATTATTTTCATCCTATTACCTCTCTTCTAATGTGATAAAATCATCTCTTTCTTTACGAAGAAATAGTTTTTTAATGTGATTTTCATTTCTCAATACCACACCTCTTTTACCTATATGTTTCAATGTATACCCCAATATAGTATCTCCAACACTTTTCCATCCATCATTAATGAAAGCCTTATTATTAATAATAGAATGTAAAATCAGTTTTTGATCTTTGCCTACAACTTTTTGAGGAATAACTAATGCAGTGGTATTATTATCTTCCTTCAATCGTACAAATGGTTCTTTTGTACTTTCAAGTGTTTCTAGCTTAACACCTTCTCTCTTTTCATGTATTTTAGTGACCATATTTGCTATTTGGTCAACAGATAGATCTGCCACAAGAAAAACGGTCAATAACCCTGATAGTAATAGTATCTTTTTCATTAATGATTAATCCCCCATACTGAGATATGAAT
This sequence comes from uncultured Sulfurovum sp., assembly GCA_964492675.1. Lineage (GTDB taxonomy): Bacteria > Campylobacterota > Campylobacteria > Campylobacterales > Sulfurovaceae > Sulfurovum. The sequence continues at coordinate 11,378 of CAZBLM010000020.1, forward strand.
ATCTGCTATAATATCTGAAGTATCATTATCTAAAGAGAGATTTGTTTTAAAAATGTCCGTTACCAAAACATTTTGTTCTATCTCATTCATAAATTTAACAATATTTTTATATTTACCTTTACATCCCACACTTATTTCAAGTACATGTCCAAAGCTACCTTTATTATTTACATACTTATTTGTAATATATTGCAGATCCACATTTTGAACTTCTGCTTTATTTGTAATTGAGTTTAGAAATTTTGACCATGATTTTTTATTAAAAAGCATATCTGATAATTTTTCCAAATTACTGTCAATATATTTTATTTTATTCTTAAGATCAACAATCTCAGCTTTCTTTCTAGTAATATCCTGATCATATTTCTTGACATAATATTCTCTATCTCCGCCAACTGTAATGGATCTTAAGTAAGTTTTGTTATCTGCTATACTTTTTTGTACACTTTTTTTAGTTCTTTCACTTTTAGTATATAGTTCTTCAGTATAAGGCAAAAGCAACTCATACCCAAGATAGGCAATAAAACCTGCAATACCTAAGATAATTATCCATTTCTCACTCTCTTTCTTAGGTGCAAAATATACGTCTAACGCCTCTAGTTTATCTTCTAAAAATTTCATTTTAATTCCACCTTTAACAGACCTTTATAGTAGTTATTCACTATATCTTTCTCTATTTTTGCTATATCAATTTCAACAATATCATCAAAATGAGTATCAGAAATATATTTGATAACTTCTGTAAATTTTCGGTCATCAGAACTTACCATAGATAGCCATAAAGTATTTTTTTCACCCGAAATTTTATCAACCTGTACTTCATACTTATGAAGATCATCTGCTATTGAATGATATATACCTGACTTAAGACGATAATTCACTTTTTGTTCATAAATTGCTTTAAGTGTTTTTGTTTTACCTTGATATATTCCTGATAACTTATTTATCTTTCCATCTAAGCCTTTGATGATACTTTTCTTTTCAGAAAGAATTTTCTTATACTTAGTTGACTCTTTTTTCAATTGAGTATTTTCTATATTTAATGCATAAATTTTTGCATCATTTATATAAGATCCTACTAGATAAGTAAGAGGATAAGCTAAACTCAAAGAAATAGCAGCAAAAGTTGCAATGATAAATTGCCCACTTGCTCGATTAAGGAAAGACGGTGGACGTGGATACATTGTAAGATTAACAAATGATGTTTCATCTTCTATATAATCAAACGATGACAAAAGCATCAAATATTGTAACTGATCCGTATACCACTCATCACTTTCAACATTGTAGTTAAAATTTAATTCTGTTGAATGTAACCCTAGATAGTTTTGACTATAATCATCTAAGCCTATAATAGGACCTTTTTGACTTCCAATAAACATTTGATCTATTGTCTCAAGTTCAAAAGCCCTTTTTGCATAAATAATAATATCATTGATAGTAATAAATACTTCGGCAAAAATTTTCATGAAATTTTGTTGATAGTCATTATTTGTTGTTTTAAGTCCTTCTGATTCTAAAATAGAATAGAACTCTTTTTCATCAACTTTTTCACCAACTGCTTCACAATACTTATCATATATTTGTTCTAAAGAGAACTCTATGGATTTAGAGTAAATATATTGACCATTTTTATACAATGTAACAAATGCATCGTCTTGCGTAAAGTAAACAAAACAATGTGTGCTGTTATCTCCTAAAATCTCTTTTGTGTACAGTGTTTTATATAAAAGAGGTGCGGGGATGATAAGATCAAGATATTTTGTATTCTCTTTTACGGGAAGATAAAGAGAATCTAAAAACTCAGGTTCTGAGACAAAGATATGATATTCTCGTTCTTCATCTTCAGACTCAATCTCTGTAGAAGAGATAATATAGCTGTTAGCCTGATCAAGCCCCAATTCTTCGTAAGCTTTAATCTCAAGAATATCAGAAATATCCTCTTCAGGTATACTCTTACTCAAACGTACTGTCGTACTAATGATATCTTTGTTGTTAATATAAGATGTAATAAAGTTTGAAGTATTATAAGTGAGTTTATTTAAAGGCTTAAATGCTTCATCTTTATATATATAGCTTTTTTTTGCATATACATTATGAGTAACAATATTTTTTATGGCCGAATTTGATGAACTTTTTTTCATAAACATGCTAAACTTCCTTGTCTGTTAAACAATTATATATGTTATAATATATAAACAATCTTACAAAACACTAAACTTTTACAATAATATAACTTTTTTTAATTATTTAACTTTTTTTAATTATTTAACTTCATTTGAACCTAATATAATCGCTTTTACACGTGTTTACATTAGGTGTTTACAAAATGCTTTTACGTATATTTTAAAAGATATACCCCATATCTTCTAGTCCATCCCTATTTTTACTCCAGCCTTTCTTAACCGAAACATGCAGATCTAAGAAAATTTTCTTACCTGAGAAGAGTTCCATTTGCCGGCGCGCCAATTTTCCCACACGTTTAATACCTTCACCTTTTTGTCCAACGATCATACCCTTTTGTGTATCTTTTTCAACAACAATGGTTGCATAAACAGTATCTAGATCTTCTGTTTCATTGATCTTTTCTATGGTCACATCACTCTCATAAGGTATTTCATCACTCAAGTTTTCAAAAATAGACTCACGGATAAGCTCTTTATAGATATCACGTATATTGTCTGTTGTCAGGATCTCTGCATCAAATAAAAAAGGTGATACTGGTAAATGTTTGGATATCTCATCTAAAAGTTGTGCTTTACCTACCTTTTTATTGACAGAAAAAGGAATGATAGCTTCAAATCTGTCTTGATATTTCTGGTATTCACCCAATTTTTTAAGGATATCACCCTGCTTAACATGATCCATCTTTGTCAAAAGCACTATATGCTTTGTACCTTTAGCCTCAGTCATTTTCAAAAACTTCTCATACTCTGTTAACTTATCTGTGATAGGCGCTAAAAAAACAATAAGGTCAGCATCTCCCATTGCTTTAAGTGCTTCATCCATCATAAACTGATTGAGCAGTCTCTCTTTTTCATGTATGCCTGGAGTATCAACAAAAATGATCTGCGTATCTTCATGCATCACAATGATATTCATACGTTTACGCGTAGCCTGTGCTTTCTTTGAGACCATTGCAAGCTTCTCCCCTACCACATAGTTAAGCAGTGTACTTTTCCCGGCATTTGGACGCCCCACTACTGCTACAAAACCTGCCTTAGTGTCTATCTCATCTTTTTCATGATCAAACATCATAGTATATACCTTGTAGTATCCTCATCTTCAACCACCTCACCGATCTTATCTTTCACTAAAATTTCATCAACCGTGATTGTCTCACCCTTATGCTCATCGGCAGAAAAGCTTATCTCTTCAAGTATCTTTTCCATCACTGTATGAAGGCGTCGTGCTCCGATATCTTCTGTTTTTTCATTGGCAAGAAATGAATAGTGTGCAATAGCGCGTAAAGACTCTTCTTTAAAATCCAAAGAAACACCTTCTACGTCCATAAGTGCCACATGCTGTTTGATAAGTGAATTTTTAGGCTCTGTTAAAATACGGTACAGTATCTCTTCATCTAAAGAGTCAAGTTCTACACGTAGAGGAAAACGTCCCTGAAGTTCAGGCATGAGGTCACTTGGCTTTGAAACATGAAATGCACCTGCCGCTATGAATAAGATATGATCTGTATTTACTGTACCTATCTTTGTATGTACCGCTGAACCTTCCACTATAGGAAGCAGGTCCCTTTGGACCCCCTCTTTACTAGGATCTTGTCTGCTCTGAGAGTTGGCAGAGACGGCTATCTTATCTACCTCATCAAGAAAGACGATACCACCCTTCTCTACTTTTTCCAAAGCCAGTGTTTTAAGGTTCTCTTCATCTAGCAGTTCATTACTCGCTTCTGCTTCAAGGATCTTTTTGGCATCTTTGACAGAAACTTCTTTTTCAGGTCCCTTTTTATTCATCCCACCAAGTACCTTTACGATACTCTCCTGTACCTGTATCATCTGTGGCGGTAAACCATCTTCAGGCATAGAAACGTCATTTGGCATTTCTACTTTTATTTTAAGATGATCAAGCTCACCTTTTGCAAGTTTATCCTGCATACGTGTAAAAGAAGCCTCATACTCTGCTTTCTTCTGTTCACTCGCACCTGCAGGCAAAGGAGGAAGCAGTTTTTCAATGATCTTATTTTCTATATAATTTGCTATTTTCTCTTTGTTCTTCTCGTTTTCATCTTCACGAACGATAATCATCGCAGTTGCAGCCAGATCACGTATCATAGACTCTACATCACGACCTACAAACCCTACTTCAGTATATTTACTTGCTTCAACTTTGATAAAAGGCAGGTTCATCATCTTTGCCAATCGTCTGGCTATCTCCGTTTTACCAACGCCTGTACTACCAATCATTAAAATGTTTTTTGGTGTTACATCCTGCTGCATTTCAGTAGAGAGCTGTAAACGTCTGTAACGGTTTCTAAGTGCTACGGCTATGGTCTTTTTTGCTTCTCTCTGCCCAATGACATACTTGTCAAGATAAGCTACTATTTCTTTTGGTGTTAAATTGTCCATGATAATCTATAGTTCCAATATTTTTATATTTGTATTTGTGTAGACACACAATTCACCTGCAACTTGAAGTGACTCCTGGACCAGATCTTTTGGCTCTAGGTTTGCATGTTTATCTAAAGCACGTGCTGCTGATATGGCATAGTTTCCACCAGAACCAATAGCTGCAATCTTTCCATCTTGAGGCTCTACTACATCACCTGTTCCTGTTAGTATATAAATATGTTCTTTGTTTAAGACGATCATCATTGCTTCAAGTTGACGTAGATGCTTGTCTTTTCTCCACATTTTAGAAAATCCTATCACAGACTTGAAAAGGTCACCCTTTTTCTCTGCGAGTATTGTCTCAAACATATCAAAAAGATTAAAGGCATCTGCTGTAGATCCTGCAAAACCAGCTAAAACTTGACCATCACCTAATGTGCGGATCTTTGTAGCATTCCCTTTGAGTACGGTATCACCAAAACTAACTTGTCCATCACCGCCAATGACTGCTTTTCCATCCGCCTTATAACCCAGTATCGTGGTTGCGTGAAACATTAAACGCCTACCACATTGACTTTAAGCATTGCATGGATACCATGACCAAGTTTAGTATCTACTTCATGCAGACCTTCAGACTTTAACGCTTTTTTAAGATTGATATGTTTTTTATCTAATTCAATACCTAGTTGTCCAGCGATCGCTGAAGCTATATCTGCATTGCCTACTGAGCCTTTAATACCAACTGGTGCTTTGGTCTTTTCTATCTTGATCTCTGTTGCTTCAAGTGTGATCTTCTCTGCCTCAAGTCTAGTCAATTCATCTTTGAGTTCTTGAGCCATTCGAGCTTGCTCTGCTTTCCAGTTTTCAACAACTTCAGGTGTAGCAAGTTTTGCCAACCCTTTTCCAATAAGAAAATTTTGACCATAACCATCTTTTACTTCTTTTATCTCACCTGCTTTACCTAAAGCTTTTACATCTTTAATTAATAATACTTTCATGCTTTGTCCTTATTTGGATATCTATACGTATGATTTTAACTAAACTTTACTAGGCATTTGTTAAAAAGTTTCTAAAAGAGTTGTATTGATATACCTAAAATACATTATTATAATTGTATAATAAATAGATGAATGTTGAAAGGTAGGTATAACTATTGAAATCTTTATTATTTTTTTTCACCCTCTTACTTATACTTTTACAGGGTTGTAGTACAAAACAAATTGACACACCAATTCAAGAAGAAAAAAAACTAATAACAAAAACAACTAATACTTCTTCTGAAACTACCAATCCTGAAGAAGACTTTGAAAATGAGTTTACAGATGAAACCCAAACACCTCTTATAGATCCACTCAGTGGATATAATGAATTCATGACTGATATTAACGATGTAATGATCACATATATTCTAAACCCTGTTTCAGAGGCTTATGGCTATATACTACCTCAACCTATACGTATTGGAATTTCAAATGCTTTTCATAATATACAATTTCCTATACGTTTTGTAAATAATCTTCTCCAAGGTAAATTTCAAAATGTTGCGGATGAAACAGGAAGATTTGTTATTAATTCAACCATTGGTTTAGCAGGTCTAATGGACCCAGCTGAAGAGTATATGCATATTTCTGCTCATGATGAGGATTTTGGCCAAACTTTAGGTTTTTATGGCGTTGAACCCGGTTTCCATATTGTTCTTCCATTCTTCGGACCTTCTAATGTAAGAGACCTTATAGGTCTCTCTGTGGATGCTTATGTTTCACCACTTGTCAATGTACGTGGACTTGAAGAGTACAAAATACCAGATAATTTTTCCGAGTCTGCTGCTATTGCAGCATGGTATTTTATTAATAAAAACTCTTTAGAACCAGGTCAATATGAAAGTCTTAAAAAAGATGCCTTGGAACTTTATCCATTCTTACGTGATATTTATGAACAAAAAAGAGTTGAAGAAATAAAAGAATAAGTTAAATAAAAAGGGGAAAGAATGTTAAAAGTCATACTTACAGTACTTATAATGAGCGTTAGTTCTCATGCCATTATCGAATCGCAGATCCAACAAGTTATGGATAAAAAAGTACATCAAGTCTTAAATATCTTACAAAACAATTCTCTCTCTCAGGCAGAAAAAGAGTCAAAAAGCATTAAAGTAATGGATACCGTATTTGATTATCCAACGATGGCAAAAATCAGTTTAGGTAAAAAGTGGAAATCACTGAGTACTGCAGAAAAAAAACAATTTACCAAAGCTTTTGAAAATAAAATCAAACACTCTTATGTAGATAAACTCAGACTCTATGACAACCAAAAGGTTATTACAAAAGCTTTAAAAAAAGTAAAATCTACGCGTATTACATTAGAAAACCAAATTATTGGAAAGACAGATACTTACAAGGTAGTATATCTCTTGTATAAAGATAAAAAGAAAAATCAATGGTATATTTATGATGTACGTCTTGTAGGTGTCAGTATCATTCAAACATATAGAAAACAGTTTGCATCATTTTTAAAAACCAAATCTTTCAAGCAACTCTTAGAGTCACTATAGAACTTTTAGGAAAAAACTATGTTGGGGTTACTTTACAGAAAATTCATTCTTAAGTACCCTCTGTCTGTTCTACTCTTTACCCTCACTGCAATACTTCTTTTTGGTACCAATGTAACCAAACTTGAGATAGATGCAAGTTCTCAAACACTTCTTCTCGATGATGACAAAGATTTGAAATTTTTACGTACTGTAGAGCAGCGATTTAAAAGCTCTGAAGTACTTATCATCGCCTATAAACCTAAACAAGATCTACTTTCATCTCAAAGTCTTCAAACGCTATCAAATTTATCAGAAGAATTAGAGAAGTTACCTGATGTTGATTCTGTAGATACAATACTTTCAGTACCTTTACTCTATTCTCCCCCTCAAGATATGAGTGAATTACTAAATAACACCAGAACACTCAAAGCTTCTGATATAAACTTAACGCTTGCAAAAAAAGAGTTCTTAACCAGTCCACTCTATAAAAATAGTCTTGTCAATAAAGACTTTACAGTTTCATCTGTACTTATACATCTTAAAAAAGATGCTCTTTATAATGAACTCCTAAAAAAGAGAGACTATTTTCTTCAAAAACAAAAGAGTTCGGTATTGACTATAGAAGAATTAAATCTGTTGGAAGAAGCAAAAATAAATTTTAAAAGACATAGAGACCATCAACGTCAACTCAATGCTAAAAATATTGAGAATATACGAATTATCATGAAAAAATATGAAGACAATGTCACACTTTTCTTGGGTGGTGTTCAGATGATCTCCAACGATATTATTAGTTTTGTTAAAAGTGATCTTGTGATTTATGGAAGTATCTTGATCCTTCTACTTATCATCGTCTTGGGAATACTATTTAAGAAGCCCAGATGGATAGTACTTCCAATTCTTATATGTACACTTTCTGTCATTGCCATTACGAGTGCATTAGGGTATTGGGGTTGGGAGATCACGGTGATCTCTTCAAACTTCATCGCTTTACAGCTTATTATTACTATCTCTATCGTCTTGCATCTCATCGTACGATATCAAGAGCTACTTAGGAAGTACCCGAAAGCTTCATCCTATAAACTTATATTAACAACGATGCTCTCAAAAGCCACACCAACATTTTTTGCCATACTCACTACTATAGCTGGTTTTTCTTCTTTACTCTTTTCCCATATTCACCCTATTATAAATTTAGGATGGATGATGTCTGCTGGTATTACACTTTCTTTTCTCATTTCATTCATTGTTTTTCCAAGTGTATTGATATTACTTAAGAAAACCCCTCCTCTAAAAAGAAAAGTTTCTAATTTTTCTTTGGTAAAAAGTAGTGTCAACATTGTACTAAAAGATAAAAAAGCTATTTTCAGCATTACGCTTCTCTCTATTCTTTTTAGTCTTACAGGGGCTTCACAACTCATCGTTGAAAATAGTTTTATCAATTACTTTAAAAAAGACACGAGTATCTACCAAGGTATGAAGGTAATTGATCAGGAACTTGGAGGTACAACTCCACTGGATGTCATACTCACTTTTACTGAGGAGACTCCTACTGAAGTAGAAGCGCAGGAAGAAGACTCATTTGAAGATGAATTCAATACCATAGAAGATGAAGAACAGTACTGGTTTACTGATGATAAAATTGCTGTCATTCACCAAGTACATCAATATCTTGAAAATTTAAAAGATACAGGTGATGTACAATCTTTTGCTACCATTTTAAATACCGGAAAAATTCTTAATGATAATAAAGCTTTAGACAGTGTCGAAATAGCGATTCTTTACAAAAAACTTCCACAAAAGTATAGAGAGATCATCCTTTCTCCTTATGTAAATATAGAGCATAACCAAGTAAGATTTTCAACACGGATCATTGACTCTCATGAAGGCTTAAGACGTAACGCCCTGATACAAAAGATGCACAGTGATCTAGATAAACTATTGAACCCTGAAATCGTTACTTTTAAACTTTCTAATCTCATGGTAATGTATAACAATATATTACAGTCACTTTTTACCTCGCAGATCACAACTCTGGGTCTTGTTTTGGCTATTTTATTTTCTATGTTTCTCATACTTTTCCGTTCTCTTAAACTGACACTTATCGCTTTAATTGTGAACATCATTCCTATAGGCATTATTTTTGGTTTTATGGGATGGTTACAGATCCCTCTTGATATTATGACTATTACAATCGCTGCTATTGCTATGGGTATTGGTGTTGATGACACCATTCATTATATCCACCGTTTCAAAGTAGAATTTGCTAAAGATCATCGCTATAAAAAAGATATGAAACGAACCAACCGAAGTATAGGAAATGCTATGTACTATACTTCTCTCACAGTCATCATTGGTTTTTCTATCTTAATACTCTCCAATCTTATACCTACGATCTATTTTGGCTTACTTACCATGCTTGTAATGGCTGCTGCACTTATTTCAAATCTAATACTTCTTCCGAAACTTTTACTACTTATTAAACCTTTGGGTAAATAAATATGTTAAAATCAAAAAAATTTAATTACGGATACAACAAACCATGTTTCAAAACTTCCATATCGATAACCTAGAAAACTTTCCAAAAGAATTGGATAAACTACTAAATGCACAGCGTGCTGTCATCAATAACATTACAAAATCAAAAGATACCAGCTACCAAGAAATACTTAAGCCTCTTCAAGATCTTGATGAAGAATTAGGACTTTTCTTTACCCCTCTTTCCCACTTAAATTCTGTCATGAATTCTGATGAAACACAAAAGGCCTATGAGGAGTCATTACCTTTACTCTCAAAATTTGGTTCTGAAATGGCACAAAATGAGGCTCTCTTTCATAAAATAGAACAAATAAATGCTCAAAGTGATGAAGCTAAAAAAGTAGTAGAGCATGATATACGTGATTTTGTACTCTCCGGTGTGAAGCTCCCTGAAAAAGAAAAAAAACGTATGGAAGAGATAAGTCTCAAACTCTCTGAACTTTCTAATAATTTTTCTCAAAATCTGCTTAATGCCACCAATGCCTTTGAACTCATTATTGAAGATGAAAAAGATGTAGAAGGCATGCCTCAAACGGACATCGATGCTGCAAAAGAAGAAATAGATGGTAAAACTGTCTATAAGTTTACCCTGCAAATCCCTAGCTACTTAGCCTACATGACCTATGGACCAAACCGTGAACATAGAAAAACTATCTCAAAGGCCTACGCTACGCGTGCACCTGAAAATGCAAAAGTCATAGACCAGATACTTGCCCTTAAAAATGAAAAAGCAAAACTACTTGGATTTACTTCATATGCACACTACGCACTAGAGACTAGAGATGCAAGTAAAGAAGATGATGTTATTACATTTCTCACTGACTTAGCTGATGCTGCTCTCCCTCAAGCTAAAAATGAACTGAATGAACTTAAAGCCTTTGCAGAAAAAACAGATGGTATAAAAGATCTAGCAGGATATGACCTGGGCTACTATTCAGAGAAACTCAAAAAAGAGAAATTTGATTTTGATGATACAATGACAAAGCCTTATTTCCAACAAGATAAGGTACTGAAAGGTTTATTAGACATCGTTTCAGAACTTTTTGGTGTAACATTTGAACCTGCTGATGTACCTACATGGCACGAATGTGTGAAACCTTTTGACATCTTTGATAAGGGCAAAGATTCCAATAACGTATTATCAGGACGTATCTACTTCGACCTTGAAGCACGTAAAGAAAAACGTGGTGGTGCATGGATGAATGACTGGGAAACACACTATGAGGACAATGATGGAAATACACACCTAGCCTCGGCTTTCATCGTATGTAACTTCTCACCTACAACGGAGACTACACCATCACTTCTTAGACACGATGATGTGGTAACCCTCTTTCATGAAATGGGTCATGCCATCCATCACCTCTTTGGTAAATCTAAAGAACGTTCCGTTTCCGGTATTAACGGTGTAGCGTGGGATGTTATTGAGTTTCCTTCACAGTTCTTAGAAAACTTTGCCTATGAAGCTGCCATCCTAAAACGTTTCGGTTTTCACTATGAAAATGGCAAACCTATCAGCGATGTACTCATGAAAAAGATAAAAGAGACTAAAAACTATCAAGCGGCACTAAGTATCTTACGACAAGTTGAGTTTTCACTCTTTGATTTTACTCTACACCAAGATCTCTACCAAGGTGAAGAAGTGCAAGATTTATTAAACGGTATCAGAGAAAAAACCTCCCTACTTAAAGTTCCTTCTTATAACAAATTCCAACACGGTTTTGCACATATTTTTGCAGGTGGTTATGCAGCAGGATACTACTCATACAAATGGGCTGAAGTCCTCTCTGCTGATGCCTTTTTTTCTTGTCTTGACGAGAAGTCAGGATTTGACAAAGAGAGTGCAAAAGGGTATAAAGAGTATATACTTGCCAATGGTGGTGCAAAAGAGATGTCAGAACTTTACCAAGAGTGGCTTGGACGTAAAGCTGATGTGAAGAGTCTTATTAGGTTATATGAAATTGATTAATGGTGCATTAGCAAATGCACCCTACAAGGAAACAAGATGCAAGAGTATCGTTCTCTATCCCTTACCATTCTTGCTATCTTCATCGTCACCCTGCTAGGTGCCTACTTTAGCCCTACATTTACAGAACAAAAAACCTACTTGGAACTCTTCCTATTTTTTGGTTCTCTACTTTTCATCTTTTCAGTCGTAACGATCTTTGCATCTTTAGGCTTTCAAGCCTTTGCACTCTATATGAGTATTTTTTTGGCTATTGTTATTGTTATGTTTGGTGTACTGGGAGCAGTTATCATTGTGCTTGTTACCTACATATCCTGGGGTTCTGTGTTTGCCATGGAAGTATTACTTTTTGATGCAGGTGCTATATCTGCCAAAGAGTGGTTTTTAAGCCGTTACAAATTCAAAGCATTCAAAGCAGAATTTTATGCATTCTACCCGATGATAGGCTTTATTTATCTTTTACTTGAAATTATTCCAAATGTTTTGAGTAGAGAGTCTGTCATAGATTTTTCTCCTTCAAGAGTATTGAAGGAGATGGAGAAGTTATTAAAATAAAAAATTACTTTCTTTTAATATACTCTTCTTTAGGTGTACTGGTATTACCAAATCCAAAGAAACGTTTAATACGTTGACAAATAGTAAATGAACCTGTCTCTATCTTACATACTTCAACTTCATCTGAACTACTTGCGATCATAGAAGCAATACGCTCCGGCTGTTTTTTACCTTCGATAATGAAACGAAGTGCATTGAGTCTAATGAACCCTTCTGCATCTTTTTGGTTATATACTTCATCTTCTTCAAATGTTGAATGTTCTTCAGAATAAAGAGATTCCTCAGATCTTCTACCTACAACAGTTACATTACCTTTGTAAAGCTTGAGTTTTACATCACCGCTTACATGTTCCTGTGTTGCATCGATCGCTGCTTGCATCATCTTACGCTCTGCAGACCACCAGAAACCGTTATAGATCGCTTTAGCATACTTTGGCATCATCTCATCTTTGAGATGCGCTTCTTCTCTGTCTAGAGTGATAGATTCAATAGCTCTGTGTGCTTTAAGCATGATAGTCCCACCCGGTGTTTCATAACATCCACGTGCTTTCATACCAACATAACGGTTTTCAACGATATCTATACGACCGATACCATGTCTGTTACCAAAATCATTTAACTTTTTAAGCATCGTTGCTGGAGAAAGTTCTTCACCATTGATCGCTACAGGGTCACCATGACGGTATGAAATCGTTAGGTATTCTGGTCTATTTGGTGCTTTTTCAGGACTAACTGACCATAACCACATATCTTCTTCTGGTTCATTATAAGGGTTTTCAAGGTGCTCACCTTCATAAGAGATATGAAGTAAGTTCGCATCCATAGAGTAAGGCTTTGCTTTTCCCTTACCATCTATGTCAATACCATGCTTTTTAGCATATTTAAGCAATTTAGTACGAGAATTCAAGTCCCATTCTCTCCAAGGAGCGATCACGGCGATATCCGGATCAAGTGCAAGGTAACCAAGTTCAAAACGTACCTGATCATTTCCTTTACCTGTTGCACCGTGACTTACGGCATCTGCACCCGTCTTCTTCGCGATTTCTATCTGTACTTTAGAGATAAGCGGTCTTGCAATAGAGGTTCCAAGTAAGTACTCACCTTCATAAATGGCATTTGCTCTGAACATTGGAAAAACAAAATCCTGTACAAACTCTTCTCTAAGGTCTTCAATAAAAATATTTTCAGGTTTAATACCCATATCAAGTGCTTTTTGACGTGCAGGCTCTACCTCTTCACCTTGACCAAGATCCGCTGTAAATGTTACTACTTCACAGTTGTACTCATCTTGAAGCCACTTGAGGATAATACTCGTATCAAGCCCACCAGAATAAGCCAATACCGCTTTTTTAATCTTTCTTTTTGACATAGCTATAGCCTTTAAAATAATATAGTCGCGATTTTAACATAATGTTGGTTAAGTCCTACTCAAATCATTACCCATCTATGCTATAATTAGAAATATTAAAAAAAGAGTATTTATGAATACAACCGATAAAAATGAATTCACACTGCAAAACATCAAAGAAAAAGGTACAAGTCTTCTAGAAAGTGCGAGTGGCTTTCTTTCCAATGCTGTAGATATTTTTAAGAAAGATGAATCTACAATGACGATCGAAGAGAAGATCGAAAAACAACATCTTCTCAATTTTGTTTATGGTATGGGTGCAGGGATAGTCATCTACCATTTCATGATAGGGGCATTACTCATTTTAGGAATCATATGGTTTTACAATTTCTCATTAAAAAAGACAAAAACTTTGATCAATGAACAAAACCTAGAGGTAAAACCTGTAAAAAAAAGAACCTATAAAAAAAGAAAGCCCGCAGACAATAAGTCAGAAAATTAAATTTTACTCCTAAATATTAAAGGTTGTGATTTTTTGAACAACCCCATAAGTTAACTGCGATAAATAGAGGTAAAACTCCCTAACAAAAGTTGTATTTCTTCAAAATAATATCTAACACAGGTTTTTTATACATACCTGTATGTCGAAAGACTTCCTCACCAGAAGCATCAAAAAAGAGTTGCGTCGGCATCTCTTTTAGTCTATAGATATCACGACTAACTAAACGTTCTTTTTGCCCATCTATAGAGTAGATTTGAAACTCCGGGTGCTCTTGTAAGACTTCAGAAAAAGTTTTAGACATTGCAATACAGCTATAACAATGAGACATTCCAAAGGATAGTATGGTAGGTTTACCGTTGCCTATCTTCTCTTTAATATCACTGTACGCTACAATTGGCAATACATTCTTGTTTGGCATTTATCTATCTCCTAATCAATTATTGGATATAATTTACCCTATTATAGATTAAAGGACTATGGATGTTATTGGGTGTCAACATTGACCATATCGCAGTATTGAGAGAAGCTAGAAAAGTAGCAGATCCGGACCCGCTTGATGCGCTTGGTATTTGTAAACGTGCAGGAGCAGATCAGATAACTATACACCTGCGTGAGGACAGACGTCATATGCAGGATATGGATGCTAAAAACATCATAGAACTCTCATCATTACCTGTAAATCTTGAGTGTGCCATCTCTTCTGAAATGATAGATATCGCTTGTGACCTAAGACCTCACCGTGTCACCCTTGTACCTGAAAAACGTGAAGAGGTAACTACTGAGGGAGGACTTGCTGTAACCGGGGAACAAACCAAATTAAAAGAAGCCATTAAGAGGTTGCAAAAAGAGGAGATAGAAGTCTCACTTTTTATCGACCCTGCACATGAGGCACTTCAAGCTTCTGTAGACCTTGGTGTTGAGTGGATAGAGTTTCATACGGGCAAATATGCGAATGTCTATGCCATGCTTTACACAAACCTGTCTAAAACACACCATAACATACTAGAACTCGACCTTTCACGTACGGTACTCAAACAAATGTTAGATGAAGAACTTTCAACACTTCATAAACTCTCTATAGCTGCAAAAGAAATGGGGCTTCGTGTGGCAGCAGGTCATGGACTTAATATGCAAAATGTTACTGATATTGTGAACATTGAAGCGATAGAAGAGCTAAATATCGGCCAAAGTATCATAGCACGTTCTGTCTATACCGGTTTAGAACAGGCTATTTTAGATATTAAAGCAAAATTGATACGCTAATGCAAACAGTTGTCATATCAGTGGGTGATCTTAACGGGATAGGAATCCAGCTTATACTAGAGAACCATCATATTATTTCTCAGCAAATAGATCCACTCTACTGTATAGACAGTCGTATGTTAAAACAAGCTGCAAAAAAACTTGCACTTGATATCCCCAAAGATTTTCACACCATAGAAAACATTGCACCCTATTTTGAGATAGAAGGCGGTATGGTAAATAAAGAGAGTGGTACTTATGCTTATGCGTCTTTTGTAAAAGCAGTTGATCTTGCTAAAGAACAAAAAGTAGATGCTATCTGTACACTGCCTATCCATAAAAAAGCTTGGGAACTTGCCGGAGTTAAGTACAAGGGTCATACGGATGCCCTTCGAGATTTCTTTGATGCAGAAGCTATTATGATGCTTGGGTGTGAGAAAATGTATGTAGCACTTTTTACAGAGCATATCCCTCTTAAAGATGTTGCTAAAAGTCTCAATGAAAAAGATCTAACACGATTTTTATTGGATTTTTACAAAACAGAAAAACCTAAAAAACAAGTTGCCGTGCTAGGCTTAAATCCTCATGCGGGAGATGACGGTGTTTTAGGTGATGAAGAGAAGATCATCCAGCAAGCCATAGAGAATGCACAGATTGAGATAGGTGAGCAAATATTTTCTACTCCACTTGTACCTGATGTTGCTTTTACCCCACAAGTAAGAGAACATTACAGCCATTATGTTGCGATGTATCATGATCAGGGTTTAGCGCCCTTAAAAGCACTCTATTTTGACGAAGGGATCAACGTATCTTTAAACCTACCGATACTTCGTACCTCCGTAGACCATGGTACTGCATTTGATATAGCCTACACACGTACCAAACTCAATGCATTGAGTTATATCAATGCAATCCACTATATAAAAGAAAAATTATGAAAAACAGACTTATAATCACAATATCAGATATACACGGTTCCAAACAGTACTCAGTACATGAGATCATTAAAAAAGTGATTCTCTTTGCTATACTTGTGTTTATTCTTATTGGAGTAGGCACCTATTTTTATATTGAGTTACTTAATAATAGAGTATCCGGATTAAAACAGCAAACTTTGGAACATAGAAAAGAGATGATATTAATTGCAGAGGAGATAACGCTACTTGAAGAAAGGAGTGATGCTTATAAAGAACGAAATGCTGAATTAAATTTGCAACAGGAAGAGCTTATAGTCCTTATACAAGGAACCAGTGAAAAACTTTACTCGGTCAATGAACATTTGGAAGAAGTAGAAGAGATGCTGGGTATCGGTCCTGATCTGAATGCAAGTTTTCAGGCACGCTTGGAAGAGGAACGTTCAAAAGTAAAAGATGATATACGAAAAGAGTTAAAAGAAGAACAACTTTCAACCATCCAAAAAGCACTTTTGTTAAACAGTATACCAAATGGTAAACCTTTAAAGTATAAACGTATTTCAAGTGGATTTGGATACCGGACACACCCGGTAAGCAAAAAGAAATCATTCCACCCTGCACTTGACCTTCCTGCCAAAACTGGTACACCTATATACGCTCCGGCAAGTGGTGTGGTAGTTTACGCAAAAAGAAAAGGTGCATATGGAAACTTTTTACTGCTTGCACACTCATTTGGATTTAAAACTGCCTATGGTCATCTTAGTAAATTTGCTGTCAAAAGTGGTGCCTATGTCTCAAAAGGAGATCTGATCGCCTATGTAGGAAATACCGGAAGAAGTACAGGAGCACACCTTCATTATGAAGTACGATACCTCGATAAATGGGTAGACCCTAAACCATTCATGACATGGGATTTAGATAACATTAACTATATAAGTGATAGAATCACTAAAGTTGACTGGAAAAGTATTTTACAGCAAACAAAAAAGTTTATAACAATCGCTACAAAGGAATAATATGGCACTTTTAGGTGGTAAGAAAAAACAGAGTAAATCAAACAAAATAAGTTCTGCAACCATCATTACATCTTGTATGGAAGTTACCGGTAATTTAAAGGGAACAGATACTGTACATATAGATGGAAAAGTAACCGGTGACATTAGTGTTGAGAACACACTTGTTATAGGGAAAACTGGTGTCGTTATAGGTAATGTCAAAGCAAAAAATGCCATTATCAACGGTGAACTTCAAGGCAGCATTATCTGTGATACACTTGAAGTCATGCAAACAGGAAAACTATCTAAAGACGTACAAGCCAAAAATCTGATCATAAATGGTAGCGTAGAAGGTAATATTGTTGGACTTGAAATGATTACTGTCATGGAAAGCGGTATATTAAAAGTAAGTGGACTTCGTAGTAAAATCATTAAAGTTAATGGTGTTGTAGAGGGTAAAATAACTGCAACAGAACTACTTGAAATTGAGAACAAAGGATCAGTCAAAGGTGAGATCTCAGTTAAAAACATTAAAACTGCTGAAGGTGGAAAAATGATAGGTTCGATGTCTACTTACGAAGCACCTAAGGGAAGAAAGAAATAATTTAAATTAAGATGGCATTTTTAAGTCGCAAAAGAACAAAGACAAAACAAAATAAAATTAGTTCAGCAACCATCATTACAGCGTGTATGGAAATCACCGGTAATTTAAAAGGAACAGATACTGTACATATAGATGGAAAAGTAACCGGTGATATCAGTGTTGAGAACACACTTGTTATAGGGAAAACTGGTGTCGTTATAGGTAATGTCAAAGCAAAAAATGCCATTATCAACGGCGAAATCCAAGGTAGCCTCACATGTGATTCACTTGAAATTATGAAAACAGGAAAACTATCTAAACTGCTTCATGTTAAACACCTTATTGTAGATGGCATGATCGATGGAGAAGTTATCGGTGTTGAAAGTATCAGTATCTTGAAAAATGCAAAATTAAACATAAGCGATAATACAGAACTATCAGAAGTTGTAGATGCAGATGAAAAATATTAATTCAATGCGTATCTAGCAAAAAAGACTGGGAGTATCATCTTCCACAATCTCACAATTTTCATTCATTTGGGCACAAAGTCTCTCTTGACAAGATTTACATAAATAACGATAGTTTTGCATATCATAGTGTATGACATCTCCCTCTGATATGTTGTCATAACACTCTGCACATACATTGGTCACTCTCAGCAGTATCTCTTCTGTTGCTACCTCAGTTACAAAACAAGCACTACCCATTGTCAGTTTCCAACTTCTCTATCATATTTTTTGCTTCATCTAATGTATTATCTAACGCATATGCTTTTTTATAGCCAACCAATGCTTCTTGTGTTCGTTCCAGGTCATACAATGTATTTGCATAATTAAAATGATGTGGTGCATACTCAGGGTCCAATCTGATAGCCTCTTCATGATGTTTCTCAGCATTGGATTCATCTCCAAGTTTATGAAAGGCATTGGCAAGAGATACATGTGCCATATCATCCTGTTCATCTAATGAAATGATTTTTTCATAATACTCTTTCGCTTCATTATACTCAGAACTTTGCATAGCAACATAGCCACTGCGTTGTAATACATCTATATTATTTTCATCCACGATCCGTGCACTTTGTAGTGCTTTGGCTGCCTCATTCATATCATTTTTCTGTACAGCTTCATCAGCCATTTCAAGAAGTTGTTCCATACGTGTAGGTTCTACTCTTGGTTTCGAAAATGTTTTATCGGGACGGTTTATACCACCTATTTGTTCATCTGCAACGTTCGATTCAAAATCTACGCCTCGTTTAGGATGATTTCCTGAGAATAGTTGTTTAAAAAAGAGGTAAAATACACCTCCGGCAATAATGAGAAGTAAAAGTTGAAATGTAGTCATAGTTTCTCCGTATATAGATAACGAATGATAAGATAATCTAACTTAAATCCAAAGAAATTATTTTAACTGTGATGCAATCTTACCTATGGCAATATCCATCTCTTCTCTTGTATCAAATACAAAAGAGTACTTTTTTTCTTCACCAAGGTGAATAAAAACTCCATAACCTACGATCTCCACTTTCCCTTTAGACTCTAAATCTATCCATTCAAGACTCACTTGGGTAGTCTCATCTTCATGACCTGTTTTAACCACCGCTGCAGGGTAAAGCTGTGTAATATCTTTTATATCAAATTGTTTATCTTCTATTGTAATTTTCATAAGAGAATTATAGTACAATCTTTGTAAATATACCTAAGGAAGAATTATGAATTTAAAAGACCAGATAAAATCTGACATCAAAGATGCTATGAGAGCCAAAGAGATCATCAAAAGAGATACACTGAGAAATGTACAGGCAGGCATCAAACAGATAGAAGTAGATGAAAGAAGGGATGTAACAGATACAGATGTGGAAAATATCTTAATGAAATACCTCAAACAAAGAGAAGATGCCAAGGTACAATTTGCAGATGCCGGACGCGATGATCTTGTAGAAAAAGAAAATGCAGAAATAGCCATAGTTAAAGTTTATTTACCCGAACCGATGGATGATACAGAATTAGAATCTGTACTACAAGAAATCATAGCATCTGTAGGTGCTCAAAGTATGAAAGATATGGGTAGAGTGATGGGTACAGCCAAAAGTACCATAGGAAGCCGTGCTGACGGTGGAAGAATCAACCAAGTAGTAAAAAAATTACTTAGTTAATTCCATACTTCAAGTCTTTTAAGGCTTGAGTTATATCATCTTGACGCATAAAGTGTTCACCAACAAGAAAGGCATCCGCCCCAACCTTATTTAATTCCACCACAGTCTCATGATCATTAATACCAGATTCGGCAACAATGATCTTACCATTTGGTATAAGAGGTATAAGCTTTTCACTCAAAGACATATCCATCTCAAAGGTCTCAAGATTACGGTGATTGATACCGATGATGTCGGCACCTGCAAAAATGGCTTTCACCAGGTCTGTTTTATTATGTACTTCAACTAGTACATCAAGTCCAAGGTGTCTGGCATAATCATGCAACTCTTTTAGCTCTTTACGTGAGAGTGCCATTGCAATAAGCAAAATATAATCAGCACCAAAAGCAAGTGCTTCAAGTACCTGATACTTATCAACAATGAAATCTTTTCTAAGCAAAGGAATGTTCACATAACGGCGTACCATACCAAGATACTCTTTATCACCTTGAAAAAAATGCGGTTCAGTTAAGATCGAGAGTGAATCAGCCCCACCCTTTTCATACTGTTGAGCAATGAGCATAGGGTCAAAGTCTTCACGAATGACACCTTTGCTTGGACTTGCTTTTTTAACCTCTGCAATAATACGATAAGGATTATCTTCAGTTGAGCGAAGTGCAGACTTGACATCTTTAGGAACAAAAGGGTTAAATGCTAAAGAACGGCCTAACCACTCTTCAGGGTATTCTATTTTTCTCTTCTCTAAATCTGCTTTTGTTTTTTTAATGATCTCATCTAGAATCTGTGCCATACTACTCTACTTCTTAAAAATTTTTGTAGCATTATACCCAAAGGTGAAGACTGCATGCTGAACGTTTATGTATAGTTTATTTACACTGCTTGATCGCATCCCAGTGTTCTATGATCTCACTCTGTACTAGTCCCTCTTCATCCACAACTCGTTTCATAAGTTTATAGGCTTTGCTGCAATCACGGTTTTTATAATGTCCCCAGGCTAAAGAATCGAGATAATAAGTATTATTGGGTTGCTGAACCAATGCATCTTCTATGATCTTCATACCTTTTTCAATATCTACTTCTTTATCGATCAGTGTATAGCCATAATAATTGAGATAGATACTGTCATCATTTCCTAACTTCACAGCTTTTTCAAACTGTGCTATCACTGAGGCGATCATCTCTTTATCATCTTTATCTTCTGATTTTTCAAAAAGAAGCACACCTTTTTCAGCTATCCATTTAGCGTCATTGTCTTCACTGTAAAGTTTCTCTAACAATCCCAATGCTTTAACAAAATATCGTTTAGTCTTATAAAGCTCATAAAGTAATTCATCTTTTGCTTTTGTCTCTTCCAAAAATGCAATAGCTGCATCTATATCACGTTGATAAATATAAATATCTATGATCTTTTGCAAATATAATTCATTGTCATCTTGATCATAAAGTGCTTTATAGGTTGAGAGAATACCATCAACATCTCTTTGTTTTTGATAAAGTTCCAAAAGTTTCAAATAGATATCGTTGGAAGTGATATTCATAAGACGGTGGGTTTCAAGCATCTGTATTGCTCTTAAACGATCATTGGTAAATTGGTCCATGATCTCAGTCATACGAAGAAGTATCGTTTCTCTGGGTCTCTTCTCATAAATACGTGTTAAAAGATCCAATGCTCTTTTAAAGTTTCCTGCATAAAGATAGGAGTTGGAAGCGAGATCCAGATCTACAAGTTCTTTAGATTGTTCCAGTAAAAAATCTGCCTCTTGTTTGGCATTTGCTACCTGTCTTATGGTTAAATAAAGTGGTATAAGTAAGCGTCTCACTTCAATCTTTCCAGGATATTTTTCATCCCATGATTTCAGACGGGTGATACTTTCAGAGATATGATTACGACTCATTAAAGCAGCAGTAGCTTCTCTAAAAAGATATACCTCTTCCTCTGTATCATCAAAAAGTTTTTTATAGACCTGATAGCTATTCTCATACGCTTTATACTCATCATACAAAAGCCCTCTGATGATCAGTTCATCTTCACTTATCTGCATAAGGTTCTTAGCCTGTACTGCACTTACCGTAAAAATAAACAGGGTCAATAATGGTAATACTATACGATTCCAGGACACTCTTTACGTACCTCTTCTTCATTATTTTTAAACTGTTCCCAAAATGGAAATGTACGACATTGTAATGGACGTACAGGATAAATGGTACAGCGTTTCATAGACTCATCAAAAAAGACACATGCAAAATTATCAGGTGCAAGCTGTTTTTCAATGAGAGAATAGCGATGTTTGACTTTTCTTAAGTACATTGTAGCAAAATCTTCTACGCTAAGGTTAACGAACATTGCCATTTTCTCGATCTCAGTATATTTTGCCCAGATATAACCACTCTCTCCTGTACAGCAATGCCCACCACATGCCTCACAAGCGGAAGGATCAAATTTAAACTTATATTGTTCATGTGTCATGAATTCCATGATTAAAAATCACCTTTAATACTGTTTGTGTTTGCTTTTTCAAATGCTTTTTGTGCATTAGGCATATAAATACTCTTCTCATTGAAAACTACAAAAGGAGGTAATATTTGTGTCATTGACTTTGAATTATTTCGTGCTGCGATCATCACCAGTTTAGACTCTCTGTCTATTTTCGAGTGTACAAATTGTATCTTTTCGGGGTTTATCCCAACCATTCTTAAATGATATAACAGTAGGTCAACTTGCTTAGCATCATAACAGAAGATGAACCACCCCTTTGGTTTTAAAAAGGTCTTGACCCTTCTTACAAACCCCTCTATAGGTAAATGATGGGCATACCTTGCAATGTTCAAATGTGTATCATCACTTTGTTGTACCGCTGCATCATAAAAAGGTGGGTTTGAAATGATATAGTCATACCTGTCATCTGTTTTTAACTCAGTAAAATCACCTAAATAACTTTTTACTTGCAGATCATTCAATGTATAATTATGTACTGCGTAGTTAAGCATTTTCTCCTGTTTATCTATAATGCTTGCCTCTATCTTGAAATCACGGCTCAACAAGAGGGAGATGATCCCTACACCACAGCCTACATCAAGCAGTCTACCTTTGGGTTTGAATGTTGAGATAAAATCATAAAGAAAGATAGAATCACTGTTATAACAGTACCCCGAAGTTGGCTGATAAAGAAACACGTTTAGATTTCCTGGAGACCATGTTTGTCTAAGATCATTGTATGCAGTTCTTCTACACTTCGAACAGCGTCGGAATGATCTGTAAAACCCCAATCAACCATGATATACTCTATCTCAGCTCTAACAGATGCCTGTTCATCTCTTGGTCCATCACCAATAAAGAGTGTTTCATGAGAACTATGTCCAAGTTCATCTAGTAGTTTATGAAGCATGTCTGGATAGGGTTTACCTTGTGCCACGTCATCATAGCATGCAAGACTATCAAATACATCCATGACATCTAAATGTGTAAGTGATTCAATAGTGGATTGTCTGTAAGCATTTGTAGCGACTGCTAATGTATGTCCCTTGTCTTTAAGCGTTAAAAGTAACTCTTTGATACCATCATAAAGTACCAATTCTTGTTCATGGTTTTTACTATAGTACTCTGAAAACCATCTCTCATGGTCAGGGTCAAAAGATTTTGCATGATAGAAAAATTGTGCAGGATTAATGTCAGGTTCATTTACATGTCTCAAAATATAGTCTTGTTCCATGGCTTCAAAACCCAAATTTTGACGTACATAATTGATTGCATTGGCTATGGTCAAAGAAGAGTTGACCAAGGTGCCATCCATGTCAAAAATAATCAGTTTTTTTTGCATAAATTAGTACTTTTCTTTATTACTACCATCTATACGAGAAAACTTCATATAAAGTGCCAAAGCAATAAGCAAAAGTGAGACACCGCTTATAAGATATACAGCATACTGAAGTTGACCCGGGTCTGTCAGTGCAAACTTAAATACAAGCATCAATGCTTCAATAGAAAGAGCAATAATTATGGAACCGAGGAATCGCACCATTGTCTGATGTCCGCCTGTCTCGTCACCCTTTTTTTCCTTACCCAGTACCTCTTCCTCAAATATCGCTTTGACCAGGTCAAAGATAGCCAAAGAGAGCGTGAGAAGAATCGTTGCTTTGAAGATCTGGTTTATATCTATAATTGAAAAATCCACTCCAAAGTGAAGAAATGCCGTAATACCTTTAATAAAAAGTAAGAGTGCCACAGCAGCTAGAGCTATAGAAAAAGAAGTATATGCTACCTTGCTTATAAGGCCTGATACAGAATCCACTGAAGAAGGATGTACCATTTTAAGTATGTTTTTTAAAGCGATATCTACACAGATAATGGAAAGTAAATTATCATTTTCATCATAAATAGGGAATCCAACGGTGACAACCATTTTATTGCTCACATAAGACGGATATGGTTCTGTAAGTGTACAACGATGTTCTTTTACAGTTTTATAAAAGTAAGCCCTGTCACTTCTGCTATCACCTTGACCCAGCCCTTTAAGTTTTTTATCTTTAGAGATATTAGCTATAATTTGTTCACCCTTCCCGTCAAGTGCATAAATAGCTTCTGCATTAGTAATACTCTCATTAAGCGTTTCCAGATTTCCAAGTACAGTATCAATCTCCCCATTGATTATATTTTGAGAAATATGTCTTTGTATAATATAACAGAGGTAAGCTCTCGCTTTTGCACGAACCTGTGCATACTCTTCAATTTCTTTAATTTGCATATATAATCCCTTTATTTTATACTTTTATATAATTTACTTTTATAGCACTTTACCCAAAACATCTGTAAAAGAAGTTTTTTGATTAATAGAAACTTCTGGAAAAATACTCCCTTTTTCTGAAAAGGTCAAAATCGTTGAACCCATTTCAAACCAACCATAAAAATCACCTCTTTTTACCCATAGATCTTCATACTCATAATGAACAGGTTCTCTTATCTCTGAATTGGTTCTCACTTTTTCTTCAAAAGTAACAACCATTTGACCCACATTAAGTGCTGCTACAAGTACCAGTATCTGTGTTCTACCTTTTGTATCTTCACACGCTATAACAACTCTCTCATTTTCTATAAACAGATCATGTTTATTACGAAGCAGTGGGAAATTTACCGGATAGTGTTTTCCTGGGATATGTGTGAGAGAATTTATTTTAAGGTCCATAGGCATGTGATAACGGTGGTAGTCTTTTGGTGAAAGATAAAAGTTAATAAACTCTCCACCTTCTACTTTAGATGCTGCTTCTTGGTGGTATTCACCAAAAAGTTCATCTATCTTATAACTCATTCCTTTTATCTGATATGCTTTACCATCTGTTATAGTTCCAGCATCTGTGATGAGTGCATCTACTCCTGAGATAAGTGCATTTTTATCTTCCGGCAAAGCACGAGGTATTTCAAATGCTCTTGTAAACAATTTGTTCAGTGTCGGATAAGCACTAGGTTCTTTAAACTCAGACATATCAAGCCCCATAAGTTTTACATAACCTGTATTGATAAAGTTTTGTATAGGTGAAGGGAATGCTTTAGAAGCGAATTTTCCAAAACCACTAGAGATTATGGATGTATAGTGTTTTTTCATAGTTACGAAATCCTAAATTAAAATTATATGTATTATATCATTTGTGATTGAGAGTTGGGATTGTTATGTGAAATTGGGTACTATATTTCCAATATACTTTAAGGATAAGAAATGGCAAAATATATACTCTTTGACACAGAAACAACCGGTGCAGGAGAACAAGACCGTATCATACAAGTAGGTGCAATGATCGTACATGGACGAGATAATATCGAGTCCTATGATGAACTCTGTTCTACAGATACACCCATTTCCCTCGAAGCGATGGAAGTACATAACATTACGCCTGATGTGATTGAGAACCAACCTCCTTACGCAGAAACAGTATTTGCTAAAAAAATTCTAGAACTCAACCAACAAGAGAACTACCTCATCGCACATAACATCTCTTTTGATCTGGGTATGTTGGAAAAAGAAGGTTTTCAAAATAACTATACACTCATAGACACACTACGTTGTGCAAAACACCTCCTACCTGAGAGTCCCTATCATAGACTGCAGTACTTACGTTATGCCTTGGAACTCTATAAAGTAGAAGGTGCAGAAGCAGATAAACTGGGAATCACCATCAAAGCCCATGATGCCATAGGTGATGTGCTTATCATGAAACTACTGCTTTCAAAACTGGTGGCACTAACCCAAGAAAAGTTTATAGGAGAAAACCCTATGGTCAAACTTGCAGAACTTACACAAACACCTGTACTGATGAAAACATTTAGATTTGGTAAATACAAAGGCAGAGCGATAGCAGATATCAGTGGTGAAGATATAGGGTACATCAAATGGATGCGAAACAATATGGATCTGGATGAAGATATGTTGTTCACTTTGGATCATTATTTGGGAGCTTAAGCGTGATTATCTCCTCCACATATTTTTCCTTCTCAATATAATATTAAAAATGTCAAAAATGTTATATACTCTCTATAATACATACTCCAATTTCAGTAAAAAACCCTATAATACTGTTATTAATTTTGGAGTCAATATATGTTAAGATTTGCCCCCTCTCCTACTGGAGATATGCACATTGGTACCCTACGTGTTGCTATACTTAATTACCTTATAGCACAGCAACATAAAAAGAGCTTTACTGTCCGCATAGAAGATACAGACAAGGCACTTAACATAGAAGGGAAAGATACGGAGATCATGCAGGTCTTAGAAAAGTTTGCTTTGAAACATGAGAGTGTATTTCATCAAAGTGAACACTTGCACATGCATCAGACACTTGCAATACGTTTGCTTGAAGAGGGAAAGGCTTTTGTTTGTACCTGTACAACAGAACAACTCGAACTTGATAGAGAAAATACAAAAAAGAACAAAGTAGCCTACCGGTATTCCGGTCAATGTTTTGATGTCAGCAAAGAAGAACATGCCAAACTCAAAGAGAGCGGTACTCCTTTTGTAATACGTATCAAAAAACCTGAGCATGAGATCATCTATCATGACCTTATAAAGGATGATGTCCACTCATCCCCGAACGAAGTAGACTCTTTTGTCATCTTACGTGCAGATGGTACACCAACCCACAATTTCGCCTCAGCCTGTGATGATATGATAAGCGGTGTAGACTTTATCATTCGTGGAGAAGATCACCTCTCCGATACAGCAAAGCAGATACACATCAAAAAGCAACTGGGATTTGACCAAGAAACCGTCTATGTACACTTACCCATCCTTTTAAACACTTCAGGGTTGAAGATGTTAAAACAAGATGATACTTCTTTAGTTAAATGGTTGTTTGCAGAGGGGTTTATTCCTGATGCTATTATAAACTACTTGTTACTTTTGGGAAATTCTAACGCAGCAGAAGAAATTTTTACACTGCCTGAAGCCATAGAGTGGTTCAACATAGAGAATATCTCAAAGTTTGAAGCAATATTCGACATCAATAAACTACGTTTGATTAACGCAGAGCACCTCAAGCGCATGGATGACAAACAACTCTCTACACTCTTTGGATTTGCAGATGCAGACATCGGGAAACTTGCTAAGGTCTACCTTAAAGAAGCCAGCACAATTAAAGAACTTATTGCGAAAATAAAGCCTATCTTTGCACCTAAAGATTTTGAAGGTGAATGGGGTAAGCAGATGCGTATTATGACTAAAGTCATAGCTGATGCACCTATGATAAATGAATTTGCCGAATTCGAATCTTATGTTATGAAAGAGTCTGGACTTAAAGATGATAATTTTTTTATGCCACTTCGTTACCTACTAACAGGTGCGGGTAATGGCCCAGAACTTTCTGAAATTTACCCACTTATCAAATCATACTTATTGGAGGTAGCCTCATGATAGCTGAACTTTATGGACTCATTAGATCGATCGCAACACTTTATATCTGGATCATTATTATTGCTGCATTTTTAAGTTTTATACGTCCTGATCCACACAATCCTGTAGTACAGGTTTTATATCGATTAACAGAACCCGTATTTGCTTTTATACGTAAAAAATTACCATTTGTAGTCATGGCAGGTATTGATCTATCTCCATTGGTTATTATATTTGGTTTGCAATTTATTGATATTATTATCAGAAACTTACTTTTTGGATAGATTGCAGTATGAAAATTCGTTTTCTTTCTATTCTAATATATTGCTTGCTATTTTCTTCTTTAGAAGCCAAAACCTTTGACTTCTGGGCGGTGCATAATATGCCAAAAAGTATAGAAAAAGATTATTATATTTGGCGCTTTCTCTCACAAAAGACAACTACCAAAGCCGAAGCCAGAAAAATAATCTATGAAGCGAGCAGACTCAATAAAAAACTGCGCACTGCCTATAAAAAGAAAACAGGTTTAAATGTAGAACTCCCTAAGGTTAAAGCAACTGGCCCTGTAGATAATAGCTGGAGAAAAAGAAGTAAAGCAAATAAAAGTTTTAAACATGGGCTTGCACTTCTTAAACAAAAAAAGCCTAAACAGGCTGCAAACTACTTTGAAACATCACGTCAAAATTACAGTAAAAGATATGATATCGACAAATCTCTTTTCTGGCTCTATCTAAGTACTAAAGATGACAATTACATCAAACTATTACGTGAGAGCTGTCATGTCAATATCTATACACTTATGGCTGCTGATACGGTCAATGCCAGATATCCAAAAACAATCACTGAGTCTATCTGGAGAGATAGCACATCCGGGTTTGATATCAAAAATCCTATACACTGGGCAAAGGTCAAACATAAAATGAA
>CAZBLM010000021.1:0-39967 GCA_964492675.1 uncultured Sulfurovum sp.
ATCTTAATTATCGTAAAAAATGAAAACCTTATAATCTAACATATTTTATAAGGTTTCTTGCTGTAGCGACGTTTGCGAGGTATAAATCCCACCCCTTCAATAGAAAACCTTATAAAATGTGCTATATAGGAGATTTTATAAGGAAATGTGTCTAGATTTCTATAACATCAGGTGTAGTAGGTTCTTGTGCTGCTTTACAATCCACAGAAACGATCTTAACTTCATCTCCATCAATGCGTGCAGCTGTGAGTTCACCACCCCATAAACAACCCGTATCAAGTGCCAATACATGTTCATCATGATGAAAACCAAGCGTTGACCAGTGCCCAAAGATGATCTTCAAGTCTATGTCTTTTCTCTTCTCACATTCAAACCATGGCTTCAGACCTTTTTCTCTTAAGTCATCCCTAGGTGCACCCTTCTGTTTGAAATCAAGTCTATGGTCACCATAGCAGTAACGCATACGGGTAAAAGATGAAACGATATAACGATCGATATCTATACAAGATGAATCACGGTTAAATCTATCGATACCATGTTTGAACATCGCTTTGAGCCACACTTCTACATCATCACTTTGTAATCTTTCTTCGATACGCTTAGAATACTTCAATGCCATACCCAGATCGAACTCCGGAGAGATACCGGCATGTGCCATACAAAACCCAAGTTGATAATCCACATGTAAAAACTTCTGCCCTCTTAACCAATGAATGATGTTTTTACTATTTGGTGACATAAGTATAGGGTCTATGGTCGGATTTGACTTTTTAATGCCATAATAGGCTGCTATAAGGGTAATGTCATGATTCCCAAGAACTATCTCTACACTCTCACGTATACTATACAGGTATTCAAGTGTTTCTAAAGAACCTTCCCCTCTGTTCACCAGATCACCTGCTATCCATAATTTATCATGTTCAGGATTGAATCCTATCTTGCCTAAGAGCTCCATAAAAGATCTATAACAACCTTGGATATCACCAATTGCCCACACTGCCATTACAGTTTTTCCTTATATATTTTTGCTTTATCTTCCATACTCATTTTAGCATAAGCAGCAGAAGGTGATGGCAAATAAACAGTTTCTATATTTAAATGAGAAAAGTGTGTATTAAAAAGCGCTTCTGCTTTTTTTCCTGTAAATGCCAACTTCTTAATACTTGGATGCATTTCTAAAAAAGCTTCCAGATCATTCACTGCTTCATCTTCAAGTGAGCTGTCAAGAGAGTTCTCACGCTGACAAGAAGCTATCATGTCCCAAAGTCCAAACTTACACTCTTTAAGCAGCCATATCTTCTGATCAGTGTTATTGACAGGGTATTGAGTAACAGCGTGGAGTATCTTCCAAAACTGATTACGTGGGTGCGCATAATAAAAGTTATTTTCAAAAGATTTGATACTTGGAAAAGAACCTAATATTAATACCTCTGTATCTTTAAACACTATAGGTTCAAAAGGATGATCTAAAATTTCGCTATCCATCTATATATGCTCCATTAATCACACGCAGTGTGTCTTTGTCATGGTGAACGCCCTTGAAAGCGAAGCGATTCGAGAACCATGACGATTTTTTTGTTTCGTTTTTTTCTCTTGTAAAGTGAAGCGGTGACGTAGTCATCACTCTCTTTGAGAAAAAAAATGAAAGAGAAACAAGATCACAGATAAAATAAAAGGCAGTCACAATAAAGTACATGAAACTATTTACAAGCCTTACGCATATTTTGCACGATAAGCACCAATAGTGCAAAAGAGAAGATCTTAAAGTTTATCTCTGAACCTTTATGTGTATTGATAAATGCTGTAGACTGTGTCATTTCCACGCCTTGATTTTGCATCTCAATGATATCAGGAATATAATACTGTGCAAAAAGCAGACCTGTTGCCAATACAAAAAAAGTAGCTATTTGTGTCAAAGTGTCACGCTCAAACTTTTTAAACTTATACCCTTCATAAAGTACTACTGCAACCACAGCTACATTGACTAAATAAGAGAGTCTTAAAAAATTCTCCGTCATGATCTGACCTTCCTGAAATCGTGTCAAGATATCTGCACCCAACCATGCATCTGTATTAAATGTCACAGGAGCCACAACGATACCCGCAAAAAGCCCTGCACCAAGTACCGTAGACATCAGTATCAGGTATGCCATTGTAAATATTCTAAATGTTTTATTCATTATTTTTTCCTTCATTGAACTTTATCACAAAACCTCGGTCAAAACCTGCGAGGTCTTTATAAAATTCTATAGATTTTACTCCAACTTCATTTACAAAAGCTTGAAGCGGTTCTTTTTGATCATATCCCATTTCACATGCCAGATATTTGATACCTCTCGCTTTCACATCCAAAATGATCTGTTTAAGCAGTTCATCACCTACCCTGCCACCAAAAAGTGCCTCTTTGGGTTCATAGTCTACAACATTTGATTCCAATATAAAATCTTCTGCAATGTAGGGAGGGTTAGAGACCACGAGTTCGACAGGCTCACTCACCTCATCAATAAGATTGGACTTTCTAAGTTCTATCTGTGCATTCAAAGCAAAAGTATCTATGTTTTTCTTTGCTACGCGAAGCGGTGCATCACAGATATCTGTAGCAATCACTTTCAACTCTGGAAACTTTCGCGCCAACACAACAGAGATGGCTCCTGTACCCACACCTATCTCAGCAATTCTTGTAATATTCTCTTTTTCTATGATGCCTGCTACGAGGTCTATGAGTATCTCCGTTTCAGGACGGGGGATAAGTACCCCCTCTTCTACTGATAGATGAATATCATAAAAACTTGCTTCTCCTACGACGTATTCATAAGGCTCATTCTTAGCCCTTCTTTGAATGAGAGTTTCATAATCCTCTTTGTCTTTCACTTCATCTCTATCATGTGTGATGAGATACATACGATCTTGCTTTAAATGATACGCTAAAAGTAACTCTGCCTCATACTGAGGTCGTTCACAAATATGAGAGAGTTGCTCACTCCCCCACGACAAAGCTTCTTTAATTGTCATTTTTATCCATATGTGCGAAAATACCCTCTTTAGACAATGTCGCTTCTTCTCCTACGATGGTATTAGTCGCATCAAATCCGAGCTCTTTGAGTCTTTCCAGTACGGGAGGATGCGTGTAGTAAAAAAAGATGACCAAAGGATGTGACTTAGGGAATGATTTGTTTTCAGTAACCAGTTTCATGAGTGCTGAAACCAAGTTCTCTTTACCTCCCATTGCTGACCCAAATTCATCCGCTGCATATTCGTTATGACGGCTGACATATGACATAAACGGTGTAAATACAAAAGAGACCAATGGCAAGAGAAGCATAAGCATTGCTATCTGTACACCGGCATCCGGTATGACACCCATCTGCGTAAAGAGTGCATCAGGTAAATGGCCAAAAAGATAAAAAGCTATAAAAAGCAGTAAACCCATAAGTGCAATGTTCTTCCAAATGTCACCATGTGTAAAGTGTCCTAGTTCATGCCCGAGTACTGCTTTTAGTTCATTTACATTTAATTTTTCGATGAGTGTATCAAAAAGTACAACCCTTTTGCTCTTTCCCAATCCGCCAAAAAATGCATTGAGACGACTGTCACGTTTAGATGCATCCATCACAAAAATACCATCATTTTTCAGCCCTGCTTCCTCCATGAGTTTATCGATCTCTGTTTTGAGTTCACCCTCTTCAAGTGGAGTAAACTTATTAAAAAGCGCCATAAATGTTGGAGCAAGTACATTAGCCAACACGGCTACAGTGAACATCGCTGCAAATCCCCACAACCACCACATTTCAAAACTCACTATGATCCATGCAAGAAGTGCAAATATCGCACCTCCCAAAATAAATAGAAGAAGTGCTGATTTGAGTGTATCTATCACATACATTTTAGCCGTCATTTTATTAAAACCGAAATCTTCATCTATCTTAAACTTTTGGTACAGTTCAAACGGCAAACCTACGATGTAATTTACTATAATAAATCCAAACAAAAAAACAACAGCCTGCATTAAAGAGTTATCAAACTGTACAACAGAAGCAAGCCATGCAAAACCGGTAAATACCCACCATATAAATACCAGGTAATCAACAAAGGTAGTGATGATGCCAAGTTTTCCATTTGCAACTGCATAGTTACCTGCTACAAGGTATTTGTCCGCTGACATTAGTACGGGAGCTTTTCTTTTTTCTTCATTAATATACCCTATCTGCATCACAGAGATATAGAGTTTCATAAAAGTATAAAGTGAGTATAAAATAATAATGGTTTCTAACATAAATTTCCTTACTGTGATTAATAGTTGGAATATACCTAATCAAGCCTTAAATCTGCTATAATTTCGACAATACAGCGTAAGGAAATATATTGGCACTTATAGACCTCTTTGACATCAAAAAGCAATATGATATAAAACTACTTCTCAATGATGTGAATTTTCACCTTAATGAGGGTGAACGCATTGCTGTTGTTGGGCAAAATGGTTGCGGTAAATCAACACTTATGAAGATAGCACTTGGTACCGAAGCACCAACTGAAGGTAAACGTGTTGTCAATAGCAGTCTACAGGTAGAGATGCTTGCACAACAACCTCTGTTTGAGCCCACACTCACAGTGCGTGATGCCATACTCGCTGAACTTACCGAACTCAAAACCGCACAGGAAGAGCATGCAAAACTTAGTCTTAAAGTAGCTAATGATTTTGAAAACAAAGAACTTCTAAAAAAGCTTGAAACTATTTCAGCATACCTCGACCACCACAACGCCTGGAACCTTGATGACAAGATAGAACGTATCTTACAAGAGTTTAAACTTAAAGAATATGAAGATCGTCTGGTCATTTCTCTCTCTGGAGGAGAACAGCGTCGTGTAGCACTTGCTTCACTTGTACTTAAAAAACCTGATGTACTTCTACTTGATGAACCAACCAACCATCTTGATGTGTATATGGTAGAGTTTTTAGAAGAGATACTCCTCAAAGAGAAATTCACCCTACTCTTTATTTCTCATGACAGACATTTCATCGATACCATAGCCACACGTGTCATAGAGGTAGAGAACCAAGGACTGGTCTCTTACAAAGGTGGTTACCGCGACTACCTCGTACAAAAAGAGGAGCGTATGAAATCCTTAGCAAAAAGTCACGATACCCTGGTTAAAATGCTCAAACGTGAAGAGGAATGGTTAGGGAAAAGTGTACGTGCCAGAGAAAAACGTAACCAAGGGCGAAAAGCCAGAGTTTTTGAACTACGTGAACAGGCCAAAAAGAACCCTACGCTCATACGTAAAATGCAAGTCGAACTTGAGCGTGAAAAAAAGAGTTGGAAAGGTGAAAAAGGACTAAGTAAGCGTAAGATGCTTTTTGATATCGAGCACCTAAAATACTCTATAGCAGACAAACTCCTCATAGAGGACTTTTCTACACGTATACTCCAACGTGATAAACTAGCTATCGTTGGTGTCAACGGTGCAGGTAAATCTACACTGCTTAAACTTCTCCTGGGACGTCTTAAAGCTGATGCGGGGCTCATTCATAAAGGGGATTTTTCCATAGGCTACTTTGATCAACATAGAGAGATGCTAAATGATGAGCATACGCTCATAGAAACCTTTTGTCCAGACGGTGGTGACCATGTCGATGTACAGGGTGCACATATGCATGTCTATGCATATCTTAAAACATTTCTCTTCCCTGAAGAGTATATGACCAAAAAAGTTGGACAACTCTCAGGAGGTGAAAAAAACCGTGTAGCGTTGGCACTTCTTTTTACAAAAAATGTAGAGTGTCTCATCCTTGATGAACCGACCAATGATCTGGATATACAAACGATTACCATTTTGGAAGATAAGCTTATTGCTTTCCCCGGTGCATTGCTCTTTGTCTCCCATGATCGTTACTTCATTGATAAGATAGCCTCTAAACTTTTTATCTTTAAAGGTAACGGTGTGGTTGAAGAATCTTACCAAACCTATACGGAGTACCTTGAGATAGAAAAAGAGATGAAAGAGCTTGATTCTTTGGAAAAAGAGGTTAAAACAACTGTTCAAAAAGAAGAAGTTATCAAGGAAAAGAAACAGACAAAACTAAGCTATAAAGAGCAGCAGGCCTATGATAATTTACCAGATGAAATTGAAGCACTGGAAGTCAAGATAGCCCAGATCAATGACTGTCTTTATAACCCTGAATGTTATGAAGAAAAAGGTTTAAGTGTATTAACAGAAGAGCTGGCTTCACTAGAAAAAACATATGAAGAAAAAACAGAAGCATACTTAGAAGTGTTAGAGATTTTTGAATCTCTTTCATAAGATCCTGAATATTTCTATCGGTAAAGTCAAAGCTTTACCAATAGATCACCACTGAACGTCTCCCCCACTTTAGTGCTTTTTTCAAATTAAGACCCATGTAGATATCGATACGTTTTTTATAACGTTTATTCATTTTGTCCCGTACTTCATAGTACCCTTTAAGACCACTGATACGTACTTTTGTTCCATTACGCATACCAAATCTGCTTAAAAGGTCTCTTGAAACTGCGATACTCTTCTCTCCTGGTACTAAGCGGTTATTCCATGCAGCAAGGAAAGGTGTGTCATCTGTTTGATTTTCATGAGAAGTATATGCAGTAGCAGTAACACGGAGTTTATGTGTTCCCAAACTACCTATCATATCAAGTTTCGTACCTGGTTTCTTTTTAGCTTTTGCTCTTTGGGCTTTATATATCCGGTCTAATACATAAGAGAGCGGCAGTTTTAACACTTTTCCTTTACGAACTGTCGTTGCATCTTTGATCTTATTAAATTTCACGATCTCTTTCGCAGAAACATTGAACTTCTTAGCAATTGAGAGAAGTGTATCACCCTCTACTACAGTATATTGTGCAGCATTAAATGAGTCAACCATCGTTTGATCAAAAGGCAGTTTTAATTTTTGGCCTATACGTAATGTGGTAATATCTTTTAATCCATTGAATATAGCGATCTCTTTTGTCGTAAGACCAAACTTATTTGCTATACGGCTTAATACATCTCCAGAGACAACCCGGTATGTTCCATATACGATAGGTGATTTTTTCTTAACTTCTATTGCATCGATCTTTTTTTCTATCAAAACCTTTTTTTCTTCGATCAAAACTTCTTGATCAGGTTCTTCAATCACAGTCACTTTTAAAGGTGTACTTTCCGTTCCTTTAAAACGTACAGACTCTTCATAGTAGTGGATATATTTTTCTATCATTTTTTCTATAGAAATGACTTTTACAACATGTTTTTGGGGAGTAGGTAATGTTTTGACAATGATCAAAGCTTTTCTATCATTGTCATAGCTGATCTCTTTTGCTATATGAAATCTTTTTCCGTAAGGATTACACTCAGCTGTATCTCCTGTTACAACCCGACAATCTACTGTAGGTTTTGTGGTCACTGTCCCAAAAGATACCAATAAAAAAGAAATCAAATATTTTTTAAACATACCGTTTATACTAAACTATAAAAAGTTTAACATCTCTCCTTTGATCTCATCTTTATCAACTACAACTGTATGTTTGACCACTTTATCAAACAAGCCATGTATCATATCTGGTACAGATACGTTTGTATTTTCACTTACCCAATTCAAAGCATCTGTATCATGCTCAACATCTTCACCCAATGCTTTTGCAACTGCCGGTGAAAACTTTGTCCACTCTGCTGTTGAATAAACCACAGTTTTCAAACTTTTTTCTCTTAATGTCTCATACGCTCTCATACATGTCGCTGTATGCGGGTCCATAATGTACCCTACAACTGATTCACACTCTGCATCATCAGAAAAAGATGCATCAAAATCCTCACGTAATAAAGACAACTCTTCATCAGTAAGCTGGTACTTTCTATCGTTTGACAATGCTTCCATCAGTTCTTTTGTACGTGCCGCACCAAACTTGTCGAACATAATACGCTCAACATTTGAAGACTTCAAAATATCCATGGCAGGGGACTCAGTCTGAATGAGTTCCCTTGTTGTCAGATCATAGGCACCATTGGTTATCCAATCTGTCAAGATGTTGTTTATATTTGAGGAGATAAGGATCTTCTCTATAGGTAATCCTGCCTTTTTAGCGTAGTATGCACCCAAGGCATTACCAAAGTTACCTGATGGTACAACAAGATAGATCTTTTCACCCATAGTGATCTCATTCTTACGAACAAGTTCCAGATACGAGTGTATATGGTAAATGATCTGAAAAATAATACGTCCAAAATTTACAGAGTTCGCTGCAGAAAGTTTAATGTCTCTAGCAGCGAGTTCTGCTTTAAAATCTTCTGAAGCCAATAGATCTTTTAACGTATTTTGCGTATCATCAAAGTTACCTTTAACACCTATTACTTTAAGGTTTGAAGCATCTTCAGTTACCATTTGTAGTCTCTGTACATCAGATGTTCCTCCGTCAGGATAAAGACATGCAACCTGCACACCTTCCTGATCTTTAAATGTCTCTAATGTTGCAGGACCTGTATCACCCGATGTTGCTGCCATAATGAGGTAATGTTCACCTCTTTTCTGTGCCAGTTTTGAAAGTACATATCCAAACGGTTGGAGTGCCATATCTTTAAAGGCACGTGTAGGACCATGGTAGAGTTCGGATACAAAACAGTCATCTTCAATTTTTGAAAGGGGTACAGGGTTTGAAGGATCATCAAACGCATCATATCTTTTCAATGCCTCTTCAAGCACTTCTGTCTCAATATCGATCCCGAAGTTTTGTAAAAAATCTAAAGCCAATGTTTTATAATGGCTTGAAAGGTGCCCTTCTAAAAAAGATTGATCTAAAGCGGGAAGTTGTGAAGGTACGTAAAGTCCGCCAAAACTGGCACTTGGACTGAGTATCGCTTCTGAAAATGGTACAGAGGAAGGTTTTTGTCCGTCATTTCCACGTGTCTCAATAAATTGCATCTAGTATATCCTAATATTTATATACGCAATTATAACCAAAAAATCTAAGAATGGATAAGCTAAAAATGAATGAAATTTTTTTTTGATTTTATAGGAGGTAAAAGTAAGTATCTAGTGTCTATTTATTCTACTACAAGGAGAAGAATAATATTTTTTTTAGGGGAAAGAATGTCAACTAATACAAATAGTAAAACAAACAGAACACTAAAATACTTGGTAATAGAAGAAAAGAAACTTTCTAAAAGATTAGATCGTTTAACTCTCTATTGGTAGTCTGGCTTTCTACGTGAGATCCATGGACTTTCCGTACCCACCTCGCGATGAACTTGGCTTTTTCAATACAGTTTAAACCGTATGATAAAATCATAGCATCAAAAACTTAATTTAAAGTTCTATACAAGTACCTACACCTGAACTCGTCAAAATTTCAAGTAATAGTGAATGTTCTACCCGTCCATCGATAATATGCGCCTTTTTTACACCTCCTCGTAATGCTTCAATACATGCATCTACTTTAGGTACCATACCCCCTTGTATCGTACCATCTGCCTTCAAGGCTTCTGTTTTTTCTATACTTAGGTTAGTAATGAGGTTCATCTCTTTATCAAGTACACCTGGCGTGTCTGTCAGGAAAAGTACTTTTCTTGCTTCCATAGCTACAGCTATCTTTGAAGCAGCAAGATCTGCATTAATGTTAAAACCGGGATGTCCCATCGTAGAACTTCCTGCTATGGGTGCGATGACAGGAACCGCACCATCTTCGATGATATTGTTGACTATTTCAGGATCTACGTGTTCTATCTTCCCTGTATAACCAAAGTTCTCAAAATCTTTAGGAATACCTTTTAAAAAGCCGCCATCTTTACCGGATATACCAATAGCTTTGCTTCCATGATTGTCAAGCAGAGAGACTATTTCTTTGTTGATCTCACCTGAGAGTACCATCTCTGCGATACGCATCACTTCTTTTGTTGTAACACGCTGTCCATCTACAAACTTTGTATCTACACCCAGATCTGCAAGCAGCTGTGTAATATTTTTACCACCACCATGTACAATGATCGGTTTCATACCAACAAGATGCAAAAGTACAATATCTTGTGCAAATTGTTCTTTAAGTTCAGCACTGGTCTGTGCAGCACCACCATACTTGATCACTATCTTTTCGTTAGAGAAACGTTTGATATACGGTAACGCTTCTAAAAGTGTTTTGACCACTTGTATGTTATCACGCATTATAGGAATTCCTTTTTGAACAAAACCCAGAAGACATTCTTAGGCAGCGAGTCTCAAAACTGCTTGTTCTGTTACTTAATTATTATGGCAATATTATAACATTATTAACTGTTATTGTGTTATTTTTTCTTTAGTTTCTGTCTCTCTATTTTTAGCATATAAAAGTTTCGAGACCTTTCAAAACTATCACTTTCACCCACAATAACAAGTGAACCGTCACTCATACGTGCAATGCCATGTCCTTCATCATGATTTCTTCCTCCATACACATGGGACCATATCAACTTTCCTGTTTTATCTAAAGCCAAAAGATAAACACTGTGTCCTCCCTGTCCTAGTGTATTGGTACCTCCCACTATCATAAATCCACCATCTTTTGTAGTGCTTACTGCATTACCATATTCATAATATTTAAACCCGTAGATCTTATGCCATAGAAGTTTACCTGCTGCAGAGAATTTCATTACACTCAGGTCTGTCTGTTCACTGTTATATGAACGTGTCTTACCTACTGCAACAAAACCACCATCTACTGTACCTGTTACACCATGCAGACTATCATTATATTTACCACCAAAGGTTTTTGTCCAGACATATTTACCATTTTGATCAAGTTTCATTACGAAAAAATCTTCATACTTTTCACTGTCCATCTCACGCATCCCCACCAATGCAAAGTGACCATCTTTCAAACGTGCAAGAGAATGTACCTCTTCTGCTTTTTTTCCGCCAACAGTATGTGAGACAAGTGCCTGACCATTTTTATCCAGTTTGACAATATAGATATCTTTATAGCGCTTTTCAATAGACTCGGTATCTCCAGCGATAAGCACTCCACCATCATCTGTACCTGCGATGCCTCCCGCATGTTCATCTCTCTCTCCGCCGATAGCTTTCTCCCATATTAATTTTCCATCAAGAGAAACCTTTGCCACGTACATATCTTTATCATAATTTTTTGAGAGGGATTTTGTTACCCCAAGTACATAAAGTGATCCATCTGCTGCACGTGTGATGGCTTGACCTTTATCTTCCTTCTCTCCGCCCAGCATCAATCTCCAGATCATTTCACCTTTTTCATTCATACGTGTCACACAAATGTCTGTACGTTTTGCACCAAAAGATTGACAAGTACCCACTAAAGCACTGTGTCCATCTTCAAGTGCCACGATCCCGTTTGCGATATCATTATCATCTTCGCCATAGAATGTATTCCAAGTACTTTTGTAAGCTTCTTCTTTTTTAACTTTTTCTTTTTTAACTTTTTCTCTTGCTTTTTTCTTCTCGTCCTTATCCCAAGGTAACTTTATAGCCTCTGCATACATAGTCATTAGGAATATACCCATAACTATATTGACGATACTTCGTTTAATCATAATTATCTCCTTTTAAATATGTATTGACATACGTGTCTACTGATGATAATATCTTATCCTCTATTTCTAATTCTAACTTCATCAGTGACAGAGGTAACTTAAAATCTTCCATTTTGACAGCATCTTTTTGTGTCACCAGAAGCGTTTTTGCATCGTATTTTCGCATCATTTGTACAACATCTTCTTCATTAAAATAAGCGTGATCATCCATATACACTTTAGATATAACTCCATCAGGAAGATATTTGTCAAGCCTCTGAGGATTAGAGATAGCAGTCAGCAATAACATCCTGTTACTAAGGTTTTCAAATGTTACTTTTCTTTTAAAGTTTTCTTCTTCTCTAGCCACTATATCTGCATAGTTCTTAGTCCAGTAAAACTCTCTAAAGGCACCTGCAGGAAAAGGTAAATAGTTTTTGATCGTTTGAGGTTCCAAAAGTATTTCAAACTTTTGTATATTCACTCTGTTAAATCCATCATCTAAAATAATAAGTTTTGCACCTTCTCTCATAGCTAGTTCTATCGCTAACTCTCTCTCTTCACTCACTATCACCGATGCTTTTGGTAATGACTTTGCCATGAGCATCGGCTCATCCCCACTCTCTTTTACAGTAGTAAGTATCTTTCCCTTACTACTTACCTCTATCATCCCTTTACTCTCTCTTCCATACCCTCTGGAGATGATAGTGACATCTTCATACCGTGAAGCAATTGATATCGTAAAAGGTGTTTTTCCTGCCCCGCCCACTACAAGATTACCTACAGAAATGATAGGAATTGAAAAAGTGATTTTAGTAGTTGATAGCCTACGTATAAACATTAAAAACCCATAAATTACACCCAGAGGTGAAAGAAGAAGTATCACAGGATAGTGATACCACTTAGGTGCAAAGAACATGCCTTCGAAAAAATCTCTCATGAACACTCCTTTGCACCAAGTTTCTTAATCTCTGTACAGGTAAACCCAGCTTCTTTGCGTGCTTCTACATTGATATGCGGTCTATGTTTATCAAAGAGGTCATACGCTTCCAATATATCAAAATAGACATCTTCACTCTTGCCTTCTTTTTCACACAAGTACTTGAACCATCTGTCACCCTTTTGTACATGGTCTATCTCTTCTTCATATATGATATCCAGTGCATCTATCAGTGCTTTGATCTGAGGGTTTTTACGTTTATTATGTAGCTTTTTGATGAT
Source organism: uncultured Sulfurovum sp. (assembly GCA_964492675.1). Taxonomy (GTDB): domain Bacteria; phylum Campylobacterota; class Campylobacteria; order Campylobacterales; family Sulfurovaceae; genus Sulfurovum. The sequence goes on from CAZBLM010000021.1 coordinate 12,739, forward strand.
TTGAGGACTGACATCAAGCCCTGAAGCTTCAAAATACCGTGGAACTACAGCCATACGATCAAGTATGTTATGTGCAGTCTTATTTGCAGCATCAAAAAGTCCGGAATGAACAGGAAAATCACCATATACAAACCCAAGTTCCAATAAAAGTGCCTCTAACATTTGAAAATGCTGAATTTCATCTGCTGCCACTTCCAACCAATCTACTTTATACTTTTTAGGCATATGGGGATAACGATAAACAGCATCAAGTGCCAGATCGATAGCAGAATATTCGATATGTGCAATAGAGTGAATAAGCGTTGCTAATCCCTCTTTACTGTCAAAGTCTTTTCTATGTGGCAGATCTTTTGGTAATACGATGGTACATCTATTATTATAAGAAGGAGAGGTAAAACGTTTCGCCATGAAGTCACTAGGCACGCTAACCTCATTTTGGCTACAATACTCCAAACATTGAGCAGTCAAAGCTTCTTTTTCAAGAATGTCATCACTTATAATAGCCTGCTCTAAGAGTTCATAAAAATTCATAGGAGAATTATAACACATGGAAATCAAAATACAACCTATGGGTGCAACACAAACTAACTGTTACATCGTTACAATAGAAGGAAAAGACTTCATCATAGACCCCGGTATGGGTGCTTCAAAATGGGTACTGGATAATGTTACAAATCCTGTAGCCATACTGAACACACATGGACACTTCGATCATGTATGGAGTAATCAGGCAGTGCAAGATGCACTTGGTGTACCTATATACTGTCCAAAAGGGGACAGCTTCATGCTGCAAAAGTGCCCCCTTGGACAACCTATACCCCAAAGCGAAGCTGATTATGAGATCGTTGGAGATGAAACACTTACGATAGAAGGTATAGAGATAAAGTTTCGTCATTTCCCAGGGCACACTCCTGGAAATTCAGTCATAGAGATAGAGGATGTATGGTTCTCAGGTGATTTCATCTTTGAGCAAAGCATCGGAAGGTGGGACTTCCCTTTTTCAAGCGGTGAAGAGATGCTGAAAAGTTTAGAAAAAGCAATGACATTAGAGGGTGACTATACTGTCTACCCTGGTCATGGTATGAGCACCACGCTTAAAGCAGAACAGAGAGTCATGCCTTACTGGATTGAGCAAGTGAGAAGTACAATTTAGTTCTCTAATACATGACTCTCTAAAACAAAGGTAGTAAAACTACCTTCAAATACAAGCTTATCTACTACATATGCCTGTACCGATACTTCTTTCTTCTTCCCTTTTTCACTCACAATTGTAGCCTTACATAAAACTACATCTCCCACTTTCACAGGAGCTAGAAATTTAGAACTAGAAGAGCCAAGTACTACATAAGGATCGTTCACTGCTGACATGGCAGCATAATCCCCCGCACCAAAGACAAAGCCACCATGTACTAAACCTTGTGCATCTGCTGTCATTTTCTGCGTTGTATGCAACAACACTTCAGCATATCCCTCTTCCAACTTGATCACTTTTCCACAAAGCGAAGTATCTATATTTAAATGTGTGTTTAATGTCATATTATTTTCCTTCTATTTTTTTGTATTATTGTGCATGCTAAAGTCTAATCCTCTACAAATACTTAAAAACTATAACGTACTTCAAAACGAATAGTACGTGGTTCAATGGGGTGATAGTGAATATCTTCTAACTCAGAAGATGTATTTGAAATACGTGATGCATAATAGTAAGCGATATCTTGATCATTACTGTCAAAGAGATTTAGCACATCTAGATTGAATTTCCAATTTTTGTTTATATAGGCAATACCTAAGTTAACCACGCTAAACGGATCTGACTCTTGTTCACCATAACTATCCAGTACACGATTGGCAAAATGTCTGAATCTAAGATTTGATTCCCAGTTATCTGTAGGTTTCCATCCAAATCCCGTACTTAAAACAAAAGGAAGAGATCCTTCCACATGGTCTCCTTCACCTTCAACATCATCCTTAAAATGTGCTTTTGTCCATGCTGCTTCAAAATCAACTGTAAGATAGTCACTCAACCAATAGTAGGCCGTAAATTCCAGACCATAACGTCTAGATGCGCGGCTTGCCTCAGTGTTTCCCGCATCACCAACAAACAGCAGTTCTGAGTCAAGATCTAAAATCCAAAGCGCCGATGAAATATGAAGTTTTTGGTCATCATAAAAACGTACACCGAGTTCAGCACCTTGTCCTCGAACCAAAAGATCAACCGGGTCTACAGGTTCTCCCGTCACAGGATCGATACTGATAACAGCACCACGTGCATCATTGGAATGAAATGATTGACCGACATTCAGATAGGTTTCCCAATGGTCGTTCATGGTATAGCGTAGGCCACTTTTAATGCTAAACAGACCATCATCTGCATGACCACTATTTTCTGCAATATTACTTTCAATATCAACATTCATATAGTCATACCGCAACCCCAAATTAAAACTTAATGCTTCACTGAGTGCTATCTCTCCTTCCCAAAATAAACCTAATGATGAAACCTCCGCCTTATCTTTTCTAACTGTACTAAGATAGTCTCGTTCTTGTGTTTTATTCAGTGCCACTTCATCAATACTATCATGTCTTAGTTGTATACCTATATCCTGATAAAATGACTTCTCTCCAAGCATTCCATGAATTTGTCTTTTAATTTCAGTTCCATATACAAGACGGTCATCGACTTGATTAAATTGATCACCATTGATTGGGTCATCTAAATAATAGGTAAAGTTAGAGAACAGATTTAAGTCTGATTTAATAACATAGGCATTGATGTTCCAGTGTTCATCTTTCCATTGTCCCGAGAGGCTGTACCGGCTAGATTCACCACCAACTGTTGTATCCAATGATCCGAGTTCATCAATAATCCCCTCTACAACAGCAGACTTTGGTATCTGATCAGCTGAATTCCATTGATTTTTATATCCCATCAGTGTCAGTGTGAGGTCACCATCAAAAATATGACTAGAAAATCGTGTCAATACATTATACTTGTCAACATCTTCACTGATATCACTCCAAGGTCCATTATATTTATGCACCTCTAATCCAAATAAAAGTTGATTATCTCCTATATTTGTATGTGTACCTAAAACAGTACGATAGTAGCCATCTTTACCTACACCAAAAGAGATAAATGATGATTCAAGTTCACTCATAAGTGAAAATCTTGCAGAACCTGCAGAAGAAAAATCTCCATCTTCAGCATGATAGGGTCCTTTTTGATAGTCAATACGATCAATAAACTCAGGTATAATGAAATTCAAATCTGTATACCCTTGGCCATGTCCATGTGCTCTCATATTGACAGGCATACCATCTACAAATGTAGCAAAGTCTGTACCATGGTCAAGATTGAATCCACGCAAAAAATATTGGTTTGCTTTACCTGAGCCACTATGTTGTGTAACGACCATACCTGGGACAAACTCTAATATTTCACCTGTGCGTAGTACAGGACGACTTTCGATTTCACTTTGAGAAATTAATCCCTCAGAAGAGCTAATAGCTTCTCCAATTAATGAAGTTTGATGTCCCTCTTCTACTACAATATCTTTAAGTTTGACAACATTTGCTAAAAGTGTATGGTTAAGAAAAAGTAGTATAAAGAGATAAATATAACCTTGAAAGAAGTACTTTTTTTTCATTATGTATACCTTGAATATCTGAAATTAGAATAATTTAAATCTTATAATAATTATAACAAGAAGTATATATAATATAGATTTGAATGAAAGAGTTTAGTAAAGAGAAGAAGCTTTTATTCAAGTATACCCACTAACACTTTAGTGTCAGGGATATAAGCATTTAGTGTTAGAAGTGACCAAAGGGAACCCAGTCCATTCGTTCAAAGATATGATGTAATAAATGATTTAGTATGAAAATTTATATCCACGTCTACGAACAGTGTGTATAACTTGAAACCCAAGTATACTCTTCAAACGTTTACGTATCTGGTTTATAGCTACTTCAACTGTATTATCACTCACATACTCCGGTTCTTCCCAAAGTGCATTAATGATCTCATCTTTAGAAAATACACGCTGTTTACGAAGTGCAAGATAAGCCAATATATCAAACGTTTTACCATTTAAAGATACGATCTTCTCATCATACTCTATTTTCTTATTCGCGATATCGATAACCAATTTATCGATGTTCACCTGCGTTCCAAAAAGGTGTCTCATATTTGATAATACACGTGCTGCGATAAGGTCCGGATGCTCACAGTGGTGATAGATTACATCATCCACACCAAGCTCAAAGAAAGAGAATTGTTGCTTGATATTCTCCGTTAAGATAATGATCTTTGTTTCACTCTTTTTCTTTTTGACTTCATTCACGTAACGCTCAAGTGAAAATTTGACACCTTCATCTACTATAATAACCAATTCATAATGTCTGAAGTCTGTAAAGTTTGTTGCATCGTACATATCTTTTGCATTATCAACAATACAGATAAAATACTCATCTAATTCTTTTTCAAGTTCCTTAACGTATTCGTCATTGAAACCTACAGTTAATATTCTCATTCTCTTCCTATCCGATAGGCAAAAATCCGTAAAACCTTAAAGTTTTTCTGCTTTTTGCATTTATTAGCGTATTTATAGCAAAAACAAGCTTATTTAAAAATAAAAGTAAAGGTTATTTTATTTTTTGAAGTGCCTTAATCGCCTTAATATAGACACGTTTAGGTGCAGGATAACCTTCAACCGTCTTAGTCGGATCATCAGGATCAAGAAAATCTTCAAGACTTTGTGTCTCAATCCATTCTGTTTTTCTTTGCTCATTAACTTCAGTCACCATAGTTTCCAGCACTTCAACACTTTCAAATCCAGCTCTCAAGCACCAGTTTTTTAAAGCATTGACCGTAGGTACAAAATAGATATTTGGTATTTTCGAGTAGCGGTCTTTAGGCGTAAGACACATCTCGCCTTCACCATCTATCATAAAAGTATCCAATATGAGTTCTCCACCTTTGTTCAATCCTTTAAACAGAGATTTTAACATTGCAACAGGGTCAGATCTGTGATAAAGAACACCTAAACAAAAGAGTGTGTCGAACTTGTGTTCATAAAATTCAACATGTTCTACACCTAAAAGCTCATAGACGATATCAGATTTTATAAAGTGATCTAGAAATTGAAATTGTGAATAGTAGATCGCGGAAGGGTCAAACCCAATAAGTTTTTTTGGACCTTGTGAAAGCATACGAAAAAGATAATACCCGTTATTACACCCAATGTCACCTACGATCTTATCTTTTAAATCAAAATGGGGTTCAAGAAGATTATATTTGATCTGACTTTGCCACTCTGAATCTATAAAAAGATCATTGATTTGGAAAGGACCTTTTCTCCAGGGCTTCATCAACAGTGCCGCTTTTTTTATCTGCTCTGCCTGTTCTGTTGAAAGATCTTTTATATTTGCAGTTACCTTGTCATCCAGAGTCACCTCAACAGAAGAGAAATCGGGTAGCGCTTTTATCGCTTCTTGGTAAGGTACTATGTTTTTCCACGTAAGCCATTTCTTACGCTCTTCTCTTAATGTGTTTAGATTCATACAATACTTTCTATGCGGCTTGCCGCATGAGCCAACTGCTGAAGTTGACACAGCGTCAGCGTAGTTTTTTGGACTTTGTTCAAAAAGCGTCCTATTTAATGTAGGCTCTTTTTATCACTTGATCAAAAAGTGGTTTATTTGAACCTCTTGAAACAGAAACATTTTCCATCTTGCGTACTGTTTTTTCACCGGAGATCACTTCACCAAAGATAGTATGTTTACCATTTAACCAACCTGTAGGTGCAAGTGTAATGAAGAACTGACTTCCGTTTGTTGTTGGTCCGCGGTTTGCCATAGCAAGTAACATCGGTCTGTCAAATACTACATTTGCTGCGAACTCATCTTTAAAATCTTTTTTCCAGATAGACTCACCGCCTCTTCCTGTACCTGTAGGGTCTCCACCCTGGATCATAAAACCTTTAATAATTCTATGAAAGATAAGCCCGTTATAATAGCCGTTCTTTACATGTGTAGTAAAGTTCTCTACTGCAAGCGGTGCTACTTTAGGGTAAAGCTTCAACTCTATGTTTCCTACATTGGTCTCAAACACAACCACGGGTGCTTTATCTGCTGCTTGTAGACTAAAGCCTAATAAAAATAGTCCTACTAATAATTTTTTTAACATTTTTTTCCTTCTTTGTTTTTAATCATGTCATGTTCAATTCTAGTCAATTTATATCCTTTTCCAGAATTCGCTTATTATAACCATTTTAACGTTTATTTTTCATAACGTGCAAAGCTTGATTCAACTATCAAAAATCACTATGCATTTAACTTTATAGCAAGGTGAAGTTGATGTATAACATACAATACTTATGCTTGATACTTACACATAAAAAAGTTGCTATAATAAGGTTATCTCAAACAAAAAAGGAGAAGAATATGAGATTGTTATCATTATCTGGATTAATTGTAAGTATATTTATTGCTATAAGTATGACGGGATGTGTGCCACCACCACCTGTGCATCATGCACCTGCACCTGGAACAGGTCATAAATATTATAAGAAAGGCTATAAACACGGATGTTGGACAAAACAACATAAAGGGGTAAGAAAAAATAAGTATCTTTACAATAATAACAATAGTTATTATAATGGTTGGAGAAAAGGGCATGCAGTCTGCCGTAAGTTTGTACCGCGACCGGGTGTAAGACCAGTACCTGTGAGACCAGTGGGACCGATCCTACCTCGTATATGACAGATGTAAGGTAAAGGAATCCCCCCCTTCCTTTGCCTCTCTCTTAAAACCTTTTATATTTGAATTAGATACGTTTCCTACAACTTGAAAACTGCTTTATCTATCTCAATCAGATAATCATCTATTTCGCATAACTTGTTGCTCGAGTCTCCCTGATAACATTCACCTTGATCTCACCGGGGTACTGCACTTTTTCTTCTATCTCTTTTGCTATTTCCTTACTGAGAAGTACAGCTTCATTGTCTGACATTTTCTGTGCATTGACAAAAACGCGTATCTCTCTTCCTGCATTTATCGCATAGACTTTGTTCACATACTCTTTAGCTATAGCTATATCTTCCACTTCTTTGACACGCTTGGTAAAGCTTTCCAGTACTTCTCTTCTTGCACCCGGTCTTGCTGCAGAGAGTTTATCAGCTGCACAAACAGCGGCACTCTCAACTGAGTCAGGTTCTTCATGTCCATGATGGGCATAAATGGCATTGATAACCGAAGGGTGTTCACCGTGTTTACGACAAAGATCTACCCCAATATCTACATGTGAACCGCCTAGGTCCTGGGTCAGTGCCTTACCTATGTCGTGCAATAACCCGGCACGCAAAGCAAGCTTTTCATCTCCACCCATCTCAGCTGCCATGACTTTGGCTAATTTTGCAACTTCCAAAGTATGAGCCAAAGCATTTTGACCATAACTTGCTCTGTATTTCATACGACCTAAAAGACGTACAAGCTCCTCATGCATAGGGAACAGACCAAGGTCTATGAGTATATTCTCTCCCTCTTCATAGGTTTTTTGTTCAAACTCTTTTTCTACTTTTTCATGTACCTCTTCTATACGTCCCGGATGTATACGTCCATCTTCTACAAGTATCTCTATAACGCGTGTAGCGATAGCTCTTCTATAAAGGTTAAATGACGAGACGAGTATGACTCCCGGTGTCTCATCTATGATGATATCTACACCAAGTAACATTTCAAGGGTTTTAATGTTTCTACCCTCTTTACCTATAACACGCCCCTTATGCTCATCACTAGGAAGATTTACAAGGTTAATAAGTCTCTCCCCGGCAAAATCACCCGCATAACGTGTAGTGGCCTGTGCCAATATATAATTAGCCTTTTTCTCACCTTCATTTTTAGCTTCTTGCTCATACTTTCTGACAATACCTGCTACTTCAGCACGACTTTGTGTTTCAACTTTTTCAAGAATGTAAGATTTGGCTTCTTCCTTAGTAAGAGATGCCACATTTTGCATCTTCTCGACTGCATCAGATATCGCTTCTTGTTTTTTCTCTTCGAGTTGTTCAAGATATACTTCTTTATCAAGCACTGATTTTTCTAAAAGTGCCAACGCTTCTTCTTTTGCAGTAAATTCTTTGCTCTGCAAAATGAGCTCACGGTTACGTTCATCTACTTTTGCAACACGTTTTTGGAATGTCTGTTCCTGTTCTATTTCATTTTCTTTTATCTTGACATGTGCTGATTTTAAAAGAAGCTCAGCCTCATTCTCTATGGCTTTTGCTTTCGCTTTTACTTCATATTCAATATGGGAAAATCTGTTTTTTGCTGCAGTTTTTGTCCATAAATAACATATCCCGGCACCTGTAGCCACACCCGCTACCCCAGGTATGATGATCTCTAACATTATGTATCCTTTTAGGATGTAACAATCATATCTGCTCTTACATCATAATGGTCTGTTACGACCTCTTTGCTATAACACAGTTCACGCGTTACAAAAATTGTTTGCTTTATATTTTTATTATGTTTTTCAAAGAACCTGTCATACATACCTTTACCAAATCCTATGCGTCTATGGGTACTATCAACACCCACCACAGGGACAATGGCCATATCTATATCTTTCACTCTATACTGTTTTGAATCATAAGGTTCTTTGATACCAAATTTTTTTTTCTTCAGTGGTAATCTATATTTTACCAACCTAAAACTTTTACCTTCCATAAAAGGCACATAAAGGGTCTTCTCTTCTCTACGTAATTTCCGTATCAACGGATAAAGGTCTACTTCTGTCTTCATAGGAATAAAAAGCATGATATTTTGAGCGTTCTCCTGTTCTATAACTTCATAGAGTGACTGGACTATCTTTTTATCTTTCACATAGTGCTTTGATAAAGACAGCTTCTTCGCTCTTTTTAAACATTCTTGTCGAAACAGTTTTTTTCTCTGATCTTTTATCATTTCGTCTTTTAATCCTCTTTAGCTATAATCGCCATAATTATTATATCTAAAAAGGAACTGTGTGCATCAAAAACATATTCTTCTCCTAGCACTATTGTTCTTTATTTTTACCGGATGTGAAGATAAAAAGCCTAAACAAAGTACTATTCCTGTTGAGAATACAACTGTTATTGTAACAGAAGAAAAAGAGGAAAGTAACATACAAAATACAGAAGAGACAAAAGAGTTCAGCCATAGCATTCCTCTCACAGTAGAAGCAGAGGAAGAGACAAATATAGAAGCTGAAAAAGCGCAGACAAAACCTGAAAAAAATGTCAGTGATACCGTTACTCTTCTTGATACTCAAAAAGGGGAATATACAGCAAAAGTCACCCATGAGAGTCTGATATTCCAAAACAATACAAAGCCTATAGTAATAGTACAGCTTTTTGCTACATGGTGTACTCCTTGTATTGGGGAGATAGCGTATTTAAATGATCTGCAAGAAACATATAAAGAAGATATTTTTGTTGCAGGCTTACTTACGCGTGATGAAATTGACACAGCTACGCTCAATACATTTATAGAAGAACATCATATAAACTACAAGCTATTGCGAAGTGAGGACGATAATACCCTTGGAACGACTATTGCTCAAGGACTTGATATTCAAGGTACCTTCCCCATCCCTCTTATCGTTATATATCTAAATGGAAAGTACTATACACACTATGAAGGTTCTGTCCCTGTAGAAATGATAAAGTATGATATCAAGCAGGCACAACAACAACTAAAGAAAAATGAAGATCAAAGGTAATCTATATGTTAAATCTATTTAAAAAAGTATTAGGTAAAACCAATGATGCTATCAAAGATGTCGCGCCTAAAAAACGTAAAAATATCCCTAAAGATGAATTTGAAGATATTTTACTCGAAGCCGATGTCAATTATGAGCTTGTTGAAAAGTTACTTGATACACTTCCCAATACCATTACACGTATACAGGCATTTAACTCTCTTATCTCCATTTTCCAATATGATGTTGATTTTAAAGAGAGTGATGTGAAACCTTTTGTTGAGATGATCATCGGGGTTAATGGTGCGGGTAAAACCACCACTATCTCAAAACTTGCTTATCGTTATAAGCAAGAGGGGAAAAAGGTCATACTTGGGGCAGGAGATACATTCCGTGCTGCTGCGATAGAGCAGCTCAGTAGATGGGCAACAAAATTAGATATCCCTATCATTGCCACACAGCAGGGCCATGATCCTTCTGCCGTTGTGTTTGATACTATTGAATCTGCTAAGGCAAAAGGATATGATAACATCATCATAGACACAGCTGGAAGACTGCATACCCAGACCAACCTGAGTGAAGAACTAAAAAAGATGATCCGTATTGCATCTAAAGCCCAAGAAGGTGCACCTCACAGAAAAATGCTTATCCTTGATGGTACTCAAGGCTCATCATCTATCAATCAGGCAAAAGCATTTAATGAAATGATCGGTATTGATGGCATAATCATTACTAAACTTGATGGTACTGCCAAAGGTGGTTCACTTATGAGTATCGCTGATGAATTAAAAATGCCTATTTTTTACATTGGTACCGGAGAGCAACCTCAAGATCTTATACAATTTAAAGCAAATGAGTATATTAATACTATATTAGACGAGATCTTTATTTAAAATAATCAGTATTCAAAAGATGCTCTCTTTTCTTCAGAAGAAAGAGCATTTCTTTTTACACTTTCAATACTATTCAGATAAAGAGAACATCTCCCTATAAAGTACTTCAAGACTTGTTTTCTCTTTATAATCAATTATATCCCCTACAACTAATGTCACTTCTTGTTTTTCGCTATTGTCATCTAATGCTTTACCCAATACTTCATCCGCATTCGATCTAATATACAAAGGTAATATCGGCAACCTATTCTTCAAAGCGATAATACGTGATCCCTCTTTAAAGGCTGTTAACTGTTTGTCTGTTTTATTACGTGTACCCTCAGGGAAAATAAATATAGACTCTCCCCTCTTTACAGCTTTTTTAATATCTGCAAAAAACCCGGACATTTGACTTTTTTCTCTATCTAATAGTATAGAACCTGCATTACGCACAAAAAGTCCAAAGAAAAAAGAGTTATATAACTCTTTTTTAGAGATCCATGGTCCAAATATTTCTGTATCTTTCAATGCTGTCTCTACAATAGGAGGATCGAGGATCCCTCTGTGATTGGCAATTACAAGATATTGACCATCTTTTGGCAGTTTCTCTTCATTTTCAATTTTTATAGTAATATTCAATGTCTTAAGCTGTGCTTCTGAATACGCCAAACGTAATCGTTTTTTCTCCATAGGCTCATTAGTTTTTTTTAGTTTATATCCAAAACTATTTGTCAAATACAATGCATATACGGCTTCTTTTATAGCGTTAAATGTCAATAGAAATCCTTTGTTATAAGATTATAACCAAAAGAGCTAAAAGCTAAAAACATGACAATATGACATATTTTTAACTTTTTTGCAGAAGAGATACTATACTTCCCTATATATAAACAAAAGGTATCGATCATGGCAAAGAAAAAAACCCTATTTGAGTGTCAGGCATGTGGCTTTCAATCTGTAAGATGGATGGGAAAATGTACCTCCTGTAATGAATGGGAAACAATGGTTGAACTAAGCTCTGATCAGATCAAATTTCTAAAAGAAGTCTCTAGTACGGGTTCAGCCTCACCTGCTACTTCAAAAGCAAAACCTATCACACAGATAGAAGAAGATAACATCACCCGTTTTGGATCAGGCAGCGGCGAACTTGATCTTGTACTTGGTGGAGGAATCGTACCGGGATCTTTAACCCTTATAGGAGGAAGTCCAGGTGTAGGGAAATCAACTCTATTACTTAAAATTGCAGGGAATCTAGCAAGAGAGCAAAAAAAAGTGCTCTATGTTTCAGGTGAGGAATCCGCAGGGCAGATAAAACTGCGCGCCAATAGACTTGAAGCAAACCATGACAACCTTTTTTTACTGCCGGAGATTAATCTTTCATCCATTTTAACAGAGATAGCTAACAACAGTTATGAACTGATCGTTATAGATTCCATTCAAACCCTTTACTCCGATGAAACACCTTCTGCCCCTGGTTCAGTCACACAAGTGCGTACCATTACATTTGAATTGATGCGTATAGCTAAGTCTTTACATATCCCCATCTTTATCATTGGGCATATTACTAAAGATGGTTCCATAGCCGGACCAAGGGTTCTTGAGCATATGGTCGACACTGTTTTGTACTTCGAAGGTGATGTTAACTCAGACCTGCGTCTTTTAAGAGGTTTTAAAAACCGTTTTGGTGCGACCAACGAAGTAGGTATCTTTGAGATGAATAAAGAAGGTTTAAATGATGCTAAATCTATGGCGGGTAAATTCTTTAATAAGGAAAAACTTCAATCAGGCTCAGCATTAACAGTCATTATGGAAGGGTCTCGTCCCATCATTATAGAGGTGCAGGCTTTAGTCTCAGAATCCTACGGACACGCCAAACGTAGCTCTACCGGGTTTGATAACAATCGTCTGGGGATGATACTTGCTCTTTTGGAAAAGAAACTTGACCTTCCTCTTGGTACCTATGATGTATTTATCAACGTTTCAGGCGGTATCAAGATCAATGAACCTTCAGCAGATCTTGCCATCATCGCAGCGATACTAAGTTCTTATAGAAACAGAGAACTGAGTGCAGAGTCCCTGTTTCTGGGAGAAGTTAGTCTTACCGGTGAGATACGTGAAGTCTCAGGTCTTTCACAACGCCTAAAAGAGATAGAAACCCAAGGCTTCACCAAAGCTGTCATTCCAAATAACCCTATGGAAAGAACAAAAGTAAAATGCTTTGTTGCTGATGAAGTTTCTAAAGTGGTAGAGTGGATGTGAGAAGCGTTAAATCGATGTAATGGTTTTACATTTATAATGTCACTAGTCCAACTCTTCAAAAAAAACGAACTGATTCTTTCCTGAAGTTTTAGCCTTATACATCGCCTGATCAGCTTCTCTTATAAGTTGTTCAGAAGATATTTCTTTATCTTGTGGATAGTATGTGACACCAATACTTGCAGATATATTAATTTCAAATCCGTTAATCTTAAGAGGTTCTGCTATTGTTTCTAAAAACCTGTTTAAAAAAGATATAACTTGTTCTTTTTCACTTAGGTCAATTAAAAGAGCTATAAATTCATCACCACCAACACGAGCAACTATATCACCCTTTCTAAGAAGATGCGTCATTTTTAAGGCCAAAACTTTAAGCAAAGAATCTCCCACTACATGACCATATGTATCATTTACCTCTTTGAAACCGTCTAAATCAATATATACAATAGCGATCAGTTCTTCTCTTCGTATGGTTTGAGCCATAGCTTGTTCTATTCTTTCACTTAAGGCAATGCGGTTTGGTAGATCTGTTAACGCATCATGATGAGCCATATGATCAAGTTTTTGCTGCAGTTCTATTTGTTTAGTAATATCATGTGCGACTACAAGTATTTGAGGTTCATCCTTTTCATTCTTATATGGAACTTTTATAGATTTATAGTGTCTTTGTTCTCCTGTTTTAACATCAAATGAATCTTCATACACTACGCGTGTTTTCCCTTGAAGCATAATTTCCTGAATATTATGTTTAAAAAAGTCTGCCTGCTTTTGATCAGGAATATAATCTCCGTCATCTTTTCCGATCATTTCATCAGGGGTCGATCCATAAAGTGTTGCACATGCATCATTAACCAAAATAAACTTTCCATCCCAGTTTTTCAGAACAACAGGATCTGGGTTTTCATTAATGATACTACTTAAGAGTTCACTTTTGTCATGGAGATTTGAGACCAGTTTTTCCTTCTCATTTTGTAAATTCTTGAGATACTGTACCAAAAAAGCTACTAACATTGATAAGATAAATGCGACAATAACAGCGGTATTAAACATGATAATCAAGATTTCTTCAACAAACAAATCACCAAGCAGCCAATAACTTTGCAGTATAGCCAGTAATTCAGCACTAATAATAGCTATGAGTGTGATCAAAAAGATAAAATGCCAAAACCTGAGTTTCGATAAAAATAGTATAATTTTTTCTATCATTAATATCTTTCATTATTAAAGTTTAATATAGATTAATTCTAAAAAGAGCCATGTTCTCAATATTTTAATTAAATACTTTATCATAATAAAACAAATAAAACAATATTTTATGAGTTACAATATTTAAATATTTTTTGATACACTCTACTCATGAAAATAGGAACAGATATTATACAGATCAGCAGGATCGAAAATTCATTTGAAAAGTTTGGTAACAAATTTAAAATGAAATTTTTAAACAGTGACGAGATTGCACTTACTCAAAAAGTAGAATCCATCGCCGGATTTTGGGCAGCTAAAGAAGCTATATCAAAAGCACTTGGATGCGGTATAGGTTCAGATCTGGCATTTCATGATATTATTTTGACTAAAAACAGTCGTGGTACACCTGAATTTACACTCAGTGATAAGGCACAAAAAATACATAAGATCAAAACATCTTCACTCTCCATCTCTCATGACGGTGGATTTGCCATTGCTGTTGCTGTCATTGATTAACCAAAATAAATTATAATATACTATGATTTAAAAAGGAATATTATATGAAATACACTGTCATTACTTTACCATTAGTTATGCTTCTTCTATCTGCCTGTGGATCAGAAACACCTACTCCTCATTTTTGGCAGAAAGAAACAACGCAAACTGCAGAAAGAAAAGCACCACCGCCACCACCAAAAAGTACACATAAGCCCAAGGAAGTAAAAGATACAAATTATGAAACTGCCTATATGTATCCTGAAGATAAGAAAAAGAAAAAAGAAAAAGTGACTACAACTACAAGTACCTCAGAAATCATGAGTAAAGAAGAGTGCATTGCTATGATCACTGAAGAGAAATTTGATAAATATACAACAATGTTCGGCTCAGAAGAAGCTTCTATCAAACGTTGCCAGATGATCAAGGCGATGAACAGCTAGTTTATTTTCTAAAATGTACCATTTTAAACCTGTCACCCATCATAGTAGGTGATATAAGCGTTTTTATCTTATCTGCTTCTCTGGCATAACGTGCCTGAGTAGTCTGCTTAGAGAACTGTTCCAAGATATCTATGATACCAAAACGTATAAGTGCACGTGCCTGTGTCTCATATGTCACCTCTTCAAAACCTTTCGATACAAATGCTTCACTCACATGCCCAAAGTTCACATCATAAGTAATATCATTTTTCTTAAAAGATTCAGCAAGTACCAAATCTTCATCAAACAATGGAAAAGTTTCATGTTTTCGGTATACACGTATAGAAAAGTCATTACGCACGTATTTTTCCCCATAGTCAAAGGTCACAAAATCACACTGATTGATACCTGATGCCATCTGTTTTGCAAATTCTTCATAACCTACGGCTACTTCTCCTTGTGTCAAGTGGTGTCTCTTTGCCCAAGAAAGCATTTGCTCCGGAGCTTCTTCCCACTCTATGATATCTTCTTTCACTATGGCAATCTTTTCATCTTTTAAAAGTTCACAAGGGAAAGCATCAAATATTTCATTGGCTACTACAAATGCATAATCTACCTGTAAATCTGAAATATCATTGAAGTGTGTTATTTTTATATCATCACCAAAACGCTCTTGTATGTAGGCAAGTTGTGCTTTTCTTACTTCCGGCTGACGTTCTACTATACCAAACTTTAATGTTTTAGCCAATGTAGGATCACAAGTATAAAGCCACTGTATCATATCACAAAGCAGATAGCCTTGGTGTGCCCCTACTTCTATTAACCAACCATTTCTATCAGCCTTTTTCTCTTTGATCAAAGTATAAAAATGATTTGCGATACTCGCACCAAAAAAAGAACTAGTACTCACTGCTGTATAAAAATCACCTGCTTTACCTATAGCTTTAAATTGTTTATAATAGCCCTCTTCACCATAGAGCCACTCATCCATGTAGTCGCTAAAGTACATTTTCCACCCGTACATACAGTTTTAACAGTTGTACTTGTTTGTCTATCTCGAAAATTTTCTGATCTATTTTTCTAATCTGTAAAGAGTTATACATAATATCTGAGTCCAGTGATGTTTTTTCACCTGCCTGAGCAAGATTTTTAGTGACATTAAAAAGATTCTTATACACTTTTTCATCTTTATGTGCCAAGGCTATTTTCTTGTCTAAGATTGCTAAACTGTTATGGATCCATGCGTACTCTTCATCTATAGTTTCTTTTCTATCAAGTACCTCAACAGATGCTTTTAACTTTTGTACTTTGCTGGCCTCTATATCTGTAAAGGTATTAATATCAAGTGGCATAGACACAGAAAATCCATAGTTATAATATTGTTCTTGAAGTGTCGGATTAAAGAAATGAGGGTTAAGATCAGCATCAATATATTGCCCTTGTAAAGAAACTGTTGGTAAATATTTAGCCCATGTAACATTTACATTATGTGCAGATTGTTCTGCACGAAACTGATCTCGTTTTAATTCAAGGTTCTCTGCTCTATAGCTTTCTTTACTTATTAATTTTAATTTTGGCAGTTTTAAATTATCCGGATTTTTATCACTTAAAAGTGAAAATCTTTGTTGTAACTCCATAAAAGTCAACTCTAACTGAAGCAAAGTCGTTTCATCTTGACTCTTTTTTAAAATAGCTTGATCTAAAAAACTGCTGTCTAAAAGCCCAGACTCATAACTGTCACGTTTTTGCCGTATGTCTATCGTATCATTTTTGATTTGATACTTCATTTTCTGCTGTTCTAATTTTGTTTTTTTCAAGTTAAAAAGTATGGAAACGGCATCTCCTATCATGATACGTTTTTGAAGTTTTATCTCTGCGATATTGGCATCACGCTGAGCTTGTGAATACTTTATCCCATAATAGATCCCACCAGATCTAAATATAGGTTGGTCAATTGTAATTGAAGATGTAGCTCTTATATCTGACCTGTCGCTAAATTGTGTAGAATAGTTTTTACTATATTTCAACATCACAGGGTTTACCCAACTCTTTGAAAGCTTATCACTTTCAAGTTCATTACTTTGAAATTGGTAATCAAAAAGTAATGATTTATTGTCTGATAATATGTCACCTAATTCATCGGCATGAATTAGCGAGGATACGCATAAACTACAGAGTACTAATAACTTTTTCAAAACGTTTAAACCCTTCATCTATTTCATTTTTTGAGATCGTAATACTTGGAAGGAAACGTACTGTATTACGTCCTGCTTTAAGTACTATAACACCCTCTTTCATACAGTTTTTAATGATACTCCCCTGTATCTCTGCACTCTTTGCACGTAGTCCACGCATAAACCCTAATCCAACTTCTTTTTCAAAAAGATTTTCATATTTATTTGCGATCTCTTTAAGCTTCTGAGAAAAGTAAAGTAGTGTTTCATCCAAACTACCATTGTCATACATTGGTTTAAGTACATCTAGTACTGCGTTTCCAGCTGCAGTACTCAAGTAGTTACCACCAAAAGTACTTCCATGGTCACCCGCAGTTAAAACATCTTTATGTTTGGTCATCACAGCACCTATGGGTACACCACCCCCAAGTCCTTTGGCAAGTGTAATGATATCCGGCTCTATCTCATAAAGATTAGAAGCTAAAAATTCACCGGTTCTATAGACACCTGTTTGTACCTCATCCACAATAAGTAAAATACCTTCTTGTTTTAAATGTGAAGCAAGTTGTTGTATCTCAGCTTTCTCAAAAGGCTGTACACCTCCCTCACCCTGTACCAGTTCTATAAGTACAGCAACCGTCTCATCGTCTATGGCTTTATAGACATCTTCTATAGATTTCTCATAAGAGAAACCATCTGGGTATGGAGAGAAGTTAGGTGTATGAAAACTCTCTTGTCCGGTAGCCTTTACCGTGGTGATAGTTCGACCATGAAACGAGTGCTCAAGTGTAATGACTTTATAACGTTTGTTATCAAACTTCGTCTCACCATACTTACGCGCTATCTTTATAGCACCTTCATTTGCCTCTGCCCCAGAGTTTGCAAAGAAAATGCCCATATCATAGCCACTTAACTCGACGATCTTCTCCGCCAGTTTTGCTTGTGGTTCTATCACCTGCAGATTTGAGATATGGATGATATTCTTCGCTTGTTCAGAGATGGCTTTGACCAAGGCATCATTGCTATGCCCTACAGAGTTCACCCCTATTCCAGAAGCAAAATCAATGTAATCTTTTCCATTTTCATCATACAGTGTAGACCCTACACCCTTTACAAAATTCGTATAGTCACGTGCATAGGTTTGCAACACATACTGTTTATCTGTTTGTTCTAAAGTCATATTATTTGATCTCCACTTTCATTAGTTTAGAAAACAACCCTTCAGGTGCAGGCATATATATTTCTGCCTTATAGGAAGAGATGAACTTTTCATCTGCAACTTTCCATATCTTATTTATTTTATATGCTGTTTTTTTACCATTAAGATAGACACTCTTTTGATCAATCTGATCTAACTCTTCAGGCTCTAAAAAAAGTACCAACTTTGCTCTGTTTGCATCTTTAACTTCTGCCAATGCTGTACCCGGATTTACAAAATCCCCTTTTCGAACCATCAACTTATACAAATATTTATTATCTAATACGATAGATTTTTTAGAGATGCTGTCTTCCAATTGTGCCACTTTGTATTGCATATCAAGAATCTGTTTTTCTAAACTGATCACTTTTTCACGTGTCGTTAAGTACTGTGTTTTTGCTGAAGTAAAAGAACTGTATGCATTGTCTTTTTGTGTTTTGGAGGCCGTGGTGAGTTTGTTAATACGATTAAAGTAACCTTCTTGTCTTTTTACCGTGTCACTCAGACTCTCTGCAATGTCAATGTTGATATCATGCATCTGTTGAAGTAATACCAAACTATCTTTAGATGACTTTACATTTACTTTGTCCAAAGTGTTATCTAGAGAGATCACCTCTTTCCCATCTATCATCTGACCTTCCGCATCAAGATCAACATCTGTGACCAATGCACTCACTGCTGATTTAAGGATGATAGACTCATAAGGTTCAACTTTTGCATAATGTACTTTTGCAAAAAGTAACAATGGCGATACTAACAATAAAAATAATTTCATAATCTATGCTCTTTTTTAATTGATTATATCGAAATAGCGTTAAGAATGGGGAAACATTAGATATAAAATTTGAATGCTCAATATCAATCATATTGAGATTTATAGAAAATATAGTACACTTACTACAAGTTTTTTTATTCTCAATAAACAGAAAGGGGGAATAACATGTTTAAAAGCCAATATTCTCCTGCTGTAAACCTTTTGCTTTTCCTATCTATTTTTTTTTCTTTACTCTATCCAAGCAACATTCTTGCCAAAAATAAAACACCATTAAAATCCACAGTTACACTACCTTTAGATATAGATTTAAAGGTATTTGAAAATTATTTGAATGTGGTTATCCCAGATAAACTGGCTGATATCAATAAAAGAAATATCGACTGTATAAAATCTAAGTGTATTAAAACAAAATTTATTCCAAAATGTAGAATGAAAGGTTTTAAAATATCATGTAAAAAAAATTCCATAAAAATAAGAACTATACCCAAATTAAAATGTGATGTTGTAGGTTGGGTAAAGCGAGATGGCCATATATCAGTCTCCGGCAAAGGGGATACACTGCGATTTGCACTCCCGATCAGATCTGAAATAAGCATAAAAGCAAAATTAAGTGAAACAGCACGTGCAAGAGCAGTTCTTTACATTGATGTTATACCACGGATTGACAAAGACTGGTCAGTATCCATGAATCTAACACCAGATATTAAATGGACAAAAAAACCCACGTTAAAACTCTTAAAGTTCATGAAAATAACCCTCCAAAGCAAGGTAGAACCTAGGCTTAAAACAGAAATAGATAAATTCATTAAAAAAGTACCACAACTTCTCGCTGATTTCAAGGTCAAAGAAAAAATTGACAAGATATGGGAAGATATACAGGAGCCTATTAAGCTCGATGATGACTCAGACATATATCTTCTCTTCAAACCTGAAGATATCTCTTATTCTGGACTTAACATCGTTGACAATATTCTACAGACCACCATAAGTGCAAAAGGAAAGACAGAGATCATTCTAGGTACACCCACAGTAGAAAACTGTATAAAATCCAAACTTTGTCACCTTGGATCTATATCCAATCAAAAAGGAAAATTTAACTTTGATCTTCCAGTTTCTATCACTTATAAAGAGCTGTCAAGAAGGTCAGAGAAAAAAATTTTAGAAAAAAATTCACTTGATCTCATCGAAAGTTCGCTTCCGGGAATATTGAAAATATCTGATCCAAAGATAGAAAGAGGCGGTGCAGGACAATTAAGTATTTCGGCTCATATTAATTACGACAACCGATCACCATGGCTCAAAAAAATAGATATATTTAACTGGTTTGATATTGATGGGAAAATTACGTTTAAAGGTACACCAAAAATTGATAAAACAAATAGATCTCTTATTCTTGATAACCTGGTCTATGATTCAATTACAAACAATGACCTCTTTGATCTCCTCGTAGATGCATCAGAATTAGAACTTTTAAGCTCTTATTTTGCGACACGAGTCAATTTTGAGTTTGGTCAAAAAGTCGATGATGCTATCGTAAAAACAAATAATGCTATAAGTTCATTCTCAAAGAACAACCTTACAGTCTCAGCATATTTACAAATCGCATCTATCGATGGGCTCATTCTTGATTATAATAAGATCACGGTCTACACAAAACTCTCTGGTGTCGTCAATGCAAATATAGGACTATAGTTTAATTCTCTATCCTCTTGTCCAACGCTTCATTAACTCCATACCCATCTCAAAGGGTACATTCCCTCTGACAGTCAATCTCTCTACTTCTTTTTCCAACTCTGCAGTACTCAAATTCTGATATGATGTACTAATACTTGTGATCTTTGCAATTTCGGGTTTGACCCCCATACTGGTAACATTCATTTTTGGATTGGATGCATGTACCATTGTTGTTAATATACATGCAAATGCGAGCATTCTTCCTAATATTCTTTGTTTTTTTACTTCCAAATCTTTTCCTCTAAAATTTATGCTGCGATAATATCCAAATAATATTTAAAGTAAAGTAAATCTATTGATATTATTGTATTAATGCTAAATTTCAAAGTCTAAATCATATATTTATGTTCTTAATTATAGATAAAACTTTTTCTTAAAATGCGCATCAACATCAAAGTATATTTCACCACTTCTATTCTTAAATGTCAGGTTCTTCTTGCTGAGTTGACTGATATGTTCAAACCCCATCACTGCCAACATCATCTTCATTCCCTTAATAAGATTGTTATGATAATTAGCCATTCGATGCGCACGTTTAACTACAAGGAAGGAGGCACGTTTTTTAGGATCTTGGGTTGCCATACCCACAGGACACTTATGTCCTCCGTAGCCTGAACACATTCGAGCACGTATACACCCTCCACTCATCATAAAACCTCTGGCGATCCCTATAGCATCTGCACCTAAAGACATAGTAATGATCACATCATCAGGTGTAAGTATTTTTCCACTTGATATAACCTTTATATCATCACGCATATCATGTTTTCGCAATGCCGCATCAATAACGTAAAGTGCATTATATGTACTTAATCCTACAGACTCCATCAATTCCAATGGTGCAGTAGCACTACCACCTCCACCACCGTCTATAGTTATGAAGTCTGGAATTGCCAAACCTGCCTCTTTTCGTATAGCTGCTTTAGCAGTTAACTGATCTATTTCATTTGCATCAGAAATAACGATCTTTAGCCCCACAGGTTTACCGGAAATTTCCTGCAATCTACCTACAAAGTCTAAAAGGTTTTCCTGATTATCTGCAAAGGGAAAACGGTTAGGAGAAAAAAGATCTTTACCCTCTTCAATCCCACGATAATAAGCGATATCTGCATTCACTTTAGCAGCACTTAGTTTTCCACCTGTCTGTTTAGCTCCTTGGGCGATCTTTATCTCTGTCATTTTACAAAAACGCATTACTTTGGCATAGCGCTCTTCATCAAAATTACCCTTATCATCACGAACTCCATAAAGGCCTGAGCTCATTTGAAAAATAGTGTCGGGAAGCGACTCAGGTACCGATTTTGGGAAAACACCTATAGGTGCCTTCCAGTTCACACGAAAAAGTACATGTGTATCCGGATCATAAATATAGGTGTTTTCTGTACTATTATCTTTTAAAAGTATCCTACGATAAGCCTTAATAGCGTAAGCATGATTAAATATTTTTGCAACTACTTTAAAAACAAATTCAGCAAAAGGTGTACTTTTAATGATTTCCAAATACTCTGCATTTCTCAAATCCGGCCTAAGTGTATAAAGATGATTTGATGTGAGACCACCTTCACCTGTATTGACTATATAGTCTGAGAGTGATGCTCCTAATGAAAAGGCACGAACTGCTTCCGGACTCAGTGCACCATCACTCATAGCAGATCGTATGATAGGAGATTTTGATACAAATGGTTTTTCTCTCTTGGCGCCAAAGGTTACGGAAAAGTCATTGGAAACTTCATCATCATTCAAAACATTTGTCGCATGTTTAACAATAAAACGATCTTGTGCAAAAGGCTGATCAACTGAAAATGATTTATAGTTAGGAACATCTTTAGATGCTTTATATACCCAGTCCACTTTATCACGAGACTCATAATAGTTCTCTTCTGCAAAGTACTGACGTAAGGGTTCACGAAGTGCTTCAAAGAGGTAGCGAAAACGTCCTATGACAGGATAATTGATAAGTAATGAATGTTGGCGCTGAACAAATCGATCATAGATAAGCATAAATACTAAACCTAGAAAAAACAAACTTAAAAACACAGATGTCGCCTGTTCTAAAAATTCCCAAATATTATCTATCATTATTATCCTTTTAAATTACATACTTATTTCTAGGGTTTTATAATATCTAAAAATCATAACATAAAATATACATATAATATTTTATGCATAAATCTCTTTTAGATATAATAAAATCTTTATTTTAGAAACAAGGGAATCATATGTCACTCACCGCAAAAGTATTATGGTCAATGCTACTAGGTATTATCGTAGGACTGATCATCAACTTAGCTGACTTAAATAGTCCAGGAAGTTTCATCAATGAATATGTCGTTGGGGGACTTTTTTATATCATAGGAAAAATGTTCATTACCGCATTGAAAATGCTCGTTGTTCCTCTTGTCTTCTTTTCTCTTATCTCAGGTGTACTTGGTATAGGTGATATCAGAAAGCTAGGGAGTGTTGGCATAAAATCATTTGGATTATATATGCTCACAACTGCTACTGCCATAGCAACTGCTATAGGCCTTGCTGCTGTTGTGATACCTTTTTTCTCTACACCTACAGCTAGTACAGAAGCCTTTACTGCTACAGAGGCACCTGCACTTTCAGATGTCCTGATCAATATCATTCCCAGTAACGTTCTAGAAGCATTTGCTTCTGGGAATATGTTACAAATTATTTTCTTTTCCATCTTACTCGGTATATCACTGCTTATGGTAGGGAAAAAAGCAGAAAGTATCGCTGAGGGTATAGAGGTAATGAATGAAGCTATGATGCACATGGTCAATATCATTATGTCAGTAGCACCTTATGCAGTTTTTGCGCTTTTGGCAAAAGCAGTTGCAGAACTAGGTTTAGACCTATTAACACAATTGGCTGTATATGTTATTGTACTGATCGTTGCACTTCTTTTACATCTTTTCGGAACGCTGATGTTCTTACTCAAACTCTTTTCAAGATTAAGTCCTAAAATGTTTTTAGAAAAGATACGAGATGCACAGGTTTTTGCATTTTCCACTGCATCTTCTAATGCTACGATACCTGTCACACTGCGTACGGTAACAAAACGTATGGGTGTTGATAACTCTGTCTCATCATTTACAGTTCCTTTTGGTGCCACTATCAACATGGATGGTACAGCCATCATGCAGGGTGTCGCTACTGTTTTCATCGCCAATGTCTATGGTGTTGACTTAGGGTTATCTGGCTATCTTACCGTTATTTTAATGTCCGTACTTGCATCCATAGGTACTGCAGGAGTACCGGGAGTGGGACTCATCATGCTTTCTATGGTCTTTGTTCAGGTTGGACTTCCTATTGAAGGTATAGGACTTATCTTAGGTGTGGACAGACTGCTTGATATGGTGAGAACCTCAGTCAATGTTACAGGTGATGCAGTAGTCACATGTATCGTCGCTAAAAGTGAAAAAGAGATAGATCTAGAAATCTTTGCAGACCATGAAGCAGGTATGGTTGAAGAACTTGAAATTGATGACAGTGATGAAAATGCTTTGGCAGAGGTGGTTCATCGTACTGAAGAGAAGTAAATAGTTTTTAGCATATATCAACATAGTTTTATAGTTGTATACATACGAAACAAACATAATATTTACAACATTAAGACTGTAAATATGCTGGCTATTTATAATACTTTTGAAACCTATCTATGAACAATAACATGACTGGTAAAATAAACAGGTCTGTAAGTAATGACAGTGAAATCAAACTTGCACTATAAAGTCCTATAAGTTCTAGAAAGTGTATTTGGGATAAGTATAACATTAAAAAAACTGTTATGAGGATGACTGAACCTATAATGACGGGGATAGCAGAATAAAAATACATTTTTTCAAGTGCATGCTTACGTGTGCGACCAAAGTAACGAAGTCTAAAATATTTAAATGCGAAGTGTATAGTAGCGTCAGACGCAAGTCCTAGTGAGATAGTAGTAGCAATAAGCATCTCAATACTAAGAGGTATTGCCAAAAGGGTTACAATCATCCCAAACAATATAATAGGGATGATATTGACAGTAAATCCGACAAAAACCATTGCTTTAGACCGGAAGATCCATCCTGCAATAAGTCCAATAAGCAACAATGCAGTGAGCAATGAACTCGCAAGTAATATCGTTTGATTGTATTTTGCACTTCCTATGAGTGTAGCTTGATCTATAAAATAGAATTCAATTCCTTTATATTGCAATAACCATTCGATAAACTCAACTTTATTGATATCTGAAAGATTAATCACAAGATTCACAGCAGTTTCATCAAAATATTTATCACTCAAGTTATACAGATCCATATAAAATAGTGCTTGCTGCAAAGCTTGCTCATCCAGTACTCCGGTTTGGGTATTTGAATCATTGAGACTATGTATGATCGTTGATAAGGAGATAACATCATCCATGACCTCATCTTCAAAGCGTTTCTCTATGGATTTAGTAAATTTTTCTATTGTCTGGACAAAAGGAAGATCAAGTTTTATATAAGGGATCTTAAGCTCCACTTGTTCATTTTTAACATTGAGTTTAAAAAACCTATTACTCTCTCCATAGATCAAATAAACTCCTATGGCGAGTAATAGATACATCGCCCCTAAAAATCCAAAGAGATATTTTTTCTTATAGTGAAGTTCTTTAAACGTGAGTATATATACTAACTTTGCATAAGGTATATGTGCATGTTCGATTTCAAAATAACTTAAAAGTGCCGGTAAAAAAGTGAGATTTAAAAGATAACTTATTAATGAAGATAAGATCACACTTAGGCTTAACAGCTTAATAATATCAGAATCTATCAGGACTAAACTACCAAGACCAAGTATAGTGAGAATGGATGTCCACATGGCAGGTATCATATTTCTAGTTATTAATTTTACGAGTGCATGGTGTTTATTGTGTTTATATTGAGAGACATGCCAGCGATAGTAAAAATACAAAAATTCTACCAGTGAAATACTAATAGAAATAAAAAGCATACTCATGTGAACTGTTTCAATACCGGTGAACATGACTATAGATGTAAAGGTCAACACTGTGCTAAAAGCTATCAGTAATGCAGCACTAAAAAATGCTACATGGCTTCTAAACAACAATCGGAATATCAAAATGATGAGGAGCAGTACTACCATAATATAACTGCCTAAAAAATACCAATCTATCACCCCATCATCTATATCGTAGTGATAAGAACCAGGTATATCTAACGTACTGATATCAGTAAATTTTTCTCCAGAGATAAAATAATAGAATGTTTTAAAATCATCCTCAACCACATTGCCATAATTATTTTCTTCTTTTTTGAGTAGTTTACGAAGTCTATGGGTATCTAGGTCGCCAGTATTAATAACTGTGAGCATCTCTGATTCATCACTATTTTTCTTTGTTTCAACAAAGTCATTGCTAAACAATGAATAGACTTTCTGCACACCTTTGAGACTAACAATCTCTTCATGAAGGGCTTTGAGTGACTTATGTATAGCTTCATCAAAATAATCAACCTGTACCACTAACTTGGAAATATGATGTGTTTCAAACTGTTTTGCTTCTGTTTGTTCTAATTGTTTTGAATTTTTTAGCCAAAAAAGTTCATCTGAAGAAAGAAATTTTGGTGTATAGAGCAAGCCCATAAAAATAACAAGCAACACATAGAACCATATAATTTGAAGACGATGCTTTAGTATGATGTCTACATATCGATTCATGTCAGGTGTGTAATAATACATTATTTAATTATCCTCGTAACTTCTCATTTTATGATATAGATAAAAGGTCTTTTATGTACACCTATCTCTTGCGCCACACTTACTATTTTATCAACCTTTGTTTTTGTTATTTCATTATGTATCTGATGATACTTCTTGTCTTCCACCATTACTTGCAAAAGTGTTTCTATAGGATCTTTTGACATATATATGGCAGATACAACATTCGTAGATTTTAAACGCGGTATACTATATAAAAAAAGGTGATACTGATATTTTGAAAGCATCTTAAGATTTTCCGAAACCATTTTAATGAATTTACGTGAGTGTGGACAAAGAGGGTCTATAAACACGTATAGGAGTTTTTTTCCATTACCAAGAACTATAGCATCCTCGTGTATTTTTTGTAATAGTGAAACTGATATATCATAAGAGTGGTATCTATGTTTCTTATTATTAGCATATAATGAGATAGACATTAAACAAATACTTAATATTATTACTTTTATCATAATTTGAGTATAACGCAGATTGATAACAAATTAATCACATTAATGAATAATTTTTAATCAATTGTAAAAAATAATGATAGACTAGACCTTCTAATATATGTAGGTGCAACGATAAGCCGTGTTTTGTCGTGGGTAGTTATTTATCTAGATGTATT
>CAZBLM010000022.1:0-24041 GCA_964492675.1 uncultured Sulfurovum sp.
CACCTGGGTCTTAAAGATATGGTACTCATTTATGATTCTAACTGTATTACTATTGAGGGTGATACAAGCATCGCGTGGAGTGAGAATGTAGCTGCAAGGTTTGAAGCACAAAACTGGGATGTGAAGAAGATAAACGGTCACTGTTATGAAGAGATTGAAAAAGTACTGGAAGAAGTAAAAACTGCCACAAAGCCAACGATCATCATTGCCAATACGATCATTGGTAAAGGTGCAGGTGAATTAGAAGGTACACACCATACACATGGTGCTCCTCTTGGAGATGACATCATCGCGGAGTCTAAAACAAAAGAAGGATTCAATCCTGATGAAACATTTGCTATCCCTGAAGATGTTCTTCTTAGATTTAGATGTGCATTGGAAAATGGTGACTTAGCAGAGAAAGAGTGGATACACAGACAAAAAGAGGCACCGCTTGTAGAGCAGAATATTGCACTGGAAAAACTGCTTAATCCAGACTTTTCTGCTATCGAATTTCCAGATTTTTCGGGTGATGCACAGATGGCAACAAGAGATTCAAACGGTAAGATACTCAACGCCATTGCAAAGGCTGTACCATCATTTTTGGGAGGGTCCGCTGACCTTGCACCATCGAACAAAACAGACCTTAAAGACATGGGAGGTTTCCCAAAAGGAAGAAACATACACTTTGGTATACGTGAGCATTCAATGGCAGCTATTACCAATGCTATGGCACTTTACGGGACGACTATCCCGTTTAATGCAACTTTCTTTGTTTTCTCTGACTACCTTAAGCCATCTGCACGTATCGCAGCATTGACAAATATACAAAACTTCTTTGTATGGACACACGACAGCATCGGTGTAGGTGAAGATGGTCCTACGCATGAACCTATCGAGCATATCAGTCAATTTAGAGCATTGCCTAATTTCTATGTATGGAGACCGGCAGATGCTACTGAAAACGTAGAAGCATGGAGAACAGCACTTGAGATGCAAGCACCGCACGGTTTTGTACTTAGCCGTCAAAAACTCAAAACATTGAAACCAAAAAGAGACTTTGGTGAAGTAAGTAAAGGTGCCTACATTGTTAAAAAACGTAAAGATGCGAACTTTACATTGATGGCTTCAGGTTCTGAACTCATGCCTTGTCTCAAAGCAGCGTGTCACTTAGCAGTACTTGGCATCAAAGCAAATGTAGTCTCTGTACCTTGTCTTGACCTCTTTAATGAGCAGGATACAGAGTATAAGAACACTGTAGTAGACCCAAATACAAAAGTACTGGCAGTTGAAGCAGCAACAGCGACAGAGTTCTACCGTTATGCAGATGATGTACTTGGCATGGAAAGCTTTGGCGCATCTGCACCTGCAGACCTACTCTTTGAGAAGTTTGGATTTACACAAGAAGGTATCATGAAACGTGCATGTGCATTGATGGATGTGGAGTATAGAGAAGTAGAGCTTGGAGAGTGTAAACTTTAAGTTCTTAAGTTTGGCAGCTTTCTAAACCAAATGGGTTCTCCCCATTTGGTAATACACTTTATTTTTAAATCTTAAAAATATATGTAAAAGTATTAATATTATCTTCTGAATGTGCACTATAGTCTATATGGTTTTTCTCACAGATCGTTCTTGCCATATTTAATCCCAGCCCCAAGCTTCTTTTAGCATGATTATTTTCTGTATAATTTTTATTAAATATCATAACGACATTATTGATTTTTTTTCCTTCTGAGATAAACTTTAACTCTATTTCATCTTTCTGGTTTTCTAAAATAATTTCTATCTGACTTTTTGGCTGGCTATGTTTGATCGCATTAGATATATTATTGTCTATAAGCCTTTCTAGTTCTGTGTCATTCATCGTGATCCAGAGATCTTGATCGATCGTGGCGATCAATGTTTTATCATTGGCTTGAACGATGATGTCAAAAAAGTTTATCCTGTCATGCATAAAGTTTGTAAGATTGATTTTTATGGGTTTGTACTCTATCGTGTCATTGGAAATAATATAGGAGAGGTCTTCGTATGAGTTAGAGAGCATGTTTATCGCTGAATTTATTTGCGTAATGTAAGAAGAGAACTCTAAGTTCGACCGCATTTCTATGAGTGAAGCATTAGAAATGATCACTGATAGAGGCGTTTTGATCTGATGTACCATATCGGCTATGAACAGTTTATTTTCATTGAGGAGAAGTTTATTCTTATCTAACTGTTCTTCTAACGATATGTCAAGTAGATCTTTTTCTCCCTGTAGCTCTTTGATCTCTTGCTCTTGCATATAACTTTTAAATATCATAGTGATCTGCATGATTAAAAACAATACAAGTAATATGGGAATAATAATATTTAAGGGTGTTTCCACCATTGCCAATGTGACAATCAAAGGAACTATAATAATACTGATATAGATGATCGCGATGCGGATATCTGCAGACAATGAAATACTTGCACCTGCGGTTAGCCCCATTAATGATGCCAGTATAAAAAGTTGATAATAATCATTGACATAATGGATAAAGCCAAAACCGAGTGACGAGACGATCACTCCGGTTAGCAAGGATAATAGTATAAATTTTTTATACCATGTTTCAACTGAATATATCTGTGGAGAAGTTTTAAATAGATATGCATCATAGAGTCTTACTAATATCATAGTGATCAATGGAATGCCCCACAGAAAAATAGTATAAGATAGTTCAGGATATAAGGCAATTGTTATCAGGATAGTAAAAATCATGGCAGTAAAAAGGCTTTTTTCTGAAAGCACATAAAGTTTGCTTACTAAAGTATTATCTATGGGTTGAAATGCTTTTAGTTTAGAAAATAATTGTTGAAGTTTATTTGACAGATTCAATCATATAGCCTTCTCTAAATTTTGTTTGTATAAAGTTCAAGGGAAGTTTTTTTCTAAGTTCTACAAGTAGTTGTCTCAGAGGGTAAGACTCTTTTACCTCTCCTTCCCAGACATAGTGATGGATCATTTCATTGGAGACAACAGTATCAACGTGTTTTACCATTAATGCACAGAATCTTTTTTCTTTATATCTCAACGGGATAGGTTCATTTTTATAAAAACACTTCTCCACGCTTATATCATAGTAGAAATCATCATTGAATTTAATGATCTCCTCATTGTTATTGAGAGACAAAAGATTATTGATCCTTATATCCAGCTCTTTTAAATGAAATGGTTTTTTAATATATTCGCTACACCCATTCTCAAAGGCGTTAGAAAAGTTCTCTATCTCTAAAGATGCCGTAATGATAATAATAGGAGTATAAAGATCTATTTTTCGAATGTATTTGAGTATATCCAAGCCATTAATATCAGGGATATTAATATCTATGATATAGAGATCAAAGAATTCACTATCAATTTGATCAATAGCACTCAATCCATCATGTACACAGACCGTATCGAATGTTTTGAACTTAAAAAAGTCATCAAGTGCAAGATTTAGTTGGTTATCATCTTCTATTATTAATACTCTCATACAGAATTATAGTGTAAAAAGATCATAGTTATACAAAAAAATTGAATTAACATATCAAAATTTATTATATTTGATCACAGTGATCTGTTCTGTTTCATTATGATTACTAAAAGGGTAAGTTTAGATCAAATGGCAAAAATTTAGAAATATTTTATATAATAGCATCTCAATTCAAAGGATAATTAATGAAAAAGATCTTAACCGGACTAATAGTATTTGTAGTAAGCGTATACGCATCAGATGCTCAAAATCTTCAAATATTTAGTACAGACAATGCAAATGGTGCAATCGATGCAAAGACGATTGAAAAAGCTTTTAATGCCAGTGGTGTCGTTGTAGATGTCAATAATGATATGAATTCAATTTTTTCAAAAAGATATGGGAAAGTGCATCATAAAAAATATAATCTAGCTATCTTTACGAACAAAGAGTTAGTCACAAAACTTATGAATAAGTACCCAAGCATAGGTCTCATCACACCACTCTCTATGTCTATCTATGAAGATGAAAAAACAATCAATGTTTCTACATTATCATTAGCTGGTATGGCTAGAATTACTAAGATTCCTGCAACAGATGCAGACCTCATGGCGTATGCTAAGTCAGTAGATACTGCACTGCATAAAGCACTGCCAAACGGTAAATACTTAACAGTAAATCATACTACTAAGTCTTCAAAAGAGTTAGTGAGTGCATTTGAAACAGAGTTTGAACTTGAAGATGGTGATACTTTGGTAGATCTAAAAGATGGATTTAAAGAAGAGTTTGAAGGTGAAATAGGGCCAGTTGGATTTTTAATACCAAAATCTTATAGCTTAGAGCATGAATCTTATGATTTCTTTGATACATATTCAATTATTAGGTTTAACGCTATATACCCTGTATCTAAAAATCACCCCGATGCTGGTGCTTATGCTCCTTTCTCACTTGTAATATATAAGAAAAAAGCTGAAGAGACAGTACATATAGCTTTCCCTTCTATTAATAACTGGATCAGTGATCTTGACATTAAAGATGAAGAGACTGTGAAGGCTGTGACTGAAACACATGAAAGAGTTAAAAGTATTCTTGAAGAACTTACGGAGTAATTATTTAGTATATCTCTTGTGACACCTTTCTAATGTGTCACAAGTCTTTTAGGTAGTTGCGCTTAGTCGTAACTAACTCAGCATCCCTCTTACTTCATCTTCATCTATCAAGTCTTTATCATATTTCACTACAGCGATCTGTTCTGTTTCGTTCACATAACTCTCAACAATAGCCTCATGTTCCGTAAGTGCATGTACTCTGTCTCTGTCGAAGATATCCAATGGTAGGTAAACATTTCCTCTATTGTTAGGGCTTGGCATAGTAGCTACCCAGATGAACCATACTATAGAAAGTACAGCTACTACAAGAGCCAGTGTGCCTCTGTCATAGTGTTGCATCAGCCAACCGGCTAAGATACCACCTAAGAATATACCTGTGTAAGCAAAGGTGTTTGCCACACCAAGTGCAGCACCTTTTTGGTGTACTTTGGCAAATTTGGCTACAAAACTTTGAAGCAGTGGTTCAAACATGTTAAAGCCGATGAAGAAAAGAACAACACCCAGTACAAATACCCATGCAGTTGAAGCAAATCCCATTGCCAAGAATCCTAAGAAGATGACTGCAACAGAGATCATAAATATCTCTTTACCTTTGCCGTACTTTTCTCCAAAAATGGCCGCTGGAGCCATAGCGATGAAACCAAAGATCATTGCGGGGAAGTAAACTTTCCATAACTCTGGTTTTTCCCAACCAAAACCACCTTCGACTACAGCTTGTGTCATCACCACGGGGATGATGAAAAATGCCATTGTCATGATGCTTGAGTGAAAAAGAAAGGTGATGTACATACGTGTTAAAGCTTTATCTTTAAAGACTTCAAAGAATTTGGATTCTTCTTGGCTGTAGGTATGTACAATATGTGGGGGTTTGGGTACAGAGGTAAAAAGTACAGCAATGGCTGCTACTGAAAGTACAGCAGTAAGCCAAAAGAGTTTGTCTATCCCCCAATTACCACCTACAACAGGCGCAATAATCATTGCAGCTGCAAAGGAGATAGCTATGGTCCCACCCATGACCGCCATAGCATGTGCACGCTGTTCTTCTTTTACAAGGTCAGCGATCATCGCAGAGACTACTGAACCAATCGCTCCTGCACCTTGTAAGAAACGTCCGATGAGAAGCATATAGATATTGTCAGCAAGTGCTGCGATAATTGAACCAACTATAAAAATGAGAAGTCCGAAGAAAAGAATGTGTCTACGACCGAACTTATCAGACATCATCCCAAAAGGTACTTGAAATGCAGCTTGTGTGAGCGCATACCCACCTACAACAAGACCAGCCAAGAAAGGTGTAGCACCTTCCATGTCCAGTGCGTAAATGGAAAGCACAGGAAGGACGATAAAAAGCCCGAAAAATCGTAAACCAACGATGAGCGAGAGTGGCATAATCTGTTTAATCATGGTAAAACCTCTATTTAGATAAAATTTGTCTCATTATATAACGAAATAATTAAGAGTAGGTGATTATCTTCATCTCTCGTCAAGAACGAAGCTTTAGTGAGGGGAATTTTCACTGAGTTTGCTTGGGGAAAAGGAGACATATGCAGTTGGTTTTGGCAACAGGAAACAAAGGTAAATTACGTGAATTTAAACAAATGTGTGAAGATGAAGTAGTTCCATTTTCTGATCTTTTGGGTGAATTTGAGATAGTCGAAGATGGGGATACTTTTGCAGCCAATGCACTCATCAAAGCGCGTGCTATATATGAAAGACTTGGCGAAGAGTATTTGGTTATCGCGGATGATTCGGGTATATCACTTCCCATTTTAGATGGTGCACCAGGTATCTACTCAGCACGTTATGCCGGTGAGGGTGTGACAGATAAAGATAATCTTTATAAACTCATAGAAGCGGTCAAGGCAAAAGGTCTTAAATCTACACCTGCATACTATACTGCAGCTATTGCCATAGTCTCTAAGTATGGAGAGTATGTAGTACATGGTTGGATGCATGGAGATGTGATAGATGAAGCCAGAGGAGATAAAGGGTTTGGGTATGACCCAATGTTTATTCCTGCAGGTATGTCACTTACTCTTGGTGAGTTGAATGATGATGTGAAGTCTGAGATTTCCCATCGTGCAAAGGCGCTGGAGTTGGCGAAACCGATTATTGGGATGTTGAAGAATAAATAATAATTAAAAAGTTTAGAGTTTCTTTGTTACTTTTTTCTTTTTTGTACTGCGACAAAAGAGAAAAGAGTAACCAAAAAAGAAAAAAACGCAAGCGACATAAATTGATTATAAAAAAAGATGTATGACTCGTTTAAATATGTATTAAAGAAAGAGAATGAAAGTATGAAAACTCAACAATTTATGAAGGACCTGCAAGTCATTTATGATGAATTGCAAGTAAGACAAGCTGAACTGAACAGTTATTATGGGCTTTTAGATGAAGAAAAAGAAAACGAACGAGCTGATAAAGTGGTAGAGACATTTTTAAATCTGCTTGAACTGCCTAGAGATAAAGAGTCAGAGATGGCAGCACTTACACGCATAGTAAATCTGCGTGAAGATGTTTTGGAACAGGTTTTGGGTAAACAGGGATGTTCCAAAGAGGAGATTGTGGTAAAAAAGGAGTTGGCATATGGTTTTGTGAGTTCGATGCACATTACACGTCATGAAAATTTTATTGCATGGGTGGAAGAGCATGATCTGCTTACACCTTTTTACCGCTCTTTAATGCTTGGAGTGCATCATGTGGGTGTGATGATGAGTCAGTGGCAGAGTCATTGGACACACCACATTATTCATTCTGTAAACCTAGAGCTTAGTGAATTATTTAATGGTGACGATGCTAAGGTCTTTGAGATGTTGCAGGGTGAGTCTTTACTGGACACAGATGAGAGTGGATCTGTAGGAGATAGGTCTTACTCTGTACTTAAAAAAGAGGATACTGGATATAAAAGCATTGCCTATGCAGAAGCATTTCCTAAAGAGGTAACACAGGTTACCACAGCACTTGAACAGCTTATAGCACTTCTAAATCAACATGAAGATGATGTCTTTGATCAAAAATTAGAATGGATAGCATATTTTACAGCGTTAAAAGTAGCTTTCGAACATACGCAAACCAGTGAACTTATAGGGAAATGGGCAGAAGTAGATAGACGTTGGATGGCTGTGACAACACCACTGCAGGTAGGTCATCCGTTGGAGTATTATGAAGATCACTATAGAAAAGCCGTAGCGTTAGAGTGGGATCTTCGTATTGTCAATCCGAAACTACAAGAGGGTTCAAGTACACGAAACAACATTAAACTTTTTGCTTATGAGATGGCAAAAGATTTTGGCCAACAAGCTTTACATACCATGAGTAAAAATCTTTTACAGGTAGATGAAACACAACTATATATAGGTCAACCAGTACTTTACTACGGGGCAGAGTTCAATGGACTATTCTCCGCACAGGTAGTGCCAAATGATGAACAGGTATCCGCAGAACTTGGTAAAAAGATCTTTGCCTATGCAGACTTTGTAATGGAGTCTAAAAAGTCCAAGCCTATTATGAAACTAAGTGTTGAGATGATGGGTGAAGATTTTGTAAAAGAACAAAGAGAACTCATAGACACAGACCCTAAACTTTGGCAAGAAATTTATGATATTTCAACAGTTGGACACGAGTATGGACATATTTTGTGGATAGACTCAGACACTGAGACCAAGATGAACGGCACCGGGCAGTTTAAGAACATAGAAGAGTTTAAAGCAACATCGGGTGGACTCATGGCATTTTTCCATAATGAACGAGAGGCACTTAAAAAGCACATTGTGGATGATGTGGTCTCCCGGGCTGTGGGGCTGATGGCTTGGCGTGAAGTAGGAGAGGTATTGCCGTACTACTGTGAAGGGCTTATCCATTTAGATATTTTATTTGGTTCAAAGGTCATTACATATAATGGTCAGATACAAATAGATTACTCCAAATATAATGCGATGAAAGAGGCGTATCAAAACGCATATAAGAACTTGGCTGAAAATTATTTGAAAAAAGAAGATGCCAATGTTTATTTGAGTCAGTATGCACAAAAAGTGGAAGGTGTCTATCTTCCTGTTGATGATACGATAAGAGATTTTGTGCAGCACTATTATGCACGTTATAAAGAGATAGGACAACAGACAACTACACTAAGTTAAAACTAGACTATGAGGGGTCTCCCTCTCATTTACATATGTTTACAATCCATTGACAACAAATTTACAATCCTCCTATATTATTACAGTATCTCAAGATGAGAAATAATTATTTAAACGATAAAAGGATTTCGTATGAAAAAATTAACAACAGCAGTTTTATTGACATTAGGATTAGGTACCGTACTCTTTGCATGTCCGGCAGGTTGGGCTGAAAAAAGAGGCGGGGCATATAAGGACCGTATGCAAAGTATCATGAAACAACTTGATCTCAGCTCCGAGCAAAAAGAACAGTTGAAAACATTAAGAGAGTCTCGTAAAAATATGATGAAAGCTAAAAGAAAAGAGTTCAAAGAAAACAGAAAAGCCATGAGAGGGCAGATGAAACCGGATATGAGTAAATTTATGACGGCCAATACCTTTGATAAAGAGGCATTTAAAAAAGAGATGCATCAAAAGTTTGAGGCAAAACGTGCAATGAAAGAAAACAGAAAAACGGCTATGTTGGAAAATAGAGCAAATCGCATGGAACAAATGTTCAACATCTTAACACCGGAACAAAGAATAAAATGGATAGAATTGTCTAAGCAGCAAAAAAATCCTAGAGGCAGTAACTGTAAAAGTTAAAAGTGCTAAAACAGAAAATGATGAAGGGTAGTGATGTCACGTATATTGATGGTAGAAGATGATAGGGAGATCACCGCACTATTAGAAGCGTATCTCCCACGTTATGATATAGAGGTTTTTTCTGTCTCTTGGCCATCCACTGCTTTAGAAAAATTGACTATAGAAAAATATGACTTGGTTTTGCTTGATCTTGGACTCCCTGAAATGGATGGACTGGAACTGTGTCGTTTTATTAAAAAAGAGTATCCTTCCCTTCCTATTATCATTTCGACTGCAAGAGCAGATGTCAGTGACAAGGTGGTCGCTTTTGATGCAGGTGCAGATGACTACATCGCAAAGCCGTATGAACCCCGTGAACTGGTAGCACGCATACAGGCGATCATTAAAAGATATACACAGTTTTCGAACCAGAGTAAAGAAGAGGTTTTTTTCATAGATAAAGTTAAGATGCAAATAACACAGTATGGTAAAGACCTTGAGCTCACTCTTGCAGAGTATGAGATATTTAGCCTTTTGTTAGAGAGAAAACATCAAGTAGTGAGTCGAGAGTTCATCGTTAACTCTATCAACGCTGTACGTTGGGAAAGTTCTGACAGGAGCATAGATGTTATCATCGGGCGTATTCGCCAAAAGATAGGAGATAATACGAAAGAACCGATTTACATTAAGTCCATACGTGGTGTGGGTTATAAGTATATAGGAGATTAGATGAATAGACACTCCATATTCTTTAAACTGAACATTCTTTTTATTATTGCACTGCTGACTACAATGATTGCTGCAGTTTCAATGTCCTTGCATATGGCAAAAAAAGATAGAAATGAACTTCTCTTTAAGTCAAGATTGCTCATAAAAGAGATGCGTGTAACACGTGAGATACCTCATAGACTTTTAGAAGAATTTCATCTGAAGATAGTTGAAAATACGCAGAAAAAAGAAGTACTTAAAAATGCACGTTTAAGAGGAAAAGGGCATGATCTTGGACCAAGACATTTAAGGAAACATAGAAAAGTATTGACCTACAGGGGACATAGGTATCTACATATAAAGTTGAAAAACCTCAACCTATTACTGAAAGATAAGCAGACACTTTTAGTGCGTTTTCTTACACCGATCATTGTATTATTTGGTATTTTGTCGTTACTTGTGATGATGTATATACTTTTGCGAAGAAGTCTTTTGCCATTGAAAAAACTTCAAAGTGACATAGTACGTTATGGTGAAGGTGAGTTAAAGGAGTATGTTTATCTAGATAAAAAAGATGAGGTCTCCTTGGCTTCAAATGCTTTTTACCACTCTGCCCAAAAGGTTGGAAAATTAAAAAGCTCAAGAGATCTTTTTATACGTAACCTTTTTCATGAACTCAATACCCCTGTCACAAAAGGAAAGATACTTACAGAGATCGTGGATGAGCCAAAGACCAAAGAGATGTTAGATTCTATATTTACACGTCTATCCTCTTTGCTTAAAGAATTGGCACAGGTAGAAAAGTTGACATCTGAAAGTTATAGTATCCATAAAAAACCCATACGCATTCAGGAACTTATAGATGAAGCGAGCGACCTGCTTTATCTTGAAAATGAGGTAAAAACAAATGTCTCGAATGAGATGATAGAAGCAGATTTCTCTATGATGCGCATTGTGTTTAAAAACTTGATAGATAATGCATTGAAGTATGGTACGAATTTAGAAGTAATGGTAAAAGAAAAGAGTATACATTTTATAAGTGATGGTGAACCTTTAAGTGAAGGCCTAGACCATTATACGGAAGCATTTTCCAAAGGCAGAGAATTAGAGAGACAGCAAGGATTTGGTTTAGGACTTTATATCGTAAATGAGATCCTGTCTACACATAAAATGGAATTTTCATATGCGTATAGATCTGGACAAAATATATTTATCATAAGGTATTAAAATAACTAGATTTTGTACTTGTTACCAACAGATTAAATTTATGAAAAAAGTCTAAAAGAAAATCTTTAAATGATGGGTTTTTAGAAGATTAAAGATAGATTTATGAGTGAGAATATCTCGTAATACAATAGCCAAAGGAATTAATATGGCACAACTTTTTTCAGATGAATGGATAAATGCACTTAAAGATGAGTGGAATGCGGAACCCGAAGTTTCAGATAAACTAGCAGAGATCAACTTTAGCTCTGTGATCACTTGTGGATTTAAAGACGATGATCAACCATTATGTGTGTTTGTTGTTGAAAATGGAAGAGCGGTAAGTGCTGGGTTGTATAATGGTGAAACAGCAGACTGGGATATGAGAGCAACAGAAGAAAACTGGAACAAGTGGGCTGAAAAACCACTGAACATGGCAAGTATGGGACTAGCATTTACAACAGGTAAATTGAAGTTTCCAGTAGGTGATTTTAAAGCAATGATCAAAAATCCTTCTATGGCAGGACCTTTTGTAAAAAGTTTTTCACTTATGGGAAAAATAGCTTAATCTCGAGCTTTAGGCAGATTATGTCTGTCTAATTTTTTTACTAAATTAAAATCTAACCTTTTTTTAGATATAATCCCGTTAATTACGCCGTCGTCACGATGGCGATTGCGAGGATTTTTATGCTACTTTTTACCCCAGGACCTACGCCCGTACCAGAGTCAGTACGTCAAGCGATGGCAACACCAACGTTACATCATAGAACACCGGAATTTGAAGCTATTTTTAAAGAAGCTAGAGAAAAACTCATGAAGCTTTTTGGTATGGATGAGTGTGTGATGTTGGCAAGTACAGGTACAGGTGCGATGCAAGCGTGTGTACTGAATCTTTGTAAAACCAAAGCATTGACTGTCAATGCCGGTAAATTTGGTGAGCGTTTTGGAAAGATAGTCAAAACAGCAGACAAAGAGCTTGTAGAACTTAAATATGAGTGGAACACACCGGTTAACTTGGATGATGTGAAAAAGGTACTGGAAGAGCATTCTGATATCGATGCATTGTTTGTACAGGTTTCAGAGTCTGCTGGGGGACTTCGTCATCCTGTTGAAGAGATTGCTGCGTATGTAAAATCTGTTAACAAGGAGATCATGGTAGTTGCTGATGGTATCACTGCAGTGGGTGTGGAACGTATCGATACAACAAATATCGATGCACTTGTCGCAGGAAGCCAAAAAGCCTTGATGCTTCCTCCCGGTCTTGCGATGATAGGACTTTCAAATGATGCAGTCAAAAAGATAGGTGAGGGTGAAGACTACTACTTCAACCTTGCTTCTGAGATCAAAAAACAGCAGCAAAACACAACAGCATATACGGCTGCTACAACACTTATCATAGGGCTTAATGCTATTTTAGATGAGATAGAAGCAGAAGGGATGGATACTTTATATGATAACACCATTGCCAGAGCTGCTGCAACACAGGCCGCACTTGAAGCCATAGGTTTTTCTATGTACCCGCAGACACCGGCACTTTCAATGTCTACGGTTTACACTGAAGATGCAGAGCCGATCAGAAAACTTTTAAAAACGAAATATGGCGTGAATATGGCAGGCGGGCAGGATCACTTAAAAGGTAACCTTTTCCGTATAAATCAGATGGGGCTTATCCCAGTGTATGAGTCTGCTTGGGTGGTAAATGCTATAGAAATGGCTTTAGATGAACTTGGGAAGAGGCCATTTGATGGTACTGCCAACAAAATATTTAACGAAACTTATTACAAGGTGTAATGATGATATTTGAACATGAAATTCCTTCGGGATCTAAACTTTATTTTGGTGAGTCTGCCAAAATAAAAAGAGAGATAGAGTTTGTCTCAGCGGAGTTATTGGAAAATCTTGGATTTGAAGAGATCGTCACACCACTTTTTTCTTACCATCAGCGTGAGTGTTTTGACTCTTCTAAGTCATTGGTAAGTCTGAATGATGAAGAGAATAATGAAGTAACCTTACGCGCTGACTCAACTATAGATGTTGTACGTATCGTCACAAAAAGGCTGGGGCGTTCAACGGAGTCTAAGAAGTGGTTTTATATTCAGCCAACAGTAACATTTCCAACACATGAACAGTACCAGATAGGTGCTGAGATGCTTGATGGGAGTTTTGAAGAAGTGGCGAAGACTACAACGATGCTTTTATCTGAGATGGACGCAAATCCAGTGATGCAGATATCTAATATAGCTATTCCCCATATTTTAAATGAAAAATATGGTGTATCTCTGGATGTATTGAAATCTATGCATATAGAACAAATTATGGCTATTGACCTGCCATGGATAGAACAACTTGTGCGTATTAACTTCTTGGATGACCTCAATGACCTTTCAGTTTTTCCAGCAGATATCAAAGCAGAACTGGAGAAGATTAAAATAGCTATGCAAAATGTAAAGTATGAGAAGATGGTCGTTTCTCCGCTTTATTATGCAAAGATGAGATATTATGATTCTTTGACATTTAGAATGTTTGAAGGTAATTCTCTTTTAGCAATGGGTGGTATCTATAACATAGATGGTATTGAAGCAGCAGGGTTTGCACTTTATACAGATGAGTGTATCAGCAATAAAATGAATAAGGCAAAGTAGATGAGTAAAGCAGATTTAATTGTAGGTCTCCAGTGGGGAGATGAAGGTAAAGGGAAAATTGTTGACCATATGGCTCAGACACATGACTATGTATGTCGTTTTGCCGGTGGGCATAATGCGGGACATACTATTGTAATTGACGGTAAAAAGTATGCACTTCACCTTATCCCTTCGGGGGTATTGAATCCTAATGCAAAAAATATAGTAGGAAATGGTGTGGTGCTTTCACCAAAAGATTTCATTAAAGAGATGGTACAGTTTGACGATTTGGACGGAAGACTTTTCCTCTCGGATAAAGCGCATGTACTTTTGCCTTATCATGCACTCATTGACCAAGCAAAAGAGCGTATGAAAGGTGACAAAGCCATCGGTACGACAGGTAAAGGAATAGGGCCGGCATATGCTGATAAGATCGCGCGTGGAGGTCATAGACTTGGTGAGTTACTTAATCCTGAAAAATTGACAGCAAAAATATTAGAGTTCTTTAGTATAAATAAACCGGTTTTTGATGCAATGGGTGTAGATGCACCTATTGAGACAGAACTTTTAGCTGAACTTCAAGGGTATAAAGAGGTACTAGGTCCGTACATTACTGACACAACGCAGATGATGTGGAAGATCATGGATGAGGATAAGAAGATACTTCTTGAGGGTGCACAGGGTACGATGCTTGATATTGACCATGGTACATATCCTTATGTAACCTCTTCTACAACTGTATCTGCAGGAGCATGTTCAGGGCTGGGTATCAATCCAAAAGATATTGGAAAAGTAACTGGTATTGCTAAAGCATATTGTACACGTGTGGGTAACGGTCCTTTCCCTTCTGAAGACTTTGGAGAAGAGGGGGATAAACTTCGTGAAAACGGGCATGAGTTCGGTACAACTACAGGGCGTCCTAGAAGATGCGGATGGTTTGATGCTGTTGCTATGCGTCATGCGGTACGTGTGAATGGTGTAGATCAAGTCTCATTGATGAAGCTTGATGTACTGGATGGTTTTGATGAAGTGAAAGTATGTGTTGCTTACGAGGTGGATGGTAAAGAGATAGACTATGTGCCATATGAATTAGAGGATGCAACACCAATTTATAAATCATTCCCAGGTTGGGATAAAACAGAAGGTGTAAGAGAATTTGATGCATTGCCTGATACCGCAAAGTCATACATTGAAGCATTGGAAGAGATGATAGGGACAAAAATGGGGATCATTTCCACAAGTCCAGAGCGTGAAGACACAATAATTAGATAAAAGGGGTAGTAATGAGATTAAAACCACAACAAACAGGATATGTAGCAAGCAAGATCGGTATTGATTTGGCAAATGCTCCTTTTATCACAATGCCTAAAGGTAAAGAAGCGGTTGTTGAAGCTGCGAAAGCTGTGATAGATGCGAACCTTGCTAAAGAACATGCTCTTGATGAACAAGTCAAAAAGATACTAGATGAGAATTATGATGAAATAGAGTTTCAACATGCAGATGAGAGACAGCTCTTCTTTATGATCAAGAAGAAGATGGCTCCTGAAGCTGGTGTGATCATGAATTATGATGACCGCTATAATGATCTGGCACACCTTATTTTGGATGAACTTTATGAAAA
Organism: uncultured Sulfurovum sp.; assembly: GCA_964492675.1. Lineage (GTDB taxonomy): Bacteria > Campylobacterota > Campylobacteria > Campylobacterales > Sulfurovaceae > Sulfurovum. Next base: position 15,457 of record CAZBLM010000022.1, read on the forward strand.
CTATCTGGCAGAATACTCAGTCAACGAAAACCAAGTAAAAAATGTCATCTTCAAATCATTTAAAGCTTTCGCAGATGCCTATGATGAGATAGATGATATCGTCTATACCAAGATAAGAAATATGGAAAAAGAGGTCATACCTGGTTCGCAAGACTATGAACTTCTTTATGAAAGACTCTACCAGGAAGAGTTAGGAAAAAGAGGAATGCTATAATGCAAAAAGTATCTTTATATTTTGAAAATGGTTTGCTATTAGAAGCAAAAAGCTTTGGGGCAAAAGGAACATCAGTTGGTGAAGTTGTTTTTAACACTTCTTTAACAGGTTATCAGGAAATAGTATCAGACCCATCGTATGCAGGGCAGTTTGTAACATTTACCATGCCTGAGATAGGTAATGTAGGATGTAATGCACAAGATATGGAAAGTAAAGGTGCTCACTGTAAAGGGATCATCGTTCGTACGTATCAGGATAGACCTTCTAACTTTAGATGTGAAGAGACCTTAGCGGCACTCTTAGAAAAAAACGGTGTTTTAGGGATTTGTGAAATTGACACAAGATTCATTACTAAAATGCTCCGTGAAGAGGGTGCGATGATGATGGTTGCTTCAACTGAGCTTCACACAAAAGAAGAGCTTAAAGATCTGTTAGCCTCTTCACCGCGTATTGAAGATGTCAATTATATCGAGCAGGTAAGTACGAAAGAAGCATATGTGCATACTGAAGCACGTTATAGTACAAAAATATTTGCGTATGAAACGCCAAGTACAACAAAGAAGATCATAGCACTTGATTTTGGTATCAAGAGAAATATCTTAAATGAATTGACACATGCCGGTATGGAAGTAACCGTTGTTCCTAACTCTATGTCTGCAGAAGATATCATTGCCAAGATAGATGCTAAAGAGATCGATGGTGTTTTCTTATCTAATGGTCCTGGAGACCCGCTTATATTAAAAGAGGAACAAGAGAAGATCAAAAAGCTTATTGCTCACAAAGTACCTCTTTTTGGTATCTGTCTTGGACATCAATTACTCTCTATCGCACATGGATATGATACATATAAGTTACAGTTTGGACACCATGGCGGAAACCATCCAGTATTGAACGCAATGACAAATACAGTAGAGATCACTGCTCAAAATCATAACTACAATGTACCAGATAATATTACAGAGGTAGCAACAGTGACACATACTAACCTTTTTGACAATACAATTGAAGGACTTAAGTATAATGACTCTCCAAGTATGTCGGTACAGCATCACCCTGAGGCTAGCCCCGGACCACACGAGTCAGCATATATCTTTGGCGAATTTGCCAAAATGTTATAAAAAGGGATGAAATGAATATCGCTATACTTTTCGGTGGTTCCAGCTTTGAACATGAGATCAGTATTGTCTCTGCTATTACAATGAAGAAAGTGTTGAAAAAATCTACGCTCACATATATTTTTGTAAGCAGCGATAGAAAATTTTATCTCATAGACACAGATAAAATAAATTCAAAACTTTTCTCGTCAGGTGAGTATAAAAAATCGAAAGAACTGACACTCAAACAGGGTGGTTTTTCATCAGATGGTATGTTTGGTTCTAAATCTGTAGACTTTGATGTCGCTTTGAACCTTATTCACGGGCGTGATGGTGAAGATGGGAAAGTGGCATCTATGATGGAATTTTTTAATATTCCATTTATCTCTCCACGTATGGAGGCCTCTGCACTTTCTTATAACAAACTCTATACAAAATTCTTGGCTGAGAGTTTAGGGGTCAAAACAGTAGCGTATGAATACCTCTCAAAAAACGATGAGCGAAAGATCACAATGGACTTTCCTGTTATCATTAAACCAGTACGTTTAGGGTCCAGTATCGGTGTAAGTATTGTAAAAGAAGCTTCCGAACTTGACTATGCATTGGATGTAGCATTTGAATTTGATACAGATGTCATCGTTGAACCGTTTATAGAAGGGGTCAAAGAGTTTAACCAGGCTGGTTGTTTTACAAATAAGTGGGAACTCTCTATAGTTGAAGAACCGCATAAAGAAGAGTTTTTGGATTTTGAAAAAAAATACATGGATTTCTCCAGAGATTCACAAGTATTGGCTGCAGATATTCCAGATGAACTTGGTAATAATATTCAAGAGAGCTTTAAAAAGATATACAATACGCTTTTCCAAGGGAGCATTATCCGTTGTGACTTCTTTGTGGTTGACGGTGAAGTGTTACTTAATGAGATAAACCCTATACCAGGTTCAATGGCAAACTATCTGTTTGAAGATTTTGAAGGTATGGTAGCAAGACTTGGTCAAAATTTACCATCAGAAAGCAAAATAGCTGTAGATTATCAATACATTCATTCTATTCAAAGTGCTAAAGGTAAAGCCTAATTTCTTATCTATAGTCCAAAATAGGGCTATAGAATATAACTACTTCAATAAATAAAATCTATCTAAATTATTAAAACTTATAAAAAACTAATAATTTTATTTTACCTATACTAAAAGTGTTAATTATGTATTAAAAAATATCTAAACTATACGTTTTCATTACCATTTAAGTGATATTAGTTTAGAATATTTTGTATTTTTTACAAATATAGATATAACTATGGAGGGTATATGAAAAAAATTGTAATGTTTGTATTGCTGTTTTTAACGGTGTTACAAGCCGAGTCTTTAGGTGTGAATGAAAAGCTAGGGGAATATGTACCGCTTGATTTAACATTTATAGATGAAGATGGGAAAAGTAAAACACTGAAAGAATATATGGATGGAAAACCAACTATTGTTTCTTTGAATTACTTTAGATGTGCAGGTATCTGTACACCCCAGTTGCAAGATATGGCAAAAATGTTGTCAAGACTTGACCTAGCTGAAAATACTGATTACAAAGCATTGACTATCAGTTTCGCACAAGATGAAACACCACCTCTTGCAAAAGCGAAAAGAAAAATGCATTTGTCGTCAATGAATAGACCATATGTGCAAGATGCATGGCACTTTTTACTAAGTGAAAATAACTCTTCAGCAATCTTTGCTGATAAAGTTGGATTTACCTATAAAAAGAGTGTATCTGAAGCAGGTGTGGTTGATTGGATCCATGCTGCGACATTGATTATCATCTCACCAGAAGGGAAGATCACGCGTTACCTTAACGGTATCGAACAGCTTCCTTTTGATGTAAAAATGGCAGTTCTGGAGTCAGCACAAGGAAAAGTGGGACCAACCATAGCTAAAACATTACTGTACTGCTTCACTTATGATCCTAAAGGTAAAACATATGTTTTTGCCTGGGAAAAAGTAGCAGCAACAGTTATATTAATCATCACGATCATCTTTTTTATCTGGCTTGTAAAAACAGGCAGAAGAGACCAAGAAGAGTATCAAAATCAAAGGAGAAACTTAGATGAGTAAAACTTATTTCGACGAAACACACTGTGCCATAGGGCACCCTAAAAGTACATTCATGCAGTGGATGCTTACAGTTGACCATAAAAGAATTGGTATCATGTATGCAGCTGTTATGTTTGTATTCTTTTTTGTAGCGGTATTTACAGCATTTGCTATGAGACTGGAGCTATTTGCACCAGGTGGGCAGATAATGGATGGAGATACATTTAACCAGGCGTTTACACTTCACGGTGTAATCATGATCTTCCTCTTTATTATCCCGGGAATTCCTGCAGTATTTGGAAACATTGTTATGCCACTTATGATCGGTGCTAAAGATGTATCTTTCCCAAGACTTAACTGGTTCACATTCTGGCTTTACATAGCAGGTTGTATCATTGCACTTGCTTCACTATTTATTGGTGAAGGTGTAGCAGATACAGGTTGGACATTTTATGCACCATACTCTATGAACACAGGAACAAACGTTATTATGGCGCTTGTAGCTGCATTTGTTCTTGGTTTTGCTTCTATTCTTACTGGTCTTAACTTCCTTGTTACGATTCACAGACTTAGAGCACCAGGTATGACATTCTTTAAAATGCCACTATTTGTATGGGGTATCTACGCAACAGCATGGATCCAGCTTCTTGCAACACCGGTTGTAGGTATTACACTTATTCTTGCTATTTTAGAAAAATACTTTGGTATTGGTATCTTTGATCCAGCTAAAGGTGGAGACCCGGTATTGTTCCAACACTTATTCTGGATCTACTCTCACCCGGCAGTTTATCTTATGATTCTTCCAGCGTTTGGTATTATGTCTGAAATCATCCCTACTTTCTCAAGAAAAGAGGTATTCGGATATAGAACGATCGCACTTTCTTCAGCGTCAATTGCTGGTATCGGTTACTTAGTATGGGGTCACCACCTCTATACATCAGGTATGTCAGATGTTGCTAAAACAGTATTCTCATTCTTAACTTTCTTTGTTGCTATCCCAACAGGTGTGAAGTTCTATGACTGGGTTGCTACAATGTACCAAGGTAAAATTGTTCTTTCAACACCAATGATCTGGGCACTTGGAACTATTGTTACTTTTGCTATCGGTGGTATTACGGGTATTACAATTACAATGATCGGTATGGATATTCACTTACAAGATACTTACTACACAGTTGCACACTTCCATTACGCTATTCTTGGTGGGGTTGTATTCTTGATGTTCGCTGGTATGCATTACTGGTTCCCTCTTGTTACAGGTAAAATGTACAATGAAACAAAAGCAAAAATTGCTTTCTGGCTTAACTTTGTTGGATTTAACCTTCTTTGGTTCCCAATGTTCATTGCTGGATACTATGGTATGCCAAGACGTTACTTTGACTACCTGCCAGAGTTTGAGATCTATCACCAGCTTTCATTTATCGGAGCAGTGATCTTTATTGCCGGTCTTATCTATATGTTCTGGGTATTCTTTAAAGGTTGGACACAAGGTGAGGCAACAACGCCAAACCCATGGAATGCAACAACACTTGAGTGGCACTTACCAACATCACCACCACCATTAGAGAATCACTCTAAAGTGCCTTACGTTGACTTTGATCCATATGAGTATCACCATGGTGAGCCAGTGGTTAAGTTTAATTATGAAACGATGCAAAGGATTGACTAATGGGACACGAATACGTACCTGAAATCGCGACAGACCGCGAAGGGAACCAACATGAGGTTCAAGGATGGCAAGGTGATTTTTACGGCGGGAAACTAGGTTTCTGGCTGTTTATGTTAACAGAAGTAATGATGTTTGGTGCAATGTTTCTTGCACTGGCATACTATAATACGCTTCACCCACAAGACTTTTTAGATGCATCTGCATCTCTAAATAGGCTACTTGGTGGTATAAACACAGTGATCCTGCTTGTGTCTGCACTTACTATGGGTCTAGGTCTACTTAAAATGAGAGCTGGCGATGTAAAAGGCGCTAAGCTCATGATCTGGGCAACTATTATTTTGGCAGTTGCTTTCTTAGTTATTAAAGGGTTTGAGTGGACAGCTGAGTACAATCACGGTATCTTCTTGATGCATGATAAATTATTGCCAGAGTCAGATTTGGCATTTGGTCAAAAACTGTTCTTTGGTCTTTACTTTTCAATGACGGGACTTCACGGATTCCATATTATCATTGGTATTGGTATTATGTTATGGTTACTTAAGCGTATCAATGCGGGTAAAGTAACACCAGAGCATCACATTTTACATTGGAATATTGCACTATACTGGGATATCGTACACCTTATTTGGGTATTCGTATTCCCTTACTACTACATGATCGGAGCAGGAGGAGCTACAGGTGGACACTAATACAGTAAATTATCAAGAAGAGAAAAAAGTATATTATAAAGTACTTATAGGATTATTGTTGTTGACAGCTGTGACATTTGTGCAGCCTCATATGTTTATGGCAGACTCAACATTTTTAGCACAAATGGTTATAGCTGTTGTAAAAGCTTGGTTAATTTTGATGTACTATATGCACTTAAAAGGTGAGAAACTAATTACAGCAATGGTGTGGTTTTCATTAGCCCTTGTTTTTGTTTTCTTTATTATCGTAATTGGTATTGATGTAACCAATTTCCAATATGGAGCTGAAAGTCATATTACTGCTCCTGTAGCAAAGTAAGAGGGGTTTTACGAATGAGTAATAAATTAGAAGGATTTAGTTCCAATGCATCAAGTTTTAATGCAGATGTAGATTTCGCATTTTGGTTGCATATATGGCTATCGGTAGGATTATTCTTATCAGTAGTTGTACCTATGTTATGGTTTGCATGGAAATACCGTGCAGATAAAGTTAAGAATGAAGATGTTGGGACATTGACCCACCATACAGGATTAGAGTTGGCGTGGACGATCATACCTATCATCATCGTAATGATTTTCTTTTATTACGGTAATACAACCATGCAAATGTTCAGAACAATGCCGGCAGAGTCACAAAGTATTGTGATAGATGTTGAAGGTTCTAAATGGAAGTGGAAATATGAGTATCCGGCAAATTCAAGCGGATATGTACATAAGATCGGTGGTGTTTATAAAAAACCTGTTATGGATGAGAATGGTAAAGTTGTTGAAGAGGGTACTATGGGTATCTCAGCACTATATGTGCCGGTTGATACGAACATTATCCTAAATATGACTGCACCATTAGATGATGTAATCCATGCATACTATGTTCCAGCATTCCGTATGAAGGAAGATGTTGTACCAGGTCGTGTAACGAAACAATGGTTTAACGCTAACAAGGTTGGTCAATATGATGTAGAATGTGCAGAGTACTGTGGTACGGATCACTCATATATGTATTCAAAGATCGTTGTTATGGAAAAAGCAGATTATGAAGCTTGGTTCAATAGTACTGATGATACACCAAAAGGTGATTTCTCCAGAGCAGGTGAGGATCTAGTGAAACAAAATGGATGTATATCATGTCATGCAATTGAAACAGATACTACTCTAGTTGGACCTTCTCTTAAAACTAGATTTAATAAAGAACAAGTATTGGATGTGATTGAAAATGGTCAAGCTCAATTTAGTTATCCAATGGGAGCAATGCCAGCAGGATTGGCTTCAGGCAAAGATGCTGAAGAGATTGCTGAGTATGTAGCTGGTGGTATGAAAGGTGAACAACCTGCATCATTTGCCGCATGTTCATCATGTCATGGTGTAGATGGTGCAGGAATGGGTGGAATGTCTCCAAATATCGTAGGATATGATGCAGCACTTCTGACTCAGGTATTTAAACATGGTAAAGATGGTATGTTCGGTAGAATGCCAGCATACTCTGATATGACAGAAGAAGATATCGCAGCAATGGCTGAATATCTAGATAAAAATAGATGATAAAAGATTTTTTTAGCGTTACCAAGTTCGTACTCTCTTTCGCGGTGAGTCTTTCCGCGCTCTTTGCCTACATTATGGCAAAGGGAGAGATTGGTTTGGATATGTTCCTTGCTACCTTCTCTGTGCTTTTAGTAGCTATGGGTGTCTCTACACTTAATCAAGTACAAGAGTATAGAGAAGATTCCAAGATGGAACGAACAAAAAATCGTCCTATTGCAGCTGGTCGCATGTCACCTAATACAGGTGTTATAATAGCAGTGGTTTTGATACTTCTTTCCTTCGCATTGATATATTCACTTTTAGGTTTAACAGGGATTAACTTCTTTGGATTTGCATTTATTTGGTATAACTTGATGTATACACCATTAAAGAAGAGATCTGCTTTAGCAGTTGTTCCGGGTGCAATCTTAGGTGTTATACCTCCTGCAATTGGATGGCTTGTGGCTGGTCATACACTCTTTGAATTAGAGTTTATTGCATTGGCAGCATATTACTTTATTTGGCAAGTACCACATTTTTGGTTACTAGTAATGCTATTTCATGGAGACTATAAAGATGGTGGATATCCAACAGCTATGCGTCTTTTTGGTGAAGGTACACTGCAAAGATTGACATTTGTGTGGTTGATACTTACTATCCATTCAGGAATATTTTTAGTATATACCTTTAATGTTTATTCAAATATTACTATTATACTTTCTATAGCACTTGGTGTTTGGGCTTTTATTACTTCAATGAAATTGCTTAAAAAAGAGTTTCAACTTACAGATGCACGTGGTATATTTTGGAAGATAAATGCGGCCTTTTTAGGTATCATTATACTGCTTAGTATCGACGAGTATGTGAAGCATCATTTATAAAACGACTTCAAATAGCAGAACTTTCTGCTATTAATCTCCAGTTTATCTAAACCCACTACACTTTCAAAGCTATATTTCAAGGAACACTATGCAAGAACAACACTATACACTTAAAACTATTTTAGAGAGTGTCTTTATAGAAAAGAATCATAAGATCAAAAAAAGGCTTATACATAACTACGCACTTTTTGGTGGTCTCAACAGTAAATGGATCAAACTTGCTTTCATCATTTTGCCGTTTGCTATGTATGCAGCTATCTTTAATCCTGTATCATTTAAAGAGTTAGGTATAGCACAAGCGATAGTATTTTATATTATTCTACTGGTATTTGCCATGCAGATCGTTGTCGCAGCATCTTACTTTAATAATAAAAAAGTAGTGAAGACCGCTGCAAAAGCATGGGAGGAGTATTTCCCTGGAGTTGATTTTAAAATGGTT
>CAZBLM010000022.1:24051-39441 GCA_964492675.1 uncultured Sulfurovum sp.
TATCTCATCTGGCACAACACCCTATGTTGATTTTAAAAAACATTATGAGTTGGCATTGAATGATGGACTTGATGGCGAAGCACTGAAAAAGAGATTGAGTGATGCTTTTGGACAAATGGAAGAAGAAAACACCATCCTTGTAGAAGCGATGAGAAGAGATAAAGAAAAAAAGGAAGAAAAATAGATGTTTAAGATCATTATTTCACTGACTGTATTAACTGTAGGTGTATTGACAGCATCCAATAACATCGATTTTAAAGTTGCCTGCCACGAAAACAATGCAACAGCATGTTATATGTATGCTTTACCAATGGTCACGGGTGATAATGCAAAAGTGCAAGACATTAGAGAAGAGGGTATGAGCTATATACGTAAGGCATGTATACTTGGTGAGAACAGAGGTTGTGATAAAATGGGTGACAACTATTATAAAAATGCTAACTATCGTGCGGCCATACCTTATCTTGAGAAGTCTTGTGCTCGGGGCGTTAAATTCGGCTGTGAAGCAATGGGAACGATCTACCGTGATGCTCATGATGTCAGACAGGATGATGTTAAGTCAAGAGAGTTTTACGAACAGGCCTGTGACTTAAAAAGCGGTGATGCCTGTTATAACGTAGCGATCATTTACCGTGGTGGTTTTGGTGTTGAAAAAAGTAGAGTAAAAGAAAAAGAGTTTTATAAAAAAGGCTGTGATGCCGGACTCAAAGCCGGATGTATCAGATACACGGATCTAGATAACGAAGACAAAGGTATAGAGACTGGTATCTGGGCTACTATAAAGTCATGGTTTAACTAAATACTTTCCCACTATAAGCTTATATAGGAGTATTTTACTCCTAAAAAAATCAAAAATATTGATACAAATTCAGATCAGTTTATTGTTAAATTAGTGTTAATATACCCATGTAATTACGTCATTTTTATTAATATCACAAAATATTATCATTCTTGATCTAAATTAAGCTTTTCAAATCTAAATAATCTTATAATTATTATTGAATGTTGTAATTTCACAACATAGAATTTATACAAGGGGGTATGCATGCAATCAAACGCAGCATTGGAATATGACTATTCCGCAGTAAAATTGTTTACTTTCGCAACGATTTTATTTGGATTTTTAGGTATGCTAGTCGGTACGATCATCGCCGCACAAATGGCATTTCCTGAATTAAATTATTTACTAGGTGAGTATGGAACATTCTCAAGATTGAGACCAATTCATACGAATGTGGTAGTATTTGGATTTACCGTAAGTGCGATATTCGCAACATGGTATTACATTGGTCAGAGAGTTCTAAAGGTATCTTTGGCAGAGTCGAAAGTATTAAGGGTACTGTCTCACGTACACTTCTGGCTCTACTTTGTAGGTGCACTTATCGCAACTGTAACACTTTTACTTGGTATCTCATCTGGTAAAGAGTATGCACAGTTCACATGGTGGGTTGATCTTGTTGTTGTAGTTATTTGGATCATGTTTGGTCTTTCTATTGCAGGACTTGTAGCAATGAGAAGAGAGAAAGCACTATACATCTCTGTATGGTACTATCTTGCATGTTTCCTTGGTATTGCTATGCTTTACCTTTTTAACAACATGGCAATTCCAACGTATTTCGCAACTGAAGGACTTGGTAGTATCAATCATGCAGTTTCAATGTATGCAGGAACAAATGATGCACTAGTACAGTGGTGGTACGGACACAATGCGGTTGCATTTGGATTTACTGTACCTATCGTTGGTATGATCTACTACTTCCTTCCAAAAGAGTCTGGACAAGCTATCTATTCATATAAGCTTTCTTTACTTTCATTCTGGGGACTTCTTTTTGTTTACCTTTGGGCTGGTTCACACCACCTTCTATGGTCAACTGTTCCAGACTGGATGCAGACAATGGGTTCAGCATTCTCTGTAGTACTTATCTTACCATCATGGGGTTCAGCGATCAACATGCTTCTTACAATGAAGGGTGAGTGGAATCAGTTAAGTGAAAACCCACTGATCAAATTTATGGTACTTGCATCAACATTCTATATGTTATCAACGATAGAAGGTCCTATTCAATCTATTAAGTCTGTTAATGCAATTGCACACTTTACAGACTGGATTCCTGGACATGTTCACGATGGTGTACTTGGTTGGGTTGTATTTATGGTAATGGCAGCTATATTCCATATGGCTCCACGTATGTTCAAGAAAGAGATTTACTCTAGAAAACTTATTGAAGCTCAATTCTGGCTACAAACAACAGCAGTTGTACTTTACTTTACATCATTGTGGATCGCAGGTATCACACAAGGTATGATGTGGAGAGCGGTGGATGAGTATGGTAACTTGATGTACAGCTTTATCGATACGGTAAATGTACTTCACCCTTATTATGCGATCAGAACACTGGCTGGTGTGATGTATTTAGTAGGATTCGTGATGTTTGCATATAACATCATCAAAACAGTAACTGCAGGTAAAGCGATCGAGCAAGAACCACAGTTTAGAACACCTATGGCATAAGGGAGGTAGTACATTATGTTTTTTCATTGGTTAGAAAAAAATCCATTCTTCTTTGCAGCGGGGGTATCTATTGTTATCTCTTTTGCGGGACTTATTGAGATCGTACCAAACTTTGCTAAGGCGGCTCAGCCACTTGTGGACATGAAGCCTAGAACAGTACTTGAACTTGCAGGTAAAAATGTGTATGTGAAGGACAACTGTCATTCATGTCACTCACAACTGATCCGTCCGTTCAAATCTGAAACAGACCGTTATGGTGATTACTCACTTTCTGGTGAGTACGCATATGATAGACCATTCCTTTGGGGTTCTAAAAGAACAGGTCCTGACTTGCACCGTATTGGTAACTACAGAACAACAGATTGGCATGAAGCACACATGATGGATCCACCGGCAGTTGTTCCTGGTTCTATTATGCCTGCCTATAAACACCACTTTACAAATGTGGCTGATATAGAAACAGCTTATGCAGAAGCAGTAACAGTTAAAAATGCATTCCATACGCCATATGGTCCTGAATTTAAAAGAACCAGAGCAGCATGGGATGCACATAGACCGAAAGTACTTAAAGATGCAGCAGCAATTGCAGCGGATATGAAAGACGAAAAAGTTAAAGAAGCAGTAGCTAATGGTGAAGTACCAGAGATCGTTGCACTTATCGCTTACCTTAACTCTTTAAAGTAGTGGGACAAAATGGACATTAGAGACTTACAAGGTTATGCCAGTTTCTTTATGACTATTTTTTTGGTTATTATGCTGTACGGGTATATAATACACCTGTACAGATCGGAGAAAAAAGGTGAGCGTGATTATGAAAAATACGGGAACATTGCACTTGACGATGAGATCACAAGTACACCCGTAGAAGATAAACCCGCTTCCAAGAGAGAATACAAGGAGGATAACAAATGAATGCATTAATGATAAAAGCGTTGGCATTTGCAGCGATTTTAATTATAGCAACAATTGCAGTGGTAAGGAGCTTAGATATCAATATCTTTGCTGACTCAGTCAATGCAATAACAATGGGTGGTGCCGTGGCAATTGCTACGATTACAGCAGCAGTTGCGGTTAAATACATTAACCAGATGAAAACAGACGTAGCAACAGGTGAGCTTGCTGATGAGAACTGGGACGGTATCGGTGAGTATAAAAATGAACTTCCGTCAGGTTGGGCATACTCATTTTTGGGTGTATTTCTATGGTCTATGTGGTATGGTTTTATAGGATACCCAATTAACGCCTATAGTCAAATTGGTGAATATAATGAGGAAGTTTTAGCGTATAATGCTAAATTTGAAGCAGTGCACAAAAATGCAGATGCTGCAACACTTAAAGAGATGGGTGAGTCTATCTATCTAGTACAGTGTGCTCAGTGTCATGGTAATACAGGTGATGGACTTTCAGGTAGAGCACATGACTTTACTTCAAGATTTTCTAAAGAACAGGTTCTTGATGTGATTAAAAATGGTTCTAATGAATTAGGATATCCTATGGGTCAAATGCCTGCAGGTATGGCTTCTGGTGCATCGGCTGAAGAGATTGCAGTATATGTTGCCGGTGGTATGAAGGGTGAACAACCAGCATCATTTGGTGCATGTTCTTCTTGTCATGGTGATGATGGTAAAGGTAATAACGGTATGTCTCCAAACCTTGTAGAGTATGATGCAACAGTGATGAAAAATACATTGAAGCATGGTAAAAAAGGTATGATCGGTAGAATGCCGGCATTCAATACATTGATCACACCAATTCAAGAAAAAGCATTGACTGTATATATCCAGTCATTGTCAAACTAAGGAGTTTCAGATGTCAGAAGTAAATACAAAAAGAAGTATTTGGAGTATTCACGGTTGGACAGGTGTACTTATTTCACTTGTTGGACTTATAGTAATTCTAATAGCGATGCAGTTGATGGCAATCGTTGCGCAAAGACATGCAGTAGAAAAACCTTATGATCCAGCACCGATCAGAGATGTGAATAACCTTAAAATGATTTCTGTTGATAATAAACAGTTTGCATTTCAACCTGCAGCAAAGGATTCAAAATGATTAAATATATGGATAAAGTACTTATCGCGTGTATGATGGGGGCTGCAGTTGCAGCGCTTTACTTGGCGATCTCTCAAAACCTTCTATACGTAGGATAGACTATATGATAAAAGCAATAGTAAGGGCAACCTTGCTTGCTTTTGCACTTCCACTTCTTCTAAATGCAACACATATCCTTAAAGATGATATCTTAAAACCAGAAGTATCAAAATTAATTAATACTATGGGTGATGAACTTGCTTCTAAAACAGGTATACATGCATATGTCGTAGCAACCAATGAACAATTTCCAGTAGGATATAATTTGGTTGAGTATAGTAAGAAGTATGAAAGTAGCATGAGCAAGCCTTATGTACTCTTTATCATGGCACCATGGGCACGAATCATAGAAAACTCAGATACAACAGGTAGAGTTGGGTTCATAGCTTCATCCGATGAAGTAAAAGGTCTTTATGATTACAACAGTGTCAGAGATGCAGCATTGGATGTGGTTACTGTAAAAGACAGCAATAGTGAAGAAGATAAACATAACATTGGTGTATTACAGGCTTTCTCTGAGTTGGCAGATAACATTGCAGAGGCAAAATCGGTTCAAATGACTACAACAATTCCCAATGAGACACGTACGATGGTATGGGTGTTAAGAATTATTATTTATATTGGGTCTATTTTGGTATTATGGTTGTTTATATTAAGACCAATATACACAAGGATAAAATATGGCAAAAAATAGTAAAAAAACATATTGGCCTCATATGATACTAGGCTTTTTGGCCGTAGGACTTACATTGGCCTACTGGACAGTGAAGTCAGCTTCCTCTATGCCGGTACAAGAGTCCAACCAGTATATGTTAAAGTATCAAATGGCAGATATACATATTAACCAGATTCTGGAAAAAAAAGCAGCATTTGATAAAAAGTATACGATTACAATGTCTGATGTTGAAATGATTACGATGACAGATAATATTCATTCACGTTTACCACAGCCAAATGCGGTAAAGATTTCACAGGGAATGAATAGTTTTACCTATGAGGTGCTTACAAAAGAGGGTACACAGGTTACAGATGCCAATGTGACATTTTTATTGACACAGCCGCACAGTAGAAAAGAAGATAAACTGTTTATTAATATCCCGTATAAAGATGGAAAATACCAGATAGAAGGTGTTGATATACAAAAACCGGGAAGATATTCACTTCAGTTTAGAGCGGAAATAGCAGATACGATGGGTTACTCAGAAGTAGCTGCATATTTAAAACCTTAATCGTTTCTATGACGATATTAGATCGTCATAGAAAAGATCTTACCTTCAGGCTGGTTTTCTGCCAGTCTTAGATCAAATGCCATACATACATTTCTTACAAACATACGGGAAGACTCTTTGACTACAAGTCTGTTCTCATAGATCTCTATAAGATCATCCTCCTTCATCTCTTTAAGACGTTCAAGTATCTCAGGCATGGCATCCAGTTTCATAGCATCATCTTCCCATGAAGTTTCAAGGTTACACATAAGATTTAAGATATGTTGACGCACTATAAGGTCTTCATCTGTTAAAAGGTGCCCTCTAAAGACAGGAAGTTTGCCTTCATTGACTCTGTTGACATAGTCTTCCACACGTTTTTCATTTTGTGCAAATGAGTACCATGAGTCAGAAATGGAAGACATCCCCAGTCCTATCATGAGTTTTGTCTTGCCTGGAGTATATCCCATGAAGTTCCTATGCAGGGTTTTGTTCTTCATCGCTTTATAGAGAGAGTCTGTAGGCAGAGAAAAGTGATCCATACCTATCTCTTCATACCCTGCTTCGAAAAAGAGTTGTTTTCCAAGTTCGTAGAGCTCTCTTTTATACTCATCTTTAGGCAAGTCATTTTCATCAAATCCTCTTTGTCCTACCCCTTTGATCCAAGGTACATGGGCGTAAGAATAGTACGCGATACGGTCAGGTCTAAGAGCAACCGTATTTGCGATCGTTGTTTTAATATTTTCTTTGTGTTGATGCGGCAGTCCAAAGATAATGTCATGAGAGATAGACCCAAAGCCTATCTTGCGTGACATATCATTGATTTTTTTTACTGTATCATAGGTCTGGATGCGGTTAATGGCTTTTTGTACTGTCGGGTCATAATCCTGGATACCAAAAGAGGTACGATTGAAGCCCAGATCAAAAAGTGTCTGCAGTTGATCTTCAGTCGTTTCATTAGGGTGTGCTTCAAAAGAAAAATCATAGTTTTCATGACGTGTAGCATCTTCTAAAATACCCTCTATCATACGTTTGAGGTTTGAAGAAGAGAAAAAGGTAGGTGTTCCTCCTCCAAGATGGATCTCTGCAATGGAAGGTTTATCATCCAAAAGCTCTACATAGAGTTTCCACTCTTTCAATACTGTATCGATGTACTCATCTTCTACAGAGTGCTGCTTTGTGATATGTTTGTGACAGGCACAAAAAGTACAAAGACTTTCACAGTAAGGCATGTGAATATATAAAGAGATACCCTCATCGGTGTTACTTTCATTAAAAGAGCGTTTGACAGTCTCTTCCCAATCACTCTCTTTGATACCCTCTTTGTCCCAAAACGGAACTGTAGGGTAAGAGGTGTATCGTGGACCGGGGATATTGTATTTTTGTATGAGAGTGGAGTTGATTAAATGTTGCATTGGTATCCTAGATATATAAAGATCTTATTGAGAGAATTATATCTAAAAGCGCATTTGACATTTATGATATATGTCAATGTTACTATGCTATACTTTCTGCATGATAAGAATTGAAATTCAATGTAAGCGAAGCACTAAATGCTGAGTCGTAATCAACTGCACATTTATCCTACATCAAGAGCTTTAAGAACAGTAAGTATACAACATAAAGAATCAGATGGATTTTTGCCTACACTTATGCGTATAGATGAGTTTGAACAGCGTGCGATACTACTTGAAAACAAGATTCAGGTAGACCCGTTACAACGTATTTTACTTTTAAAAGAAGCGGCCAATTTTGAAGCATTTTTAGATCTGAAATTAGATATCTCTTTGGTAAAGTTCTTTACTAAAAGTGATGCTTTATTTAAATTTTTTGAAGAGTTGGCAGGTGAAGGTGTAGGGTTTGATACCTTGGCACAGGCAGATGCCTACGCTGAGTTTGGGTTACATCTGGAGATACTGGAAAGATTGTTAGATAACTATCATAGGCTATTGGAAAAAAAAGGCTTGAGTGATAAAGCGTTTATCCCCGCTAGTTATACGCTAAACCTCGGGTTTATAAAAGCATATACACGCATAGAGGTGCATCTAGAGGGATATCTAAGCCATTTTGAATTGAGACTGTTAGAAGATATAGCAAAACATGTTCCTTTGATCATCCACTACAGTACTAGTAAGTTTAACATGAAGATGCAAGAACGTTTTGAACTACTGGGTATTAAATTGCCCAATAATAAACATCTCTCTTTTTCACTTAGTGATAAACACTTGCAAAGTACACAAGACAATGATGAGAAGATCAATGCAAAAGTCTATGCGGTAGAAGAAAGAGAAGAACAGATAGCCGTAGCCTTCAAAGAGATAGAGCAGATGGTACGTTCTGGCATAGCACCTGAAGAGATAGTGCTTATCTTACCAAATGAGAGTTTTAAAGAGCACTTCACACTTTTTGATACATATAACAACCTAAACTTTGCGATGGGGTATGACTATAGTCATGGACGTATCTACAAATCACTAGAAGCACTCTACAGATACTGGCAAAATTATGATGCAGATAGTAAGAAGTTAGTAGAGCGTTATGGCTTTAACCTTGAAGAAGTAGACAAGATAATGGCTGCTAAAAGAGTAAAAGTAAATGACTTTTTTAGGGTTGTAGATACATTGGGATTACATGACAGTCCACTTATAGATGGCGAAAAAGAGATATTAAATGAAAAAGAAAAGTTTAATGAGCGTGTTTATGAAAGGTATTTACATTTCATAAAAGTACTTGAGAGTGAAGAACTAAGTCTGAAAGAGTGGCTTTTTTTATGGCTCAAATCCCTAGCTAAAGTCACGATGGATGATGTACGAGGCGGAAAAGTTACGGTGATGGGTGTATTAGAAACCAGAGGCGTTAGCTTTGAAGCTGTGGTCATCGTAGATTTTAACGAAGGAGTAGTGCCTGCTACTTCGAGTAAAGATCAATTTCTTAACTCACAAGTACGTGCTTTTGCTAACCTCCCTACTAAAAATGACAGAGAAGCACTCCAAAAACAGTACTATAAACGCCTACTGGAACAAGCTAATAGATCTGTGATACTCTACAGTACTTCGGACAATAAACTACCTTCAAAGTTTCTCTATGAATTGGGCTTGGAACAAGCAGAGCAAACACAAGCTCAGTTTGACTTACTCTATGCACAAGATTCACAACTTCAAGTGGAAGTTGACCCACAAGTGAGCCATTTTGATGCGTCAACGATCACATGGTCAGCTTCCAGGTTAAAGACATTTTTAGAGTGTAAGCGTAAGTACCACTACCGCTACACCCAAAAGCTGCAAGCTAAGCCGGAAGAAGAGCTAAATGAAGGGGCATTTTTACATAAACTATTAGAGCATTTACATAAAGAGAATAGTAGTTATGCAAGTGAAGCTGAGATGCAAAAGAAGATAGATACCTTACTAGATACATTACTGCCATACGCAGATGCAAAGACAAATTACCAAAAACTCTTATGGAAAGAAAAACTCAAAGGCTTCGTAGAAACACAAATAGCACATTTTAATGCTGGTTGGAAAGTAGTAGAGCGAGAAAAAGAGTTCCAAGGTACGATAGGCGGACTACAGTTTAAAGGACGCATAGACCGAATAGACCAAAATGATACGCATACGCTCGTACTGGACTATAAAAGCGGCTCTACCAAAGAAGCCCAAAAGACAAAGAACCTTGAGAGTTTGAATGACTTACAGATGAGCATTTACCATCAGATGTTAAGTAGCAAATACCAAAACATCAACCTTGCCTTTGTCAAACTTTTTGAAAATGGAGAGATAGAAGAGATCACAGCACTTGAAGAGAAAAATGAACGTCTGAATGAAGTTATCATAGAACTTAAACAGACTAAAGGTTTTGTGGCCGAGAAATGTGAAAATTTGCAAAAATGTAAATGGTGTGAGTTTACTTTAATGTGTGGGCGAGGGGAGTATCTATGAGTTTTAAACCTTTTTTAGCCTACTCCGCATCAGCAGGAAGCGGTAAGACCTTTGCACTTTCAGTACGGTACATCTCATTACTCTTTATGGGAGAGTCTCCTAGTAGCATACTCGCGGCAACCTTTACGAACAAAGCAGCAGCAGAGATGCGCCAGAGGGTGGTGGATTCTTTGCGTAACCTTGGGGAAAATGAAGCGTTTTTAGGTGCAGTCTCAGTGGAGTCCGGGCTTAGTAAAGAGGAGTTGTTTGCGAAGCAGCCTGAAGTGTTGGCTAGGTTTTTGGCCTCCTCTTCTTACATCGTGACACTAGATAGTTTTTTTTCCAGCATACTGCGTTCAGCTTCTTTGGAGTTAGGGCTTGAACCTGACTTTGTGACGAAAGAGCAGGGTACTGAAGAGCTTGAAAAACATTTCTTAGATGAGGTACAGGCAAATGGATTACTTTCTAATCTTGTGAAGCTTGCTATGGACATAGAAGATAAACGTTTTGGCAAGATCTTTGATCTGATGCAGAACTTTTATAAGGTAGACCCTTTACTGCCTAAGCAAAAAGAAAATCACCTTATCTTAGCGCAGCAAGAAGAAGTATGTGAGAACTTACGGCTTAAGATGATTGAAGCACTTGAGGGGGCTAGTGCCGCGGCTAGGTGCATAAAGCAATTTGAGACTAAAAATATTAAAGAGCTGTTTGCCAAAGGTTTGTTTGAGAAAGAGACTTTAGGGGAACATAGCTGGTTTAAAAAAGTGGCCAATGATGAGATAGAAGGGCTTTTTGCCTACCTAAAAGTAGAGCTTACTAGATGGGCAGAGGCTAGAGAATCACTTGTTTTAACAAACCTTTTTAGAATCTATGACTATTACCGTAATGCAAACATCACTTCAGCCAAGTCATCAGGGGTACTTAGTTTTGATGACCTTACCTACTTTACTTACAGACTTCTACATGAGAGTATGAGTAGAGAGTTTTTGTATTTTAAAATAGACTCTAAATTCAAACATATTTTACTTGATGAATTTCAAGACACATCTACCCTACAGTTCTTACTGCTTCAACCTCTCATAGATGAGATATTTGCAGGACACGGACAGAGTGAATTTAAGTCATTTTTTTATGTGGGTGATACCAAGCAGTCACTTTACCGTTTTCGTGGTGGGGTAGAAGAGCTGTTTGACAAAGTAGCAGAGCATTATGGTGTAAACATAGAGCAAATGGACACTAACTATAGAAGTTCTAAGAACGTGGTAGAACAAGTCAACAGATGGTTTGAACCAACCATGCAAGGTTATGTTCCACAAAAGAGTCGTGATGGTGCTAGTGAAGGGTATGTAGAGGTCGTCTGCCCTTCGACAAGCTCAGGGGACAATACGGTCGCTGAGCCTGCCGAAGTGATAGATGAAGCAGTGAAACAGGCGAAGAGACTTTTGGAGTTGGGCATACCTGTGGATGACATCGCATTTTTGGTCAATACCAATAAAGATGGGCAATCATTGCAAGAGGCATGCCAGCATGAGGGGATAGAAACACTTTTAAAAACTTCTTCCTCTCTTAAAAATATGCCTAAGATCGCTGCTTTGGTAGCTATGTGTGAGTATTTATTCTTTGGAGAGAAGATAGATGCACAAGCAATGCTAATGAATGTACAAAAAAAATTAGAGGATGTAGATGTCTCATGGTTTTCAGCTTTTATGTCACCACTTCAGGTAGTAGATAGACTGGTACGTGAGTTTGATTACTTTGATGATGATTTGAATGTTTTAAAACTTTTAGAGTTTGCTTCCAACTTTTCAGATATACCAACGTTTATAGAAGAGTTCAAAACTTCAAGCATTGCAGTGGCTTCCAATACCGTGCATGGTGCTAAGATCATGACCATTCATGGTTCTAAAGGGTTGGAGTTTGAGTATGTGATTCTCTTAGATAAACTTACACGAAAGAATGCAGATAAGTCAGCACTGCTTTATAGGTATGATGAGAGTTTACATATAGATAAGATATTTTACCGTACGAAAGGTAGAGAACATTTTGACAATAACTATGCTGAACTAATAGAAGCACGTAAGATCTCAAGTGCAAAAGACAGTATGAATGTACTGTATGTAGCACTTACACGTGCTGTGGAGGGGATGATAGTCCTTCGTAAACCTAAAGAGTCTATCTTTGATGCACTTGGAATGGAGGTCATGAGTATAGGTGGGCTCGGGCAGGCTCAGACAGCGGGTATTTCTTCTGTTCCTGAGCATGTCAAAGGAGTTAAAGGCAAAGTAGTCATTTCAAACTATGGTACGCAAGAGACCCCTGAAGTAGATGATGAGGAAGAGAAAGATCATGAAGCCATTCTTTTTGGTACAGCCCTGCACTATGCTCTTGAGATGTTGGGTACATTTGATGAGGTAAGTCTGTCTGCTGCAATGATCTCTATGCAAAATAAATATGGACAGCAACTGAGTACACAGGGTATAAACAAGATAGAACAGCGCATTAGGGTACTCATAGAAAATGAAACGTTCCAGTCTCTACTTCTAGGTGCACAAGTACATAAAGAGCAATCACTGAGTTTTGAAGGTGAACTTAAACAGATAGATCTCCTTTTAGAATATGAAGATCATAATATGGTGATAGATTATAAAAGTTCCAAGAAATATGCTGTAAAACATCAGGCTCAAGTCAGATATTATACAAAGGCTATAGAAAGTATTATGAAAAAAAGAACTATAGGGTTGATTATCTATCTTTTAGGGGATGAAGTTTTGATAGAGGATGTGAAGTAATGCAAAAAATATATCGTTGGCTCATGATAGTAAGTGTAATAATATTGATAGTAGCACTTTTCATTTTTTTATTAAAACCAAGTAATGAGAGTAAAGGTCAAATAAAGATCGCTACAGGTAGTAAGAAGGGCATGTATTATCAATATGCTTTAGAGTATCAGCGTTTGTTAAAAAAAGAGGGAGTAGAAGTTGTCATCGTTCCTACTGCTGGTTCAAAAGAAGCACAGATACTTTTACACGAAGAAAAAGTAGATATTGCATTTATACAAGGAGGAACAATAAATAAAGAGATCTCAGAAAACCTAGAATCATTGGCAAGTATCTATCTTGAACCACTTTGGATTTTTACAAAGGCATATCAAGGTGATATTACTCGTATTTCTCAACTTGTTGGGAAACGTATATCAATTGGGCTTAAAGGAAGTGGAACAGTACAGTTGGCTAAAAAGTTACTACATGCCAATGGTATTAATGAGTCAAATACAGAACTACACTTACTCGATACACATGATGCCCATAAAGCGCTGGTAAATGGAGAGATAGATACATTATTTACTGTAATTTCTCCTAGCTCTCAAATTATCAACGAACTTTTGAATGATAAAAAACTTCAATTGATGAATGTTCATCGAACAGAAGCCTATGCCTTACATTTTCCATTTTTAACACATTTTACTGTACCCGAAGGGAGTTTGGATCTACTGTATAATACTCCAAGTAAAGATACAAATTTAATTTCTACAGTCGCTACTTTAGCAGTACATAAAAATTTCCCGGCAGAACTTATCCGTCTTTTTTTACGTGAGGTGAATCATGTACATAAAAATGAAACACTCTTTACTCAGACAACACTTTTCCCCAGTGCAGATTATTTGGAATTACCGATCAATACCGATGCCGCTATTTACCTTGAAAAAGGTGAGAACTGGTTAGAGAGGATCTTCCCATATTGGATCGCATATAATATAAATCGTTTTAAACTCTTACTTATTCCTATTTTAACACTGTTATTCCCTTTGTTTAAAGGTATCATGCCTTTATATAGGTGGCGTATAAGACGTCGTATCTACCATTGGTATAAAGATCTGATAAACATAGAGAGTAGTTTATTGCATTCCGGGTCTTTAGATGATGCTGAAAGTCGGCAAAAACTTGAAGCATTGTTATCTGAAATTTCAAATCAAACGAAAGTCCCTCTATCTTACGCTGGAGAACTTTATGAACTGAAAACACATATAAAATTTGTATTAGAGCGAATCGAGAAAGACTTAACCTTAAATAAATCTTAATTTAAATAAATTTTAAGGTTAAGTGGGTACAATCCGTCCACAAAAAGAGTTAAGACTCTAAAAAACAAGGATTCAACATGAAAATGACAACAGTATTAAAACCTGCTGACGTAACTCGTGACTGGGTTTTGATCGATGCTGAAGGTAAAACTTTTGGTCGTATCTTAACTGAAGTAGCGACACTTCTTAGAGGTAAACACAAACCATCATTTACACCAAACGTAGACTGTGGTGATTACGTAGTGATCATCAATGCTGAAAAAGCAAAATTCTCAGGTGCTAAACTAGAGCAAAAAGAGTACTTTACTCACTCAGGTTACTTTGGTTCAACTAAAAGTAAAAAACTTGATGATATGCTGGAAAACCATACTGAAAAACTTTTCAGATTGGCTGTAAGAGGTATGCTTCCAAAGACTACACTTGGTAGAGCAATGCTTAAAAAACTTAAAGTATATGCTGGTGCAGAGCACCCACATACTGCACAAATCAATAAGGAAGCGTAATCATGGCTACTATTTATGCAACAGGTAAAAGAAAAGCGGCTATCGCTAAAGTTTGGATCACTCCAGGTAATGGTGAAATGCTTATCAACGGTAAAACACTTGACCAATGGTTAGGTGGACACGAAACACTTAAAATGAAAGTAAGACTTCCACTTGAAGCTACTAAGCAGTTAGAGTCTATGAACGTTAAAGCTACTACTCTTGGTGGTGGTTACTCTGCTCAGGCAGATGCACTTAAGCATGGTATCACTAAAGCGCTTGTTGAGTTTGAACCATCTTTCAGAGCGATCCTTAAGCCTATGGGTCTTCTTACACGTGACTCTAGAGTTGTTGAGCGTAAGAAACCAGGTAAGAAAAAAGCGAGAAGATCTCCACAGTTCTCAAAAAGATAGTCGATACTTTTCGACTTCTTTCCCCAAGATTATTCTTGGGTCATATTTGCAAGGGCTTTCCTTGCAGATCTATGTATATCTATCTTTTTCATTTCAAATAAAAATACGAATTTTTCATAAAATACACTAAAAAGTTTCTAGTACACTCTTTGTATAGTTTTCATTATAAAATTTCCTATACAGCACATTTTATAAGGTTTTCTATTTGAGGGGGCAGATTTATGCCTCGTACACGTCGCTATAGCGAATAAACTTTTAAAATATGTTAGATTATAAGGTTTCTAAAAAATGTAGCTTTTATTATATATTTTTGCTGTACTCACGTAGGACTTCTGTAATCTGTACACTATAGGATTTATACCATATTGTCTTGCCAAGTTCTTGAGCAATTAAATGCCCTGAGTCTTGTTTCCATCTTTTAATCTGTTCTAAATCTTGCCAATATGAAATTGCAATTTCTTGAGTTCCTTCCGTAACAGATGTGAATTCTATACAACCATATTCACTAATTGCTACAGTTCTCATTTTTGATGCCATTTCGGAATAGCGTGAATCTAATTGATTTACTTCTGCTCTAAATATTACTGCATACATAATTAACTGTCCTATTATTAATGTAATATTTTATCATAAAGATAAACCTTATAAAATAGAGCCACTTGCAGATTAATAAAAAAGAGGGATTATTAAGG
>CAZBLM010000023.1:0-217 GCA_964492675.1 uncultured Sulfurovum sp.
ATTAATGCAGATACTGATTGAGACAATCTATGATTAGATACTTTGCATCTATAGATATCAAAATGATGAAGTTCTTCCAGTAAAGAGTTATGTATTGGTATGATTCTATAGCTACTCTTTGTCTTTAGTTTGTATTCTTTATCAAGAAGTGAGAATACAAGAACATCTTCTACTGTATCTATCTTGCATTTATAGATTTCACTTAACCTCATACCTG
>CAZBLM010000023.1:227-37213 GCA_964492675.1 uncultured Sulfurovum sp.
ACTAAATATCTCTTTTCTTTAGATAATTTATTTAAAAGCATATTGTATTCATCATTATCAAGTGGGAGCCTCTGTAGTCGCTCTTCTTCTGTCTTTACCAATGGTATATTATGAGCTAAATTTACACCTTCAAGCTCACCCAATACAATACTGAAATTGAAGATTGCTCTAATCCATTTAATAGCTCTATTTACAGTTCTTGCAGATACTCTTTCAACAGCTGGTATTTCATCTAATATTTTTAATAGTCTGCACATATCCATTGATTTATACTTCTCTATATTTCTCTTTGGTAACCTAGCAATGACATCTTTGAACTCCAACAAATCACCATAGGTTATATCTGATAATTTAGGATTTGAAGTACCTAATATCTTCTTGAATATAAAGCTACATACACCACTATAAAAATTAATCTTCTCTTTGATTTCCTTATCTGATATTTGTCCTTCTTTAGACTTTAAGTACCTATCTACTGTAGAAGAGAATAACACACTATCTTGTACTATTTCTTTCACATTATTTGGTATTAATTCTCTAATAGTAGATATAATAATCTTTTCCTCCACTCCTTCCTTAATTAAATGTAGAGCCTCTTCGATAGATTTATTGTACTGTAAAGCTATCTTGGTTGCATTTTCCTTCTCTGTACCTAACCCTACCCTTACCTTGCTAACTCCAACATACTTTAAGAGCTTCTTGGGTACCCTTCGATAATATTGCAAAGTGTTATACTTAGTTTTCACTATGTACAATTTCATCTTCTATCCTTTTTTGAATGTATGAATTTAGAAGATACATCTCAGTTTAAAGTGCATAGATTTTTAAAAATGTACCTAGGTTTTGTACCTAGGCACTACTAAGAATCCCTGCAATACCCTTAAGGAGTAATCATGCTAGTACATATATGCTGTTCAGTAGATAGTCACTACTTCTTAAAAAAACTTCAAGAAGAGTACCCACAGGAAAAACTTATAGGTTTTTTCTATGACCCAAATATCCATCCCTATTCTGAATATTATCTGCGTTTGTTAGACGTAAAACGCTCATGTAAAATACTAGATATCGATCTCATTGAGGGTGACTATGATGTCGAAAACTGGCTGGATGCAGTCCGTGGCTTAGAAAATGAACCTGAAAAAGGTTCCCGTTGTTCTGTCTGCTTTGACAGACGTTTTGAAGTCTCTGCACAAAAAGCGGCTGAAATTGGTGAAAACAGCTTTACTTCTACCCTGCTCACAAGTCCTAAAAAGTCCATCAAGCAACTGCAAACATCCGGTGATGCACTTGCCCAACGCGAGGGCATTTCTTTTGTGGCACCTGACTACCGTAAAGCTTCCGGAACACAAGAACAAAATATCTTGGCAAAAGAAGATGCACTCTACCGTCAAGACTACTGTGGATGTATGTTTGGTCTCAATATCCAACGTGACCAACAGTCTAAATTAGCGGATGAACTCTTCGTACCCGTCTCAAGACAAATACAGCCAGAGTCTATAGAGGAACGTATAGAAATGTATGAAAAACGCTGGCAGTTAGAAGAGAAAAATACACCTCACAAGATCATCAAACAACGCTTTTTAAACTGGCGTTTAAGCTCCGGACTTTTACGTGTTAGAAAAGAGGTAGTACCTGCACATTTTTTACCCTATTCTACACTCAAAGGGGAATATAGTAGAGGTAAAATAGAGTACAACATCGGTGAAATACATCATATGAATCGTGATGAAGTGCGCTTCATCACGCTTAGACACTATAATCATTTGGCCGATACAAATTATAAGAGTGTCACAGAACTTATCTTCTCACCTCCCTCTTTTTCCAAAGAGCTAGAAATACGTGCACAACTGGGCGTCACACCTTATGATCTTTCTATCATTCTGGTTGTTGAAGAGATACCTGAAAAAAAGATAGAGATCCTCTGCCAAAGTAAAACCTATGATGATGTCAAAGAGGTCCTCATACTTCTTTAAAAACTTCTCAACCACTTTTTACCAACTTTGCGATAGAATGAGTCAATTTTTATACAAAGGTTTATTCGTGCTTTATAACGTCATTGAAATTCAAGAAATCCTCCCTCACAGATATCCATTTCTACTCGTAGACAGAATTACAGAACTTACTCCAGGTGAATACATCGAAGGTTACAAAAATGTTTCTATCTCTGAACCTGTTTTTCAAGGACATTTCCCTGATCATCCTATCTACCCAGGTGTAATGATCATCGAAGGTATGGCACAAGCAGGTGGCGTACTTGCATTTAAGAGTATGGATGGTGTAACGAAAGAAGACATCGCAAACAAAGTTGTCTACTTTATGAGTATTGACAAAGCAAAATTTCGTTCACCGGTAACTCCGGGTGATCAGCTTGTATATAAGATCGACGTGCTCAAGAACAAAGGACCGGTTTGGTCGCTTGATGCAAAAGCATATGTAGACGGTAAAGTGGTTGCACAAGCTGAACTAAAAGCTATGATCGTAGACAAATAGGTTAATTGATGTCTTTAATTCATGCTTCTGCTGTCATCGAAGAGGGTGCTATACTTGGTGAAAATGTCTCAGTAGGTCCTTTTGCATACATCGGTGCAAAAGTCAAGATAGGTGATAATACAACTGTAGCTGCAAATGCAGTGATCGAAGGTGACACGACTATCGGTAAAAATAACCGTATATTTTCACATGCTGCAGTAGGAACCATCCCCCAGGATCTGAAATTCAATGGTGAAGATGTACAGCTTATCATCGGTGACAACAATACCATTAGGGAATTCACCCTACTTAATCCGGGAACAGAAGGTGGCGGTTCTATTACTAAAATAGGTAATGGAAACCTTCTTATGGGATATGTGCATTTGGGACATGATGTGATACTTGGTGATCACTGTATCTTGGCAAATGGAGCTACACTAGCAGGGCATGTAGAACTTGGTAACCATGTGGTCATTGGCGGGCTTACCCCGGTGCATCAGTTCGTGCATATCGGTGATTATGCAATGATAGGAGGTGCAAGTGCCTTGGCACAAGATGTACCTCCTTACTGTCTTGCAGAAGGCAACCGGGCACACCTTAGAGGCTTAAACCTTACAGGACTACGTAGGAATATGGAACGTGAAGAGATCAATGCTCTTAAGACAGCTTATAGAGAACTTTTTGAACAGGGCAACCCTCTTCAAGAAGTGGTCGAACAATTATTGGCATCTACAGATTCAGATGCAGTTAAAAAATTATGTGAATTTATACAAACTTCTAAACGAGGTATCCCATTCACACGAACAACAAAGTAAGGATAATAAATGACAAATAAAGCTTGTAGCTTTTGTAAAGCAAATGAAAGTGAAGAGAACCCTCTCATTGCAGGAGAGAGTGCTTATATCTGTTCAAATTGTGTTGTTTCAGCATATAAGATCCTCTTTGGTGAAGAGGAGTATGAAGATAATGCCATTGATGCAGAAGCGCATGTACTCTACACACCAAAAGAGATACATACCATGCTCAGTGATTATGTTATAGGACAAGAGAAAGCGAAAAAAACACTTTCTGTAGCAGTCTATAACCACTATAAACGTATCTTTAAAGATAATGTTGAAGACGATACGCAGATCGCCAAATCCAATGTCTTGCTGATAGGTCCAACAGGTTCAGGGAAAACACTTTTGGCACAGACCATTGCAAGATTTTTGAATGTACCTATCGCTATTGCTGATGCAACCAACCTTACAGAAGCAGGCTATGTAGGTGAAGATGTAGAGAACATCCTTACCAAACTGCTTATGGCAGCAGATGGTGACCCACAACGTGCAGAGCAAGGTATCGTGTTTATAGATGAAGTTGATAAGATCGCACGTATGGGAGAGAACCGTTCCATTACCCGTGATGTTTCAGGAGAAGGTGTACAACAGGCGCTTCTTAAACTTATAGAGGGTTCTGTAGTGAACATTCCGCCAAAAGGTGGTCGTAAACATCCTAACCAGGATTTTATCCAGATAGATACATCAAATATCCTCTTTATATGTGGTGGTGCTTTTGATGGGCTGAATGACATTCTTAAAAGAAGACTTGGATCAAACACACTTGGGTTTGGTCAGGAAAAACGTTCTAAAAAAGAGGAAGAGAACCTGCTTCATCTTGTAGAGTCAGATGATCTTGTCTCTTTCGGGCTTATACCAGAGCTTATAGGTCGTCTGCACGTTCTTGCTACACTTGGTGAGATAAGTAAAGAAGACATGGTTCGTATCTTGGTTGAACCTAAAAACTCTTTGGTAAAACAGTATCAAAAACTGTTTGAGATCGATGATGTAACACTCTCTTTTGAAGAAGATGCACTTACACTGATTGCACAAAAAGCCATAGACAGAAAAACCGGTGCAAGAGGATTACGTTCTATACTTGAAGAGATATTGCTAGATATTATGTATGAACTCCCTGAGTTAAGTGGGTATGAAGTGGTGATCACCAATGAGGTGATAGAAGAAGGTGCAAAGCCTTTGTACATTAAAGATAAAAAAACAGCGTAATCGTAGAGCAAATAGCACAGAGATTAAAAAAGGAAATTTGAGATGTTTAAAAAAATATTAGGAATGTTTTCGAACGATTTGGCGATCGACCTTGGAACGGCAAATACACTTGTCTTGGTAAAGGGACAGGGTATCAGTATCAATGAGCCTTCAGTAGTTGCCATTCAGTATGATAAACATGGTCAAGAGCGTATCTTGGCAGTAGGCCAGGAAGCCAAAGATATGGTGGGTAAAACACCGGGAAACATCAAAGCTATCCGTCCAATGAAAGATGGTGTTATCGCAGACTTTGAGGTCACGGAAATGATGATCCGCTACTTTATTGAAAAAGCTCACAGAAGAAAAGGTTTTTTCTCCCCGCGTATTATTATCTGTGTACCTTACGGTTTGACACAAGTTGAAAGACGTGCGGTAAAAGACTCTGCTGAAAATGCAGGTGCCAGATATGTGTACCTTATTGAAGAGCCAATGGCTGCTGCTATCGGTGCCGGTATCCCGGTCAAAGATCCAAACGGTAACCTTGTCGTTGATATCGGTGGTGGTACCACTGAGATCGGAGTAACCTCATTGGGTGGGTTGGTCATTTCCAAATCTATCCGTGTGGCAGGTGATAATTTCGATCAGGCGATCATCGACTACATCAAAAAGAACTTTAACCTTCTTATCGGTGATCGTGTTGCTGAAGAGTTAAAGATCAATATAGGTACGGCCATACCTCTAGATGAAGAACTAACGACCACAGTACGTGGTAGAGACCAGGTAGAAGGTAGTCTTGCCTCTATGGAGATCACATCAGAACACATCAGAGCAGCGATGAAAGATGCTCTCGAAGAGATCGCTGAAGCACTTAAAGATGTACTTGAACAGACACCACCGGAACTTGCAGGGGATATCGTAGAAAACGGTATCGTACTTACAGGTGGTGGTGCACTTATCAGAGGCTTGGATAAATATCTTTCAGATATTGTCAAACTTCCTGTATACATTGCAGAAGAACCTCTTCTTGCTGTTGCGAAAGGTACAGGTATTGCACTTGATGAGATAGATCTTCTTCAACAAATGGCATATGAAGACTAGACTTGTCATCATAGCCATACTGTTGCTCATGCTGACAGTACTACTGTCACGCAATGATGCACGTATCACAGATACCCTTCTAGGTATCATTAACCCCATTAAACAAAATTATAAAAATCTTACACAAAATCTAGAAGATAAAAGCCATAGCTACATCTTCCAAAAAGAATCTATAGAAAAACTTAGCCATGAAAACCGTATCTTACGTAAACGTCTTCTTGAACAAATGCACTATATAGAAGAGGTAAAGAACATCTATCAGGTACTCCCGGACTTAAGTCGTATACCTGTCAATAATATCTCTATAACAGAAACGATCTCTTATGTAAAATTGAACAGCTTTTCCCAAATCATTCTGACTAAACCTAAAGGACTTGTAGAAGATAAACTCTACGGACTTATACAAGGTCGTGTTGTAGGGGGGATAGCAAGGGTACATGACAATCAACTCTACGGACACCTTACTTCAGATGACAAATGCCGATTTTCTGTTTTTATCGGAGAAAGTAAAGCACCGGGTATTGCTCTTGGTAGAGAAAAAAATGAAATGCTTGTAAAGTTTATCCCTAAATGGCATAAACTACAAGAAGGTGATAAAGTCATCACATCAGGTTTAGATGGTATCTTTTTTGCAAATATTCCTGTAGGGATAGTCACAAAAGTTGAAGTGCGTAGTTCTTATACTGTTGCACATATTAAAACATACAGTGACATTTTTCACCCTAAAACTTTTTTCCTTATAAATGACCCTAAAGCAACATTGAGCGAAGGTTTCGACAGTAACAAGACACGATTACCTGCCCGATACAGTATTCCCGATACAGGTATGGAACAAAACAATTCCACTCTAACAGTTGAAAGTAATAGTACAGAACCTGTAGTTTCCAGTATTCCTTCTCGTATCGATCAAACACAGCACGATGTCATAGAACCGGAAACACCTTCAGAAGTTTCAGAGATACCTAAAAAAATAAAAAAAATAAAACAACAACAAAGACTACAACAAAATGCAAGTGGTCTAGATCTCTTCTGATCCTTTACTCTCTCCATCTTAAAAAGCCCCATACTTAAGGGCTTTTTATTCAAATTCGGTTATAATATCAAACTAAAAATCAAGGGTATTTCTTCATGCCAAAACGCAATGACATCAACACTATTTTACTTATCGGTTCAGGACCTATCGTTATCGGTCAGGCTTGTGAATTTGACTACTCTGGTACGCAAGCAGCTAAAACACTTAAAGAGTTAGGGTATAGGGTTGTACTCATAAACTCTAATCCTGCTACGATCATGACAGACCCTGAGTTCGCTGATAGAACATACATTGAACCTATTACCCCTGAAGTGATCTCAAGGATCATTAAGCAAGAGAATGTTGATGCTATCCTGCCAACGATGGGTGGACAAACTGCACTCAACGTTGCGATGGATATGCATGAAGCAGGTATGCTTAAAGGCATTGAGTTCCTGGGCGCAAAACCCGAAGCCATTAAAAAAGGTGAAGACAGACAAGAATTCAAAGAAGCGATGATCAAGATCGGAATGGACTTGCCTATCTCTCAATATGCTTATAACATGGATGAAGCACTTGACGCAGCTAAAAATATTGGTTTCCCACTTATCATTCGTGCGTCATTTACTATGGCCGGTGGTGGGTCTGGTGTTGCATACAATATGGATGAATACAAAGAGATCGTACGTGGTGGACTTGAAGCCTCTCCTATTTCTGAGATCCTCATTGAAGAGTCTTTACTTGGTTGGAAAGAGTACGAAATGGAAGTGATCCGTGATAAAGCGGATAACTGTATCATCATATGTTCCATCGAGAACTTTGATCCTATGGGTGTACATACAGGTGATTCTATCACTATTGCACCTGCCTTGACACTTACAGATAAAGAGTATCAGAACATGAGAGATGCCTCTTTCAAGATCTTGCGTGAAGTAGGTGTTGATACAGGTGGATCAAATGTACAGTTCTCTATCAACCCTGATACAGGTCGTATGATCGTCATCGAAATGAATCCAAGAGTAAGCCGTTCTTCTGCACTTGCTTCTAAAGCAACCGGGTATCCTATCGCTAAAGTAGCAACACTTCTTGCTGTTGGTTTTACACTTGATGAGATCACCAATGACATTACAGGCACACCTGCATCCTTTGAGCCGGTCATTGACTACATCGTAACAAAACTTCCTAGATTTACTTTTGAAAAGTTCCCACTTGCAGATTCTACACTCACTACAGCAATGAAATCAGTCGGTGAAGCAATGGCTATAGGTCGTACATTTAAAGAGTCTATGCAAAAAGCACTTTGTTCACTAGAGACAGGTCTTATAGGTTTCAACCCTATCAAATGTGATGGTGAAGAGCTGGTACGTGAAATACGTCGTTCAAATGAAAACCGTATGCTTTATGTGTTTGAAGGGTTAAGACGTGGGATGACAGTGGATGCCATCTTTGATCTTTGTAAGATCGACAGATGGTTCTTATATCAACTTGAAGAACTCGCAAATATTGAAAAAGAGATGGATATTGCCCTACTCTCTGATGCAAAAAGATTACGTGAAGTGAAAGCAGATGGTTTCTCTGATGCGATGATCGCCGAAGTGATCAATAAAAAAGAGGGTCTGACACTTTCTGAAAACGATATTTACAATGCCAGAGAGAAAATGTCCATACAACTTGAGTACAACGAAGTAGATACCTGTGCAGCAGAGTTTAAGGCACTTACACCTTACCTCTACTCCTCTACTAACATAACGAAACTTCCTGCTTCTACAACTCCAGAGACCGATACTGATGAGAAAAAAGTACTTGTCATCGGTGGTGGACCTAACCGTATCGGTCAGGGTATCGAGTTTGATTACTGTTGTGTACATGCTGCATTTGCACTTGAAGATATGGGTGTAAAATCCATTATGTATAACTGTAACCCTGAAACAGTTTCTACAGACTATGATACTTCTGACATTCTCTACTTTGAACCTATAGACTTTGAACATGTAAGAAATGTTATCGAACTTGAAAATCCGGATGGTGTTATCGTACACTTTGGTGGACAGACACCACTGAAACTTGCTAAAAACCTTACAGCTATCGGTGCAAATATTTCAGGTACTACGGCAAAGGTCATTGACTTGGCAGAAGATAGAGAACTTTTCTCTGCATTTATCAATGACTTAGGTCTTAAACAGCCAGACAACGATACTGTAGTAGAAAAAGATGCGGCACTTGTAGTTGCAAATCGTATCGGTTATCCTGTACTTGTTCGTCCCTCTTTTGTACTTGGTGGTCGTGGTATGAAAACAGTTTACTCTGATGATGAACTAAAAGAGTACATGGATGAAGCAGTATCTGTCTCTAACGATGCACCGGTTCTCATAGACAAATTCCTTGATAATGCCATCGAGCTGGATGTTGATGCTATCTGTGATGGTAAAGATGTCTACATCGGTTCAGTCATGCAACATATCGAAGAAGCAGGTATCCACTCCGGTGATTCTGCTTGTTCATTACCTCCGGTAAGTATCTCTGAAGCACTTCAAGAAGAAGTGAAAGAACAAACTGCTGCCATTGCACTTGGACTTGGTGTTGTCGGTCTTATGAACATTCAGTACGCTATCCATAAAGGTGAGATCTACCTTATCGAGGTCAACCCTAGAGCATCAAGAACAGTACCGTTTGTTTCTAAAGCAACCGGTGTTCCTTTAGCTAAAGTAGCTACAAGAGTGATGATCCAAGGCGACTTAAAAGAGTCACTAAAGTTCTATGATACCTTTAACGTAGTAAACTTTGACAAGAAGATCATGGAGCCTAACCTCAAAAATCACGTGGCAGTAAAAGAAGCTGTTTTCCCTTTCAACAAATTACCGGGCTCTGACCTTATCTTAGGACCTGAAATGAAGTCTACAGGTGAAGTGATGGGTATCTCTAATAATTTTGGTATGTCTTTTGCCAAATCTCAGTTCGCCTCTAAAAACAATATCCCACTTGAAGGTAAACTTTTCATCTCCCTTACTGAGAATGACAAGGTACAAGCCGGAGAAGTAGGTAAGATGTTCACTGACCTTGGTTTTGAGATCGTAGCGACTTCTGGTACACACGCTGCTCTAGAAGCTGCAGGTGTTACTTCAACAAAAGTACTAAAGATATCTGAAGGACGTCCAAACATTGATGATATGATCAGAAATGAAGAGATAGCAATTGCTATCAACACTTCTGACAATGCAGGAAGTAAAACTGATGCAAGAACTATCAGACAGTCTGTACTTGCTAACCATGTAGCATACTTTACGACTATATCTGCAGCAAAAGCAACTGCATTGGCAATTAAAGAGCTGAAAGCCACAAATGGCGAGCTTGTGCCTAAAGCATTACAAGATTATTTAGCATAGTTTCGACAAGCTAAGCTACCGAGCATCATAGTCATCTAACTAAGAATATACTTTCCCTGAGCTTGTCGAAGGGAAATCTACAGGAGCTAGTATGTTAAAAGAGAAAGTTTTTTTGACACAAACTGATACTACAATAGGTTTTGTCTCCCAAAATGCAGATAAACTCACTAACATAAAGCAACGTCCTCCTCATAAACACTATATTAAAGCAGTCAATGCTCTAGTTACACTTAAAACATTTACCCGTGTGCCATCTTCACATAAAAACAGAGTAAGAAGAAGTACGAAAACCACTTTTATTTTGCCAGATGGACACTCTTATCGTCTCATACAGGACAAACATCATCTTCTACTTTTAGACCGTCTTAAATGGGCCTATACCACTTCTGCAAATCTAAGTGGACATGAGTATGATGAACATTTTGCAAAAGAGATGACTGATGTCATCATAGAGCCACTTCAACACACTAAACAGGCATCAAACATCTATAAACTAGGTAAACAAACCCTAAAAAGGATACGCTAATGTCACTTATTTATGAAAATAAAACTATCAAAATAGAAATAGAAGAGTCTGAGGTTCCATGGCTTAAGATCTTTACACAAACACCCTATAAAGAGATGAGTGAAGTACCCTCTTTGATAAAATTGGAAATTTATGATCTGCTGGACAGTATAGAAAAAGAGATGTTGGCATACTATAAACCAAAAAAAATAAATATAGCTTCTTTTGGAAACTATATGCCTCATGTACACTGGCATATTATGGCACGTTTTGAAGAAGATAGCTACTTTCCTGAGCCTATGTGGGGAACGAAACAACGTGAAGGTGATTTAAAGTTATCTGATTTTAAAATTTTTTGTGAAAAGGTAGTGAAGGCTATAACATAGCTTATAGTATACTCGTCCTAACACAAGTTATGGACGAGAAATTTTCGAGTTTTTTATTTCCCCTCGTTTTCAGGACTATGATCATCAATTTTCACTTCTTCATCTGCCGCTTTTTTTGAAAACATATCTACATCAAGAAAAATTGCACCAACAACTCCAATTACGATACCAATACCAACATAAACAATTCCATGACAATCCTTTTTTAGTTACATTAAGCCTATCTTCTAATTAGACTATATATCAGTATAACATAATATTTACTAAAAGTTTAAAAAATAGCTAATAAGTTAAATTATGCCTACTTATACTAAAAAACTTAATTATTTTTTATTTTTTCATGATACTACTAAGATTAGTAGGAGTATACTATAAGGATATACACATTAAAGGAATAACTCAATGGATATGATTCAAGTAGCAAAAAAAATGGAAAAAGAAGCCATGAAAAGTAGTGGTATTGATTTTATAAGACTTGGTTTTGCACTCTTTTTTATGGTTGCAGTTTTAACCTATAGTTTTTTAAGTTCCGGAGGAATACCTAACAATGTATTTCTAGCTATTGCTGCATTATTTGGTGCCTATATGGCGATGAATATAGGTGCAAATGATGTTGCAAATAATGTTGGCCCGGCAGTTGGTTCTAAAGCACTTACAATGGGTGGTGCCATTGTTATTGCAGCTATCTTTGAAGCCAGTGGTGCATTTATCGCCGGTGGTGATGTTGTAAAAACCATTAAAAAAGGTATTATCGATGTAAATGCATTTGGTGGGAATGTCGATCCGTTTATTTGGGCAATGATGGCAGCACTTTTATCTGCTGCGCTATGGTTGAACTTCGCGACAATGATGAAAGCACCTGTTTCAACAACACACTCTATCGTAGGTGGAGTAATGGGTGCAGGTATAGCTGCAGCAGGATTTACAATCGTATCATGGGGTACAATGGGTAAGATAGCTGCTTCTTGGGTAATCTCACCTGTGCTTGGTGGGATCATTGCAGCTGCATTTTTATTTGCTATCAAAAAAACAATAGTCTTTAAAAATGATAAAGTTGCAGCAGCCCGGAAGTGGGTACCTATTTATGTCTCCATCATGTCCTGGGCATTTGTAACATACTTGACACTCAAGGGTCTCAAAAAGGTCTGGCCTTCTATTGTGGATGTTTTGGTATTCCTTCCTGATGCAAAAAAACCCTCTTTCCTGATAGCAGCTATTTTTGGACTTATTGTGGCTGGGGTTGTTTATATCATACTAAAAAACACAGTTGCAAAAAGAGCAACGAACCTGCATAACAGTAGAGATTCTATTAACTTGTTATTTACTGTGCCATTGATCTTTGCGGCAGCTCTTTTAAGTTTCGCCCATGGTGCAAACGATGTTGCAAATGCCATCGGTCCACTCGCTGCGATCAACGATGCGGTAATGACCGGTGGTATTTCTGTTAAAGCAGGTATACCTATCTGGGTTATGGCAGTAGGTGCACTTGGTATAGCACTTGGACTTGCACTTTATGGACCAAAACTCATTAAAACTGTAGGTAGTGAAATAACTGAACTAGATCAAATGAGAGCATTCTCAGTTGCTATGGCAGCTGCTATTACAGTTATTATCGCTTCTCAACTAGGGCTTCCTGTATCTTCTACTCACATTGCAGTGGGTGGTATCTTCGGTGTTGGTTTTTTAAGAGAATATCTAGCTTCTACAGGACAAGAGGAGGTCATAGAAAAAAAACAAATCAACATAGAAGATGAGAAGAAATTATTAAAAGCATATACGGGTGAACTTAAAACATTAGAGAACAAAACAGATAAATCAAAATCTGATTATGAAAGGATCGTTGATCTTTATAAAGCTATCGACCGTGAAGAAACTCTGATCAAAGCATCTAAAAAGCATATTAAAAATGTTGAGAAGGTCAAATATGTAAAAAGAGATGCTCTGAAAAAGATCGTTGCCGCATGGGTCATTACAGTACCAGCTGCAGCTCTGCTGTCAGCAGCAATATTTTTCATGATTAGAGGAATTTTAGTTTAAATGTTCATATTAAACAGTTATAAAAGTCTTTTCGCTCCGGTAGTTATACTGTTATTATTGGGGGCTCTGCTTCTTTTGGGACTCTACCCGGATATCAGTATGATCTTAGGAGGTATTGCACTCTTTCTCATTGGTATGGAATATATGGAAGGTGGGTTTAAAGCCTTTTCCGGAGGTATCCTTGAAAAAGTATTGGAGAGATCAACCAATAGTACTCCAAAAGCCATTACCACCGGTTTTCTTGCTACAGCAATTGTTCAAAGTTCAAGTCTTATCTCTATTATTGTTATATCTTTTTTATCTGCAGAACTGATCACTCTTACTTCAGCAGTGGGAGTCATCTTTGGCTCAAATATTGGTACAACAGCAACTGCATGGTTGGTTTCTGTCTTTGGTTTAAAGATAAAGATTTCTGTTTATGCAATGCCGATGATCGTTCTAGGTATCTTTATGCCTCTGTTTTTAAAATCAAACTCTTGGAAGGGTATAGCTTCCATATTCATAGGTCTAGGTATTATCTTCCTTGGTATTGGGTATATGAAAGAAGGGTTTGAGACACTAAAAGATGGCATCAATCTTGCCCAATATGCTATGGCTGGTTATGCAGGTATTTTCACCTATGTACTTGTCGGTTCTGTTGCTACTGTAGTGATACAGTCAAGCTCCGCTACTATGGCGATCATCATTACAGCCCTGGCTACCGGACAGATAGATTATGCCAATGCGCTTGCCTTAGCCATTGGTGCAAATGTAGGTACGACCGTTACAGCTGTACTTGGTGCTTTAAAATCAAATGAAAATGGTAAACGACTTGCGGTTGCTCATTTTATTTTTAACATCACAACCGGCCTCATTGCAGTTGCCTTTATTTATCAGCTTGCTGATCTTGTAGATTATTTAGCTGTATATGTTGGCATTGGTATTGCGAACTATACGATGAAACTTGCTTTATTTCATACTATCTTTAACATTATAGGTGTTTTAGCCGTTTCTCCCTTTATAGGAATTCTGGTGAAATATTTAAAAACTCTATTTATACCAAAGGGAGTAAATCAAGGTAAACCAAAATATCTGGATGATACTGCATTAGTTCTTCCATCAACAGCACTTTCAGCAATTATAATGGAAACAAAACATCTCTATGAAAATGCTTTTGAGATCATTAGCCATGGTCTTAATTTAAAACAGTCCAATATCACCTCATCCATACCCTTGGATGACGTTATAAAAGATAGCTATAGTAAAAATCCTGTTGATATTGATACATTCTATAATTATAAGATCAAAGGTATTTATGGTGAAATTATCGACTTCTCAACTAAGGCACAATCTCATATGTCTATGGAAGACATTGAAGTACTCTATGGTCTAAAACTTGCCAATAGAGACTTGGTTGAAGCGGTCAAAGATACCAAACATTTACAAAAAAATCTGGTCAAATATTCACAGAGTACCAATAAACATATACGGAAACAATACAATCACATCAAAAAGGATCTAGCTGAACTTTTGAGAACGATCCATATAGTCTCTAACACAAAGGAAGAAGATATACTATTATTGTTACTTTCAAAAGCTAAAGTACATACAAAGAAATACGATATTTTAGCCAATGGAACACTTGACAAACTTATCAGAGAATCTTTGATAACCAATGAGATGGCAACATCTCTGATGAATGACAGTGCTTATGCTTATGATATAAGTAAAAATCTTATCGCCATGGCAGAGACTATCTTTACAGATAGAAGTACTAATACTGCAAGTATTAATGAAGAGATGGCTATGGATGATGAAGATGTTAAAGAAATTTTAGAAAAAAAGGATGATTAATGGGTATAAAAAAATTTATTAAAAAAGTGCACCATACTTTGAAGTTGAAGGATGTTGAGATTGAAAATAAAAAAGAATCACTCAAGGATCTGTTAATGAAATTAAATAAAAGAAAAAAAGTCATTAAGAAATCATTGAAAAAATCTTTGGAAAGTAAAGAAGAAAAAGAACTGAATGAAGAACTTGACATTATCTGTTTACAATTAAAAAAAGGGAAAAAAATACTACACAAACTTTATACAGATACAAATAAAAACAATACCATATAATAATAAAAAAGGGAAAAAATGACAGAAAATAACGAAAATATAATAGAGATAGATGGTGATTCAGTTTCACTGGATGAATTGATAAATGTATTTAAAGAAGCTAAATCAGCTAAAAGTACTGAAAATAAAGCAGCTCAAAAAAGAAAAAATGAGCAACAGTTAAAGCCTTATCAAGCTGAACTTATCAAACTTCAACGACATCTTGAAGAGACAAATCAAAAAATGATCATACTTTTTGAAGGGCGTGATGCAGCAGGAAAAGGTGGAACAATCAGAAGAGTAACCCGATACATGAATGAAAAACATTATCGTATCGTAGCACTAGGAAAACCGACAGAGGAACAAAGATCACAATGGTTTTACCAAAAATATATATCTCATTTTCCAAGAGGTGGTGAGATAGTACTCTTTGATAGAAGTTGGTACAACAGGGCTATGGTAGAATCTGTTTTTGGCTTTTGTACCAAAAAAGAGTATGATGATTTCATGAGAGGTGTCAAGGGGTTTGAAAAAGATCTAACACGTCAAGGTATCATACTCATAAAACTCTATTTCTCTGTGACAAAAGATGAGCAAGCCAGAAGATTTGAAAGAAGAAAAACTGACCCGCTTAGACAATGGAAACTCAGTGAAATAGATGTACAGGCTCAAGACAGATGGGATGATTTTACAGAGACTAAATATAATATGATCAAACAGACACATTCCCATAATGCTCCATGGACTATAATACGTTCAAATGACAAGCAAAAAGCAAGACTTGAAGCACTAAAAGTGATCATAAATTCAATCAATTATGATGGTAGAGATGAAAGCCTTGATTATACACTTTCCCCGGAAATCGTCATTTCAGGTGCACGTGAAATTGAGATCATGGATGCGCAAAGGGCAAACAGCGGTAAGTTTATAGGTTAATCTGATATAAAAGGCAAAATATGGAAAAGAATAAAACAACTAACAAAAATAAAGAAAAAGTTCAAGTTTGGATTAAAAAAGAAACCTTAGCATATGATGCAGAGTTGAAAAGACTACAGGTTGAATTACTGAAGTTTCAAAATCATGTGAAAGATAAAGGTCTTAAGATCTTAATGATCTTTGAAGGTAGAGATGCCGCTGGAAAAGGGGGAACTATTAAAAGAATTACAGAGCATTTAAATCCAAGAGGGGCAAGAGTCGTTGCACTTGAAAAACCCAGTGACAAAGAAACCACTCAATGGTATTTTCAAAGATATGCCAAGCACCTTCCAAGTGCGGGAGAGATAGTTCTTTTTGACAGAAGTTGGTATAACAGAGCGATGGTCGAACCTGTTATGGGGTTTTGTACAGAGAGACAACATCATAAATTCTTAAAAGATGCACCTGA
The DNA here is from genome assembly GCA_964492675.1 of uncultured Sulfurovum sp. Lineage (GTDB taxonomy): Bacteria > Campylobacterota > Campylobacteria > Campylobacterales > Sulfurovaceae > Sulfurovum. The sequence goes on from CAZBLM010000023.1 coordinate 16,607, forward strand.
GTTTGAAGAAATGATCGTAGATGAAGATATTCAGATGTTTAAGTTTTATTTTTCTGTCTCTAAAGATGAACAGGCAAGAAGATTTAAAGCCAGAGAAACTGATCCTCTCAAACAATATAAACTCTCACCTGTAGATAAAGAATCTCAAAGATTGTGGAATGAATATTCACTTGCTAAATTTATGATGCTTAGTGCTACCCATACAAAAGATGCACCTTGGACAGTTGTTAAAAGTGACAACAAGAAAAAAGCTAGAATCAATTGTATAAAACATATTTTGAGTTTTGTTGATTATCCAGATAAGATCAGTGATAAAAAAATAAAAGTAGATTGTGATATCGTCGTATATGGGAGAGATGAAGCAATATCTATGGAGAAGAAATTTAAATCCTCAATTAAGTATTAATATCGCTTTTCACCACTGAAGTCATAGAACTTCAAGAATGTTACCCTTTTGTTCCTTTTTAAAGTTAATATATTTTAGCTTTATTTGTAACAAAAGGATACTTCATGACCGCTAAACAGTTTATAACAAACATAAAAGCTTCTTTCGCTTTAAAAGATATAGATGAAGAAAATAAAAAAAAATCTCTACAAGCACTTTTGGTAAAATTAACTGAAAGAAAAATGTCCATAATAAACTCACTAGAAACATCATTGGAGAAACAAAAATTTCAAGAAGAGCTAAACATCATTTCTTTACATATCAAAAAAGGAGAAAAGTTATTAGATGATCTCTCCTCTCATCAGCAGTAAGACGACTATGTATCTATACTTTACTCTTTTTCATATTTAAAAATCCATTTAAGTAAAAAAGGCGGTACTATCGTCGTTACAATGATAACAAAGATAAGTACTGCATAAATTTCATTATCTAAAATGCCATTTACCCGACCTACTTCTGCAAATATCAGCCCTACTTCTCCTCGAGGAACCATTGAGATACCTATCAGCGCTTTTTTTATGCCACTCATATTTTTAAGTAATAAGGCACCCATATATTTTCCTAAAACGGCTATAACAAGAAAAACCAGTGCCATAAACCAAAACTGTGTCGAGGAGAAGTCTATCACCCTTAAATTCATGGAAAGCCCTACCATCACAAAAAAGATAGGTGTAAACATTTGTGCTATAGGTTGGATAGATTTTTTTACTTTTTCTAAAAAACATTCATCATGTCTCAGTCCCATACCAAAAGGTAAGATAAACCTTCGTGAGAGTGCAATACCTGCAGCAAAAGAACCTAATATTTCAGGTGCACCCACAAGGTGAGAGAGGTATGCAAAAAGTGCAATAAGCGAGATAATGATCGTAGGGATCAAACCTGGGACTTTTTTGTTTTGATCACATATTTTCATAAAATGAGAAAGAATATTAGCAACAATAGGAGCAAAAATAAGAAAAATAAGAATAAATAGTGTTGTATTTAAAGTATTGGTCATACTTAACTCTTGTGAAGTTGCAAAATCATAAATAAATACAAGAATGATAACCCCTAAAATATCATCAATAACTGCTGCACCTATCACTATCTGTGCAACATGGCTATGTTCTTTTTGAAGGTCTTTCAAGACCCTCATTGTAATTCCTATACTCGTGGCTGTCAATGTCCCACCAATGAAAAGAGAAACGACCAGTGTCAGGTCAAATATATAATAAGCGACCAGTCCAGACACTATAAAAGGAAATACTGCACCAAATAAAGCAACAGTAATAGCTTTTGCTCCTGCATCTTTAAGCCGTTGAATATCCGTATCTAAACCTATTTCAAAAAGTAAAAGTAAGATACCTATCTCAGCAAGGACCTTGAGTACATCATTCACCTCTATAAGACCAAGTCCTGAAACACCAAGGAGTATACCTGCACTCAGTTCACCAAGTACTGATGGGATACCGATACGGGCAAACAACTCACCAAGTATCCTGGCAGAGACCAAAATTAAAAATAGTATAAGGAAAAAATTATGTACATCCATCTATAAGCTCTCCGGTATCTTTCGTGAGATCTCTTTATCTCCAATGATCTGGGAAAGTTCATCACTCTCAACGATCTCCTGATCTATAAGTTTAAGTGCTACTGCTTCAATAATCTCCCAATTATCATCCACAAGTTTTACAGTATGCTCTTTTGCAGTATTGATCCAGTAAAGAAATCTCTTCTCTATCTGCTGACTTAAAAAGTAGTTATCAAGCATGGCTATGGACTCTATATTAATAAATCCTAGCTCTTTGTCCATACCAAGATTCGTGATAGCTGCATAGACTTGTAATGATGCTTGCGAGAGGTCATTTACTGCACCACTGTCCATATGTTCAGCTCCCATTTTTTTTATCTTTGCGACACGTCCTGCCAATAATACACACACATCATTGAATAATTCTTCTTTTGTGATATTTGAGAGTTCATCCTCCGCATTGTAAGAGACAAAGCCAAGCATTTTACTTCTAGATGTGATGGTAACTTGTTCTATCTTGACATGAGGAAGAAGAAGCCAAGATAGTACTGCATGCGATGCTTCATGATAAGCTGTCATCTCAAGCTCTCTTTCAAGATTCTTCACCATCTGTTTTTCAACTTTGTGTCCATACTTAATGATATTTATCTGCTCAATAAGTATATCTTCTGTAATCTTGTCTTTCTCTTCTTCAAGTACACTTAGTACTACCATACGCCCTAGTCTTTCAAGTTCTAAAGCACTCATTCCGGCAATATACCGCACTATTCGCTCAATATCTATCTTTGGATCATGCGGTTTCTTGAGTATTTTCTCGATAAAGAATTTTCTTGCATCTTTATCTAATTTGGAAACTTCAACTAAAAAATCAAGGTTTTGAGCTGCGGTCAGAACAGGGTCAACATCATCAAGACTTTCAGCTGTTGCCACTGTAAAAACTTTAGCATCACTGGACTCCAATACTTTAGATATATCAGAAAAAGGCACATTGCTCACAGAACCCTGGATAATACCTTTGATGTCTATATTGTCCAATATAACTACACAGGGTGCATGTTTTGATGCTGTTTCATATACTTCTTTTATATACTCGATCTCAAACAGTTTAGCACCGGATATCTCATAATAAGGAAGTTTAGATTCTTTGGCAAATGCTTTAGCCAACATACTTTTTCCTACACTTGCAGGACCGTATATGAGTAAACCTTTAGGAGGAGGCGTATCAAAACGTTCAAGTTTTTTCGGGTTTTTGAGCAAGTTAATGATAAACTTCAAACGTTCTTTAACCAGTTTGTGTCCAACGATATCATTAAATCCTATCTTGGATGTATACATTTTAGGGATATCTTTAGCTTTATTCCTTGCCATACTTCTAACCTTTATACACATAATATATACTATTATTCTAGCATAAGTCTTAACAAGTAGGTATAATAAATAAAAGGGCATCTACTATATCCCTATCTCTACATAAAAAGGTACATTATGATCCATGAACTTTCTAATCCGGTTGTTAAAACCTTGTTGAATCATTTAAGAGAAACAAAGACAGATGCACTTCGTTTTCGTCATATAGTGCAAGAATTAACACGGCTTTTATGCTATGAGGCTCTCAAAGAGGAAATACTTGAACAAGAGACTATTAAGACATGGCATGGAGAGCAGTCTTTTGGGTTTATCAAAGAAGAGGACCTTCTTTTTGTCACTATACTACGTGCAGGACTTCCTATGATAGAGTCTGCTACTGCACTCTTTCCTAGATCATCCTCAGGTTTTTTAGCTATGAAGCGTGATGAAAGAACTCATCAAAGTATACTCTACTATGACCGTGTACCAGACTGTATAGGCAAAACAGTCATACTCGTTGACCCTATGGTCGCTACAGGAGGCTCACTTTGTGACGCTATATCTGTTATGCAGTCCAAGTCACCTAAGAAGATCATTTCACTTAATATCATAGGATCTCCTGAAGGTATGGCAGTACTTGAACAAAAACACCCTGATATTGATACATATCTCGCTCATATAGATGAGAAACTTAATGATAATATGTTTATCATACCAGGACTTGGTGACGCAGGAGACAGGGCTTATAATACGTTGGAGTAAACTACGTGCACGTACCTATAACTATTATTATTTATAAATAGACAAATTGTCTTGTATGATTACAGTATTAACTAAATAGTTCTTTATAAGATTCCTCTGTTTTCAAAAACTTCATCAATTTTTTTCGAATTTCCAATATCTCTTTTTTACGATATATTTTCAAGTGTGAGAGTAGTATCTCTTGGATAAAAGATCTTACATTCTCATGCTTTTCAGTTTTCAATAGCCCTTCAAAGATAATTTTTTGCTGGTCGTTGTCATGAAATCTCCCCAAAATATTTTGAAGTTTTTTGATCTTTTTGAGTAGTTTTCTAATCGCTTTTTTATCATATAAGTATCCAAAACTCTCCAATAAATAACGCATTTTTTTGTATTCTATGCGTAATTTGTGTAACGATGTATTCATATCATTTTTGTAATCAAGCTTTTTAATATGTTTTTTGATCTTTAAAAAGCGTTGAAGAACCACATACTTTGAGAGTGAACCTATAGGAAGTGACCCATCGATCAAAACACCTCTTCTCTTCATATCTGTTATATAGTTTTTCCATGCTATCAACGTATCTGTACATGTTTCACTTTGCAGATAAGTCATGATCAAATCATTTTCTTTTTTAATTCTCTTCTGCACATGCTCTTTCAGAATCTCAAAGGCTTTCTGATGTTGAGACGCTTCTATAGTCTCTTCTATCTTATAGAGTTCTATGTTTAAAACATCCATATCCCTCTTCTTATTGCTCATAGTTATAATATCTTTCACTCCTGCTCGATGTTCTAAAAACTCCTTCCCATCATAAAGCAGTCCAAATTCTCCCATTAGAACAACAGTTTGTCTACAGGCTATTCTTAACTGGTGAAGATCTTCATCATCACCACCAGAAAGAATCTTTTCACGATAGTGATAGATATTAGATAGCAGACCTAAAAATATTTTCATTAAAATAGCAGCACTACTCTTTTCATTCATATCAACATCCTATATACTTCGATAAATTATAACATACTCTTTTTATCTATGATCAGAAAAATCTATGATCTCCTCTCTAAACTCTAAAGCTATCTCTCCTTTACTTCTTCGTGCTATGGTATCTCTATATACCCATGCGGACTTTATCTCTTCACGTTTTTCAAGAGTGATCTGAGGTCTATCATATCGTCCTGCATTCTCCAACTGTCGCTCTGCTTCATAAAGTATAAGTGCTGTAGCTACAGAGACATTTAGGCTCTGTACCATACCTTGCATAGGAATGATAATGACATCCGTAGCCTCAGCTATCACTTCTTGACTCACACCCTCTTTTTCATTACCCATAACAACAAGTGTAGGCTTTGTATAATCTACTTCTCTGAAAGAGACTGCACGTTCTTCTAAATGCGTCACCACAACTTGAAAACCCTCTTTTTTCTTTTGTCTCAGAAAGTTTACTTTATCTTTTTCATTCACACGATAACGATGTGTCCATCTGTGTGCACCCTGTGTGATGGTTTTATGGATCTTCAAACTCTCATTTTCTTTTGTAGAGTAATAAATATCAAGTATCCCTACAGCATCAGCAGTCCGTATAATGGCTGAAAGGTTTTGGGAAGAGTGCACACTATCGAGCATCACCTGAAATGTAGGTTGTTTTCTTCTCAATAGATCATCTATGCGGGCTATACGTTTTTCATTTAACATAGAGAGATTATACCCATAAATTCGGGTATAATTGCACAAATCAATAGAAAGAATACTATATGTGCGACTTCAATACCTTAACCGATGAAGAGAAAAAACTTCACCACGAAAAACTTTTAGACTGTGCTATGAAATTTGGAGGGAAAAACTTTTTTCTTCAACTTTTAGAAGCTATACGTGAAACAAAACCTCATCCCCTCACTTCGGGGACTATGTTATTTGAGATTGAACTAGGAAGTATCTCCTGGAACAAAGTGATCTTCAATGACAAGCTCCAACTCCTTCTCAAAGCCAGAAAAAATGAAAGTAAACAGGATAACCTCCTTCCAAACAAAGATGAGAAAAATTACAAAAAAGTACTTAATGTAGTGAGGACACTCAAACCCATCGTCTTTCGTGTAAAACCTGCTGACCCACAAGATGGCTCCGGTTTTTTCTTTCAAGCCTTTGAGATCATAGATGAGAACACAACTAAACTCAACCCTGTCTTTGATGCTCTTTTCTTCTGTTCTGTTGATACAGTAAAGAAAGTACTTAACTACACACCAAAGGTATAGATATGGCTGAGGGACAAAAAAGAGCTGAGATAAAGTACGGTATGAATGTGGGTATTGTACTTAAAGAAGATCAAGGCACAGGCTATATTACTTACGGAAAAGTACAAAAGATACTGACCAACTCACCTAGCCATCCACACGGTATCAAAGTACGCCTTAGTTCAGGAGAAGTAGGACGTGTAAAAGAGTTTGTAAAGTAATGACACTCTTCATAGATGGCGATGCCTTCCCTAATCTCCTAAAACCCATCGTTCTGCGTACCATAGAACGTTTATCTTTACCTACCAAGGTCATTGCAAATAAAAAAATACACATAGGAAAGTCAAAACATATAGAGTATATCATTGTAGATCAAGGTGCGGATGAAGCAGATCATCTCATTGTTGAACTGTGTAAAGAGGGTGATCTGGTCATTACTGCTGATATACCTTTAGCTGACCGAATCATAGCTAAAAATGCCCATGCTATTGACCACAGAGGTGAACTCTACAGCATAGACAATATCAAACAATATCTAGCAATGAGAAATCTTATGGAGAGCATACGTGAAAGTGGAGAGATGACAGGGGGACCAAAGCCATTTGGACAAAAAGATGCCCACGCCTTTGCCAATCAACTCAATGCCTTTTTTAGCAAAAAATCTTTAAATTAACGCTAACCATCTCTTAAGAGACGTCTAACCCTTTATAATAATCAACTACTCTTTGATCTACATGCACAACACGATGCAGGTACCTAGTTAGATCACCTTTATTAAAATCGATCTTCAGATGTTTAGGGTTAACTGCTCTGGAAATAGCCACATAAAACTGACTTGGGGCAAAGATGTTGTCTACATTACAAACCAGGTTGTCTATGCTCATTCCTTGTGATTTGTGTATGGTCACAGCATAGGCAAGTTTAAGGGGGAACTGTGAGAGTGTTGCCAAAGAGATGGTCTCGACTGTACCATCATCCTGTACCAGCATATCTACAAGATCAAACTCATGACGCTCAACTCTTACATACTCTTCTTCTTTTTCTACAATGAGATGATCCTCTTCTATCTTTCTTAGTATCCCTCTCTCCCCATTGACGAACTTACCCCACTTGTTCACCGTAAAGAGTACTGGTACCCCCTCCTTGAGTGTAAGCTGCTCTGAAATGGGCAGCATGTTCTTCCATCCTGCCAGCTTTTTTTCATGTACCTTACCAAACATATCTATGTTGGCAAACAGTATGGTCTCTTCTGTATCAAGTTCATTGATCTTAGCTCTATTTGTCTGTTCTACTTCAAGATTACGTCCATAAAGATACGTAGGATCCTTCTCCATACTTTCGTTATTCCAAAGTTTTGTCATATAGGTAATTATCTCTTCATCACAAATACCTTTACGTACTTTAGAGAGTATATGTGTAAACTCAGCATCTGTTGTACGTTTCATCTCTGTGAGTTCAATGACCATCAATTCAAAACGTTCCCATGCCATAGATTCAAATGCATAAAGTTTCTCTCCAAAAACATCATTTCTGTTATTTTGTTTTTGTATAGGCGGCAACTGAAAAAAGTCCCCCACGAACATCACTTTCCCCAAATAGCCATAGTTATTGAGTCTATAAGCTATCATGTCTAGCAGATCCGTACTGACCATAGAGATCTCATCGATGATAATAAGATCTGTGGCCTTAAGTACTTTTTTGAGATCAGAAAGTCTTTTTTTGGCACGTTTGTCACTTTGATTAAGTTCATCAAAATTAGAAGATATACCAAAAACAAAAAAACTATGTACCGTAAATCCACCAATATTCACTGCACTTACACCCGTAGATCCTAAAGAGACAACCTGTTTACCTCTTTTACGGTAATCAGAGATAACTTCATTGGTAATGTAACTCTTCCCCACTCCTGCACCACCGGTAAGAAATACATTGGAGTGTTTGAGTGCTTCTAATACATCTGCTTTATCCATTAAAACCCTGCCTTGTCTATGCGTCCGCCATAACATTGACTTCGTGTTGTTTTACCTCGTTTCAACAATGTACTTAACTCTTTGCTGTCACTTCCCAGATGTAACCATAACTCTGTTAACAGACCTTTTTTACATTTCATCTCCACACGTTTTCCTGTACCTTTCCCAAAACTTCTATTTATAAGTGTTCTGAGTTGCTGGAGGCTGATATACTTCCCCATGTTTTTTTGGAAAAAATCTCCTACTTGAGAGAGATTAAACTGTTCTATTAAACTCACTGAGTCTTCATAGTAAATATTTGCATCTTTGCTGTAACATGTACCATGTTTTATCCACTCATGTTTATGCAAGTTTGAAGAAAATCCGGGCATCACTTTCTGTAACCTTTGTGTTAATTCGGGTGTTAATTCAAGAGATGGAAGTTTATGCCACTGTTTGTGTTTATCCAGGTTTTTAATATAAGCGTTTACACCACAGTATTGATTGCTTCTTGGTTGAGGCCATAAACCGTGTAAAACAAAATGTTTTTCTTTATACACACCTTTTCCAAACGGAAATACCCTTCTTTTACACTCTTGTTTATATCTGTGTGTCTCACAAAAAGCATTATGCCACGAAAGTACAAGTATATTTTGATTTTTACTTACCAACTCTTTGCTTACTCTATTATTACGTTTTATATATGCATCAATACTGTCAGTATTCAGTACTGGTGTCTCTTTCTGTGACCTTATTGAAAAACATTCATCATCCACCCAGCGTTGTGCAGGCTGTTCACCTTTTATCAGAATAAGATTTTGCCCTTTATGATGCTTTAAAATAGTGTATTTCTGGTTTGTATCCAGATATACCGCGTGTGTATTTTTACTGTGTTTCATGTTGTTGAATGCAGGACATTCTTTCACCGCAAAAGCTTCTTCTCTTGCCACCAACGAAACCATAAAAATCATAAATACACTGATTGATCTATACATTTAAAAATACCTCAATAAGAATTGGAGTATTATACAATAATACTTACATAAAAAAGGATGATAGATGATCAGAAAAACACTTTTAACACTGCTTCTACTACTGGGTACTTCGCAAAGCATACATGCTAATATGCCAACAGGAATGCCCAATATGAATATGGCAATGGCAGACATGCAAAAAGGCATGGCACTTCTACCTTTTTTAACTGCACATATTGAAAGTGATGAAAAGTTGACATCCAAAGATGTAGAATTATTTCTTAATACAATTAAGAAGAAAGACAGTCATTATGGAAAGTATTCGGATGGCATAGAGAAAGGATATGAGAAAGCCGCACAGGTACTAAAATCAGGCGTAAGTTTTAACACTTTCGCTACAAGATCCATAGAGCTTTCAGGTATAAAAAACGAACTGGATAAGGAGGCAAAACTGGTCGGTTATGATGATGCTTTGGATCTTACACTAAAATCAACCAGGATCATAAAAGCCATGATGACTATTGAACTTGAAAGACAGATAGCCAAAGCGCCAAAAGAACAACATGCTATGATACGCAGTATGATGTCAGGGATGACGGGGGAAACAAACCCTGCAGATATAGAAACAGTCCAACCATATGCAGATCAACTCAAACAAATCATGGCTCAATAATATTCACAGGAAAACATGCTGTTTGTTTTTACTCTTTTAATCCTATTTTATATCCAAATTTATTGGTATTTTGTATTAGTTCAGGTGTGGTAGACTCTCGAACACGATGAATCAATGAACGTAGTGTTTGTCCAGATCTCTGAGTATCCCATATCTCTTCAAGTATCATATCTATTTCTAAAGTAATATGTTTATTTTGACACAACAGTTGTATAAGTTTTAATGCTTTTGCACCTAATGACACTTCTTCATTATCTAAAAAAAGTCTATCTAGTTTCATATCATACACGTATCCATTAATTAGTTCTATTTTACTATTGCTCTCATCTTTGTCGATGATTATAAGAGGCTTATTTGTAGATAATTTTGCTTTTGCAAGTTCCAATGTAGCCAATATTTCTTTATCTCGATACGGTTTTAATAAATAAGCGAATGCATCAGACTCAACTGCGAACTCTATCATTTCTTTGTCAGAGTATGCTGTTAAAAAAACAATAATAATATTAGGGTCTGAGTAAAATATTTCTCTAGCAGCTTCAGCTCCGCTAATATGATCTCTTAACATAACATCCATAAAAATAAGATCAGGTTTTTCTTTTTTTGCAACTTCGATAGCACGTACACCTGTAGCGACCATATCAATAACTTCATACCCCTCAAGTTCCAATATTTTTTTCAAATGATTTGCCGGTATTACATCATCTTCAACTATCAGTATTTTCATATTTTCTCCTCCCAAGATCTATCCTGTATTTAATACCCGTATGGTTACTGATAATCATATCAGCTTCTAATTGTGATACCGTCATTTCTACAAGGTTTGTTCCAAATCCTTTATTTGTGTTAGGAATATCAAACCCTTTCCCGTCATCCATATAAGTAAATATACACCTATCATTAATCTTTTCCAATTTTAAAGTAATTGATCCACCATCTCCATTAAATGCATATTTGATCGAATTGACCATGAGTTCATTGATCATAATTCCAAATTGGATCATATTTTCTATCGGGAGTTTTAAAGTGATCATCTCAATATTGACTTTTATATTATCTGTTGCATCGTTTATTTTTAATATATGTTCTGTTAATTTATAGACATATGCCTTAAAATCAATATTTGCCAAATCATCCTGTACATATAACATCTCATGTGCCATTGCTATAGATTCTAAACGCAATTTATTTTGATCTATTAATTCATGTACTTCCTTTGAATCACTCTCTAACTTTTGTAATCCAAGAATCGAGGCAACAAGGTTTAGGTTATTTTTTACACGATGATGTATCTCTTTAAGTAAAAATGTTTTTTGTTTGTTCGCATTTTCAAGTTCAACATAAGAACGTTCTATGGCTATATGATAAAAAGTACCAAAAGCAAGGAGAAAAAGTAGTGCAATGATATAAGCACTCATATTTGCTGCACTATATAGCAATGTGTGTGTTTCATAGATACTATATCCATAGGTAAATATGAGCCCTAGCATTATAAAATATGCACCTACATGGATGATCATCTTTTTTGTAGAGAGTAAAATAAATGCCACCATAGGGATAAGCAGGGTAAAGATAATACTTATACTAAACCTGTTATTGATAACAAATATAAAGATTACTATACTTGCTATCCAAAACAACAATATTGAAGCGATCTCTCTATCTTTTGTTGTTAGATAATACCAAAATGCTCCCATGGCAATTAAAACTGATAGTAGATCAACCAAAGCATCAAAATAGCTTCCAATAAAAAAATCTATCACCGTTGCAAGAGAAGTAAGTGTTATATAAGTTCCATAAAATCCATAAAGAAAAAGATCTTTGTAATGTATATCTTTAATTTTTTTTAACATGAAAATATTATAGCACAGTAAACAGAACGCTTATGTGATAAATGGATGATATCATTTTTCATCACACAATATAAGGAGTGAATGTGAAAGGGAAAATAATTTTTACTGCCATAAGTGTAACAATCTTATTAAGTAGTAATGTCTTTGGACAAGGTCGTGTTGTCACCAATAATAATTACGATTTTATTAAAACAGAAGAAAGAACATTTAAAAATAATCGTTGTAGTAGAGGTTACACCAAACTAAAGAAGATATTAAAAGATGAGGCAAAATCATATTGCGTTAGAGAACATAATTCCGGTTCAGCACTTAGAAGAGTTCTAGCAGTCAAAAATTGGAAAAAAATAAAATGTACTAAAAATAAAAGTAGGCATAGTCGAACGACAGTAACAGTCAAAGGCACCTATAAAGCATTATGTAATTAAAGGGGAGAAAATGAAATACTTAAAATACATCATACTTATCATTGCTCTAACGGTCACAAGTAATGCTCGCCTAAATTCTTATGGTAATCAAAAATATTCATTTCATGAGAGTAGTATAAACGAAAACAGCCGAAATCATGACACAGGAAGAACCTACAATAAAAGAACATGTAGAGGTGGGTACAGAGCACTCAAAAAGGCCTTTAAAAGTGAAGCAAAAAGATTATGCTCTGAGCAGCATAATTCACCACTAGGTAATCAGCTTAAAAAAACACATTTTTTTAAAGTTGAATGTAAAAAGATTAAAAGATCAGGTCACAAGACTAAAGTAAAAGTAGGTGGTTCATATGAATTTACTTGTAGGTAACGTAAAGTGTTTTTACAAACAGAACGTCTGTATGATAAATGAGTGTTATGATGATTGTGTTAGAAAAATTTCAGGAGAGAATTATGAAAAATAAATGGTTATTAATTTTAGGAAGTGTCTTATATCTTACAGGATGTGGGGGCAGTGGTGACTCAGAAACTGACGATGAACTATTAGGCTTATGGGAAAGAGATTGTATTTTACTGGATTTTTCCTACCATACTACACTTGAGATAAGCCGTTCACATATTTCCAGTGTTAGGAAAGTATATGACAGTGATGCTTGTAATGATGGGACACTTTATGCTGAGGAAAATCTTACATACACGTACCAAATAGGAGAAATACTACAAGATAGCCTGGGTAATGATGCCCGAGCAATAGATATGACACTTGTAGAAGGTAGTACGTATATTGTAGATACAGATGAAGAACGATCAGCAGGATCTATAGGAAAAATTGATTACCGTATGTATAACATAGAGGACAATACACTTTATTTATCTATCCCTGATATGGAAAATAATGGAGATACACCAGAAACACGAGAAACGATACTTGGTGAAAACAACTATCTCAAACAATAAAGGAGAAAATTATGAAAAAATTGTTACTTGTAGGAATATTATTTTTAGGAACATTGAGTTATGGTGGTTGTAATATCAATATATTTTATAAAAATACGTCAAATCAGAAAATCATAATACACAAGAAGAAAAATTTATCAGGAGACGCACGAAAATCATCAGTAAGATCTAAAAATGGTTCTTGGAAATCACTTTCAAATAGATCATGGAATCAAAATAATGGCTTTGATTCTATAGGTCTAAATCCCAATGATAATATTGGTACTACATATAAAGCAACTTTCGGGTGTAATAGTAAAAGACGCTATAGAATCGTATATAGCTGTCGAAATACCGGTGGTGTATTTACCAAATATTACCCTTCAACTGATGGATGGACAAAAAATCAAACGGTAAATATTAAAGTTGGCGAGCTATGTGAAGAGGTTCAAAGAAACAGAGAAATTTTTAGATACCCAAAAGTTAATACAAGAATGGTTGACTGGTGTAAAAACTGGGGACAAGGATGTGGAGAACCTGCTGCTACTAATTTCTGTGTACAAAAAGGATTTGTAAGAGCCTCAGTTTGGGAACAATATCCTGACGTAGGAAATACTTTGGTTCTTGGAGATAACAAAGTATGTGATATGCCAGGGTGTGATGGATTTAAATCTATTACCTGTATTAAATAAAAAAGGTAAATCATGAAAATACTTTCAACACTCATACTCATAGCAACTATGAGTATAACTACACATGCAAGTAGCAATAATATCATTGTAACAGAAAATGCAAGTGTACAACAAGCAAAAGACAAAGCTAATGCACTAAAACAAAGGCAGAGCCTTAAACAAGAAAGAAAAAAAAGAGATGCCTATCCTGGTGTGGAGTGGAAACCTAAAAATGAATTAGATAAAGATCGTCATAAGTATCCAGGAGTAGAATGGAAGCCTACAGAGGGTCAAAACAAATATCCTGGTGTTGAGTGGAAACCCAAAGAGGGAGACCCTAGACCAAATGAAAATAGAGATGCTTACCCTGGTGTTGAGTGGACACCTAAAAAGTAAAGAGAAGTAAATCAATTTTAGATATCATTTTAATATGATATTTAATACATTAGACACACTACCAACAGCTTATGGGAATAAAAGAAAAATACCCTGTTCTCACTCCCGTAAGCGAAGCAACATGATGCTAAACCCGCTACAACTCAAACACCTCAACCGTATGGATGAGAGTGATGCAGATATGATCACGCTTAATCTTGAAGATGCCATCGCTCCAAGTCGCAAAAAAGAAGCCCTACATAACATCGCGCTTTTTTTAAGCTATATGGAACACGCCAACAGTTTTATCATCGTACGTATAAATCCACTTGATGAAGGGGGTGCTGAGGAGATAAAGTTTTTAAATGATTTTGCCTTTGATGCTATCAGGGTTGCCAAAATTAAAAACCAAACCCAAATAGCCCAAGCACTTACCCTACTCTCAGAAGACAAAGAGCTGCACATTTCACTTGAGACCAAAGAGGCATTTGAGAACCTTAGCAAGTTACGCATAGATGAGCGTCTTACCACTGCGAATCTTGGGATATTAGATCTCTCAACCTCACTTGGACTGCCCCAGTCCATCGTGACACTGGGTAATCCTACCATAGATTACATACTCTCCAAATTTTTAGTTGATGCCAAGACAGCTGGTATTCATCCTATCTCTTTTATGTTCCAAGAGTACAATGATACAGAAACGTTTGGGAGATGGTGTAAACATGAAAAGATGATGGGATTTGAGAGCAAAGCATGTATGGGTCCCAAACAAGTTGCCATCGCCAATGAAGTGTTTGGTATCAGTGATGAAGCCATAGTACGAGCAAAACATATAAAAAATGTTTTTGAAGCAAATGCCAAAGTTGGCAATCATGGCTTTATGGATGAAAGATATGGCTTTATCGATGAGCCTATATATCGTGATGCTTTATTGATTTTAAGCACTGAGGTATAATATGAAATTTTTAAAATTACTATTCATTGTTCTTATACCTTTTATTCTCATAGCTAATGATGACAGACCTCCTGTAAATTATGATTTTTTAGCAAAAAAAGAAGTACAAAAATTTGTCGATATGATGGTAAAGAAGTACCATTTCAAGAGAAGCTACATGAGAGCTGTGCTCAACCATGCCAAGCTTGACCGAGATACACTGGCACGCTATACAGGAAAATACAAAGTGGGATCTACCAACGGTCCATGGGAACGCTATAAAGCCCATGTACTAGATCCCATCAGTCTTAAAAAAGCCAAAAAGTTTAAAAAAAGCTACTACAAAACACTCAAACGTGCAGAAAAGATCTATACTATAGATATGGATTACATCGTTGGCTTTATGGGTGTTGAAAGTAAGTTTGGTGAATACACTGGTGACTATAACACCTTAGATGCACTTGCTACCCTCGCTTTTCATCCTAACCGTATGAAGAAGTTCTTTAAAAATGAGTTTAAACATCTCTTTTTACTTTCTCGTGAAAAAGGCTATAAGATCACGCAACTTGAAGGTTCATTTGCCGGTGCAATGGGATGTGTACAACAGGTACCTTCTATGGCACGTAAACACAAGTCTGACTTTAATGGTGATGGCATTACCGATCCTTGGGACATAGAAGACTGTATCGGTTCTATCGCAAAGTTCATGCATAAAAATAAATGGAAGAAAGGCATACCTGCAGCAATAACTACTAACTGGAAAGGTGGACGTTACACCAAAGCTTTAAAACCTTCACGAAAAAAGAAACGTTCTCTCAAAACCATACAAAAATATGGTATTAAGCCTACACAGTCTTTTCCTGAAACTTCAGCATACCTGCTTAAAACAAGAAATACAACACATGATGATATCTATCTGGGGACAAGTAACTTTGCGGTCTTAAGACGTTATAACAATGCTACTACCTATGGTATCGCCATCCATCTCATTGCACAACATGTCAAGTGATCAAATACTTTTCTTCAAACTCTTTTTTCTCTAAGGGTTTTGAAAAGTAGAACCCTTGAAATCCATAACACTCTTGATCAACCAAAAGATCAAACTGTTCTTTTTGTTCTACTCCTTCCACTATCACCTTTAGACCAAAGTTTTTAGCTATAGATAGCATCGTCGTTATCATCACTTCATCAGTTTTGCTCTCTAACATGTGTGCAATAAAGAGTTTATCTATTTTTAACTCATTCACAGGCAAGCTTCGTAAATAACTTAAAGAAGAGTATCCCGTACCAAAATCATCCATAGAAAATAAGATACCCATCTCTTTTAATTTAAAAAGAATATCTATGATCTTCTCTTTATCTTCAGCCAATACATTTTCAGTTATCTCAAACAGGATCTTTATTTTGTTTTCTGGCTTTATATAAGTATCTAATAAATTCTGAACATCTTCAATAAATGTAGTGTGAAGCAATTGTCTTACACTGATATTTACCGATAATTGATCTAGGTCGAACCCTTTCTTCTCCCATTCATCCAGCGTTTTGAATGATTCTGCAAGAATATAAGCACCTAACTCTATGATCAACCCATTTCTCTCCGCAATAGGGATAAATTCATCAGGTGCTATCTCACCTAGCTCATCATCATACCAACGTGCTAAAACTTCACATCCTATGGGTTTAAGATCTTTGTCAAGTTGAACCTGATGATCTAAAGTGATTTTTTTCATTCTTATTGCACTATAGAGCTTACGTTCAATTTCAAGGTGGTAACTCACAGACTCTTCTAATTGCTTATTAAAAATGATTACCCCGTCACGCCCGGTTTTTTTAGCCTCATACATCGCTATATCTGCTTCTTTTAAAAACTCATTTGGATTTAAACGTGTATTTTCAATAAGACTGATACCAATACTTGCACTTAAATAGAAATGATGACTATCTATGCTATATGGTTCCTTAAGTACTGAAAGCAACCCTTCTGCAAATTCTTGTACTTTTTCAACCGATTCTTCATCCTCTTTCAACTCCTTAGTGACTACAATAAATTCATCACCCCCGAGACGAGCAACAACGCGTGAAAGTCTACAAAAAATTTTAATACGATTTACAACTTCATTGAGAACCTTATCTCCAATATCATGTCCTAGAGAGTCATTTATGGTCTTAAAATGATCCAGGTCAATTAAAAGCATATAGGCTCTCTTGCCACTGAAAGAAAGTCGTTCTATCATTGCATCCATATATTCAAGATAATAACGTCTGTTATTTAAGCCCGTTAATACATCATGATGTGCATGATAATAATTTTTTTGGATAAGTTTATAAGTATTGTTAGAAGAGTATAGTAAGACCCCCAAGAAGATTATAGAAAAAAGTGACAAAATATAGCCATACCATACATCCAATAATCCAAAATAGATGATCAGGGGCACCATAAGGATCAATAGTATTGGTACAAATATCTTTCGTTCTGAGACCAAAAGTGCAGAAGCTACAACAGATGCACCCAACTGAGTAAAGATGGCAATATAATGTAAATTACTCTCTATTTCCTGTGCATAAAATATAAAGATCACAGTCCATAAAGAAAAGGAAAGATACATAAAAATAATAAGCTTGCCATACCATCTACGGAGCTCTTCCTGCTCCATCTTTGCTTTGTCAAACCATTTATAAAGAAACATACCATAAACTGCAGTAAATACCATAGCTATATACCAAAATATAGCCGGTAAAAAAACATTGTGGATATACCCAAAGACAACATATACTATCCCTGGTATCAAAGACAAAAACACCATCAAAAGTATCTGTTTTTGAAAAAACTTATAGTACTTTTGCTGTTTCATAGACAATTAATCTTCAAAAATAATAATATCGTAAGAACTTTTTGCAACTAAAGCCTTACTTGTATGTACAGATCCGTTACGATTTGATTTACGTAACTCTTCACGTAAAACATCCATCTCTTTCTGCATCTCATCTATCTGCTCTTTAAGTTGCAACACAAGGTCCACACCTGCAAGATTCACACCCATTTGACGTGTTAAACGTAAGATGAGCTTCATGCGTTCTATGTCACGCTGCGAATACAGACGCATACGACCCTGTGTACGGGAAGGTTCTACAAGACCTTCACGCTCATACTGTCTAAGTGTTTGTGGATGAATATCCAACATTGTTGCCACAACCGATATGAGGTAAACAGGTTCGTCATAACTATGCATTTGTGATCCTTTAGAGTTTTGCTTCTATCATCGCTTTAAGTTCATCATCTAGTGTATCTACATCCGGTAGTACTACATTCGCGACCAGATAAAGGTCACCTTTCATAGCTGTTTTTCTGTCAGCAACACCTTTGCCTTTAAGTCTGAACTTTTGACCATTTTTTGTATTTTGCGGTACTTTGAGTGAAACCTCTTTTTCCGGGGTTTCTATGGCAATTTTCCCACCAAAAAGTGCTTCTTTAAGAGGTACATCAAAGGTTTTATAGAGGTTATCACCTTTTCTTTCATATTCATCTGAAGAGGAGACTTCTATCTGAATTAGCAGGTCCCCTGCTTGTCCCTGATACTGTTTTCCTTTACCACGAACACGCATCGTTTCACCGGTCTTTATGCCTGCTGGTATCTTGATATCAAAACTTTGTCCATTAGTTGAAACATTATGTTTTCCACCCTGTATAGCTACCATGAAAGGCACAGTGATACGTGCTTGCATATCAAGGTCAGGACCACCAAAACCACCAAAGCCGCCAAAACCGCCTTGTGCTCCACCAAAGCCGCCGCCACCGCCGCCAAACATAGACCTAAGGATCTCATCAAGATCTACACCTTGTCCCTGTCCCTGTGCAAAGTCGTGGAAGTTCTGACCACCGAACATCTGGTCACCAAACTGATCATATTGTTGTTTTTTCTGTGCATCTGAGAGTACTTCATAAGCAGCATTGATCTCTTTAAATTTATCGACTGCTGATTCTTCTTTGTTAATATCGGGGTGATATTTTCTTGCGAGTTTTCTGTAGGCTTTTTTTATCTCATCGGCAGAAGCATTTTCACTTACACCAAGAGTCTCATATAAACTTTTTGACATTCTAATCTTTCTTATATATATTTTAAAACGTGACTAGTCACGTGAGCTACCTAATAAAAGTAACATTAATAATAAGATTATATCAGAAAGGTTTAGTCTATGTCAATCAAGTTTGACAAATTCTTATCGTAAATTAATGTCTATACGGCACAGTTTTATACCCTTCATAAATCATCTTCATAATACCACCTTTAAGGTTAATGACCTGATAGCCAAGTTTATCTGATAAAAATTCAGTAACCATACCTGTACGAGATCCAACTCTACATATGAGTGCGAATTGCTCATCTTTTTTGACTGCCATGTTTAATTGCCTTAAAAAGTTTTCAAGATCAAATTCACCTTCTTCATCAAAAAACATGATCGTATATGAACCTTTAACGATACCTGTTTCTCTCCACTCAGCAGGTGTTCGTATATCAATGATCTTTATACCTTTATCTGCAAATCCCGGAGTTGCCCACACTTGTGTTAACTCTGCCATTGCCATAAGTGATAATAGTAAAAAACTTACAATAATTTTCTTCATTTATTAACCTTGGGTTATAATATAAAGAATTATATCTAATAAAGATAAATGAATCCCAAATATATATTCGTGTACAATCACATATGAATTTTACAACAATTACAGATATACATGCGGAAGAGCTCACCCTCTACCATCAGTTTAGAGAAAATGCCTTCAGAGAAGACGGATCTTTCATTGCTGACAGTCCTAAGGTAGTCAACCTTCTTTTAGAAGAAGGGATAGAGGTTAAAAGTATCCTTGCTACTCAGGCTTATTATGATGCGTATAATAAACTTATTGAGCCATATAAAGACATCATTCTCTATCTTGCAACAAAAGAACAGATGCAAAACATAGTAGGACACAAGATCCACCACAATGTCATGATGCACGGCATTCGTCCAAAAGAGACTCCTCTTTCTGAATTAAGTGATAATATCATCATGTTAGATGAAATTAGCTCAACACAGAATATAGGTGCCATAGCCCGTTCTGCAGCTGCCATAGGCATAAACTCCTATCTTGTACCATCTTATGGACCACACCCCTATTCAAGACGTGCACTGAGAGTTTCTATGGGTCATATCTCTATGCTTAAAATGCACATCTATACCGATATCAAAGAGACTATAAAAACACTTAAAGAGAATGGATATCGTATCTATGCAGCAGAAGTTACTGAAGATTCCACACCATTATCTTCAGTAAAAGTAAGTGATAAATGGGTACTACTGATGGGGCATGAAGGATCAGGGCTTTCGGATGATGTCATTGCATTATGTGATGAAGTCGTTACCATCGAAATGATGGAAGGCGTAAAAAGTTTTAATGTAGGGATAGCTGCTTCTATTATGATGTACCAATTTAAACACTCAAAAGTTAAAACGTAAGCACTTTCCAATCTGACTTTAAAGCTTCAGTCATTAACTCTCCAGTATGGAT
>CAZBLM010000024.1:0-36674 GCA_964492675.1 uncultured Sulfurovum sp.
GTGTTGATCGAGGGTGAATCTTTGGGTAATGATGCCACTGCGGTCATTGCCTTTTTCTTCATAGGACTTCCTTGGATGATGAGCGGTACGATAGATGCGGCTGAAGCAACAGTAGATGCACTGCGTGTCTTTGCCATGAGTATGGGGATCGGTATCGGGTTAGGTTATCTTTTCTATATGCTAATGAAGTTAATCAATGATAAGCGAGGAGAGTTTTTTATCTTTATTGTTGAAGCGTATCTGGCATATGTATTGGCTGAATATTTACATATCAGTGGTATCCTGACATTGATCACAGCGATCATTGCAACGAAAGCCTGGATCGATATAGATATTAAGACCTTAAGTGAAGAGGACGCCAAAAAGAGTAAGACATTTATGCAAAAACTTCGTCTCCACGGTATAGACTCGACAACTTCTGAACGTATGGAGTATATCTATGAGATGGCAAAGGAGTATGGGTATATTGCAGCGGTAATGATCTTCTTTGTATTGGCAGAGATGGTAAGTCTAGAGAAATTCTGGGAGTATAAAGTAGAAATATTGACTATGTTCATCATCACCACACTTATTCGTGCGATCTCTATGGCCAAGTTTGCTTTTTGGGGAAGTAAGCTTGAACAGATAAAACCGGTAGGTTTTGAGGGGTGGTTTATACTTACCTTCTCAGGTATGAAAGGAGCACTCTCCATCATCTTGGTACATATGATCCCGTCTAGCTTTGAATATAAAGAGCTTTTTGAAGTGGTGACTACAGGAGTGGTAATGATGTCTATTTTTGTTTATGGAACGACGCTTTGGGCGTATTTTACATTTTTTAAGAAGGAAGAAGAGAAGAGTCTTTTTAAGAAGTAATCTTATGCCATATTCCTCTATATGGCACAAATAACCTATTTTAAGTTACATTAAGGTCAAATGAAAGTACACATGCTTTGGTCGTACTATCAAATGGAGATAAGTCTTCATCTGGAAGAGCTTCTTGTATATCCGAAATAGACAATTCAACACATTCTGCACTTATATTAGCATCTATATTATCATATGAATCAATATAGCCTCTAACTTTCCCATATGTAGCACAGGACACGTTATTATCAGTACTGCTATAGCTAGTATTTATGATCAGGTCATCTTCATCTAATTTGGTATTACCAAGAGTTTCCAATAATAAACATCCAGTCACATTCACATTATGTAAAACAATCACTTTATCTTTCTCAATTATTGTCTCAGTGGTTTCTCCACAACCAGAAATTAAAAATACTGCAAATATAGTACTTGAAAATATTAATTTAAAATGCATATCAACCCTTATTGTTATAAAAAATTATAGTATGCAGAAACAAAGCTTATGCTTAAAATGAAATAGTAGTTATTAGGAAAATGTACAGAAAATATCTCCTCAAAATTGAGGAGATAAAGGTTTTAACAAGAATATGTAGAAATAAACTCAAACGCTGTTGGTCTACCTTCATCAGGCCAGATCTGTCTTTCGAACTGGTAGTGTTGGTATGTGTCAATAAAGTCTTGAGTAAATACAGGTTTCAAGAAGTCATTATCTGCGATAAGACCTTCAATAGCTTCTCTTAGTGTATGAGGCATCTGAGGGATATTTTTCTCTCTGATCTCATCTAGAGAAAGTTCGAAAAGGTCTTCATCCATTGGTCCGACCATCTCATAACCACCGTTTTTGATACCGTCAAGACCTGCCATCATTAATGCAGAGAATGCAAGGTATGGACATGCAGTTGAATCTGGGAACCTAGTCTCAATTCTAGTAGCCATCTCACCTGCACCATAAGGGATACGACAAGCAGCTGATCTATTTTGGCTAGAGTAAGTCAAGATAGATGGCGCTTCAAATCCTGGTAAAAGTCTCTTGTAAGAGTTTGTAGAAGCATTAGTAAATGCAGATACCGCACCTGAGTGTTTAAAGATACCAGATAGGTAATCAAGTGCTGTTTTAGATAGGTTTGCGTACTCACCCTCTTTGTAGAATAGGTTTTTACCGTCTTTCCAGATAGACTGGTGTACGTGCATACCGTTTCCGTTGTCACCATAAAGCGGCTTAGGCATAAATGTCGCTGTTTTACCATTAAGGTGTGCAACCATTTTTACAACATATTTGTACTTTTGTACATTATCAGCCGCTTCGATAAGTGTTCCAAATTTGATACCGATCTCACCTTGTGCTTGAGCAACTTCGTGATGACCTAGCATTACAGTTAAACCAACTTCTTCAAGAAGAAGCATCATTTCAGCTCTTAAGTCTACCATTGAATCTGTTGGCATAGTTGGGAAGTACCCGCCTTTTGTACCTGGTCTGTGACCCATGTTACCAAATTCGTACTCAGTATCAGAACTCCAGCCACCCTCTTCAGATTCTACTCTAAAATAAGCCGAATTAACATCATCTCTAAACTTTACATCGTCAAAGATGAAGAACTCATTTTCAGGTCCAAAGAATGCAGTATCACCGATACCAACTTCTTCCATGTGTACAAGTGTCTTTTTAGCGATAGATCTTGGACATTTTGCATAAAGTTCGTTCTTGTAAATGTCGTAAACATCACAGATAACAATGATCGTGCTATCAGCAGTAAACGGGTCTAAAAAGGCAGTGTCAACATCAGGTTTAAGAAGCATATCTGATTTGTCGATCGGTTGCCATGCTTCGATAGATGAACCATCAAATGGTAAACCAGCTTCAAGCATAGAAGCTTCAACAGCACTCATTCTGTATGAAATATGGTGCCATGCACCTTTGATGTCTGTAAATCTAAAATCTACAAACTCTACCTCATTCTCTTCACAATATTTATAAAACTCATCTGTGTTGTTCACAAATTTACCCATTAGGATTCTCCTGTATTAAAGTTATCCAGCTATTATAGCGATTATATATTGAGAGGTGATAATTTTTATGATTAAAATTTAATCAATTATAAAATATGGCTTTTTGTGAGTCGTTTTGGAGTGATTAAAAAGTAATCAACTCCCTATCTCTGTTTTTAAATGTCATAGCTTTAGTGTATCCGACCTCTTTCGCAAGGGATGTAACTTTGTCATAAGAGAAACCTACTTGATCTACGGCATGGGCATCAGAAGAGAAGGTGATAGGTATATCCATTTCATAGGCCATTTCAAGTAAAGGTTTTGATGGATATATCTCTCCAATAGGTTTACGAAGACCTGCAGCATTAAGTTCTAAAGTCATGTTGGACCGTTTGATGGCTTGCAGTGCATTTTTTGCTAAAATACGTGTATCTTGTTTTGGTAAGTACTTAAATACTTTTATAAGGTCAAGGTGTCCAACGATATCAAACTTACCTGATTTTGCCATCGCTTCTGTAGCTTCAAAATAGGCTTTCCATATTTCATCTATGTCTTTATTTTTCCAGCCTGCAAGAAATTCAGGATTGTCAAAACTCCATTTATCTATGAAGTGCACAGAACCTATCATATAATCCACTTTTGCATTCAATACTCTCTCATCCATATGTCCCGGTAACCAGTCCACTTCATATCCTAACAATATTTCGATGTCATTTTTGTATTTCTCTTTTGCCTGAAGGATATCATTTCTATAGTCATTCATCTCATCAAATGAAAGACGATAATGTGGGTCAAAATCCATAGGAGCATGTTCAGAAAATCCATAAATATCTATACCCAGGTCTATAGCTTTCCGGATGTACTCATCTACAGTACCTTCAGCATGATTACAGCGGGTAGTATGGTTATGTAAATCTATTCTTGTTGTCTTGTTCATAAAATGATTTTAGCACAAGGGTACTTCTATAAACCCTACAAACTGTTTTTTACTACTAATTGGGTAGAATAAGAGTCAAATATATCCCTAATAGGTAAAAAATGATAGCAGAAAACAAAGTAGAACTTTTGGCACCGGCAGGTAATTTGGAGAAGATGAAGATCGCTCTGAACTATGGTGCTGATGCTGTATATGGAAGTACAAGTACCTTTTCATTGCGTATACGTTCAGGAAAAGAGTTCGATATGGATTCTTATGCTGAGGGGATAGCCTATGCCCATGAACGCGGTAAAAAAGTCTACTCTACAGTCAACTCTTTTCCTTTTAATTCACAGATCAAACTCTATGAAAATCATATTGCAAAGGTTGCTGAGCTTAAGCCGGATGCACTGATCGTATCAAGTCCAGGGGTAGTAAAATTGGCAGCCAAGATAGCACCTGATATTCCTATACACCTCTCAACCCAAGCCAATGTTATGAATGCTTTGGATGCACAGGTCTATTATGACCTGGGGGTCAAACGTATCATCGTAGCACGTGAAATATCTTTAAAAGATTGTGAAGCGATCAAATCTGTGATACCGGATCTGGAACTTGAAGTATTTGTCCACGGTTCTATGTGTTTTGCTTATTCAGGGCGATGTCTCATCTCTTCTTTGCAGACGGGACGTGTACCAAACCGTGGTAGTTGTGCCAATGACTGTCGTTTCCCCTATGAGATCTATGCGCACAACCCTGAGAGCGGTACGACTTTCAGGCTTGAAGAAGAGGAAGATGTAGGTACGTACATTATGAATGCTAAAGATATGAATATGGCATCACATGTGGATGAGATGTTACGTTCAGGGGTTATAGATTCACTGAAGATAGAAGGAAGAACAAAATCTCCATATTATGCAGGAGTGGTGACCAAAGCATACCGCCATGCCATAGATGACTTTTATGCAAATGATTTTGATGCCGAACGTTATCAAAAAGAGCTTCATACAACACAAAACAGAGGTTTCTCGGATGCCTATCTTATCTCTCGTCCATTTGAACGAAATGACTCAGAGTCACATGAGTTCTCCATACAATACGGTACGCACCAGGTGGTGGGTCTTGTTGGAGAAGATGGACTAACATGGAAGTGTAAAGATAAAACTTGTTTAGGTGATTCTGTGGAGATAGTACTTCCTGTAGGTGCAACAGTAGAACTGGTAGATAATGAGATAGGTAAGATAGAAGAGATAAATGGACAGTATGTCATCACATTTAAAAAACTGACTACAAAAGAAGGTAAAGAGCTTGAATGTGTACACAGTGGCAATGTCAATGATATTTTACTTCCTGCCACATTACCGGGATATACTATCTTAAGACGTGAAATTGCTGAGGCTTTGGAGAAGAAAGGCTTGACAGAAGAGTCCACTCCTATGAAATTAGAAGTAAAATAAAAGGATAAACAGTGAAATTTATATCTATCGTTATAGCTTCAAAAAGTGATTATAGTATCATGGCAGAGTGTGCAGAAACATTGAAGAAATTTGGTGTACCTTATGAACTTGTTGTCTCATCTGCACTTAAAAGTCCCGATAGGACTAAAGAGTATATAAAAAAAGCAGAAGAGAAAGGGGCACAAGTGTTTATTGCTGCAGCTGGTATGGCTGCACACTTGGGTGGTACAGTAGCCGCAAATACGACAAAACCTGTACTTGGGGTGCCCATAGAATCTGGAGCACTTAAAGGAGAAGATGCACTTCTTTCCACAGTGATGATGTCAGATGGTATGCCGGTAGGTACACTTGCTATCGGTAGTGCTGGCGCTGTAAATGCAGCCTATTTGGCAATTCAGATCTTGGCATTGCAAGATGATGAACTCAATGTAAAACTGCAAGAAGACCGTATCAGCAAAGCAAAGAAAGTAGAGCTTGACTCTTCTGAAATTGAGATAATACTTTAAAATTAATAGATAAGAGAAATATTTGATGAACAAAAACGCCATAACATTTAGTGAACTACTACTTAAACTCCAACAGTACTGGGCAGAGCAGGGGTGTAATATTGTACAGCCCTATGATATTCCGTCTGGTGCAGGGACATTCCATCCTGCAACACTGCTTAGGAGTCTTGATTCCAAGCCATGGTCAGCAGCCTACGTAGCGCCTTCTCGAAGGCCGACAGATGGACGTTATGGGGAGAATCCAAACCGTTTGGGAGCTTACTATCAGTTTCAAGCCCTTATCAAGCCTAGTCCTGACAATATTCAAGAGCTTTACTTGAAGTCTTTAGAGTATTTGGGACTAGACCTAACACAGCATGACATCCGCTT
Organism: uncultured Sulfurovum sp.; assembly: GCA_964492675.1. GTDB lineage: Bacteria > Campylobacterota > Campylobacteria > Campylobacterales > Sulfurovaceae > Sulfurovum. The sequence goes on from CAZBLM010000024.1 coordinate 6,084, forward strand.
TGTGGAAGATAACTGGGAATCACCGACACTTGGTGCATGGGGACTTGGTTGGGAAGTATGGTTAGATGGTATGGAAGTGACTCAGTTTACTTACTTTCAGCAGGTAGGGGGTATCGCCTGTGATCCTGTCGCTGTAGAGATCACATATGGTACAGAGCGTTTGGCGATGTATCTGCAAGGTGTAGAGTCAGTCTATGATCTTGTATGGAACAAAATGGGTGATAATATCACCACTTATGGTGATGTACATAGAGAGACTGAGTATGAATTTTCAAAGTATCACTTTGAAATAGCCAATGTAGAAAATCTTTTTCAACACTTTGAAGATGCTTCAAATGAGTGTAAAGTATGTTTAGAAGCTGGACTTCCTTTACCTGCGTATGATCAGTGTATGGTGGCTTCTCATGCCTTTAATGTACTTGATGCAAGAAAAGCCATCTCTCAGGCACAAAGACAGAACTACATACTCAAAGTAAGAGAACTTTCTATAGGATGTGCGGAGCTTTACAAAGCACAAGAACAAGAGCGTAATGAGCGTGTTAAAGGGTAAGTATTGATTGATAAACTAGTCACTTCAAACTTAAAAATGGGTGTAATAGCCGGTGGTCAACTTGGTAAGATGCTCATACAAGAAGCGAGTAGATGGGACATTCGTAGCTATGTACTTGACCCTGATGAGGGTTGTTCGGCACGTGGTGTTGCTTCAGTGTATGTGAAGGGTGACTTTAAGGATTTTGAAGATGTTTACAACTTTGGTAAGCAGGTTGATATCCTCACTTATGAGCTTGAAAATATCAATATCGAAGCCCTCCAGAAGCTCAAGTCTGAAGGCTTAATAATCCTGCCTGATCCTGATACATTGGCTCTCATTCAAGATAAAGGATTACAAAAAGAATTCTATGCTAAGCACAATCTTCCAACTTCTTCATTTGCATGTTATGAAAATAGAGCAGCTATAGATAAAGCTGTTACGAGTGGTGAACTTGCCTATCCTTTTGTGCAGAAATTACGTCAAGGCGGCTATGATGGTCAGGGTGTTTCTGTTATTCGTAGCAGTGAAGACACGCTTTTACTTGGTGCATCAATGTGTGAAGAGATGGTTGACATCGATAAAGAGATCGCAGTGATCGCCGCCCGAAATGCTGCGGGAGAGGTGAGATGTTTTCCAGCTGTAGAGATGACTTTCAATGAAACGACCAATCTTGTTGAAGACCTCTTCTGTCCGGCAAATATCACAGCTGAGCAAGCCAAAGAGGCTGAAACGTTAGCAGTCAAGATCATCGAGAGTTTTGGGATGGTAGGTCTATTGGCTGTAGAGTTTTTTATCGACCAGGAAGGTAAGGTGATTATCAATGAAGTTGCTCCAAGACCACACAATAGTGGACATCACACTGTTGATGCAATTGTGACTTCTCAGCTTAAGCAGTTATTGCGTGCCATATTGGGTCTTCCACTTGGAAGTACAGAGTTATTGAGTAAATCAGTGATGCTTAATCTTCTGGGAGAAGCAGGCTATGAAGGGCCTGTGTATTATGAAGGGTTTGAAGAATGTATGGCGATAGAAGGTGTGAAAATTCATCTATATGGTAAAAAACAGACAAGACCCTCTAGAAAGATGGGACATGTCACTATTCTTTCAGACTCATTGGAAGATGCGATGAACAAAGCAGAAAAAGTAAAACATACATTAAAGGTAAAGTCATGTCAAAAGTAGTAGTAAGTATTGTGATGGGTTCAGATTCAGACCTCCCTGTAATGGAAGAGGCAGCTAAAATGTTAGAAGAATTTAATGTAGGGTATGAACTTGACATCGTATCTGCACATAGAACACCAGAAAAATTGTTTGAGTTTTCAGCCAATGCACATAAGCGCGGTATTCAAGTAATTATCGCAGGAGCAGGTGGTGCAGCACACTTGCCTGGTATGATCGCTTCAATGTCTCCACTACCGGTGATCGGTGTACCGGTGAAATCAAGTAACTCAATAGATGGCTGGGACTCAGTACTCTCAATCCTTCAAATGCCTGGAGGTGTACCAGTAGCTACTGTGGCACTGAATGGTGCAAAAAATGCAGGTATTTTGGCGGCACAGATAGCCTCAACAGCTTCAGATGAAACACGTGAAGCTATCATAGCCTATAAGCAATCACTGAATGAGCAAGTGATGGAAAAGTCTGCACGAGTAAAAAGATAAGGTACTTGTTGTGAAATTGCAAGAAATCTATAATTATTTAGATAAGATCAGTCCTTTTGAACTCCAGGAAAAATGGGATAATTCAGGACTTATCGTTGGTGATAGGTCACGTGAGGTTTCGCAGATAGTAGTTTCCTTGGATGTGGATACCGAAATGATTAAAAATGCTGAAGAGGGCACACTTTTTGTCGTACACCATCCTCTTATCTTTGGAAAACTCACACAGCTTGATCTTTCGAAGTATCCTTCTAATTTGATAGAACAGATGATACTCAAAAAACATGCCCTTATCGCACTGCATACAAACTTTGACCAAACACACCTGAATAAATATGTATTTGAAAAAGTATTAGGTTTTACTCTTGAGGAACAGAACCCTTTTGTTTGTACAACCAAAGGGACATGGCACTATAAAGAGCTTTTATCTTTACTCAAAGAGAAGTTACATCTGCCTACTCTAAAAGTGGTAGGTAAGAAAGAAAACATCACTTCTATAGCATTAACAACAGGTGCAGGTGCATCACTTATGGATGAAGTTGAGGCAGACTGTTTTTTAACAGGTGATATTAAATATCATGATGCGATGAAAGCAATGAGTGAAGATTTGATGATGGTGGATATCGGACATTATGAATCTGAGAAGTTTTTTGCAGAGATTCTACTAGATGAATTGAAAGTTTTACCTATTTTGGCTATAATTTCAAATTCTAAAAATCCATTTTATATTGACAACGATATAAAGTAGACAAAGAGGCTGTTATAGAGCCGTTAAAACCCTTAAAGGACGCAGATGAGCAAACATCTAAAAGAGCTGATAGAGCTTGCAAAAAATGATCAGGCGATCGACAGTTACAACCCACAACTTGAAGCTGCAGACAAAAAGATAGCAAGAGTATCAAAGAAGATCAAGGCAGCACAGAGTGAACTTGATGCACTCAATGCAGAGATCGAAGAGAATGATGCAAAAGTAAAATCATTTGAAGAGCAGTTAACAATGCTCCATGAACAACTTGCATTGAATACTAAAAAAGCAAAAGAGATCACAACAGAAAAAGAGATGAAAGCACTCTCTTTGGAAGAAGATATTGCTAAAGAAAAGATGACTTTTGCCAATGAAGAGATAGAAAGACTTCAAGGTATCAATGAAACAAAAAGATCACTTCTTGATGAAGCAAATGAAAGTGTAACTACACTGAACGCTAAATATGATGAGGTAAATAAAGAAGTTTCAACAGAAAGAGCAGAGATAGAAAAAAGCAAAGGGGCACTTTTTATTAAAAGAGAAGAACTTAGCAGAAATCTTGAGCAAAAAGTACTTGCATTTTACGAGAAGATCCGTATCTGGGCAGGTAACACAGCAGTTGTTCCTGTAAAAAAACAGGCATGTTACGGATGTTACATGAAACTTAATGATAAAACATATTCAGAAGTGATCAAAGGTGATGAGATCGTAAACTGTCCTCACTGTGGTAGAATTCTTTATATTGAGCCGGTAACAGCAGAGGCATAACAAGCGTTCAGCGTTCAGCGTTGAGCGTTCAGAAGGATGAGGCTTTGCCTCATTGCATTTTGGAGTCAACATTGTTCTTTTTTATCTATACTCTTTTTTCTTTCTTTCTTTATCTTTTAGCTTTACCCTTTCTTATTGTTTTTTCCTTTAAGAAAAAATATAAAGACTCTATACCGGCAAGATTTTTTTTATGGAAAAACAGATCGTTAAAGCCTGAAGGCATTTGGTTTCACTCTTGCAGTTTTGGAGAAGCTAAAGCTATCAAACCTCTGGTCGATACTTTACCAGAAGATGTTTTACGTATGAGTACAACGACACAAACTGGATTTAAAGCGATCAGTGATTATACAAAAGAGAGTCGATATCTTCCTTTTGAGTCTCTGCTTTTCACATGGTTAAAACCTCAAAAAGCTTTGGTTGTGATGGAAGCAGAATTTTGGTATCTGCTTTTTGTTCTGGCTCGCAATAGGGGAGCCAAAACACTACTTATCAATGCGCGTATGTCTGACAGGTCATTTCCCAAGTATCAAAAAATGGCATGGCTGTATAAACAGATATTTAAATATATCGATGAGGTATATGCACAGACTAGTGTAGATAAAGAACGTTTAGAGATGTTGGGTGCAACCAATGTAATGGTCACGGGAAATATCAAGCTTTCTCAGTTACCTGCACCTACGAGAACATTGGATAAACCATCTTCTTTACTTCTTTGTGGAGCAAGTACACATGAAGGAGAAGAGGGGATCATATTAGAAGCATTTGCAGATCTTAAAAAAGAGCAAAAAGATGTAAAACTTCTTCTTGTACCCCGTCATCCTGAACGTTTTTCTAAGGTTTCGTCTGAAGTTGATAGCTTTGCACAAGAAGAAGGTTTAACGTGGCAAAGGTATTCTGAAAAAGAAGATTTTGAAAGTGACATCATCGTAGTAGATAAATTGGGTGAACTAGTAAACCTGTATGCTGTTTCAGACATCGTCATACTTGGTGGGGCATTTGAGCCTATAGGTGGGCATAATGCAGCAGAAGCAGCGCAATTTGGATGTAAAATCATCTCTGGAAAGCACTATTTCAATCAAAAAGATATTTTTGATGCAATAGAAGGTATTGCAGTAGTAGAAGCATCAAACCTTTCAAGAAGGCTTTTGCAGTATGGATTACTAAAGCCTACAAAGATAAAAAGTAAAACAGATATAACTCCTATTGTTGAGAGTTTAAAAAAGGAACTATAATGGCTACAGATAAAGCATATAAAGTCTTGGCAAGACAAAAAGATATTTCAAACAAAAAAGCAAAAGAGCTCATAGATAGAGGGCTTGTATTTGTGGAAGATAAAAAAGTAAAGATCGCCCGTGCAGATATACATACAGATACCTTTTTTCGTGTAGAGTACCCTGATGATATAGAGATACTCTACCAAGATAACGACATCATCGCTATTAATAAACCGGCACAGGTAGACTCTTATGAGATACAAGATGCCATTGAGGGTGCAGAACTACTGCATAGGCTTGACAGAGACACATCCGGCGTATTGCTTTTGGGGAAAAACAGAGAATTCATTGACCGTGCGATTAAAGAGTTTAAAGCGCGCAAGGTAGAAAAACATTATGTGGCATGGGTTGAGGGTGTACTTTATGAAAAAGTAGAGATAGATGAGCCTATCTTTACGGTTAAAAAAGGTAAAGCATTTTCGATGATAGACCCTGTTCGTGGTAAAAGAGCACATACGATCGTAAAACCTGAAGAGCTTCAGGGGAAAAAGTCTAAAGTGCATATAGAGATCACCACAGGAAGAACGCATCAGATACGTGTACACTTGGCACACATAGGACATCCTATAGTCGGTGACGAACAGTACGGAAGCCGTACACAGTCTAAACGTGTGTTATTGCACTCTGCCAAGATGAAGATACTTGATTATGAGTTTAATGCAGCAGAGCCTAAAGATATAGCTCGTTATAAATAATAAGCGAAGATTAGATAAAATCGCACCACCTATTAATGTAACGTATGGAGAACAAAGTCCCCCATACTACGTTAACACTGAGTTTTCTTCAGCAGAAAGCTCAAGCGACTAGTCGCTTATTAGATGAATATAAAGATAGAGGTAAAAAATGTTAGATACGTTAACAGATAGTTTTAAAAGTGCCATAGGTAAGATACGTTTTCATGATGATGATAAGGCCCTTAAAAAAGCAACCACTGAACTTAAAAAATCATTGCTTAAAGCAGATGTACACCATAAAGTTGTAAAAGATCTTATCTCTACAGTTGAGATAGAAACTAAAAAAAATGGTGTGGGGAAAGATAATTTCTTAAAAGCACTGCAAGAGAAACTGACTGATATTCTTAGTGTTGAAGGCGCGCCTAAAGGATTTACCTTTGCTTCTAAGCCACCAACTGTAGTATTGATGATAGGTCTTCAGGGGTCTGGTAAAACAACAACTACAGGTAAATTGGCTTACTTTCTTAAAGAACAAAAAAAGAAAAAAGTGCTTATTATCGCAGCAGACCTACAGAGACTTGCAGCAGTAGAACAGCTTAAACAGATCACTGCAGGTATTGAAGTAGACCTTGTGGCAGATGAAAATGTAACACCGACACAAATAGTTAAACAAGGTCTTGAAAAAGCGCAAAAAGAACTTTATGATGTAGTGCTTATAGATACTGCAGGACGTTTGGCGATTGATGATGAGCTTATGGATGAATTGGCAGAAGTTAAAAAAGTAGCCAACCCTGATGAGCTTTTTTATGTAGCGGATGCGATGACAGGTCAAGATGCTGTAAGAACAGCACAGACCTTCAAAGAAAAGATAGGCATTACTGGAGTGGTACTTTCAAAGTTTGACGGTGACTCAAAAGGTGGCGTGGCGCTTGGGCTTACACAACAGGTTGGTGTACCACTGCGTTTCATCGGTGCAGGTGAAAAAATGCCTGACCTTGAACAGTTTATTTCAGATAGGATTGTGAGCCGTTTAATGGGTGCTGGAGATGTAGAGTCTCTGGCAGAAAAAGCTGCAGCAGCCATAGATCCTAAAGAAGCAAAGAAATTTACGCAAAAGATCAAAAAAGGTCAGTTTAATTTCAATGACTTTCTTGCACAGATGGAACAGATGAAAAAACTAGGTTCAATGAAATCAATTATGGGGATGATACCTGGTATGGGGAATATGGCAAAACAGATAGGGGATATGGACTTAGAGAACTCTTCTGAGATAAAACAGATCAAAGCGCTGGTCTCCTCTATGACACCAAAAGAGAGAGAAAACCCTGATCTTCTCAATAACATGCGTAAAAGACGTTTGGCTGCTGGTGCAGGACTTGAAGTGATGCATGTGAACCGTGTGCTTAAGCAGTTTAAAAATGCTGCGAAGATGGCGAAGAAGATGTCAACCAAAGGTGGTATGAAGCAGATGCAGGACATGATGGCACAAGCGCAAGGTGGAGGAATCCCCCGCTAAGCCATTTATAAGACAGCCTTAATAAAATCTTTATAATTTTTATGGTAAAATCGCGTTCCAAAAGTGTTGATGAGTGCTTTAAGTCATTAATGAGCAGTTGTCAGTACTTTATTGTAAGATGTTCGCTTTTCCTCAAAGAGAATATTCATATAAACATAGATAATAACACAAGGACATAACATGACAATGATCAGAATGACAAGAATGGGTAGAAAAAAGAAACCATTTTACAGAATCGTAGTAACAGACAGTAGAAAAAGAAGAGATGGTGGTTGGATCGAAGTGATCGGTAACTATAACCCTGTATCAGTAAACAAAGAGCTTAATCTTGATGAAGAAAGATTGAACTACTGGGTAAGCGTTGGTGCACAAATGAGTCCAACAGTAAAAAGACTAGCAGGTAAGAAATAGTCTTAAATGGTAGATGCATTCCTTAGCTCATATACTAAACTTTTAGTAGAACATCCTGAAGATATCTCAATAGAGATAAAAGAGATGGATGAGAGCTTCGATGAAATTACCATCTTTGCAAATAGTGAAGATATAGGTAAGCTCATTGGTAAGCAGGGACGTATGATAAACTCCATTAAAACTGTGATCTCAGGCTGCAAGGCAAAAGGCGGTAAAAATTACCGCGTGAATGTTAAGCCAGTATCATAACATGTCAAATGACAACTCTCTCATCGCTCAAATAGGGCGAACTATTGGACTTTGGGGCGACCTTAAGTTTCATATTCATACAGACTTTCCAGAACAATTTAAAGTAGGTACAAGTTATAAGACCAATCGTGGTGAATTAACGATCGCTGATATCAACGAAAAACGTGGTACTATCCGTTTTGTAGGCTATGAGAGTATTGATTCGGCTAAGAAACTAACCAATACGAAAATATTTGCAGACGTTGCACAAACAAGAGAAAATTGTGACTTAGATGAGGGGCAGCACTTTTGGTTTGATATCATTGGATGTACTGTAGAAGATGAAGGCATTGTAATTGGAACTATAGATGATATTCAACGTATGGGTGACACTGACTACCTTTCTATTAAAACAGATGAGAGCTTAGTAAAAGAAGGACTTTCTAAAAGCTTTTTACTTCCCTATATAGATAGATATGTTGTGAAAGCAGATATTGAAGCTAAAATTGTTTATACAAAAGATGCTAAAGACATTTTAGAGGCTAGTTAAGTTATGAATGAATGTTTCTTAAAGCGACTAGTCGCGTGGGCACTCTGCCGAAGAGAACATAGCGTTAGCGTAGCTTTGTTTGGCTTTGCCAAAAAAGTGTTCTAATGATGAAATTTTCTTTCGTAACCCTTTTTCCTAACCTTATCAAAGGGTACTTTTCAGAAAGTATCTTAAAACGTGCGATAGAAGATGAGAAGATCTCTATAGATTTCTATAATCCACGTGACTTTACCACAGATAAACATAACCGTGTAGATGCACCAATGATCGGTGGTGGGGCAGGGATGCTAATGACACCGCAACCGCTTATGGATACTTTGAAAAAAGTGAGAGTTGAATCACCCAAAGCACATATTGTATTTCTTTCACCAGTAGCAAAAACCTTTACCCAGAATGATGCTAAACGTTTGGCTAAAAAAGAGCATATCGTTTTTGTTTCAGGACGTTATGAAGGAATCGATGAAAGAGTGATCGAAGCCCAGGCAGATGAGATTTTTTCGATAGGTGATTTTATATTGACCGGTGGAGAACTGGCAAGTATGGTAGCTTGTGATGCTATTTCTCGTAACGTAGAAAGTGTACTGGGAAATGCTGATTCATTAAGTATTGAGAGTTTTGAGGATGCTCTACTTGAAGCGCCATCTTTTACGAAGCCAAAAGATTATGAAGGAAATGAAGTCGTTTCAGAGTTCTTAAAGGGTAATCATAGTAAAATCACGGACTTAAAAAGAGGGCTTGCTTTGTGCAAAACAAAGTATTTTCGCCCTGACTTATACAAAAAAGGTATAACACATGAGAAATAAATACATTGAAAGCTTCGAGCAAGCGCAACTAGAAAACAGAGAAGTTCCAGCATTTAGAGCTGGTGATACAGTAAGAGTAGCTGTAAGAATTAAAGAAGGTGCTAAGACTAGAGTACAAAATTATGAAGGTCTTTGTATTGCAATTAGAGGTCAGGGTACTGGTCGTACATTTATGGTAAGAAAAATGGGTGCTAACTCTGTTGGTGTTGAAAGAATTTTTCCACTTTACTCAGACTCAATTGAAAAGATTGAAGTACTTAGAAAAGGTAGAATTAGAAGAGCGAAACTTTTCTACCTTAGAGAACTTAAAGGTAAAGCAGCAAGAATCAAAGAACTTAGAAGAAAGTAATCTTTCTTTCTGCTTCACAGCATTTTCGGCTAAATGGGCTTTGTTCCATTTGGTCACTTACTATTAGTAAGCTTCCGCACTCCACAAAACCCATTTAACCAAAACTACTACAAATCAAAAAGAAATCTTTACTTTCTTCAAAAAATAAACTCCTTTATTCTATTCTATTTATACTTCTTATTTTTTCAATAAAATCGCTATAATTATTCTTAAATTTATTTAGGGAAATTTTATGCTTTTAGCCATCAGAAACCGACTTATCTCACTTTTACAACTTATACTTGTGATTACCTATATACTCTTTGAAGAGCTAATATGGGAGGGGATTGCTAAGCCAATTTATAAAGCTATTCATGCACTCAAGATACTTCAGAAAATTGAAGCCAAGTTACAAAATGTTAATCCTTCGGTCGTTTTAGTCATTTTCACTCTCTTACTTGTGATCGTAGAAGCGGCAGGTATTTATGCAGGGATATTATTTGTAGGGGGGCAGGTAGCACTTGGGTTGGTGCTCTATATCTCTAAAATCCCTATCGCAGCATTTACATTCTGGCTCTTTAGAGTTACAGAAGATAAGCTCATGCAGTTTGGATGGTTTAAGTGGCTCTATGAAAAGATCATGGCAGGTATAGAATGGTTGAAGACACGAGAGATGTATATAAAGACCATGGTGCATTTGGGAGAAATAAAACAAACTATTAAGAAAAAATTTAAAAGTTGGAAAGAAAAGTACTTTGCCAAGGAAAGTCTTTTTATCTCTAAGATCAAAAGTCTTTATAAAACTGTAAAAGCATCTTTGAAAAAATAAAGATTGAGAATGAACAAACGTATATTCGGTTGGGTAGTATTACTGCTTCTTGTTATACTTATTATAGTCTTTAGTGTAGAAGAAAGCCGAGCTTTTATAACTGCCTTTATACTTAGACTTTTTTTATTTGTAAAGAAAAACCTCATTGCATTACTTGCAGCCTTTTTTTTGGTCAAAGGGAAGTTCATACTGACACTCTTTTTAAAGAAGTTGGCACTTTTATCTGCTACAGGACTCGGGAAGCGTTATGTGGTAGAAAAAGTGGTCATGGGTAATGTGAAAACACACTTTTTAGATCATTTGACCGATGATATTAAAAGACTTGTAAAACATGCAAAAGAAAACTTCAAAAACTTTACTATTGTAAAGAAAGTCATCACTATCTTTGTCTTTCTTGGCTCTTTGGGCTTTGTAACTAAATTCATGGGTGGTATGCTGGCTATTAAAGTATTTGTAGCTAAAGTATGGAGTTTTTTGCTGGCTTTATTTCTTAAGGCAGGTACAGCAATTGTCTATTTTTTTACAGATTATCTTTGGGGATCCTGGTTGGCTCCTATTGTAGAAGTGATTGTTTTTACATGGTTATTGTCATGGATGGAAAAAGTCCCTTTCCTTGCAAAAATACTTCGTAAAATATATGCATTTTTCATTTTTCTTTTTGGATGGATGGAAAAATACATTGAAAAAATATTTCATATACCTATGAAAAGTTTTCTCAAATGGCTTGTTAAAAAAATACAAAATAGCATTTATAAATTCATTGGCTATAAAAAAGTTTCACCTTGGAAAAGGTTACATGAAAATCGAGGGTTAAATCCGAATAGTCATACAAAACTTCATAAAAAAAGAGAAGAGAGAAGATCCCTGGTGAAAAAAAATATTTATATCTCTGTCCATACAAAATTACAGGAAAAAAGAAAGAAAAGAAAATAAGTTTTTACTTATTTATGGCCAATGCCATTTGTTCTGGGTACAAGTTCATTCATTTTCTCACCCCCGATGTTGTAGGCTTCTCCAAAACCAAAGGTAGCTTCCCCATAGATGGGTGTTAGAGCATAAAGATTGAAGTCAGACATACCCATAAGCATACTTAATGCACTATTTGCATGTTTATCTTGAAAAGCATCCATAATAGAGACAAAAGAACTATCATCTCTTGATATTATTTTGACATCACATTGCAGTGAGATACGTTTTCTTGCAAATATATTTTCACTTTGCTGTTCATCTTCTATAAAAAGTGCAGAAACTTTGCCTGTATTTTGAATGTTTTTACTGTGAGTTGCAATATCAGAGATGAAAATGTAAATTTTTTCTCCATCATAGTAACATGGAGCGTAGGAGGAAAAAGGATAGCCATTCTCACCTATACTCCCTAAAACAACACTTTGGTAATTTTTAAGTAGATCAATTAAAAGTTTCATACTATTAATAATCTCGATTTTTCATGGCTTGTTTTGCTTCTCTGTCAAGTGTCTTGGCTTTCATGTCTGCACGTTTGTCATGGAGCTTTTTACCTTTGGCGATGGCGATGCTGACCTTAGCTAAATTACGTTCATTGAAGTAGATCATCAGAGGGACGATAGTGAGTCCGTCCTTATGAACTTTCACATAAAGCTTTTCTAATTGCTTTTTATGCAGAAGCAGTTTTCTAGGTGTTCTCGTATCTGGAGTGAAATGTTTACTGGCTGTTTCAAGGTGGGCAATATGTGCATTCATAAGATGTAATTCACCCTGTATGAAGCGACAAAAAGCATCAGCAAGATTGGCACGTTTAGCACGTAATGCCTTGACTTCTGCTCCTGCCAGTACAATACCTGCTTCAAATTTTTCAAGTATCTCATAGTCATGTCGGGCTTTTTTATTTTGAGCAATGATATTGATAGCCATGAGGGACCCTTTTTGATAAACATTATAATACAATATAAGACGTTGTTAAAGTTGTATTATTGTAGAATAGAAGTATAGAGTAATTATTTTAAAGGAGAGATGAGATGAGATTTATTGTATTGGGGTTAGCGTTGACATTATCTTTGTTTGCAACGGAGGAGATAAACAAAAAATGGGAATCAAATAAAAACTGTGAAGCTTGTCATATGGATATTTCAAGTAAATGGGAAACGTCAAGGCATTCAAACTCTCATTTCTCCAAAAATGATCTGTTTAAAAAATCACTGATGTATATGGTAAAGGAAGAGCCCAGATTTCAACTCAATGAGCTCAAGGTAACCTGTGCCAAATGTCATAACCCCAGATTGACACAAAAATCTGTTACCCAAAAAGATAAATATCTATTGTTGATGGATCTTGAGCATGTAAATAAAGAGTATGATCAAAAACTCAATACTAAAAATATGAAAAATGGTATTAATTGTGTAGTTTGTCACAATATTGATGAGATACATCTAGATAAGTCAAAAGGTTCACAGGGGATGCATAACATTACCTTTGGACCTCAAGGTACGATGTTCGGTCCATTTGAAGATGCTAACTCTCCATATCATAAGACAGAAAAACGTGATCACTTTGTCAATGATGATCCTAAGCTCTGTTTTGCCTGTCACTACAGTGCAGAGAACCATAATAATGTTGAAGTCTATGCTACGGGTAAAGAGTATGATATGTATGCCAAAGATACTGAGCAGAGTGTTGAAGGGTGTAAAGAATGTCATATGAGTGAAAAGAGAAAAGGTGTTGCTTCAAATTACGCTAAAGCGGGTGAAAAGCCTAAAGAACGTATGGTAAGAGAGCATCGTTTTGCAAGTGTGGACAACAGTAATATTTTACATGATCATATAGATGTAAAAAGTTCATCTTTCAACGGAAAGTTTATTTTAAAAGTAACAAACAATACACCACATAACATTCCAACAGGCTATGGTTTACGGGAGATCATTCTGAAAGTAAGTTACTTTGATAAAAATGATAAAAAACTTGGTAATGACCAAGTGATACTGGGAACAAAGTGGAGAGATAAAAATGGAAAATACACTATTCCCCATATGGCAACTTTGAAAGTGAAAGATACTAGACTGGCAGGAAAAAGCAGTAAAGAGTATAGCTTTGACATTCCTAAAGGTGCAAACTATGCAAAATATACATTCTCTTACAGATTGATAGATGAGCATATGGCGAAAAAGATCGGTGTAACGGATGAGTTTTTCTTAAAAGAGTACACATTCTCTGAACAAAGAGTGCATCTGTAGGCAGTTTTTATTGGAAGCAAGAAATGAGCCTGACCTTGAGATACTTTATAAAGATGACTATCTGGTAGCCATCAATAAACCCTCAGGTCTTTTAGTACACAAATCACCTATTGACCGTCATGAAACAAGATTTGCCCTCCAGGAGATACGTGATCAGATAGGACAGTACGTTTACCCTATTCATCGTTTAGATAAACCCACTTCAGGTGTGCTTCTTTTTGCTCTAGATAAAAGCACTGCACAGAGCATGTCAGAATCTTTTCGGGCTAATGAAGTAAGTAAGTCCTATATTGCTGTAGTTCGCGGGTATACGACATCACAGGATACTATTGACTATGCACTCAAACAGATGTTGGATACGAAAGCACAAAAGGCACTAGGTATAACAAAAGAAGCACAGGATGCTGTAACACAGTATGAGTGTTTGGCTACAGTTGAACTTCCTTATGCTGTAAGCCGTTATCCTGTAGCACGTTATTCTCTTGTGAGACTAAAACCACTTACGGGAAGAAAACATCAGCTAAGAAGACATATGAAGCATATCTTTCATCCTATCGTGGGGGATACCAAACATGGAAGAGGTGAACATAATAAACTCTATAGAGAGAAGTTTGATATACATAGGCTTTTACTGCATGCGTATCAAACAAGTTTTGTACATCCGGTAAGTAAAGAAACTATAGAGATCTTTGCACCTTTTGATGAGATATTTAAAAAGTTATTTATAGAATTTGGTTGGGATGGTATAATAGAAAAATGAATGAAAATAATGCACATAAAAATAATCCTATGCACGGTATAAAACTTCAGCAGATACTGGAGGAGTTACACGAAAGATATGGTTGGGAACTTTTGGGCCAACTTATCAATATTAACTGTTTTCAGTATGATCCCAGTATAAAATCATGTTTAAAATTTTTACGTAAAACACCTTGGGCGAGAAGTAAGGTGGAGGCATTGTATTTACAAATGTTGAGTAAAAGAGATGAAAAAAACCTCTAGAGAGTCTTAAGAAAGAACAGACTCTTTTTTAAATTTCTTTGCCAATGCGTAATAGAAAGTTGCACGATATTTGGTACGTGTGGACTTTAGTTCTTGACATACATCTGCTATCGCAGCATCCAATACACCCTTACTCGCATCGATACCCAGTTTTTTCATTAAGAAGTTTTTACGTACGGTATTAAGCTCTTTAGGGTCAGAACAGGAGACAAGTTCAGCATCTTTTTTGTAGATGGATGGACCAAGGTTTTTAACGATGATCGCCACAAAATCTTCATCTACCTCACCATAATGTTTTTTTATATCTTTAATGTATAAAGCTATCTTTGCTGCTTTTTTTGCACCTTTGGGTGCTGATTTTTTTGCTGCAGTGCTTTTTGTTTCAGTGACTTTTTTAGTAGCCGGTTTTTTTGCTGCAGATTTTTTCTTGGTTGTTTTTGTCTCTGTTTCGTTTTTTGCAGCGACAGATCTTTTTGCAGCAGTTTTTTTAGCGGCAGGCTTTTTGACTACTTTTTCAGTAGAAGTTTTTGTTTGCTCAGTTGCTTTTTTACTAGCAGGCTTCTTCGTGTCTGTTTTTTTAGTAGCCGGTTTTTTTGCAGCAGATTTCTTCTTGACTGCTTTTTTTGTAGACTTTGCTTTTACCGGTTGTGGAGTAGGTGTACCTCTGGAAAATTCAGTGACTTCTCCAGAGGTTGTTTCATCAGCATGAAAGAGGTGTGTGACCGTCTCTTTGATCTCTTTAATAGTAAGCTCTTCCGCACTCTCTTTGGGTATCTCTTTTTTTATTACTTTACTGTAGAGTACATCATCATCGGAAGGCTTTCCGAGGCTCAATACTTTACTAAAAAATACTTTTACTCTTGTGATGATTACCATGACTTTTCCTTTTAAGTGATATGATTACATCTTATTATAGCAAAAGTATTAATACTCTTTCAAGGCATCATTTATTTGTACATATGCCATAAGAGGGGTGCTCTCAAAGTATGGTATATTGTGTTTATTAGCAAATTCTTTGGTCATTTTTTGTACTTTAAGGAGATTGAAACGAGGTGCTTTTGGAAACAGGTGATGCTCGATCTGTGTATTGAGGCCACCGTAAAACCAGTGTACCAGAAACCCTCCTTTTAATGAACGGCTTCCTCTCATTTGAAGTTCCATCCATGAAAAATCTTTTGCTTCTTCTTCTGTAAATGTTTCACATCCCAAATGGTTTGTAATAAATCCAAAGGCTAGCCATGGAGAGACAATAAAATTAAGTGTCATCGCAACAATGAGTGTATCCATAGCACCGATCTGGTAAATGAGTGTGCCCCAAATAAGTGGCCAGTGTAATAACATGAGTGTAAACTCACCCCAGAGTTTACGTTTGATGACGAAGTTATAAGATTGTGCTATGAAAGCAGGGAACATAAAGAACATTGCACCCCAGAAGACAATATATTTATATTTTTTGATAAAAGGGTTATTTCCTCTGTTTGGGGTAAATGCACCATCAAGTGCACGTATGTCCTCATCTTTTTCTACAATGTTACAGTAGGTATGGTGATTGACATTATGTTTGTAGTCCCACCATGATGATGAGTTGCTAAGTATGAGAGCCGAAAAAGGATAGGAAAGTTTTTTGGAGAGGGATTTGTTCTTAAAATATTGTGTGTGTAAAATGTCATGAGACACAAATACGGAACGTGTAAAAATAAGTGTTAAAAAGAGTCCCAAAAGTATAGGATTCCAAAGTGTTGCAGTTGCAAGGGAAGCTATGATAGAGACAAGAATAGCAATCATTTCTAGACTTCCGCGAACAGGTACACGTTCAAGTAAACCTGCCTCACGTACATGTGCTTTTAGTTCATCGAAAATATCAGGATATTGAGCAGTTTTAGACATTATTATTTCTTTGTATTTAATTTACTTATTGTAACCACTATTGATTAATAGATGATTTTTAAGAGTAAATATAAGAAAAATAAAAGAGGTATGTATAGTTTTAAACCAGACGGAAAAATGTACTGCCGCTTCCTGAAAAGAACCAACCCTCTTTTGCTACATCTTTGAGTTCGGGGTATGCAATCATCGCAGCTTTATAAAGGTCATTCAGTGTCACTGGATCTGCAATACGTTCAAGTAATGTTCTTGAGTCGAGAGTATCCCATCCTATAAAAGAGCTGAGTTTGATATTATCGAGTAGATGAGCTTTAAAGGTCTTGTAGACAACAGTTGTATCACATCCTATATCAGGTGTGAAGAGTTTTAAACTGAGCGGTTCTTCTTCAAAGGGTTCAACGATCTCTCCAAATCCGCTGACATTTGCTGAAGAATAGTTATAGATGAAAAAAGGAAGATCAGCACCTATGGTACTTCCTATTTTGGCTAATTCTTCTGTACTGAGGATAAGATTACATACCTCTTTAACCAGACGCATAAAGGCTGCTGCATCAGAACTTCCACCACCTAAACCAGCCTGTGAAGGAATACGTTTGGTGACCACAACTTTATGTTTATAAAAGTAATCAAGAATGTCCAAATCACCGGTGTAGTCATTAAGCGCTTTATATGCCTTATAGATAATGTTAGATTCTAGAGGTACACCTTGACACCCTTCTATCGTAAACGTCTCACACTCACATGGAACAAATGATATCGTGTCATAGAGATCTCTCACGCGTATAAAACGTGAGAGAAGGGTATGATAGCCATCTTTATGCCCAGTGATTTTTAAAAAGATGTTGACTTTTGCATGGGCTTTAATACTATAGGTAGAATCATTTTTTTCTATATCTTCATTTTCTTGATGTGCTTTTTTTTGATGGATGTCATCTTTGGCCATAAGTCTTGAAATTTGATCACTCTCCCAGTATCCACCCTCACCATCACCTTCAAAACCGCCCATAAATAAATCCTTCTTATAGAAAATAGATGTGTATTATACTATATTGAGAATATGAATGCATGAGAAAATAAAAGAACGTATACTATACGCAAGGTTGTGTACAGGAAAGGTGATCAATTCTCCTGAAACTTAGGTATTCTGTTGAACCGGTATTTTACCTCTTCATTAATGATCTCAATAATAGAAAAGAATTGACTGGTCTCAATAAGATAGACACCTTCCTCTTTTATTTCAAAATACTCAAGCCCAAGCTTTTTTCCTAACTCTATATACTCCTCATCACCTGTATAGATATTATGAGGTAAAGCTAAATGTGTGAATGGATTGAGTGCCTTTTCATTCTCATAAAAGAACTTTCCTTCGTGGATACGGTGTAAAGAGGAGAGTGTACCATCAACACCTAATTTGTCAGCTATTAATGCACCTAAGCTTCGAATGTAGGTACCTTCACTCACCTTAGCTTCAAAATGTACAAAAGGATGGTTGTAGTTGAGTAGTTTTATATCATAGATTGTTGAGGTTATAGTCTTAAGTGCCACTTCTTCACCTGCACGCGCAAGTTCATAGGCACGTTTTCCATTGATCTTTTTTGCACAAAATTTTGGCGGATAGTAGGTAAGTTCTCCTAACAAAGATGTTAGTGTATCTTTGATGTGTTGTTCATCAAAAGCATCTACGTCTTTAATGCTGTCTATATTCTCTATATCAAGGCTTGGAGAATTTGCTCCTAACCATAGGGTTGCTTTATAACTTTTAGGTGTTTTATCAAGGTATTGGAAGAGTTTTGTGTATTGTCCTGTTGCTACGATAAGACACCCTGTAGCAAAGGGATCAAGTGTACCTGAAAATCCAACTTTTTTTGTACCATATTTACGTTTGACATATCCCATATAGCCGTTGGATGTTCTAAAGATGGGTTTGTTTACGACGAAGAGACGATTCATTAGATACTTTGTACAAAAGAGCTTAATATCTCTTTTTTATTACCACCAAAATTAATAAGCAACTTATATTCTTTCCCGGACTTGTTGGCAGCCTGTACACGTCCGATACCAAAGATCTTATGTTTGACCAGATCCCCTTTTTTAAAGGCTGAGGATTTTGTGATCTTGAGGCTGGTATCCTGTATGAGTCCTGCTTCACCTAAAAACCGGCTTTTGTCTATCATTTTACGGCGACCTTTGTAAAAACGGCTGTCTACATAACAAAGTGTCAGATCAGACTTGGCTCTGGTAATGGCTACATAACCTAAACGTCGTTCTTCTTCCATGTTGGAACCTTCACCAAGGAGAGGGAAGAACTCTTCTTCTAATCCTATCACAAAGAGATGTTCAAACTCCAGACCTTTCGCTGCGTGGATACTCATAATGGTGATAGCATCTTCTTCTATCTGGTCTTGATCACTTTGTAAAGAGATATCATTAAGGAATTCATCAAGTGTAAGGTCAGGATTCTTGATCACGGCATCTCTAAAGTATCCGTAAAATTCATCTATGTTCAAAATGCGATCATAGCCATCAACCATTCCGACATAATGGTCTTTGAGTTTAATACGTTCTTCAAAAAGCGTAATGAAGTTTCCAAGTGATGTACTAATCTCTTCTTGTAAAAGTTGAATATCCTCTACCAGGCCGGAAAGTGCAGTAGAAACCTTTTTACTTACAACGGTAGGCATTTCCCCTTTCACAGACTGTTCTATGTATCCAAAGAGTGAAGTTTGTGCATCAAAGGCAGCTTTTTGCAACTTTTCTATGGAAGCTTTTCCTATACCTCGTTTTGGTTTGTTGATGATGCGAATGAGTGAAAAGTCATCGTGAGGGTTGGAAAGTACCCTAAGGTAAGAGATAATGTCTTTGATCTCTGCACGTTCATAGAAACGCATACCGCCAATAAGTTTAAACCCTACACCCTCTTTGGTAAAACCTTCTTCAAGTGAACGAGAAAGTGCATTGATACGATAGAGTACTGCTATCTCATCGGGGTCAGCACCTTCGTCTAAAAGCTTGTGTATCTCATGTGCAATGGCCTTAGCTTCCATAGATTCATCAAGAGAATGGAGTAGCTTCACTTCCTGACCTGTTCCTTTATTTGAAGTGAGTTTTTTCCCTAATCGTGTTGAGTTATGTTCTATGAGCGTATTGGCAGCTTTGAGTATGGGGTCGGTTGAACGGTAGTTTGTCTCAAGTTTCACTGTTTTACAGACTTCAAAATTATCTGCAAATTCTAGAATATTACGAATATTTGCACCTCTCCAACCATAGATACTCTGATCGTCATCACCTACCACACAGAGATTATTATGTTCTGAAGAGAGGAGTTCAAGGAGCTGGAATTGCAGTTCATTGGTATCTTGATATTCATCTACCATGATATATTTATACCGTTCACTTGTCTCTTTTCTCAACGCATCATTTTCAGAGAGTATTTTGTAAGTAAGCATTAGCAGGTCATCAAAATCTACAAGATTATTCTCTTCTATATTTGCTTGGTATTTCTCGTAGATGGCTGCCACTTTTTTATAGTCGGGAAGTTCTGTTTTTTCCATCACCACTTCAGGTGAGAGGATGGAGTTTTTATATTTTGATATCTCAGAAGCGATAAAAGCGATGTTAAGATCTATCTTTAGCTCTTTTGCAATGCTTCGGATCAGACGCTTTTTATCATCACTGTCTATGATAACAAAGGCGTTGCTTCTACCTAGCTTCTCAATATGAAATTTTAAAAAGAGTAATCCAAACTTATGAAAAGTACATAAAAGAGGTGGGTAAGAGACCCTTGAAGGCATTAGACCGAGTGCACGTTCTCTCATTTCAGCAGCAGCCTTGTTTGTAAAGGTAAGCGTAAGGGTGTTTGCCGGGTCAATACCTACAACACCTACAAGGTAGGCAAGTCTTGTGGTAAGCGTTTTTGTTTTACCTGATCCTGCCCCTGCTAAGATAAGCATAGCACCATCTATGTGTTCAACAGCTTCTTTTTGTGATGGGTTCAATGCATTTAAAATGGTTTCCATAACGTTATTACTCTCCTACTATTGTATTTATTATACCTATTAATTGATTAGACAAGGCTATTGAGTCAATTTAGTTTAAATAAAATCATTCTAATAAGAATATCTTATGAAACTTTAAGTATAATTTGATATAATGACTTTATTAACTTTGGGAATAAGTATAAAATTAAATAAGGATATATAGTGATAAAAGATTTTGTAAAATTAGAAACATTTTTAACAGTAGCACGAGAGAGAAGTTTTTCTAAAGCATCAGCAAAATTAGGGATCTCCCAGCCGGCAGTAACACAACAGATAAAGTTTATTGAAAAGTACCTTGCTTGTAAAGTGATAGAGCGTAAAAAAAATGGTATAAAGCTTACCAATGAAGGTGAAGAACTCTACAAGATAGCAACAAGACTTGAAAAAGAGATCCACACTTCAGAACAAGACATTTTAAAAATTATTAATAAAGAGATCACTTTTAAATTGGGTGCATCTTATACTATAGGTACCTACATTATCCCTGGACAATGTCTCAATACTATTGGTGAAGCGATAAACAACGATATTAAACTGGACATTGATCCGAGTGATAAGATCGTTGAAAAATTGAAAGATAGAAAATTAGACGTGGGTCTTATAGAATCTCCAATTTTTGATAATGATCTTGTGTATAGAGAATGGCTGGAAGATGAACTAATTGTTGTCTCTAACGTACCTGTTCCCAAAATATTAAAAACAGAAGAGTTGTATGATTTTGACTGGATCTGTCGTGATGAAGGTTCACACACAAGAAGAGTGGTAAGTGAAGTATTTGACGAGCTGGGTGTATCTTGTAAAAGTTTTAATGTACTTTCAGAAGTAAGTAATACAACGACTGTATTGCAAACACTGAAGAAAAGTGAGAGAAATCCAGAGAGACCGGTTGTTTCAATTTTATCAAAATATGCTGTAATGGATGAATTGGCAAACGGTGAGCTTTTTGAAGCGAAATTAAGAGGCTTTACGATGTCACGTAAATTCTTTATTGTTTATTCTAAAGAGAATAAACATAATGCATATGTAGACAAAGTTGTAAACTATGTTTTAGCAGGACACTGCTAGAACTTACTTCTTCCCCTTGAGAAGTTTTTTATTCTCAGGGTTATTTAACAATGCTTCCATCGATGAGCTTTTTAAAGCTTTCTGGGAGTCATTCTCTTCTTTTCCCTCTTCATTCTTTATTGGTTTTGCATGATTTATCACGACAGGGTTGTCCCCAACAAAAACCTGTTGGATACCAAGTAAAGGTATGGTTACAAGAGAGCCAAAATTATCAGGTCCAAATCCTGCTTCAAATGAAAAATAACTTTCTTCCAGTTGCGCACTTTCAAGCGTGTACCCGCTTAATATAAACAGTACAGTCTCATTAAATGAGTTCAGGATCTCTGTAGGTAGTTCTGGATTGAATGTAATCGTTTTTACTTCACAGGCAAGTGCAAATTCCTGATCTTTGTTGAAGAGGTATGTAATGGTATCAAATATGTGAGACTGCATCAGTGTTCGATACTCAGGTGTTTGAAAAAGATTAATGGTCATAGTGATTGCCTTTTAATTCTTTTATATTGATGTCATATAATACTTTGAATCCTATCATAGCATTCATTAGAGCTACTTGTGTGTAAAGATTCAGGTCATCTTTTTTAATATCTTTTGTTTGAAGAAAACCCTCATCAAGCAGTTTTTCTCTCATTGTACCTTTGAGTAAAGGTGTAGAAGGTGTAAACCATTGCTCACCATCATAAAAAGCGATGTTTGCTATAGTCGTATCTGTAAGGTATCCATCTTTTTCAATGATGATCTCATCAACATTCTGATGTGAATCAAGCAAATCATTGAGGGCATCTCTATTGGCATATTTTAAACTATAATCAATTTGAGAGGGGACTATCTTGAGTCTCTTTATATCTTTTGCTATATAAGGTATGTATTCAATAGAGTGAAGTGCTTTACCATAGAGTATACGACAACGATACAAGCCTTTTGGGGGTGGCTGAATGAGAGAAGAGAGATCGAGTACGTCAGTACTGTTCAAAAGTATCTGACGGCTCTTTGTACATCTTGCCTGATGGTAAGAAAGATTCGCTATTTCACCATTTTCTATCTTGATGGTTTCAAGCAAAAGCGCTGATCTATTTGCTTGGGTTGACATTTAATTGTTAAACAGCTCTGTGGAGAGGTAACGTTCGGCAGTATCACAGAGTATAGTTACAATGGTTTTACCTTTATTTTCAGGTCTACTTGCAAGAAGACGTGCAGCATGTAAGTTTGCACCAGCAGAGATACCGATAAGCAGTCCTTCTTCTCTTGCGATATTTTGTGCCATTTCAAAAGACTCTTCGTTAGTCACTGCAAGTACTTCACCGTAGATAGAGGTATTTAAAATATCCGGTATAAATCCTGCACCAATTCCTTGTATCTTATGAGGTCCTGCTTTACCACCTGCTAGTACAGGAGATGTCGCAGGTTCTACTGCTATGACCTGCAGCGCTTCATTGTGTGCTTTGAGTACTTCGGCTGTACCGGTTAGTGTCCCACCTGTACCCACTGAAGCTACAAATATATCTATGTCACCTTGTGTTGATTTAAGTATCTCTAAGGCAGTTGTTTTACGATGAATGTCTGGATTATCCATGTTTGTAAACTGTTGGAGTACTTTTGCATTTTTTAACTCTTCACCTAAAGCATCAGCTTTATTGACAGCACCGCTCATACCCTCAGATGCAGGTGTTAGTACAAGTTCTGCACCCAAATGTGTAAGGATCTTGCGGCGCTCTATACTCATGGATTCAGGCATTGTGAGTATGAGTTTCATTCCTTTAGCTGCACAAATGGCTGCCAAGCCTATCCCTGTGTTACCGGATGTTGGCTCTATGATAGTCGTTTCTTCATTAATCTCTCCAGATTTTAATGCTTCATTTATCATATTAAAGGCTATTCTATCTTTAACAGAAGAAGTAGGGTTCATAAACTCACACTTGCCTAAGATAGTCGTACCAGTTTCTTCAGAGAGAGTGTTGAGTTTTACTAAAGGAGTATTTCCTATCAGTTCTTCAATATTATTTGCGATCATATACTATTCCTAGTGGTTTACTTATATTTAAGTATTTATGTTAGCTAATTATTTTTAAGTAAATGCTTTAAATACATGATTTTCATCATTATCGTGTTCAGTACTACATTTTCCGTGTAGTAATGCTATTTATACATTGACTTCTTTAATGCTATAGGCTATCTCTTCATCTGCATACATGGGTACTACACCATTATAATCAGATGGTACTTTAAAGGCTTTCTTTTCAAGAGTGACACTCTTACTTACTGGTGATACACCATAAATATTTTGTGCATTCCCTGAGATAAATGCCTGAAGATTCTCAAGTGGTGCATTTTCATTTTCATATAGTTCAGCAAGTACTTGCAGGGCTATAGGTGCAGTAAATACCCCTGCAGCACATCCACAGGACTCTTTTGCATGTTTAGGGTGCGGTGCAGAGTCTGATCCGAACATCACTTTTGGGTGTGCCGCCAATGCTACTTTCAAGAGAGCATCTCTGTCATGGGGACGTTTGGCGATGGGTTTACAAAAGAGATGCGGTTTTAGCATACCGCCTGCAACATCATCTAATGTGATAAGAAGGTGATGCAGTGTGATGGTTGCATATAGGTTGTCATATTTGTCAAGCAGGTCAACAGATGTTTTTGTAGTGATGTGTTCCATGATGATCTTTAGCTTAGGAAATGCAGCAGCCAAGCGTTCATAGATAGAAGCAAATTCAGCTTCTCTGTCCATTACAAAACCGTTGGTCTCTCCATGTACACAAAGGGGGATGTTAAGTTCGCTCATCGCTTCAAGTGCAGGACGTAACTCTTCTACATCAAAACCGCTTACTCCACCTTCAGAGTTTGTCGTAATACCTGCAGGGTAGAGTTTGATCGCAGTGATCTCATCTTTGACTGACTCTAAAAAAGCTTTGTCATAGGTAGGTTTGAAAAAAAGTGTCATATACGGTGTGAACTGTTCATCTCCTACAGCAGCCATGATACGCTCTTTATAGGCAACTACTTCTTCTTTTGTGCTTACCGGAGGCACAAGGTTTGGCATAATGATCGCTCCTGAAAAAGTGTTTGCGGAGCTTTTAGCGATATTTTCTAACATTTCTCCGTCTCGGAGGTGAAGGTGCATGTCAAGTGGTGCGTTTAATTGCATCAAAATCCTTTACTACATAATATTTGGGATGATCGGCATCTGTATTTTGCGGTACTAGCCAATAGGTTATATCTATTTTGCCACAAAATGCATTAAATCTGAGTATAGAGAGATGTTTTGGAGGTTCAAAATCTACTAAAGGATAATCGATACCTCCTTTAAAGAGCTGGTTACAGCGTAAAATACGTAAAGAAGTTGAAGCGA
This sequence comes from uncultured Sulfurovum sp., assembly GCA_964492675.1. GTDB lineage: Bacteria > Campylobacterota > Campylobacteria > Campylobacterales > Sulfurovaceae > Sulfurovum. Next base: position 30,943 of record CAZBLM010000024.1, read on the forward strand.
ATGCTTTATGTGGTGCATTAAATTCAAACTGCCATTTGGCATACTCTGAACAACTAGGGTAGTAGCGACAGGATGCCGGTAACATTTTAGAGATATATTGGTAACCTTTAATGGGGGCTAGGAAGAAGTTTTTCATGGTGTATTATAGTTAAAAAAGAGTGTATAGTCAATTTTTAATTTTGTGATATAATCGCTATTATGAATAACATACAACGCAAGTTTTTAGTATCAGTAGATATTCATCGTTGGCTTAAAAAGCATATGCCAAAGATTCAGAAAACAGAACAGTTTTATATCGCTTCAAAAGAAAGTGAGACATGTTACTATCACAAAAGCTTCCCAGATACATATACAAAAGTAATGGTAGATGAAGATGGGAATGAAGAGATCTCTACGGTCAGTGAAGAAAAGTATGCCTCTGAGCGGAAAAACCGTTTAGGTAGAGTGATCGTCAAAAAATCTTATACAGTTTCCATAAAGGAGGAAACTTTTGTTGTAGAGGAGTACTTAAAAAAGCTCAAAGGAATCTATCTATTTAGTGGGTATTTTCAAAATGAAAAGGCAGTAAGAGACTCAGAAACCATCCAAACCATACAGGCATTTGTGCTTAAAAATATAGATAAAGATGAAAAATATAGCGATAAGACACTTGCACTATGTGTAAAACCTATGGAGTATAATTTACAAAGATTTTTTGACAAGATAGATGCTTTTGAATCGCCCAATCTCTTTTTCTGGCAAGTACCGCAACGTCTTTATGTCCGTGATGGTGTCTCTTTGGTACTTTACAGAAATATCCGTTTGATAAATCACTATAAGATGAATTTTCAGAATAAACATTTTTCTGCAACATTACATCGTTTACGTGTACTTCTACATCGCACAGCCACTATTTTAGAAACATTTTCAGATCTTTTTAACCCAAATGTACAGCGTTTTTGTACTGAACTGCTTCAACGTTATTATGAAGAGACAAAAGTGCTGAGGTATCTTTATTTTCTAGATGAACTATGTGCTACACGTGAAGACTCAAAGCTCACACTTTACACCGAGTTAAAAAGTCTCATATCCGGGGAAGAACAAGTCGTGACACAAATGCTACTCTCTCAACCTTTTGTACAAATGATGAAGATACTTACAAGAGAGATAGAATTACAGGAAAATCAAAAGTATATCTCTTTGAAAAAAGAGATTAAAAATGTACTAAGAGAGCAGTTAAGTAGCTTTGAAATGCTTTTAGCCAAAACAAAAGAGGGCTATGATGATGCATTACTCGAAGAGATATATAATTCGATAAACTCTCTTCAAATCATGATGGAAGATTTTTTTCACATACTAGGAGAAAAAGAGACCCAACTCATCATAAATGAACTTAACATCCTATTCAAACCTCTACGTGAGTATAGAAATTGCAAAGAGCGTGCAGTCATACTCTCAGATATTAAAGAACAGTCTGAAACTAAAACACTGGATACTAGTCCACTTTTATGTGAACATGAAGAGATTTTAGAAGATAAGATAGAGCATGCTTTGAAGTTGTTAAGGGGTTCTAGGTTTTATATCACAGAATAAATTTTTACGCCTTTTTCACTCATTTCTCTTATAAATCAAAAATATTAAAATTTTATAGCTATGAGATATAAAAGCTTCTGTTATATAAAGTTGGTGATCTGTCTCTATTTTTGAGTATATTTTCATATTCAGGGAAAGGTAACTTTTATGTTTTGGACAAGTTAAAGAAGTGCACCAAAAGGGAAGTTTAGGGAAGGTGACACATTAAATTAAAAAAAGTTACCTAGAAAGCCAAACTATGAAAAAGGGATAATATTATATGACTTTCATAGTGTTAGTATAGTTTAATTGTATGAATTAAGTATGAAGTTATATATTTATGTAGACTAAGAGAAAATAAAAAAGGCATACCCTAGCTTTAGGATACGCCTTGCTTTTTTTTATCCAATATATTAATATAACGAACTAGAGACCACCAAGAAATGCATCCCAGTGTCCAGAATGATCTGGTATTCCTGAGCCAGCTTGATCTACTGGTGCAGGATGATGTGCCATAGCGCTTGAAGCTAAACCGATTGTTAGAAGTAAGATTGCTGTTAATTTTTTCATTATAAATCCTTTTAATTTTTTTGTAATGCTTATCTGATATTCAAATCAGAAACGCTTTATCCAAATTCAGATGAAGTATAAAATAGAAGTGTGAAACTAGTGTGAAGAGAAGACCTTATAAATTTATAAGGTTTTCTATTTAGTAATTTTCCCATCTTTTACCACATAAGACTCTGACATATTCACAGAATGATAAACAGTGGTTCCATACTTCTTACTATAGTACTGTAACAATAACTTCTGTAAGGTTGGTTCCGTAGAAGGTGTGAACCAACCATTGTTGCTTAAGAGTATCATGTTTTTTGGCGGCTGTCCATTTTTACCTGCTTCGTAGAGTTTTTCACTTGTTCCTTCAAAACAGATAGCATTTCGGTAGCTGATGCCGTCTATTTGGTAGTCTATGACATCTTTGTCTGCTTTGTAGTCTATGGCACCGTCATAAAAGACTTCATTAACCCATTTAGAAAGAAAGTCAGGCAGGGGGTTACTCTCTCCAAAGGGTACTAGGACCACTTTGTTTGCTATGTTTACTTTTCCATCTGTATAAATGTAGGTGGTGTTTCGTGGGGTTTTACCATCCCAGTAGAGACCTCCTATGACGATGGAGATATGTTTTGCTTTGTCTTTGAGAATGGACATATGTTTTTTTGAACGATTGAGAAAAATAGGAAAAACAGATTCGGGAAGAATGATGAGTGATTTTTTCTCTTTTATTGCTTGGTCTATGTGTTTAAAAACAGTGTTAAACTGTTTTGGATGCAGGGTTTCGTTCCATTTGTCTTTAACATTTGTATGTGTGGTGATGAGTGTAATGTTTTCTGGGATTTTAGGCTCTGTCAGTGGTGTAGGTTGGTAAGCAAAAACAACAAGAAAAAGATATAGAAACTGTTTTTTCCAAAGACTTAGGATTGTAGTCAGTAAAACAATGGCAAACTGCCATTTCTCTATACCCAGATAAGACTCAACAAAAATAAGTTCGGGCTTAAACCAGTCAAATCCAAAAGGATGAATGTAGCTTAATATCAAAAGACCTATAGCTTTTAGGAGTAAAGAAAAAAGAAGACTATCTCTGAACGCTAAACGCTCAACGCTCAACGCTAGTTTGGCAATAAGCCAAAATATACTCCCGTAACTTAACATAATAATGATCAATGCTAGAGGAACTGCCCAAAGCATTTCATAATGTATGAAACTCATGGTAATCCACCAAAACCAAAATAGACCGATAAGTGATCCTGAAATGAACCAGGTTTTGGCATTTGACCCTAGGAGCAGGTAGAAAGACAGAAGTCCTAAAAATGTATTTAAAAGAGGGTAGGAGAAGCCCCAGTGGTTGAGGTAGATGAAGGCAGAGCTTAGAAGTGCGACCATCAAGCCTCGTATTATCTCTAAAGTGGTAAAATATTGCCTAATTTTATTCATAAAGGATTCCTATGGAACAACAAGGCAGTGCACTTGGTTCATTTCTACCGCTCATACTTTTATTCGCGATTTTCTATTTTTTGATCATCAGACCACAACAAAAACATCAAAAAGCTCACAAAGCGATGCTTGAAGGCCTTGAAAAAGGTGATGATATTATCACTACAGGCGGTCTTATAGCTGTTATTGTGAAAACTGAAGAAGATTTTATCAAAATCAAACTAAATGATGACACTATTGTAAAACTAGATCGTGCATATGTTGCTAAAAAGGTAGAGAGTGGTGAAGACGCTTAATTATAGAGTAGTTCTTTTTGCCTTTGCTCTTATATTTGGGGTGGTCTTTTCCATTCCATCTTTGACACAGAGTGAAAGCGGAAAGAAGATCACTTTGGGGCTTGACCTTCAAGGTGGACTTCATATGCTTCTTGGTGTTAAAAGTGAAGTGGCCATTGAGTCTCGTATGAAATCTATGGCAGCCTCGGTAAAGTACATTTTTGATGATGAAGAGATCATCTTTGATGAACTTCGTTTTGACAGTGATAAGATCACATTTGAGCTTTTAGATACAGATGATGTAGCCAAAGCCAAAAAACTTCTTAAAGATGAACTTGAAGGTACAGCTTTGAGTGAGAATGGTTTGAATTTCTCACTGGTCATGACAGCTGAAGAGATAAAACGTACACAGTTAGATGCTATTTCTCAAGCCGTTGATACTATCAGAAGCAGACTGAATGAGTTTGGGCTTGCTGAACCGACTGTTGCAAAGCAGGGTGAAGACAAGATACTTGTTGAAGTACCGGGTATCAAGACACAGGAAGATGAACAGCGTATACGTGAACTGATCGCACGTGCTGCACATTTACAGCTTATGGCAGTAGATGAAGACAGGATCGCACGTGTAAACACGATGTCTGTAGCTGAAGCAAAATCTTATGGTAATGTAATACTTACAGATGTGAATACTCCTGAAAAATACTTACTCCGTTCTATTCCTGTACTTGACGGTTCTATGCTGACAGATGCAAAAGTAGGATTTGATGAGGCTAATCAACCTGTGATAAACTTTACACTTAATGGTCAGGGTGCCAAGATCTTTGGTGACTTTACCGGTAAATCTGTGGGGAAAAGAATGGCTGTTGTTTTAGATAACAAAGTCTACTCTGCCCCAAATATCAATGAGCGTATCGGTGGAGGACGTGTTCAGATCTCTGGACGTTTTGAACTCTCTGAAGCACATGACCTTGCCATTGCATTACGTTCAGGATCACTTCTTGCTCCTGTCTATGTTATGGAAAAACGTTCAGTTGGACCAAGTCTTGGTGCGGACAGTATTAAAGCCAGTTCTATCGCTTTGGCATCCGGGTTTGTACTGGTGATCATCTTTATGTTCCTTTATTATGGTGTGGCTGGGGCTATTGCCAATGTAGCACTGATAGGAAACCTTTTCCTCATCTTGGCGATCATGTCACTTTTTGGTGCAACACTGACACTGCCTGGGATGGCAGGTATCGTACTTACCGTGGGAATGGCAGTTGATGCGAACGTGATCATCGGTGAACGGATACGTGAGTTACTTCATGCAGGAAAATCCATAGGAAAATCCATCGAAGACGGATACAATAATGCATTTACAGCTATTTGGGATGCAAACGTGACAACACTTATCGCAGCAACAGTACTTTATGCGTATGGTACAGGACCTATCAAAGGGTTTGCTTTAACGATGAGTATCGGTATTATGGCATCTATGCTGACAGCGATCGTAGGAACACATGGTATTTACCAGTGGATCTTGCCTAAGATAGATAAGAATAAACTGGGCTTCTGGTTTGGTATTAAACAAGTAGAGGGGAACAAATAGTATGGAAGTATTTAAGTATAAAAAACCTCTCTCTTTAATGAGTAAGAGCAAACGTTTTGGCGCACTCTCTATAGTGGTACTTGTAATGGCACTTGGACTTATCTTTACGAAAGGATTTAACTACGGTATCGACTTTGAAGGTGGTACTCTCATACAAATCAAGTACGAGGGTAAAGCACCTATCTCTGATGTAAGAGATGTCATAGCCACAGATAAGGCTTATGAGGGTGCAACGGTCACCTTCTTTGGAAGCGAAGATGAGATCGTTATCAAGACAAAGATGTCTTCACAAAACCTTGGTGAAGACATAGGGGATAAAGTACGTA